>JAJEFE010000111.1 GCA_022820625.1 Gammaproteobacteria bacterium | reverse complement strand
GGCCGCCTACAAATCGCTGTCCCGCGTGGAGCGTGCGTTCCGGAATCTGAAGAGCGCCCGGCTTCAGGTCCGGCCCGTGTACGTGTACAGCCCCGAGCGCGTGCGCGCCCATGTGTTCCTGTGCGCCCTGGCCTGCCACGTGGAATGGCACCTGCGGCGGCGCCTGGCCCCGATGCTGTTCGAGGACGACGATCCCGAAGGCGCCGCCGCCCAGCGCGCCTCGCCCGTGCAACCGGCACGAACGTCCGAACAAGCGCGCCGCAAGAGCGCCACCGGGCGCACCGCCGAGGGCTTGCCCGTGCACAGCCTGCCAAGCCTGCTGGATGACCTGGCCACGCTGACGCTGAACACCGTGCATCTGCCGGACAACCCCGAGAACCGCTTCAACGTGGCTACCCAGCCCACACCCCTACAAAGACGCGCGTTCGAACTGCTCGACGTCGATCCGGCGAAAATGTTCCCAGTGCGCGTCCAGGTTGAATAACGCTAACCGACTGATACGATTACACTATCCGCCAAATCGGCGCGTGAAGTTCCGACTAAAGCCACCAAGGGGGAGACTTGGGGCTGTTTGGGCGCCAAATGTCGCTCCCCGGTGGAACCCTCACCGTGAGGAGATCGCCATGCGAGCAAAGATTGCCCTGATACCCTTTCTGTTACTCGTCGTTTCCGCCGGCTGGTCGAACGGCATAAACATCGCCGCGGTCATGGCAGAGAACGCACGAGACTTCCTGCGCTCCCTCCATATGGAAAGCCGGAGAATGGCGAACCTCGCTTTCGACGACGAGAACCGCTACGACTGGCACTACATTCCCAGGATGGGCGAGCGAAAGGGGATGCCGTACAAGTTCATGACTGTCCCTCAAAGTCAGCTCGGTCATCGTCTGATGAGCACGGCGCTCAGCCATGAGGGCATGTCCAAGGCGCTTGGCGTGATGTACCTGGATCAGATTCTATGGGAGATCGAGCGAAACGAAAGGCGCGATTCCGAACTCTACTATGTCACGATCTTTGGTGATCCCTCGACCGAGGGCAACTGGGGCTGGCGCGTGGAGGGGCATCACCTGTCGTTGAATGTCACCATTCAGGACGGTGAGGTCATTTCCACCTCGCCGATGTTCATGGGCGCCAATCCGGCGCGGATACGGAATGGGGCCCAGGCAGGGATGGAGGTATTGAAAGACGAGCAGGAAATGGCCAGACGCCTCCTTCACCTGTTCGACGACGAACAGCTGGAGATCGTTGTCTACGCGGATGAGCCGCCCGTAGACATCGAGACTCGCGAGATCGTGCAAGTCGAGCCCGGGCCGCCGCGGGGGCTTTCGGTCCGCGAGATGGACGAGGGACAGGCCGAGCTCCTCATGCAACTGGTCGAGGAGTATGCGTACAGAATCCGCCCCGAACTGGCGGACGCGGAACTGGCGGAGATTCGCAGAGCAGGCGTGGAAGAGATTCACTTCGGCTGGGCCGGGGGCGATGAGTTCGGCGAGCCCCACTACTATCGGGTTCAGGGTCCGACGTTCCTCATCGAGTACGACAACCGGCAGAACGGCGCTAATCACATTCATTCGGTCTGGCGAGATCTGACCGGAGATTTTGGCCAGGATCTCCTGTCGCAGCATTACGCGCTGAGCCCGCATCACAAGTACCGAGCCTCGAATGCGCTCTCGGGAGCTCGATAGCGACCGTAGGTGGCGCCCGCAGGGTATGACTCTCAGACTTGATCGGTCCTGCGTGACTCCACCTCTTCGCGAACGCGCCTGATGGAAGGCCGTTCCGCCAATCGCTCGGCGTACGCGGAAACGACAGGATACTCGTCATAGGGCATGAACTTGTCGGCGTAGCAGAATGCGGCCCCCGCAGCGCAATCCGACAGCGAAAACTCGTCCCCGTTGGCCCATGCGCTTTCGCTCAATTCGTATTCCAGAAAGTCGTACACCGCCTTGGAACGGTAACGAGCCGTTTCGATTTTCCGTTTGTCGCGCTCTCCCTTCGGCTTACGGCTTTCGCTGAACAACGCAACTACTGAATCGGTCAGGTAGAAGTCGATGAACCGATCCTTGAACCGCGTCTTGCGCGCCACGTCGGGATTGGTCGAGATCAGTGGCGCACCGCCCAGGCTGTCGACATACTCGATGATGATGCTGGACTCCGGTATGAGCGGGCCGTGATTGAGCACGATCAACGGGATCTTTCCGAGGGGGTAAATCTTGCGGTACTGCTCCCGTTCCCGTTCCACCATCAGGTTAACGATATGCGGCCTGAACACGAGGTTCTTCTCGTAAATGGCTATCAGGACTTTCTGCGAATACGTCGACAACGGGTGGTAATAGAGTTCGAATTGCGGCCGCGCTCGCTCATGCGCGTCGCTGGCTTCGCGCTCCTGCTCCTGGTGGTCCTTCAATGCAACTGCGGCGTCATGCTCGGTTTCGTAGGGACCGTGCCAGTTGTATTGTTGATCGTGCCAGTACCACCCCCCTGGCCAGGGTGCTTCGGCAAATTTGGTTGCATACCACTGGGAAGCCCAGTACCTGGGATTGTTCAATTGCAGCGTCTCCTGGATTGGTGCGCTCAGAATACCCCAATCGTAGTACCGAATGGCCAACGCGACGACCTCGACCGTTGTCCGCCCTCGAGTTGCAGAATCGTTGTCAGAGAACCCGGACGACTCGCGGATAAGCCCTCGGGTCGCTAGTATCCGCCCATGGAGTCGCAGGATGCGGTAGTCATCGGCGCGGGCGTTGCGGGTCTCGCCATTGCCCGGGCGCTGGCAATCGACGGCCGCGACGTGCTCGTGATCGAGCGGCACCGGCGGATCGGCGAAGAAACCTCGTCGCGCAATTCCGAGGTCATCCACGCGGGCATTCACTACCCGCCCGACAGTCTGAAAGCGAAGCTGTGCGTTCGCGGCAAGGAACTGCTGTACCGCTACTGCCGGGATCGATCGATCCGCCATC
Organism: Gammaproteobacteria bacterium; assembly: GCA_022820625.1. Taxonomy (GTDB): domain Bacteria; phylum Pseudomonadota; class Gammaproteobacteria; order Steroidobacterales; family Rariloculaceae; genus UBA6522. Next base: position 63,420 of record JAJEFE010000111.1, on the reverse strand, counting down.
GGCGCTGCGGCAAGTTGATCGTCGCGGCGAACGAAACCCAACACGCGGAACTGGAGGCGATCCAGGCCCAGGGGCAGGCAAGCGGAGTCGACGATCTGACGATCATGGACCAGGCGGGGGCGGCAAGACTGGAGCCTGCGGTCGTTTGTACATCGGCCCTGATTTCACCCTCCACCGGAATTGTCGACAGCCACGGGCTGATGATGTCGTTTCAGGGCGACCTGGAGGCAGCCGGAGGAACCCTCGCCCTGCGATGCGAGTTTTTGCGGGCGCAGGTGGACGGGGAAGGCTTCAGGTTGCGCATCCGATCGGCGGGCGAGCCGGTCGAAGTCAAGGCAAGGACGGTCATCAACTCTGCCGGACTGGCCGCGGAACACGTTGCGCGGCGCATCGACGGCCTGCCGCAGCGGCTTGTCCCCCGCATACGTTTCGCCAAGGGCAACTACTTCGTCTACCGGGGCAAACACCCGTTTCGCCACCTGGTGTACCCGGTGCCGGAACCCGGCGGACTGGGCGTGCACGTCACCCTCGATCTCAATGGCCAGGCGCGATTCGGTCCGGACGTCCAGTGGATCGACGCGCCCGACTACGCGGTGGACGAGTCGCGCCGGGACCGATTCCACGACGCCATCCGGACCTGGTGGCCCAAGGTGGACCGCGACCGGCTGGCGCCCGGATACGTCGGCGTGCGCGCCAAGCTCATCCGCCCCGGCGATCCGCCGGGCGACTTCATGATCCAGGGGCCTGCCGCGCATGGGATACCGGGGCTGGTCAACCTGTACGGCATCGAATCGCCGGGACTCACGTCATCGCTGGCCATCGCCGAACAAGTGGTACAGGCGTTGGCTCACTAGCGATTTAGCGACGAATTGGTAGACGGATGATCGCTTGTAGTTCGGGTCGAGACCGGAGACAATCGGCAGTCAGCGGCGAATTCAAGAGCCGGAGGTACAATCATGAAGAATAACTGGCGCTCCCCGGCAGGGGGCTTGGCGCTGCTGGCGGCATTGGCCCAGGCCTGGAGTACGCAGCTCATGGCCCAACCGAACCTGGACGAGATGTTCATCGCCGAGGATACCGACGGGTTCGACCCGGGTCTGGCCATCGGCGATCAGTTTCCGCCAATACGCGCGCTCTACGAAGGAGAGGAAATCTCCTCGATCGACGCATTTATGGGCGAAAACGGCGCTATTTTCATCGCCAATCGTTCGGCCGACTGGTGACCCTTCTGCAAGAACCAGCTCGTGGAGCTGCAACAGCACGTAGATGCTTTCGAACAGGCCGGGATCGGTATCGTCGTCATTACTTACGACGCCCCGGAACTGCAACAGGCGTTCGTTGAAGACGAAGGGATCACCTACCCGTTCATCTCCGACATCGATACCGCAACCATGGTGGCGCTCGGCATCCTGAACGAAGACCACCAGCCCGGTGACCGGACGTACGGCATCCCCCACCCCGGGATATTCGTGCTCAATCCCCAGCAGGAGATCGTCGGCAAGATCTTCGTCGAGTCGTATCGAATCCGCGTGGACGGAGAAGGCGTACTCAACTACGCCGTGCAGGTACTGGAGTAAGGGCGCGCGGAAGCGCCCGGTCTGCCGCTCGCACGCGCGGGATTGCCGCGGCGAGACGCTCTCGGATCACGGCGAACGGCGTTTGCCACTCGCGCGCGCGGGATTGCCTCTCGCGGCGCCACTGCCCCCGCGAGGGGCCGCGGCGGCTACTGGCCCTGAACCGCTTCCAGCGCCTCCAGAACGTTGTCGGCCGGAGCAAGATCGCTGATCGTCTGTGCGATCTTGCCGTCGGACGTCACGATAAAGGTCGTGCGCTCGACAAAGTCGTGGCCGATCGCGATCCCGCGCGTATCCGTCGCTTCCGGATTGCCCTCGCGGATGTTGAGGTCGTAGGACCTTGCAATCTCGCCGCTCGCATCGGACGCAACCGCAAGCTTGCCTGCGCAATACTCAGGATCCGCGGAGAAGTCGTTCAACCGCTCGACACTGTCGAGCGAGACCCCGATCACGCTGGCGCCTGCGGCGTTGAAGGCTTCCATATTGTCGGCAAACTCACGCGCCTGAATGTTGCAGCCGCGCGTATAAGCTGACGGATAGAAATAGACCACGACCGGTCCTTCGTCGAGCGCGTCACGAAGCGAAAAGTCGAACGCCTCGCCCGCCAGCGAAGCGGTCGCCTCGAACAATGGCGCATCATCGCCGGCCTGGAGCGCCCCGTAAGCGGGTAGCGCAATGGCTGAGGAAGCCAGGAATCCGAATAGATAGTTTTTCATTGATTTTCCCAAGGTTGGTTGTCTGATCAAGAAGAATAACGTTTGAGCGTGCTGCGTATCCTGACTACAAGCGGTGGTTCGCGCAAGTATGAAGTGCCCTGTCCAACTGATAGTGGCGTATCGGTTGGATAGAGCACTGGCAGTCTGTGGCAAGCGTGCCGCTGTCAGGGCGTGTTGCCTCCGCGTAAAGCGTCGATTCGATTCGTCAAGTCCTGTACTGTGACCTCGTACGCCGGATCGTGGGCAAGGTTGACCGACTCGCTGCCATCGACGCCCAGGTCGTACAACTCCCTTGCAAATGCTGCGCCCTGGCGCGCGTTATCCCGCCAGAGCGAAAACCGGTACCGATCCGTCCGGATGCTGTATCCCATGATTTCCCGATACGGCTCCATGAAATGCCGATACTGGCTCAGCGCCGCATCCTTGAAGGGCGTGTCCGGGTCGTCCATCAGCGGCACGAAACTCTCACCGTCGAAACGAGGCGACGGATCGAGCCCGGCCAGTTCCACCAGGCTGGGGTAGATGTCGACCAGCTCCACCAGCGCGTTCGTGGAGGCGCCGGCAGTCGCCTGACCGGGAGCGCTGACAATCAGCGGCGTCTGCGACGACAGTTCGAACAGGCTGTGCTTCGCCCAGATGCCCTGCTCGCCCAGATGGAATCCGTGGTCGCCCACCAGGGCGACGATGGTGTTGTCCCTGATGTCCAGACGGTCCAGTTCGTCCAGCAGCTTGCCGACCTGGGCGTCGACGAAGCTGACCGCGGCGAAATATCCGTGAATCAGCTCCAGCACCTGCTCCCCGGTCAGTTCGTCGTCCGACCCAATGCCCCGATAGGACTCCAGTTCACTGTAGATGTAGGGAATCTCCGTCGTGCCATCAGGCCGGGTCGAACCGGCCATCGGCTGCAGGTCGGCGCGATCGTACAGATCCCAATACCGGCTCGGCGCGGCGAACGGCAAGTGCGGCTTGACGAATCCCACTGCGGCGAAGAACGGTTGGCCTGCGTTTTCGCGCAGCACTTCCACGGCCATGTCGGCGATCTTGCCGTCGCGATACTCGCTGTCGGGCAGGTCCGCTCTTTCCACGGCGCCTGCGTTGAATTGGTGGAACAGCGCATTCGGATCCTCCGCCAGCGCTTCCTCCCACAGGCGAAGCCTCAACTCATGGGTCTCGGGAGAGCCATACCCTTGCCAATTGTCGTCGTTCGGCGCGGTATTGAGGGGTTGTTCGCTCCAGGCGCCCAGATCGTCGTTCCGAGAGTGGTAGACCTTTCCGACGGAAAGCGTCCGGTAGCCGTTGCGCCTGAAGTGCGCCGGCAGGGAAACGATCTCGGTGTCCGCAGAATCCAGCCGCCGACCGTTGTTGTAGATGCCGGTAGTGTCGGGCCGCAGTCCGCTCAGCAGGCTGGCCCGCGACGGACCACATACGGGCCACTGGGCGTACGCTCGACGGAACAGCAATCCCTCCTCGGCGAGACGATCGATGTTCGGCGTGCGCATGACGTCGAAACCGTAGGCGCCCAGTTGCGGGCGAAGGTCATCGACAATGATGAGCAGTACGTTGGGGGATTCTTGAGGGGCCGAATCCTGCGCCCCTGCCCCACCGGCGAATGTCTGCAATAGCAAAAAGGCCGCGAAAGCGGCCAGCCCTGACCGTGGGCCATCCCGATCGCGTACCGATTTGTGTTTGATCCTAGCTCTGACGCCGTTCACCCGTGCTCCCGATCGGCCTGTCTAACGTAAATCCACCGACGGCTACTCGGGCGGCGCGACGCACTGGAAACTGTCGGCCTCGCTGGGGTCCAGATTCGGATCACTCAGGCGAGCGACGTGGGGATACGGACACCAGGGACGGGACATGCCCCGCTCCTCGTGGGTCGCCACGATCGCATCCGGCGCGTCACCCTCGGTCACCCAGGCGTCGATAGCCTCCAGGACCGAAGCCACATAGTCGTTGGGCCCTTCTCCCCCGCCACAGTGCGCCATCCCCGGCGCCATGAACAAGCGCACATGATCGCGAAAGTCATCGGCGCCGCGTTTCCGGGAGACGGTGTCCTGCATCGCCTCGTACAGTTCCACGGTGGGAGTGGGCGTGACGTTGGTGTCGCTCCAGCCGTGGTAGAGAATCGCCTTGCCGCCTCGCTGCACGAATGGCGTCACGTCCGGATTGTCCGCCCGGGTGACGGCCGAATAGAAGGACGTATCCGCCGCCAGGACGTCGGCCGGATCATTGATGTCAAACTCGGCCATCATGTTCATGCCGGGCTCCTGAAACCAGGCACGGGCAACCAGATCGCAGCGCCCCGTCGCCTCGGCATTGTGGCAGGCGGCCCCAAGAAAGGCTTGCCAGCCCTGCCTGCCGTTGCCCTCGCCCCCCGCGACGCGGCCCGGGTAGAGCCGTTCGCCCGCGTCGGTGACGGGCCCATCGTAGACCATGCGGACGAAATCGACCTGACGCTCCGTCAGGCACATGGGCGGCGTCTCCGATCCGCTGCATTGCAGCACGCCGGGATCGAATCCGCACTGGCGAGGATCGTCGATGAGGCGGTCCGCGATCCCGTCGTTCGCATCGCAGGCCGTAAGTGCGCCATCATGGATGAGCTCCAGTTGAGCTGCGGACAACGGCTGATCCTCGGACGCCAGACGCGCTGCCTCCTTCGCCATCCATACCTGTGACATGTTCAGGCGGGTCAGTGAAAAAACCGGGGCACCGGCAACAATTCCGTCGAAATCCCCGGGATAGCGCTGCATGGCCTTGAGCCCCTGGCGCCCGCCGGTGGAGCAGCCGAAGTAGTAGGAATGCTCCGGCGCCGAGGCATAGTAGGCGTCCGCCAGTTGCCTGCCGACCACGGAGGTGAGGTGGATGGACCGATGCCCGAAATCTTCCATGGCGGCGGTATTGGGTAGCGCGGAACCGTCCTCCGATTCCCGTATCAGCCAATCTTCGGGCCCGTCCCGGGTATGCCCCGTATCGGTCTGTCCGGTAGCGTAACCGAGTTGCAGGGCGACCTGTGCCCGATTTTCGCCCTGAAAGGTACCGGCCGTACCGCCGTTGCCCAACACCAGGAAGCGGCCGTTCCAGTCGGCTTCATCCGGCAGGCGCAGCCGGAACCGGATGCGGCTCTGCCGGTCGACGGAGTTGGCGATCATGCCTTCCACCTGGCAGTAACCGGCGCCGTCGTCGATCCGTTCCGCGCCGGCAAGCGTGACGCCGTGGGGCGAGTCGTAAGCCGGCTGTGCGAAAACGGCCAATTCGCATGCAATCGATTCCGTGCCGAAAAGCACAACCAGACCAAACACCGAATAAGCGACAGTCTTCATTATTCTCCCTCTTTACCTGGGGCTTTCTGCGGATGGTTCCCCTCTATAGTCAACCTGCCAGGCCAACAGCGACCGGCTGTTCGCGGCCATGCGCCGCGCCGGCGGTGGGTCCCCGGCTTTACTCAACCTGCAATACCAACGCCGTGCGCGGCTCCAACCCGATTGCCGAAGTCAGATCGTACGCACCGCCGCGAATGACGTCCACGCCGCTGCCTGCGTCGCCGAGAACTTCCCCAAAGCGCTCCATCGCAAGCGAATAGGGCTCGGTATTCTTGTTGAGGATAACCATGACCTTCTCGTCGTCCAGGTAGCGGAAATAGACGTAGACACTGTCCTTCGGCAGGAAGTGGGTGAGTCCGCCACGATGCACGGCCTGAGAATCCTTGCGCCAGTTGAAGAGCGTCTTCACCAGTTCCTGAGCTCTGAGCTGATCATCCGTCAGGCCGCTTCCGGAGACCGCGTCGACCGCATCGCCCTCCCAGCCTCCCGGAAAATCACTGCGAATAACTCCGTGATCGCCGCCACTGACAGCCAGAATCTCGGTTCCGTAGTAGATCTGCGGAGCACCGCGCATGGTTGCGAGGTACGCCATGGCCAGTTCGAACAGTGCAAAGTCCTCCCCAAGCTGCGAGTACACGCGCCTCATGTCGTGGTTGTCCCCGAAGATAACCAGCTCATTGGGGTCCGGGTAGAGGACATCGTTCGCCAGCATCGAGTAGAGGGATCGAAAGCCTTGAGAAAACCGTTCCTCGGCCACCAGTGAGGAGGCGAGCACGGAGTTGAGCGGAAAATCCATCACGCTGCGCAACCAGGAACGGTAGCCGTCGTGCTTTTCCGCGCCGCCCTGCCAGTAGGCGACGATCAGGGGATTCTCGGTCCACTCCTCGCCCACCACGTTGAAGTCCGGAAATTCCTCCATCACCCGTCGCGTCCACTCCGCCATGAACTCCGCCCCGGAGTACGGATAGGTATCCATGCGCACGCCGGCCAGGCCCAGGTACTCGATCCACCAGATGGCGTTCTGGATGAGGTACTCCGACATCAGGGGATTGTCCTGGTTGAGATCGGGCATGGACGGCACGAACCAGCCATCGTAGAACTCGCGCCTGTCGACTTCGGCGCCGTAGGGGTCGACGCTGAGCGACTTGGCGTGGGTGGTTCCGACGTAGCCGTCCCACTGGTGCACCCAGTCGTCCATCGGCGGGTCCTCCATCCACCAGTGATTCAGTCCGCTGTGATTGACTATCATGTCCATGATCAGTCCGACGCCCTTTTCGCGTCCGGTCCGGGCCAGTTCCGCCAGGTCTTCATTGCTGCCCTTGCGCGGGTCCACCCGGTAGAAATCCGTGGTCGAATAGCCGTGGTAGGAAAATTCCGGCATCGCATTCTCGAGCACGGGATTCAGCCACACGGCGGTGAAACCAAGATCGGCAATGTAGTCGAGCCGATCGATAATGCCCCTCACGTCGCCTCCGTGCCGGGCTCTGGGCAGACTCCTGTCCAGAATATCTCCGAGACCCTCGATCTCATCGTTGCTCGGGTCGCCATTGGCGAATCGGTCCGGCGTGATCAGGTAGATCGCGTCGGCGGAGGAAAATCCGCGGGTGTGGTCGGGGTCCGGGTTGCGCCGGTCCAGTCGATACGGCCAGGCAATGGTTTCTTCGCCGTCGCTGAAAACGATGTCGAACTGACCCGCTTCGGCATCGACGTCGATCTGCAGGTGCACGAACAGGTAGTTCGGATTGCCCGTCGTCGTGACCTCCCCCACGGTGACGCCCGGCCAGTCAACGGCCGGCGACATCGTACCCATATCCTCGCCGTAGACAAGCAATTGAAGTTGCGGATTCTCGAATCCGACCCACCAGAACGGTGGTTCGACACGTTCGATCCCGGCGGCCAACACGTGAGGAGCCGCGCACCCCAGCCACATTGCCAGAGCGACACTTGATCGCTTCGCCATTGTTCTCATGTCACCTACCCCTGCATCTCCTCCAGCTCAAGCCCGCGCGTTTCGTGAACGTGCTTTACTACAAAGTAAACCGAAATGACCGCCGCCAGCGCATACAGCGAATACGCACCCATCAGTCCAATGCTGACGAGCAGAATGGGGAACGTCATGGTGATCCCGAAATTCGATCCCCATTGCGCAAGACCGCTGATGGCGAGGCCGGAACCGCGAATCTGGTTTGGGAACATCTCGCCCAGCATGACCCACATTACCGGTCCCCACGATGCGTTGAAAAAGAATACATACAAGTTTGCGGCTACCAGCGCGACGGTTCCCATGGTATCCGACAACTGCAGCGCGCCCTGCTCGTCCAGGGTGGCGCTTGCGAACGCCAGCGCCATGGCGGAAAGCGTGAAGGCCATGCCGACCGAACCGATCCACAGCAGCGGTTTTCTGCCGATCCGGTCGATCAGGCTGACAGTGATCAGGCAGGCGCCGATGCTGACGGCGCCCGAGATGACGTTGATCAGAAGCGCGTCGCTCTCGGAAAACCCGACCGACTGCCAGAGCACCGCGCCGTAATAGAAGACCACATTGATGCCGACGAGTTGTTGGAACGTCGCCAGCCCGATTCCGACCCAGACGAGCTTTCGAACTCTTCCCGTGGTGCCGTCAATCAGGTCCGAGAATCTCGGGCGATGGTGATCCTCGGCCAGGGATTCGTCGATTTCCGTGAGCTTCTCCTCACCGCGCTCCCGACCGTAGAGCCGGGTCAGAACGGCACGTGCGGTCTGCGTCCTGCCGCGAATCACGAGATACCGCGGGCTTTCCGGGATCAGCAGCAATCCGAGGAAGAACAGCACCGCCGGTGCGATTTCGATCCAGAACATCCAGCGCCAGGCCTCGAATCCCAGCCACAACTCGGAAGTGGATGCGCCTGCGAATCCTGCCAGAAGGAAGTTGCTGACAAAGGCGCTGAAGAGCCCCGTGATGATGGCGATCTGCTGTACGGTGATCAGGCGTCCGCGGTAGTGGGCCGGTGCGACCTCACCGATATAGGCCGGTGCGATAACGCTGGCGGCTCCGACCGCCATCCCGCCGAGCACGCGGAAGAACACGAATTCGGCGGAACTGGACGCGATGCCCGAACCCCAGGCGCTGACCAAAAAGAAGATCGAGGCAACGATGAGCAGGTTGCGGCGCCCGATTACGTCCGCCAGACGTCCGGCGAAAAACGCGCCCGCCGCGCACCCGAGCAGCATTGAGGCGACGTTGAACCCCGTGCCGACACTGTCGGACTGGAACGCGATCTGCAGCCCGTCTACGGTGCCGTTAATGACTCCGCTGTCGAAGCCGAAGAGAAAGCCGCCAATGGTCGCGATGCAGCTGATCGCGATAATGAACCTGGAGTTCAATTGGCTTCTTCCGCCCAGAACTGCCGGTAGAGCTCGGCTCGAATCGCCCCGTCCCTGCCCCCGCCGCCCTGGGGAACCGCATACATCTGGGACATGATCACGCCGACGAATTCACGTTTGGGGTCCACCCAGAAGTGCGTGCCCTCGTATCCGCCGCCGATCCAGAGTCCTGCCTCGCCCTCCCCGCGCTCCCGCATCGGTTCTCCGGGAACCCAGAGATTCATTCCATTGTGTCCTTCGGGGTTGTCCAGTTGAGTATGCGGCGCGTAGATGTTCTCCACGGTGGCCGTCTCGAGGAAGCGTTGCCCGTTCAGCGTCCCATGATTCAGCAGCATCCGCAGGAAATCGGCGTAGCCGTCGGCGGTCGCCAGCATGCCCTCGCCGCCCAGGTAGAGAGGATGCCCGGGGTCGTAGCCCGGCACGTCCGCGCCGAAGATGTCCAGCTCCCCGGGATGCGCAACCCGCAATTCGTTATCGCGGCCGCTGACTTTCGGCAACAGTTCCACGCCCGCCGGGAGGCCGTACTGCAGTCCGTGGATGCCCAACGGCCCGGTCAGCCGCTCCTCCACCAACTGCTTGAGACTCTTGTTCGTCGCACGCTCCGCCACCATGCCAAGCACGGTCGTGTTGGTCCCGTAGTGGTACCGCGCGCCCGGCTGCTGAACAAGCGGCAGCCCCGCCAGCCGATCGATGAAGTCCCGGGTATCGGCCGCCACAGCAACATTCTGCTCGTTCAACGCGGCATCCAGGCACGGAAAATTGGTCGTGGCGTAGTAGAACCCGGCCTCGTGATCGATCAGGTGACGCACCGTCATGACCGTATCCATGGGCACCCGTTCAAATGGGCAGGCCGATGCCCGTTGGTCCCGTTCCACCTGGCTGAGATCCCTGCCATCGGCCGTCACCGCAACCTGCATGTTCTCAAATTCGGGAATGTAGTCGATGACCGGATCCTCGAGGCCCAGAACGCCGTCCTCCACCAGGTCAAGAACCGTGGAGATGGTGACGATCTTGCTCATGGACCAGATGCGGATCCACGTCTGGCCATCGATTTCGGCGTCCGGCAGGAGTTCGCGATTGACCGCGCCGTGCTCGTAGACGACATTGCCGTCCCGATCTTCCAGTCGCGCATAAATGAAGGGGTAATAGCCGTCATCCACGAAGCCATCGATGACGGCATCCACGGCGTCGGGGTCGGGAATGCTGACCGCGGCAGCAGCCTGGCCCGAAAGAGTCGAGAGCGCCAGACCCGCGAAGGCCACGGACAGGGAACGAAGATTCAACATGACGATGGGCTCCTTGCGGGGGCCGGAAAATGCGCTGGAGCGCGCAATGTTAACACTCAACACAACGTGCCACGGTAACGCCTGCCACCCACGAGCCGGTTCCTCGGGATCGACCTCAACACGCAGAGTCTGAAGGCCGTCATCTACGATGGCGAGCGCGGCGACTTCGGCCTCGAAGCGCTACGGGATATCGCCGCCGCAAACGGCGAGCCGGCCCGCATAAGCGCAAGGCAGAATTGGCTGGAGACCCTCGTGAACCAGTACATCCAGCGCTTCATGTGCGCACAGTGGATCGGCATACCGGAGTACGTCCAGAACCTGGTCACTCGGTACGTTTTGAAAATCCGCGCATGGGTTAAAATTCGGCTCGAACGCAAGTAACAATGGGTGCGCGATGAGGGTCTTGGCACTGGTGCTTCTTCTTTCTGCCCTGTCCGCCGACCTTTGGGCCGATGTGCGGGTCCCTGCGTTGTTCGGCGACCGCATGGTTCTGCAGCGCGACATGCCGATTCACGTCTGGGGCTGGGCCGACCCCGGCGAAACCGTCAGCGTTGCCTTTCGCGGAGAAACGGCGGCCACCACCGCCTCGCCCGACGGCCGTTGGGAGGTCTACCTCGAGCCCACCGAAGCGGGGGGGCCCTACGATCTCGGCATCGAAGGCGAGAACTCGATTCGGCTGAGCGACATTCTTGTCGGCGACGTCTGGGTTGGTTCAGGCCAGTCCAACATGGAATGGCCGCTCGAAAGAGCCAACGACGCGGCGCGGGAGATTGCGGCAGCGCAGTATCCCGGCATTCGCTATTTCAAGGTCCTGCGGGTGGCTGCGGATACACGCAAGGACGATGTCGAAGGCGAGTGGCAGACCGTAACGCCGGAGACGGCAGGCGAGTTTTCCGGTCTGGCGTACTTCTTCGCGCGCCATTTGCACGGCGAACTCGGCGTACCGTTCGGGATCATCCAATCGGCCTGGGGCGGGACGCCTGCCCAGGCATGGACGAGTTCGCGCGCGCTTTCGGCCGATCCGACATTGGCCGAATTCGTGGCGAATTTCGAGGCGGAAGGGGAAAGGCTCAAACCGGGCTATGAGGCTGCGTTCGCGGACTGGGAAAGGCGGGCCGCAGAAGCTGAAGCCGCCGGAGACGAAGCCCCGCGAAGGCCACCACGCCCGCGCACCCTGAACCCGACGGCAACACCGTCGTGGCTCTTCAACGCGATGATCGCGCCCCTGACCCCGTACCCGATACGCGGCGTGATCTGGTACCAGGGGGAAAACGACGCCAACAACCGCCAGGCGCTTCTGTACCGCCGGCTGTTTCGCGCGCTGATCGAGGACTGGCGGCACGAATGGGGGCACGGCGCCTTCCCCTTCCTCTTCGTGCAACTGCCCAACTTTGCACGCGTCGCCGAGAACAGCGAGTGGCCGGAACTGCGGGAAGCCCAGTCCATGGCGCTTGGACTCGCCGGCACGGGCATGGCGGTGACCATCGACATCGGCGACTCGACCGATATACACCCCGGCAACAAGCAGGATGCGGGCCTCCGGCTGGCGCTGGCCGCGCGCGCCATCGCATACGGTGAGCAGGGCGTGGAATTCTCGGGACCGATGTACCGGCAGACCACGCCACAGGGGTCCACGCTGCGGCTCTGGTTTGACCACGCAGGTTCGGGGCTGCAGGCGCGCGGCGCACCACTGGTGGGTTTCGAGTTGGCTGGATCGGACGGCAAGTTCGTCGAGGCCGACGCCCGCATCGCCGGGAACTCGGTGATCCTGACCAGCCCCGCCGTACAGGCGCCGGTCCAGGCGCGCTACGCCTGGGGGGATGACCCGGAAGGCAATCTGTTCAATGGCGCAGGGCTGCCGGCGTCCCCGTTTCGAACGATGAATTGACGCGGCTTGGACCGTACGGGGCGCGAAGTTGCCTTGAGTGAGGGGACACCCACGGAACCGTCCGGCAAAGCCGTATGCTGGAAGGTGCTTCGTGTGAGCGGGCGCCTGCCGTCCGACATGAGCCGCTTGACTGCCTGAGCGGCAAGTGGTTTTGTCATCCATCGGGTGAGGTTTTTCTGGGGGAGCGGCTACCATGAATAACGACAGCAGCAGTTCGATGTCTGGAAACGCCGGGATACCGGCATTGATGCTTCTTGCACTGGGCGGCTGTTCGCAGCCGGACTCCACCGGGGCCGACCAGGTACCCACCGGCGCCGACCAGGTATCCACCGGGACCGACCAGGCAACCGGCAGCAGCAATGCGGCGCAGGTTTGCGCTGCCGGCGACACGCAACTCCTGCACGTCCCGTCCCCCGACTGGCGCGACCAGGTCATCTACATGCTACTGCTCGACCGGTTCGACGACGGCGATCCCACCAACAATGACCAGGGCTACGGCGAATACGACCCTGACAACTCCAGCCTCTTCAACGGCGGCGATATCCAGGGCCTGATCGGGAGGATCGGCTATCTCAAGTCCTTGGGCATCACCGCGGTCTGGATCGCCCCGCCGGTCGCCAACCAGTGGTGGAGTTCGCAGTATTCCGGCGCCGGCAATCACGGTTATTGGGCGGTCAACTTCAAGGAGGTCGATGCCCACTTCGGCACGCTGGACGACTACCGCCAGCTGTCCCACGAGTTGCACTGCAACGGCATGTACCTGATCCAGGACATCGTTGCGAACCACACGGCCAACTTCTTCCACTACGACGGCGAGTACGATCCGAACGACACGGCGCAGAACTTCTACCTGATGGAGCCCGACTCGTTCCAGCCGGCGCCTACACAGCCGCCGTTCCACATGATCGACCGACTGAATCCGGAACACGTGGCCGCCGACATCTATCACTGGACGCCGACCATCCGGGATTTCAGCGACCACTACCAGGAAACCTACTATCAACTGGGGCACCTGGCGGATCTCAACACCGAGAACCCGGTCGTTATCGATGCGCTCAAGGAAACCTACCGATACTGGATCGAGGAGGTGGGCGTCGACGGGTTTCGCGTCGATACCGCTGCGCACGTCCCTCACGAGTTCTGGCGTCGATTCCTCCACGACGAGGACGGCATCTATCCCCATGCGGGGCGGCTCGGCAAAGACCACTTTCTGACCTTCGGAGAGGCATTTTCGGGCTCGCCCGCCTATGGCGACAGCGGCGAGACAAAGATAACGGGCTACCTGGGCACCGAAGCGGACCCGGTGTTCAATTCGATGCTCGGCTTCCCGATGAATTCGGAGATCGGGCGCGTGTTCGCCCGCGGTCACCCGACGCACCAGATGACCTATCGCCTCGAGCAGTTGATGGAGAGATTCAGGGACCCGTTCGTCATTCCGAATTTCATCGACAACCACGACATGGCCCGCTTTCTGGCCACTGCGACGCCCGATGCCTTTGAGCAGGCGCTCGCCTTCCTGTTCACGGCGCCCGGTATTCCCATCGTCTACTACGGTACAGAGCAGGGTTTCACCGGCGGACGCGAACCCATGTTTCTGGGCGGAACAGGCGATGGGCAGGGGCGCTTCGATACTCAATCAGAGTACTACACCACCATTGCGGATCTCGCGGATCTTCGTACAACACATGCGGCGCTGACCCGGGGCAGTGTGGAGGTGCTTGCATCCGATGCGGCCTACCCGGGGATTTTTGCCTTCCGGCGACAACATCTCGACGAGGTGATCCTGGTGGCGATGAACACCGCGAGTCACGCCGTTCTGGCACACGGTATCGAGGCCGGTCTCGCTCCGAACGAGCAACTGGAAACCCTGTTCGCCCGGAACTTCAGGGGCGATGTGGCGGGCGCGCCCGATGGGCGCCTGTCACTTACGCTGCCGCCTCGTGCGACTCTCGTCCTGCGGCCGACCGGCAGCGAGGCTGCAGCCGGAGCCGTGGAGGCTCCGTCCGTAGAGATCACCGTCGAGGGGCGTCCGGCAGGCGTGCAGTCCAGCGACTTCCAGCTCACGGGAACGATCAGTCGTGCGAATACGCCCCTGCAGCTCATCGCCAACGGTAACCTGGAACGAACCACCGAGTTCGTGGCCGATTCCGACGGCCGGTGGGAGGTCACCGTGCCTGTCCGGGACCTGGGCGAGATCACCCACCGCCTGCAGGTCCTGGCAGTCGAAGACAATGCCGTCTCGGAGCAGGTCACCTACACCGCACTGATTACCGATGCGGAACACACCGCCGAGCGAACCGATCCCGGCGATGATGCCTACGGCCCCACGGGGACCTATGTGGGGCCATTGCAGCCCCAGAGCCGGCAACAGCGGGAAATCGAAGGAGCCGTGGCGCGGGCGGCGGGCAGCAACCTGGAGCTGACGTTGACCATGCGGGAGATCACGGACAACTGGCTGCCGCCGTCGGGGTTCGACAATGTTTCATTTTCGGTCTTCTTCCACCTGCCCGGAAGGGAGGGGCTGTCCGTGTTGCCCCGGGTCAACGCCGATATGCCGGACGGACTCACCTGGGGACTTGCCCACATCGGTACCGGGTGGGGCAGCATCACTTACGGTACCGAAGGTGCGGGCCCCCAGCGCTTCGGGCAGACGCTGGCCGTGTCTCCGAAGGTGGCCACCGACCAGGCGGCCCGCACGGTGACCTTCTTCTATGAAGGCGCATTGCTCGGCGTGGATGACTGGGCAGGCGCCCGCATCTACATCACGACCTGGGACAGCGCCTATTCCGGACTTGCCCCGGAGCCCTCCGAATGGGCCTTCGGCGGCGGCGAACCGGATGACCCCAGGATCATGGACGACATACTCCTCGAACTCGGAGGAACGAACTGATGCGTTGGATTCTGCTTTTCGTTCTTATGCCGCTCTCTGTCGGCATACAGGCCCAGCAGACGCGGGCGAATATCGTTTTCCTGCTGGCCGACGACCTGGGCTATAACGAACTCGGCTCGTACGGGCAAACGGTCATCCAGACGCCGGAACTGGACAGGCTGGCGGCGCAAGGCATGCGGTTTACCGACTTCTACGCCGGAAATGCCGTCTGCTCCCCGGCGCGAGCGGTCCTTCTGACCGGCAAGAGCGCGGCAAACGTGGCCATCCGCGGCAATGCCGGCTTTTTTGGAAACGACAGGTGGGAAGGCGTCGCCCTCGACAGGGACGAATTCACCCTTGGCGAGATGTTGAAGGGAGCCGGATACCAGACGGCCTTCGTCGGCAAGTGGCATCTGGATAACCCCGATGACGTGGAAACCTGGGCCTGGGGCCACGGTTTCGACTATGCCGTGCAGGAACAGTGGAGCGCTCGTTTCGGCGGCAGGGAGTTTCCCCCGCAACGGCTATGGGTTAACGGAGACCAGGAATTCGTCCCCTACGATTACCGTCAATACGACGGCAAGGACCATTTTCGAACGGATTTCGCAATCGAATTTCTCGACGCGATGGACAGGGAGCGCCCCTTTTTCCTGTTCATGTCCTACCGGGCGCCGCACTCGTTCGAAGGCCCGCTCCGTGATACCGATCTCTACGCAGACCGGGGCTGGCCGGAGATCGAAAGAGTGCATGCGGCCAAGATCACGCTGCTCGACAGACAGGTCGGGCGCCTGCTGAACAAGCTCGAGGAGATGGGCGTGCTGGACAACACCCTGGTGCTGTTCACCAGCGACAATGGCGCGCACTTTGCGGCCGGGGGGCACGACCTTGAGTTTTTCGACAGCAATGGAGCACTCAGGGGCGGGAAGAGAGACCTGTACGAAGGCGGTGTTCGGGTGCCGCTGATCGCGTATTGGCCTGGACGAGTCGAGGCCGGAACGACGACCGGGCATATCTCCGCCTTTCAGGATCTAATGCCCACCTTCGCCGACATAGCCGGCGTTGAAACCCCGGAGCAAACCGATGGCATATCGATTTTGCCGCTCCTGCTGGGCGAAGAGCAGCGGGAACACGAAGTATTGAACTGGGAGATTCAACTGAGCGGCTGGTTCCAAACCCTGCCGGACGGGGGATTTCGCCAATCCGCGAGAATGGGCGAATGGAAGGCGGTGCGCTACGGCGTCGATTCGCCAACGGAGCTATACAACCTGGACCAGGATATTTCCGAATCGAGTGACGTGGCGGACGATCATCCGGAGCTCGTGCAGCGAATGAACCGGCTGTTCGAGTCCGCCCGCACCGAAACGCCGGGCTTTCCATACGGTGGCGTGGTGCAGCATCACCTGTCGCAGGACCGGTATCAGGCGGAGTAGTCCCGAAACCACCCGTTTGCCGGGACTATTGCGGCGCCGACCTGCGTTCGTATCCTTCCGCTTCCGACCCGGCTACGGCGACCCTTGACGCGTCGGCGCCTCGATCTCGGTCTGCAGCCCCAGGTCGCCCTGATCCCGCATCCACGCTTGTAGCTGCTCCAGCATGGCGGCGATCCGTTCCTGGTGTTCCGCCATTTCCGCAAGGTTCGTCATCTCGTGAGGGTCCGCTTCCAGGTCGAAGAACTCGAACTCGGGCCGGTGCTGGTAGCGTTCGAACAGTTCCCTCGCGTGGGCGTCGGTTTCGCCCAGGTCGCGCCAGGAGAAGTAGAAGCCGCCGTTGCCTTCCTCGGTGATGAGGTTCGTGAACCGATTGCCTGGAACCAGGTTCCAGATCAGCTTGTATCGCTCGTCGCGGATCGACCGAATCGGATAGGGTTCCAGGTTCGCGACGATGCCGGTCGTGGTCTGGATGCCGTAAACGACGTCGCGGTGCGTCGGGCCTGCCTCAAGGAGCAGATCCAGCATGCTCCGTCCTTCGATCTCGGGAGCCGGTATCCCCCCGGCGGCCTCGATCCAGGTTGGAAGCAGATCGTTGACCTGGAGCAGGGCGGACGATGTCCTGCCGGCAGGTACCCGATCGATCCAGCGAATGACGAGGGATGCCCTGACGCCCGCATCGTAGAGCGACCACTTGGCGAAGGGGCCGCCGATCCCCTGCTCGCTGTAGAACATGGTCAGCGTGTTTTCGTGCACGCCATGCTGTTCGAGCAGGTCGAGAATACGGCCGAGTTCGCCGTCCATGTAGGTGATCTCGGCGTAGTACCGGGTCAGCGCATCCCGGGTTTCGGGGGTGTCGACGAAATAGGGCGGCAGCTCCAGTTGCGTCGCGTCGTAGCGCGAAGGATCGCCCTTGTCCCACGGCAGATGCGGTTCGTTCGAACCGACCATCAGGGCGAAGGGTTGCTCCGGGTCGCGACCGATGAATTCGCCGATCGGATCGAAGTCGAGGGACCAGTCGCCGACCCTCTCGAATGGATAGACGCTCTCCGGAGCCACATGCCTCTTGCCCGCCAGTCCGACGCGATAGCCCAGGTCCGTCAGGTAGTGCGCGACGCTCCTTGTGTCCTCGTATGCATGCGCGTGGTTCGGGTAGGCGCCGCTCCGGACCGGATACTGTCCGGTGTAGATCATGTGGCGCGTCGGCGAGCACATGGCGGCCGCGGTGAACATGTGCGTATAGGTGGTTCCCTCCCGGGCCAGCCGGTCCAGATTCGGAGTGTGGACCATCGGATTGCCCAGCGCGCCTGCGTCGCTCCAGGTCATGTCGTCGGCGACGAAGAGCAAGATGTTCGGGCGGCCCTGTTCCTGAGCGCCGGCCGAAATTCCGACAAGAGCGGCAGCGATGACCAGGGGAACCAAAGCGGGAAGGCGTGTCATGCCGGTTTCACCTCGACGTACCGATAACCGTGCTTCATGCCGATGAGTTCCTTACTGTTCTGAAATCAGGCAGTTTGAGTATAGCTTGCCGACAAGCACCGGTCGGGCGATGCGCTTGAATCTTGCCAATTCACCGTGTTTCGCGACTTGTTCGCCAGCGGCTCGATCTGGACAGTGACCTTCCTCGGAAGCGCGCGCATTGTCGGTTCCAGACCCTCAATTGCAGAGCATTCCATTAAGCATGCAATAAGGTGCTACCATATGATGTCATAAACTGACTGCATCCTGGAATTCACATGAACACAATGACCATTCGTAACGTGTCGCCGGAAGTGGCTGCCGCCCTCAACGAGGAGAAGCGCCGTCGGGGGCTTTCTCTCAATCGCACCGTGCTCGCATTGATCGAGGAATCTCTGGGGACAAACGGCAACACCCGCAGCAACGGGCTGCATCGGCTTGCCGGAACATGGAACGAGGAGGAATTCAGGCAGTTCGAGGATGCCGTAGCGCCGTTTGCAGAGGTCGACACAGAGCTCTGGCGATGAACCGATATTGCCTGGATACTTCCGCATACAGCCATTTCCGGCGTGGAGAACCCCGTGTGGTCGCTCATGTCGATCGGGCACAGTGGATCGGGGTGCCCAGCATTGTTCTGGGTGAGTTGTGGGCAGGTTTTCTTTCGGGAACTCGTGCCGACGAGAACGAGGCTCAACTCGGCGAGTTTCTCGCGCACCCGGTCGTCAAAGTCCTGCCCACGGACGCAAGCGTGGCAAGAATATACGGCGAGATATTCGCGGACTTGCGCAAGCGCGGTCGTCCGTTACCAACCAACGACCTTTGGGTCGCAGCCACAGCCGTACGCGCGGGAGCGGTCGTGCTCACATTCGACACGCAGTTTGAGGCGATAACGCGCGTTGGCGCGCTTGTCCTGCGGGCAGGCGCCTAGCAAAAGGGTCGGCGCATGGCATCGATCAACACATTGGACGCGGCGAAGGAATTGCAGGATGCGGGATTCGACCCCAAGCAGGCCGAAGCGCTCGCTCGCACGGTTGGAAAACTCGAATCCGAGCAATTGGCCACCAAGACGGACCTGGCCGGGCTCAGAGCAGATCTCTACCGGGTCGCCCTGGGCATCATCGGTGCGAACGCCGCCATCACGTTGGGAATCGTCCGGTTTCTGAGCTGATACGCGTGAAGTTAACGAGCCAATCCACGAGCATGCGTACCGCCGCGAACAACGCTGAATCCTGCCGCACGTAATGTAGCAGCGGGCTGCTCGAATCGACTGAAGCGGTCAGTACCGGTATGAACCGCCGAAGAAGTAAGTCGAACCAAACTCCTGCCAGTCCTTGACCTGCCGCGGGTCGTTGTTAAGGAAACCGCTGAAGGGTTCGTCGGTCAGGTTGGTTCCCTGCAAGTACAGCGTCACACCATCCAAATGTCCGCCTTCAAAGCTGTAGCTCAACTGAGCGTTTACCAGGTTTTCCTCGCTGATGAAACGCAGTGTTCGCGAGGCGCCGAATCCCTGCACTTCGCCCAGGAAGTCCGACCGGTAGTTGTGGCTGACTCGCGCGGAAAAGCCACCCTGTTCGTAAAACAGGGTCAGGTTCCTGACATTCTCGGACAGCCCCGGCAACGGCGTTGATGGATCGCCCGTACCGCGCTCGATCTCGCTGTCGGTGAACGACGCATTGAGTACTGCCCCAAACGCCGAAAGTGCAGGGGACAACACGTCACCGCTCACCTGTAGAGAGAGTTCGAAACCCGACAGCTCCCCGCCGTCGCCATTCACCGGTCGGGTGAACAGCCCAGTCATCAGCGCGGGCGTCACACCGCCGGTCGAATAGCCCGAGAAACTGATGGGGACGCTCTCGTCGTAAATGTACGTATTGAGTTCCTTGTAGAATGCCGCAACAGCGAAGTATCCCATCCCATCCGGGAAATACAGCTCGTAGGACAAGTCGATGGAGTCGGCTACCCACGGCTTTAGTTCTGGATTGCCGCCGTCGGCGATCCACGCTGAGTTGCTCACGTCCGTGGAACTGGCCAACCACGGGCGAAAATTGACACGCCGGCCAGCCCGCATTTCGTCCATCCGGGCCCGGGCCAGCGTGCGCGCCACACCGAGACGGACAAACTGGCCGTCGGCGACCAGGAAGTTGAGATTTAGGCTCGGCAGGTAATCGGTGTAGCTTGTGCCTTCCGAAAGCTGCCGCAGAGAGGTGGCTTCTTCCCTGGAGGGCGGTGGAGGCCACCCTCCGAGTCCGGCCGTGCCGACCGAACTCTGGTCGGTTCGAACGACCTGGAGGCCGAAGTTACCTGTCAGCGGAGTATTGCCGACATTCGTATCGAGATTGAACTGTGCATAGGCCACAGTGACATCTTCGTCCACGGTCCAGTCATTGGCATGCACGCCGCCTCCGAAGTGGTCCACCCGATCATACACTCCCCCGTCGAACAAGGCGCCTGGGTCTACCGTAGCGATGGCCGGGAGACCGAACGCGACATGGACCTCGCCTGTAGGAGTGAAACTCTCGCTGAGTTCGCCGGAGGCCAGACTCACGAATCCCTGGTTGCTGTTCACTCTGGACTTGGTACGACTGTCTAACTGCACGCCGAAGTCGACGCTGCTGATCGGACCGTCCATGTAGCGCTCGGCGCTCAGCCTGATCTGGGTCAGCTCGTCGTCGATCGACGGCCGGTTGTCGTAACCCACCTGGCCGCCGTTGACAACCGGATGCCCCCAACCCTTTGGGCTGGTGAGTACGGTCGCACCGGGAGAACTGTAGTCGAGGGCAGCGGAGAAGTTCGGAGCATGCGCCCCCAGATTGAATTCGAGCGTGTCGAGGGCGCCCTGGCCGTTCGGGCCGGTCCCGCTGTTCAACGCAAGATTGGTATCCTCACGATCAATCGCCGAATGGCTGATATCGACGGTAGCCGCCCACGAGTCACCCACATCCCACTCGAGATTCCAGCCCGCAGCCCACAGGTCGGCTGCGCGACCTTCAAGATTGTTGCCTAAAACCGCCTTGACATCACCGTACGTGCCTCTCGTAACAAGTCCGTCATTGACCTCGGTGTTGGTGAGCGTTGTATTGTTCCACGGTGGATACAGAGGAGCCGAGTACTGTCGCGACAACGCCAGTTCATTGAATTTCGACCGATAGACATCGACCGTGGATGAAACTCGGTCATTAGGTTGAAACTCGATCACGGCCATGACGCCGTCTCGCTCCAGCTCTCCCGACTGCGCCTTGGCGTTGAAACCGTCAACGAGCCGGGCACCGCCAACAGGCCCATAGTTGCGATAGTTCCAGAAATCGATGACCTGCCGCTGGCTTGGCGAGGCGATGTGTGAATATCCGATCGCCAGGCCGACATTTCCGTCCCCGAGCTGGTCGATGTACGACAGACTGTAACGCAGGCCGCTGTCGTCAGCGTCATGGTTGAGTGCGCTGACCGAGTTCCATTCGTTGCGGATGTTCGCTGCAAAGGTACGCTCGCCGTATTCCAGCGGGCTGATGGTACGCATATCCACCGTACCGGCCAGGCCCTGCCCGGTCAGCGCCGCCCCGGGCGTCTTGTAGACCACAACGCCGCTGAGTAACTCGGACGGATACTGGTCGAATTCGACACCGCGGTTGTCGCCGGAACTGACCTGCTGGCGGCCGTTCAGCAGTGCGGTGGAGAAGTCCGGTGATAGTCCGCGAATACTGATGTACTGCTGACGTCCGTTCAGACGCTGTCCGGCCAGGCCGGTCAGCCGCGTCAGCGCCTCCGCGATACTATTGTCAGGGAGCTTGCCGATGTCTTCGGCAGATATCGCCTCGACAATCAGCTCGTTGTCTCGTTTGAGTTCCATGGCATTTTGGAGGCTTTGGCGAAACCCGGTCACGACCACCTCTTCGATGACCTGCTCGTCCTCTGCCGCCTCTGCGTCCTCGGATTCCTGCGCCATGACGTGCCCGGCCATCGAGCCCACGGCGGTTGCCACCGCCAGCGAAAGCGGGCTGAATCTGAGTGGGAAGTCCTCCCGCCTGGACGTATTCCGAGCCTTCGACCTCTTGCTTCGCGCCATTTTGCACTCCCGATGTTATGCCGTGATGAGGTATCTCCGGAATTATAGGCTCAAGCGTCCCGCCAGCGTGTAGCCTGCATACGTATTCATATTTGCATGCGTATGCGCAATAGTGTGGCCCGCAAACAACACAGCGGTGCGGCCACTCAACGATGCGTGTAGGTCACTGTCTCGCTGGGGGCATAGCCGATGCGATGGGCCACCACTTCGATTCGCTCGCCTGGCTCGAGGCGCAGAGGTACGGAGTATAAATGCCAGCCTGACCAGGGTGCGGCTTCACCCTGACCCTGACCCCGATACCCGATGGAGGCGCCTTCCGTGGCGCTGGAGATCGTCACTTCCGAGCCGGCGCTTTCAACACTAGGGTCAGCCGTGACCGGTTGTTGACTGCCGGGCCAGAACTGGTCGATCAAGTCGGTCTCGGGAATAAAGCCCATGTCGCCGACATCGTCCATCCATAACTGCAGGGCATGGCGAAATTCGGCCAGTCGCTCGGCATGGACCGGGTCGTCGGCTATGTTGTTAAACTCATGCGGGTCGTTCCAGGTGTCGAAGAACTCCTCTTCGGGTTTGGACGAGCGAAACCACTGAGACTGGATTTCGTTCAGCTCGCCGGCGCCCCTCAGCCTCAACAGTTCCTGCATGGTCGCCATTTGTTCCCGATAATCCAGGGGCAGGTAGTAGCCGCGCTCGGGCTGAAAATTCCTCAGGTACTTGTACCGCTTGTCCCGTGCCGCCCGGATCGTGTCGTAGTGGCCGTCGAAGCGGTCGGCCGCGGCGAAGATGTAGGGGCGTTCGCCCTCCTCCGCGTATTCGCCGTCGAATGCCCTGCCCTGCATGTAGCCGGGAGCCGGGATGCCCGCCTGCGACAGCAACGTCGGCGCGAAATCGACGAAACTGATCAGCCGGTCGTCCACCTCGCCGGCGCGCTCCCGGCCGGGATAGCGTACGATCATCGGCACGCGCAGGCCCGAGTCGTAAAGCAGCCGCTTCTGGCGCGGCAGCGGACCGCCGTGGTCGGTGTACCAGACGATGATGGTTTCGTCGAACAATCCGTCTTCTTCCAACTGGTTCAGCACGACCCCGACGTAGCTGTCCATCTCCACGATATTGGAATACATCCGGCGGATGTCCTTGATGACGGGCGGCGTGTCGGGCAGGTAGGGGGGCACGGGGACCTGGAGATCCGCGGGAATGTACAAATCCTTTTCCACGCCCGGAGGGAAGGGTATCCACACCAACTCCTGGTTCCTGTCCGGCGGAAACACCTCCCGGCCGTAGCGAAGATTCCATGTCGTCGCCGGGTTCCAGATCTGGCCCTCGTGCGTCACGCCGAAGTTGAATACCGAGAAAAACGGCTTGCCTTCGGGCCGGTTGCGCCAATGGGCGAACAGGCTGGTTTCGTCCCAGGCCATCAATGACGGGTGGAACTGGTAGTCCTCCTTGGAATTGTTGCTCGCGTAGTAGCCGTGCTCGCGCATGATCTCGCTGACCATCCTGACGTGGGGCGGCGGAACGACCTCGTAGTCGATAATGCCCATTTCCCTGGCTTCGGGTTGCTGGTAAGTGGTACGCATGTGGTGGGCGCCGATGCTGGTGGGATACATTCCCGTCGCCAGCGCGGCCCGGCTGGGGGAGCAGACCCCGGAAACTGAGAACACGTTGATGTAGCGCACGCCCTCGGCCGCAAGCCGGTCGAGGTTGGGCGTCGAAACGGTCGGGTCCCCGAACGAGGCGAGGTTGGGGCTCATGTCCTCGGCGACCAGCCAGAGGATGTTGGGGCGATCAGCTACTTCCGGCGACTGCCCCCAGGCGGAAACCGGCACCGACAGGGCGATGAAAACCGACAGGGTCGCGAGGACCGGAACCGGCACAAGGACTGGCGCGACAAGCCGTCCTGCGCGTGCGTTTTGTCGCTCACCCATATTGTGGCGACGTGTCCTCACTGTCGGGTGGCGCTGAAGTAGTACCCGAAAACAAGCCCCGCAATGGGACCGACAATCAACCACGCCGCGTTGAGCAGAGGTTCCACGTCTTGAACATGGATGGTACCGGAAAGCACACCGCCGACCGCCAATGTCGGAATGCCCACCGTTGCGTAGGCTGCGATCAATGCGAGGTGACCTCGGGTTTTGGTATCGGAAGGCATCCCAGCGTTGCGGGGTCCCGCTTGGTTACGGACCCGCGTATACCTCGACATTGGTGATCAAGGCGCCGACCTCGGGACCGGAGTAGAAATGAAATTCTGAAAGGGAGCCTTCTTCTTCAAGGTGCCAGCGCCCAAGGGGAGCTTTCGAATGCACTTGACCCGTAGCATTCGCTATGACGAAAAACCTTTCTCCCAATTCAACGAGTTCGAGGTTGGCAATCTCGCGATGTTGCCATGTCAGGCCCAGAAGACCGTGGCCGTCGCTCTCCGTCTCCCTCGCCAAATGTACGGACAACCGTGGCGAAGAGTCGCGTATCCTGATCTCAACGTCAAAGTCGGAATGGAGTTTTGCCAGTAGCTCCCGCCAATCCAGGGTGTCCTCAGTCTGAAATTGCAGTTGGCGCGAGGCAGGAGACTCTCGGGCGCCGGGTGGCTCCTGGGCTCCTGACCCTCCAGCAAAAGACAGTGGCAGGACAAGGGCTGAAACCATCAAGTTACGCATAATCGGTTGCTCCGCATCTTGGCGCACCGCGCCGTCCGCAGTGAATCTGAAATCGAATATAGCTCACGCACCGGGACCATTCCATACTCTTTTCTATGTCATATCACGAGTTTTGCGCTCCCTTTGGGGTATTTCGAGCGCGCCACGAGGCACAAATGGCATATGGCGCCACGACCAATTTGCCGGCACGACGATTCGGTAGGGATTTCCTACCCGACATTCGCCCCGGTCAGGGCCGCAGCTACCGACTGTCGCGGCTACTGACTGTTGTGGTAGCGATCATATTCTTCCTGGAATTCGGGCAATATCCCGATAAGTTGGGAAGGGACTCTTTCTACGGAATCCTCGTGGGCGGCGGCGAGCGCCGTGATCCGCGCCACCACTTCGGGGTTTTCCTCCGCGACGTTGAACGCTTCGGACGGGTCGACTTCAAGGTTGTAGAGCAGCGGCAGGTCACTGTCCTGGATTTCGTCCGACCAGGGATTAGGATCGTTGACGAAGAGCTTCCAGGCGCCGTGCCGGTAGGCCACGAAGTCTTCCTGTCGGTAGTAGATGACCCGCTCGCGTACGGCGCGAAGGCCCAGGAAAGTCTCCGTTATGTCGATACCGTCCAGGTCCGGGTAGTTGCCCGCCTCCCCCCCTGCCATGTTCAGGAAGGTCGGAAACAAATCCATCGTAGTTCCGAGCGCATCCGACGCGACATTGGCCGGCACCGTGCCGGGCATCCAAGCAATTGTGGGCACACGGAATCCACCTTCCCACGGGCTACCCTTGGCGCCGCGCAGAAGACCGGCCGATCCGCCGTCGAGTCCGGCCCAACCCCAGGGGCCGTTGTCGCTGGTGAAGATGACCAGGGTGTTCTCCGCCAGCCCGAGCCGCTCCAGAGCAGCGGCGATTTCTCCCACGCTCCAGTCGATCTCCTCGACCACGTCGCCGTACAGGCCGCGCTTGCTGGTGCCGGCCCGTTCGGGGGTGACCATCAGCGGGACATGTGGCGCCGTGTAGGGCAAATAGAGGAAAAACGGCTGCGACCGATTCGCCTCGATGAACTCGATCGCCCGCTGCGTGTAGCGTTCGGTGAGCAGGCTCTGATCGTAGATTCGTTCGATAACTTCCGTTCCTTCCATTAACGGCAGGACTGGAAAATTCTCGCTGGCATAGGCCCAGTTGTTCTCGGGGCGCATGTCATTGGAATAGGGGATGCCGAAGTACTCGTCAAACCCGTGCGCGGTCGGCAGATATCGCGGGATGTGGCCCAGGTGCCACTTGCCGACCGTGGCAGTGGCGTAGCCGTGAGCCTTGAGCGCCTCGGCGATCGTGGTCTCCGCCGCCGGCAATCCCCCCGAGGAATCCGGGAACAACACGCCGCGACGCCCCGCCATGCCGTTTCGGACCGGCAGCCGGCCCGTCATCAGGGCCGCCCGGCTCGGCGTACACAGCGATGCGGCAACATAGAATTGTGTGAGCCTCAGCCCTTCCCGGGCCAACCGGTCCAGGTGGGGCGTCTTGATGGTGGGATGCCCGAAACTGCCAAGGTCGCCGTAGCCCAGGTCATCCGCGAACAGAACGACGAAGTTGGGCGGCCGCTCATCGACCGCACCGGGTGTGGCCGCACCGGACGTGTCGGCCGCATCAGGCATATCAACCGTATCCGCCGTGTCCGTGCAACCGGACATGAGCCACAGGCTCGCAAGAACGCACGAGACCAGCAGCCCGTGGCAAATGCCCCGCGTCGCGCCGGGACCGGCCGGCCGTCTGGCGGCGCTGGCTCGCTGCCTCGCGAATACCTCAACCGTGCAGCCACTCTGCCGCGGGGCCAACATTCCACCTAACCGAATCCCCATCACAAACGTCCCGCCTGTCCGGCGACCATTCGCTGATAGAACTCGATCTCACCGATCATTGAATACGCCTTTTGCAGCAGGTCGCGCCGCTCTTCAAACGTAAGTTCCTGCCCCTGTTGCTCGGGCGCCCACTGCAATAACTCCGGCCTGAAGACCACACCGAAATAGGGTGCGTAAAGGAAACGCCCGGCGTTCCCCAGTATGCGAGGGTCCCCGCGAGCCTCGAGGTAGGCGAAAAGTTGCGAGCGAAGGCCCTCGAACACCTCCTCATAGGCTTCATCCCCCGCCAGATTGTTCATCTGGAATTCGTCGGCGCGCACATCGTAGAGCTCGTATTCGTCCCGCGTTCCAAAACTGAGCGCGTACAGCGACGCCGGATCCTCCGTGTTCTCCTCCATGTACGATTTGGTGGGGCCGCCGTCGACATCGCTGGGAAATGCATCCGGGCGCGCATTCCAGATCAACAGGTAGTCCTCCGTCCGAACCGCCCGGGACGGGAAGGACATTCCGCCGGTACCGGCGTAGAAACCGTGCCGTTCCCGGTACATGTAGACCGCGTCACGGGATGCCTGAGCAGGCTCTCCGGTTGTCAACAGGGGCAGGAGGCTCCGGCCGGTCATTTCCGGGGGCGCCTCGACGCCCGCAACCTCCAGAAATGTTGGCGCGATATCGGTGTGACTGGCGAACTCGTCGATGCGTAGCCCGCCGGCGATATTGTCCCCCCACCACACGATCAGCGGCATGTGCGTGCCGTAGTCGTAGAGCGTGGCCTTCGCCCGCGGGAAGGGCATGCCATTGTCCGACGTGAACACGACCAATGTATCGTTCTGCAGGCCCCGCCGGTTCAGCACCTCCATCACGCGGCCGACATGGTCATCGACATGCTCGATTTCGGCGTAGTACTCGTTGATGTCCTCCCGCACCGCCGGTACGTCGGGCAGAAACGCCGGGACTGTCGCCACCGCCGTATCCTTGCCGCGCGCCGCCGCCACGCCGGGCGTATATCCTCGGTGCGGTTCGTACGTGCCCATCCAGAACACGAACGGCCGATCCGCTTCCGTCGAATCCAGAAACGACTCAAAATTGGCGGCGTAGTCGATATCCGACATGGCCAGCGACTCGAAATGATCGCCGAAGGGCTTGACCCGAATCCGGTTATACGGCTGGCCCGCCGGGTTCACGTCCCTGTCGATGAGAAACCCGGGCGCCCAGCCCTTGCCCGTGGCGCCGACGCGATACCCCTGCTCCGCCAGCAACTCGGTATACGTCGGGAACTTGGCCGGCAGGTATCCCCACAGAGTGGCGCCCTCCTCCAGTTCGAAGCCGTTCCGCCCGGTAAGGATAGACGCTCTGGAGGGCGTGCAGGAGGGCGTGCTGACAAAGGCGTTGTCGAAAATCGCACCCTCCCGCGCCAGGCGGTCCAGGTTGGGGGTATCGACTTCGTCACTGCCGTAGGCGCCCATGTGCGCCCAGCTCATGTCGTCGGTGATGATGAAGACGATATTCGGCGCCGCCGCGCCGGACTCCTGGCCAGTCGTGACAACCGGGACCGTGCCCACCGTCACAACTGCGACCGCAAGCAATCCGCTCCGCCACTGCGCGTACATCCAGTTCAGGCGACGATGGCCAAGATGCCTGCGATGGTGGGCCGACCCTGGCAGCCGGAGGCGAAAATACCGCCGCATGGAGCGAAAGACCACCCGCCCGAAGACGACCGATAGACCGAGGATGCGCCCCGCTGGCGCAAAGGTTCGGATCAAGAGACACCCGTTCATCGATTACAGTCTCTCGTAGCCCTTGTACCGCACCCAGTCAAAGTCCGCGTACTCCCCCGAGTCCGTACCGTTACCGCTACTGTATACACCCAGATAGGCGCCCGTATATCCGCGGCTGATCAACCGGGCGGCGTCAGTTTCGGCGAACCGGGCGAAGCTGGCGCCCCTGTCAAGCGAATACTCGTATACATACCGGCTGTCCTTTGATATTACCCGGAAGACGATCTCACCGTCATAGTCCTCCAGCACGCGCTCCTCGACAGTGCTCGGACCCTGCTCGCGTTCCATCAGCACCAGCCGCAGGATATTTTCCTCGCCACGCCCCACCACCGTGAAGTTCAGGTAGTTGTAGTCCTTCTGAAACAGGCTGACGCCCGCTTCGACATTGTCCTGTTGCGGGGAGAAGGCCATCCTCGCGCTGTATTCGAAATCGCTCTCCTGCTGGCGTACGCCCATCAGAGCGGCACGTCCGCGCTCGGCGATCACGTTTGGGTGGGCGTAGAGGCGCAGGTATCCCGGCCGCTCGTCCAGCGAGTAGATCCCGGGCATCGGCACGCGCCGGAAATTCCATTGCAGATCGAGCGTGCCGCTGTCGAAATCGTCGGTGAAGGCATCGTTACGGTGCTGCAGGGCGCCTTCGAAGGGCAGCGGCGTAAACCTCTCGACGCGACCCGTGTCAGGCGCGACAACCGGCCACTCGTACTTGACCTCCTTCCAATCGAACGGCTCGCGCTCCCAGGCGACCGGCACCAGGTGGGACTCGCGGCCCATGTTGGAGTCGCCCTGTTCGTCGTTGCGCTTGCCCAGCGCCACCATGTACCAGCGCCCGTCGGCCAACTCCACCAGGTCCGCATGACCGGTGCTGTGAACCCAGTTGCTGTAGGACAGGTTCCGCGATGTGAGGATTGGATTGCGGTCGTTGGAGATGTACGGTCCGGTAATTTCGTCGCTGACCGCGATCATGACCGCGTGGTTGTAGCTGGTGCCGCCTTCGGCGATCAGCAGATAGTAGCGCCCGTCGCGCTTGTAGATGTGCGGCCCTTCCGCCCAGGTGCCGTCGCAGGCGCCGCGCCACAGAAAGTGCCGCTCGCCGATGAGCTGCCAGTTCTCCGGATCGAGCTCCTGCAACCAGATTTCGCCCTGGCCGGCAAACTCCGGGTCCGGGGGGCCGTGGTTGCCCACGTACCAGACCCTGCCGTCGTCATCGAAAAAGATGTCCGGATCGATGCCCGGCGCACCCTCGATGACGTAGGGTTCCGACCAGGGACCGGCAACGTCCTCGGCGGTGATGATGAAATTCACCATTCGCGTCGGCTGACCGGCCCCGGGGTTGTAGACATTCGTGGTGATTATGTAGAAGAGCCCGTCGTGCCAGCGGATGGACGGGGCGTGAATGCCGCCGTTGGATTGCACATCCACGAGGTTGACCGCATCCCGGTAGAAGTCGGGATCCTGGATGCCGTAACCCGCCAATTCCCAGTTCACCAGGTCGGTGCTGTGGTGTACCGGAAGCCCGGGAAAGTACTCGAACGTGGAATTGACGATGTAATAGTCGTCGCCCACGCGTGTAATGGACGGGTCGGGGTAACCGCCGCGAAGGATGGGGTTCCGGAAAGTGGCGGTCTGGGCAAACGCGTCCGGCGGAATCGCCGCGACGCACACGGCACCGATGACACCGATCAACCCGGCCCTGATGAACGTCGATCTGGATGGTCCTGGATTCATTGCATTTCACCTGAGTCTGAAATCATGACAATGGCTGCCGCTCCACGAAACGCACTGCGAAGGCAGCGACTACCATCGAAAGGCCGGCCAACGGAAGAGCAAGGATGACACGCCCGCCAAACACATGTTCCACGATAATGCCGAGCACCGCAGCGGCCAGCAACTGCGGTATGACGATAAAGAAATTGAAGATACCCATGAAAATGCCCATGCGTGCCGCCGGAATGGCGTTGGCCAGGATCGCGTAGGGAATCGACACGATGGACGCCCACGCAAAACCTACGCCAACCATCGAGACCAGCAACCACGCCGGGTCCCTGATGACCAGGAACGACGCCAAACCGATCGCGCCGAGCAAGAGATTGAGCTGGTGCGAGCGAAACAGCCCCAGCCAGCGAATGAAAAGCGGGATGGTCATCGCCGCGGCGACGGCGACCACATTGTAGCCGGCAAACAGAACGGCCACCCAATCGGCACCCTGGTTGTAGAGCTGCGAAGTGACATCGTCAGTGCCATAGTGATAGGCGGTTACCGCGGGCGTCGAGTAGATCCACATGGCGAACAACGCAAACCAGGAGAAGAATTGCACCCACGCAAGGCGCTTCATCGTCTCCGGCATTTCCACCAGGTTGCGACACATGTCGAAGTACAGGTTTTCCACGCGTCCGCGCCGCTGCATATCGATGGCGAGCCACTGCAACAGACCGAATACGGTAATCCCGACCGCCAACAGGTAGATGGGCGGGTCCGCGCCCAGTATCGCCGCCAGAGCCAGGGCTGCGACGCCGATTCCCGTCCATATCACAGCGTGCCGGGGACGAAACACGGTCGCCGAACTTCGTTCCCGTTCTGCGCTGTCTCCGGCAGGGTCCTCGAAGGAAGCCAATTCCTCAGGGTCGTATTCGCGTGAACTGACCACCGTCCACATGACCGCACAGAACAGGACCGCAGCCCCGAAGTAGAAGGAATAGCGAACGGAATCGGGAATCTCGCCTGCCGGCGCCGTATTCGCAATCCCCAACCAGTTGCTCATCATCCACGGCAATGCCGATGCCACCACCGCCCCGAGCGCAATGAAGAAGCTCTGCATCACGTAGCCGGTGGAGCGCTGGCTCGGCGCCAGGTTGTCGCCGACGAACGCCCGGAACGGTTCCATAGTGATGTTGATGGACGCGTCCAGAATCCACAGCGTCCCGGCCGCCACCCACAAGGCCGGGGAATTGGGCATCACCACCAGCGCCAGCGTCGTGAATATGGCCCCAAAGAAGAAATACGGGCGCCTGCGTCCAAGTATGTTCCACGTCCGGTCGCTCATGTAGCCGACGATGGGCTGCACCACCAACCCGGTCAGCGGCGCGGCTACCCACAGCAGCGGCAGCGTATCGATATCCGCCCCCAGCGTCTGGAAAATCCTGCTGGCGTTGGCATTCTGAAGCGCAAACCCGAACTGGATGCCGAGAAATCCGAAACACATGTTCCAGATCTGCCAGAAACCCAGCAGCGGTCTTTGTCGAGTCTGCATCAGTTGCTCATTTTCGTGGATAAGTGGCGTCTACCGGCCATAAGGGAGTTTGTCCGCATTTTTTGGTCGCAAAGTGAAAATATCCCGCCTTTTATCACTTTCCAGGTGAAAATATCCCAGAAAATCGCCAATGGAAGGACTCGCCCTCTCATCTATGGGGGCACCGTCGCGCAGTGCGCACGAATGTACTCCTCGTGCTGCGGCATCTGCCCTACTCCGCCGCGGATGATTGTCGTGAGGTCGCGCAGGAACTGCTGGAGCTGCGCCGATGTGATGCCGTCGGCGATGGAGTGGTAGCCGCGCGGCATGATGTTCTGGCCGAGCATCACCTGCAGCCAGGCCGCCTCGGTGAACAGTTCGCCCAGTTCGCGGTAGACCCCCCCGGCGGCTTCGAACAGCGCCAGCCGGTGCTTGAGCCGGTCCGGCACGGCCAGGTTCCGGCAGTCCCGCCAGAACGGCGCGTCGTCCCGCTCGGTGGCCTTGTAGTGCAGGATCAAGAAGTCGCGGATGCGGTCGAAGTCGAACAGGCAGTGGCGGTTGTACTCGTCGATGTTGGCCTGCTCGAATCGCCGGTCCGGGAACAGGCGCACCAGCCAGCTGACGCCGGTCTGGATGAGGTGGATGCTGGTGGACTCCAGCGGCTCCATGAAGCCGCTCGCCAGGCCCAGCGCGACGCAGTTCCGGTTCCAGAACTTTCTGCGCCGGCCGGTGGTGAAACGCAGCAACCGGGGTTCGCCCAGCGGCTCGCCGTCCAGGTTGTCGAGCAAGGTGGCGGTCGCCTCGTCGTCGCTGATGTAGCGGCTGCAATAGACGTGGCCGTTGCCGATCCGGTGCTGCAACGGAATCCGCCACTGCCAGCCGGCGTCGCGCGCGATCGCCTGCGTGTACGGCCCCACTGGTCTCGCAGGTTCGCTGGCCACCGCAACGGCCCGGTCGCACGGCAGCCAGTGCGACCAATCGTCGTACCCCGTGCCAAGCGTTTGCTCGATCAGCAGTCCACGGAACCCGGTGCAATCGATGAACAGGTCGCCCGCCACGCGCGTGCCGTCCGCCAGCACCAGCGCGTCGATGAAACCGTCTGCCGGACGGCGCTCCACCCGTGCGATCCTGCCTTCGGTCCGGACGACGCCGAGCCGTTCGCTGAATTCCCGCAGATACCGGGCGTAAAGGGAGGCGTCGAAGTGAAACGCGTAGACGATGCCCGGCAGCGGACTGCCGGGGATTTTTTCAATGCGGTCGAATCGGTTGGCCAGGGCGGCGGTCTCGTTGACCGAATAATTCCAGAAGCGCTCGGCGTATCCTTCGCGCAGGCCCCGCAGCCAGTACTGGTGGAAGTTGCCCATGCCGAGGTCGCGGCCGATGTCCCCGAAGGCGTGCATGTAGCAGTCGCCCCGCCGGCCCCAGTTCTGGAACTGGATGCCCAGCTTGAAGGTGCCCTGGACCCGGCGCAGCATGTCGTTCTCGTCCAGGCCCAGCACCCGGTTGAACTCCTGAAGCGGCGGAATCGTGGCCTCCCCGACCCCGACAGTGCCGATCTCCTCGGACTCCACCAGTCGGATCCTGACGGTCTTCCCCATCGTCTTGGCGAGCAACGCCGCCGCCATCCAGCCGGCGGTACCGCCACCGGCGATGACGACCTGTTCGATGGGTTCGCGGTCCATGCGCCAGCACTATACCGGCATGCGGGC
Source organism: Gammaproteobacteria bacterium (assembly GCA_022820625.1). Lineage (GTDB taxonomy): Bacteria > Pseudomonadota > Gammaproteobacteria > Steroidobacterales > Rariloculaceae > UBA6522. Next base: position 30,254 of record JAJEFE010000111.1, on the reverse strand, counting down.
CGTACGCGAATGCTTGTCCGATGAGTGTCCGGCGGGCGCGTTGTCCGGCATGGCTCACCGGCCTCCTATTGCCCGGCCCGGGTCAACCGGACGGCCGCGCCGCCACCCGGTGCGAGCTGGAGAGACAGCCGATCCGCCGCCGCGACCTGGCGCGATTCAATGGTCATCGAGTACGGGTTGGACTCCCAGTGAGCGTCGCCCCCATCGACATAGAGTTGCGCTTCGTGGGGATCGCCGGCATTCAGAAAAGAGAGCTCCACTTCGACTTCGCGCGCCTCTTCGTTCGTGACCGCGCCCAGGTACCAGTCGTCCCCGCCTCGCTCGCGGCGGGCGATCACGACATATTCGCCCACCTCCCCCGCCAGCGCGACAGTCTCGCCCCAGTCCGCGGGAACGTCGCGGATGAACTGGAACGCGTCCGGGCGCGACTCGTAGTTTTCGGGCAGATCGGCGGCCATTTGCATGGGGCTGTGAATGATGACGTACAGCGCCAGTTGCTTCGCCAACGTCGTTTCCACGCGGCTTTCCGGGCTCCCCCTGGGCATGTCCTCACGCACCGGAGGGCGTTCGTTGGGCATCAGGTCGAAGATTCCCGGCGTGAAGTCCATGGGTCCCGACAGCATCCGCGTGAACGGCAATATGGTCGTGTGTTCCGGCGGATTGGGCGGCAGACCCCAGGCGTTGTACTCCTGGCCGCGGGCGCCTTCGCGGGTGACCCAGTTCGGATAGGTTCGCCGCAGGCCCGTATCCTTCACCGGTTCGTGGGGATTGATGGAAATGCCCCGCGCGGCGGCCTCCTTGATGACCTTCAGGTGATGTTGTACGGCGAACTGGCCATCGTGGTACTCGTAGTGCGGAACGCCGTCCTCGTCGACCCACTTGAGCCATGAGGTGCCGGCAACGTAACCCGTCTTTACCCGCGTCACGCCCAGTTCCTCGTACAGGTCGAACGCCGCACCCAATTGCTGCTCGTAGTTGGTGATATTGCCGGAAGTCTCGTGATGTCCGATCAACTCCACGCCGAGTTCGTGCCCGTACCGGGTCACCGCCTCGATGTCGAAGTCGGGATAACTCTCGGTAAAGCTGAACAGGTCGCCGGCCGCCTGCCAGTCGCCGTCCCATCCCACGTTCCAGCCCTCTACCAACACGCCGACGAAGCCATTCTCGGCAGCGAAGTCCATGTAGCGCATGGTTTCTTCGGTGGTGGCGCCATGAACCCCGTCCCTGCCCCAGGTGCGCTCGTTGATATGCATCGCCCACCAGATGCCGACGTACTTGCCGGGCTTCACCCAGGAGACGTCGCCCAGCCTGTTGGGTTCGTTGAGATTGAGGATCAGGTTTGAATTGATCAGGCCAACCGCATCCGGCGCGATCTGGATGGTCCGCCAGGGGCTCACGAACGGCACGGCAGTCTTCACCAGCACACCGTCCGACCAGGGCCGCAACGCCGCCCGGAACCCCCCGGTGTATTCCTGCATGAGCGTCATGCCCGAGTAATCCACCAGCGCGGCTTCGTGGATGCTCAGGTGCGTACCGCTCGGCAGGCGGAAGGTCACCGGGGTGTGTACGCGTTCGATTTCCTCAAGGCCGGTTTGCCGATAGAGCAATTCGTATCGATTGGTCCGGTCCGCCGGAATCCACCATGCGGCCGCTTCGGGCGGCAAGGCAAACTGCGTCAGTTCCCTGACGATGTTCAGCGACTCGATTCCGGGCTGCTCCGGCATCTCGTAGCGGAACCCGATGCCGTCATCGAATGCACGAAGCCTGATATCGATCACCGCACCGGAATCTTCGTGCCGGGCGGTCACCAGCAATTCGTTGTAGTGCTCCCGGACGAAGCGATTCTCGCCCCAGGGCTGCTCCCAGGTCGTGTCGGCGCTGCGCCGTTCAGGCTCCTCCAGCAGAACCAATCCATCATGGAAGCCGTGACGACTCTCAAAAAGCAGACCAAGCTGCGATGGCCGAACAATTTCTTCGCCCAGGTAATGAACAGCGTATCGTAGACGCCCGTCCGACACCGAAACGTTCACTTCGATGTCGCCGCCGGGCGACCGCAACCGTTCGCCTTCAAACTCCTGCGCGCTGCCTGTGGCTGCAGTCCAGAGCGCTGCCGCCAACGCAACGGCTCGGAAGAAAGTTGGCATTTGCTGCTTCCCTTGAAATTGGAGTGACCCCCATCGGTTGGACAACGACGCCACGAGATTCAGGCCACGGGCCGAATGCCGAGCATAGCGTACTCCAAAATCCATCGGGTTGAGGTAGCCCTGTACCGATAACCCATGATTTTCAATAACGGCGCGATTGTCCGTCAACCAAGAGTGTATTCTGCCGACATTCTCCAGTCCTTGCCGATGATCCCGCCGCCATTGCCCAATGTCGTGCAGATTATTCCGTTCCGGTAGACTGGTGCGCATCATGATCAGCGCCACCCGCCACCCCTGGGCGACAGCGAGCGCCTGCCTCGTGTTGTGGGTTCTCACAGGCCAAGTCTCCACACCGGCCGAACTGCCCCGCAGCACACCTGAGCAACAGGGCATTGCCTCCGGCGCGGTGGCCGATTTCGTTACCGCCCTCGACACCGAAATCGAGGAAATTCACAGCCTGATGGTCTTGCGGCACGGTCACGTCGTGGCCGAGGGCTGGTGGGACCCCTACCGCCCCGAATTCATCCACACGCTCCTCTCACTGAGCAAAAGTTTCACATCGACCGCCATAGGCATCGCGATCGACGAGGGACGGTTAAGTCTCGACGACAGGGTCGTATCGTTCTTCCCCGATGCGGTGCCGGACGAACCGGACTGGCGTCTCGAGGCCATGCGCATCCGCGATCTGTTGTCCATGTCCACCGGCCATCACGGCGACGACCTAAGCGCGTTCTCATTCGACTCGGCATCGCCGCTCCCGCAAGCTTTTCTGCAACTTCCCGTGGCCCACAAGCCAGGTACCCTCTTCGTATACAACACGCCCGCAACGTACATGTTGTCGGCAATTCTCCAGACGATCACCGGGGAGAATCTGCTGGAATTTCTGCGTCCACGGTTGCTGGACCCGCTGGAAATCGTCGATGCGACCTGGAGCGATGACGCCCAGGGCATCGCGCACGGCGGATTCGGGCTCAGCGTGACAACGGAGTCAATCGCCCGCTTCGCGCAACTCTATCTGCAAGAGGGCGAGTGGGAACGCCGGCAACTGCTTTCCGCTGACTGGGTGGCTCAGGCGACCACCCGGCAGACCTCAAGCGGAAGCGATCCCGACAACGATTGGGACCAGGGTTACGGCTACCAGTTCTGGCGCAGTCGTCACGGCTACCGCGGCGACGGCGCCGCCGGCCAGTTCGCCCTCGTCCTCCCCGAGCAGAACGCCGTTGTCGCCATTACCAGCGGTACGCCGGACATGGGGCGCATCATGAGTATCGTCTGGGACCGCTTGTTGCCCGCCATGCAAGGGGAGCCGCTACGAGAGAATCCGGCTGAAGTCGAGCGCCTTCACGAGCAATTGAACAACCTGTCGATCCGTATGCCGGCCGGCGACCAGGTCGGAGAGGAAGGCCGGAAATGGCTGGGGCACGCCTGGCAATTCGAGGACAACGAGTTCGGCATCGACGCGCTGACCCTGCGCAACCAGGGCGGTCGGACCATGGCCATCTTCACGACGCAGACCGGCGCCCACGAGATCGCTGTCGGCTCCGGAACCTGGACCGCTGGCCGCACAGGCCTTTTTCCTGGCGTTGACCTGCTACCGGGCACCGGATCGTTACTGGGCGAAACTCAGCCGGACGGTTACCGCATGGCCGCTGCCGGGGCCTGGGTCGGCACCGATGAACTCACATTTCGCCTTGCCTATACCGAGACCCCGCAAGTAGTCACCTTCAGGTTGCAGTTCAGCGAGGCGAGCCTTGACCTCGACATCGGCCAAACCGGGGGGGTAGTACAGCAGGTTCCGACGCTGACCGGCATGCTGGTCAGTGAGTAACCCCAACGACGCCGGCGTATGCGGGACCTGTCGCCGAAATTCTGCTACCGTCAGGCTTTGGGCTTTGGCATGAGGCCGTGTCATGCACAAGGTGACCTCGCTTGAAATAGCTGAACTGGCGGGCGTCTCCCAGTCCACCGTTTCGCGCGCCCTGCGCAAGAGCCCGCTGGTCAATCCCGAGACCCGCCGCAGAATCCAGCGCATCGCCAGGGAACACAATTACAAGGTGGACCGCAGCGCCAGCAACCTGCGCTCCCAGCACAGCCGCACCATCGCCATGCTGGTGCACGAGGAGTCTGGGATGGACTCCGACATCAATCCGTTCTTCGTGTCGATGCTGGCCAGCATCACAAGAGCGGCGGCAGCGAGAAACTACGATGTACTGCTGTCATTCCAGCAATTGAGCAAGAACTGGATCGCCGACTACGAGAACAGCAACAAGGCAGAAGGCATCATCCTCCTGGGCTACGGCGGCTATACCGACTACATCCGTAAGATCGAACTGCTCGACAATGCCCATGTACTGACCTGGGGCCCCGTCATCGACGGTCAGCCCGGCCACTTCGTCGGCTGCGACAACCGGCGTGGCGGCTACATCGCGACCCGGTACCTGCTGGAACTCGGGCATACCCGCATCGGCTTTCTCGGCGACATCTCGGATGACTGCCCGGAATTCAAGGACCGCTACAGCGGATACTGCGACGCGTTGCTACAAGCCGGATTGAGTGTGGACCCCGAGCTTCAGGCATCGTCCCACTCATCCATGCACAGCGGCCATCTCGCGGCGCGGGAACTTTTTTCCCGCGGAAACGGCTTCAGCGCGATCTTCAGCAGCAGCGACCTGACCGCGCTCGGCGCTGTCCATGCCGTTCAGAAGGAAAACCTGAGCATTCCGGAGGACGTGTCGATCGTCGGGTTCGACAATATTCCCTCCGCGACGCACATGTCGCCGGCGTTGACAACCGTTCGGCAGAATACTGTCAAGGCCGGGGAGGTCATGGTGGATACCCTGTTGCGGCTGGTCCGGGGGGACTACGTCGAATCGCAACTCATCCAGCCCGAGCTGATCGTGCGGGATTCCTGCGGCCCGGTCTGAAGCGGATCGTACTGCTCCGCCGGCAAGGCCGCTTGCGGACAGGAACGAGCTACGGAATCAGCTTAACGAACCTCTGCAATCAACATTGAATGTGGCGGCAACAAGAGCGCCTCGTCCGCGATCGCGCCCTGCGGCGCCCTGTATCCGTCGAGTTTCTCCAGGCGTGCGCCATTGAAGGAATCCAGTTCGCGCCGATCAATACGGCGTTGTTCACCGTCGAGATTGAAGGACAGCAACAGGGTCTGTCCGTTCGTGGATCTCGTGTAGGTCAACACGTTGTGGCGCACGGGGAGGAAGTTGAGATCGCCATGCAGCAACGCCGGCTGCCGCTTGCGGAAACGCAGAAAATCCCGGACACATTCGTAGACGGAGTCCGGATCGCCGGTCTGCCGGTCCGCAGCCAGTGCAAAGTGGCTGGCGTCGACTGGCAACCAGGGCGTTGCGCTCGAGAACCCGGCATTCGGTTCGGCCTCCTGCCACGGCATCGGCGTGCGGCACCCGTCCCTGCCCTTGTAGACGGGCCAGAAGTTGATGCCGTAGGGGTCCTGCAATTTCTCGAACGGCACCTCGGCCTCGGGCAGCCCGAGTTCGTCGCCCTGATAGATGCATACGGCGCCCCGCAGGCTGCTCAGCAGGATCGAGAACAGTTTGGCCGACTCCGTGTTGGGTGAATCGCCGGTCCATCGGCTCGCGACGCGTTGCACGTCGTGGTTGCCGATCGCCAGGCAGCACCAGCCATCCCGGGCCTTGTGCTGGAGCGATTCCACCGTCTCCTTGATGCAACTCGCCGAACCGTCCGGCCCCATCAGGTCGAAGCTGTAGGCCATGTGCAGACGGCTGTCGCCGCGAGTGTATTCGCCGATGACTTCCGCCGAGCTTTCCGAGCCTATCTCGCCCAGGGCCACGGCGCCGTACCGGTCCAGCAACTGCCGGATTTCTTCCATGAACAGCAGGTTGTCCGGGTGCGTATGGTCGTAAAGGTGCTCCTGCAATGAATACGGAGAGCCGATCTCGCCCCCGCTCAGAAACTCGTGTTCGGCAACGGACTTGGCAGGGTTGTCGCGGAGTTGCGGATCGTGCATGCAGAAATTCACCGCATCCAGGCGGAACCCGTCCACGCCGCGCTTCAGCCAGAACTCGAGATTGCTCAATCCGGCCCGCCGCACCTCCGGGTTATGACAATTGAGGTCCGGCTGGCTGGCGAGAAAGTTGTGCAGGTAGTACTGGCCGCGGCGCGGCTCCCATTGCCACGCGATGCCCCCGAAAACCGACAGCCAGTTGTTGGGCGGGCTGCCGTCAGGTTTGGCGTCGGCCCACACGTACCAGTCGGCCTTGGCGTTGTGACGGTCCCCGCGGCTTTCCTGGAACCACGGATGGCGATCGGAGGTGTGGCTGAGCACCTGGTCGATGATGACCCTGATGCCGTGCCGGTGCGCTTCCTCGAGCAAGGCGTCGAAGTCCTCCAGCGCGCCGAACAGCGGATCGACCTCCCGGTAGCCGCTTACGTCATAGCCGAAGTCCTTCATCGGCGACTTGAAGAAGGGCGCGATCCAGATCGCGTCGACGCCGAGCGCCTGGACGTAGTCCATTCGCCGGGTGATGCCGCGCAGATCGCCCGTTCCGCTGCCGTTGCTGTCCTGGAAGCTGCGCGGATAGATCTGGTAGATCACGGCGTTGCGCCACCAGTCGCTCACGTTGGAGTACTCCCGAACGCCCGGCCGGCGCCGTCAACCCGCGACCTCCCGAGGCGGCTATCGACCATGCTTTGGTTCATACCTGCAAAGATTCAATACGTGCGCGTTGAGTTTATGGCCAAACGACGGAACCACGACACGGCTGCAATCGTATTCATAGCAAGGAATTTTGAACCAGCCACCCCGCTATGTCATTGTTGATCACGATGCGCAAGACCCTGTTCGTTACCGTTTTTCTGTCACTGGCGGCGTGCTCTCCGGGTGAAGTCGAAGTGGAGCGCGGCTCGGGCGTGCCGGCGCCGGAACCCGCCGACGCGATCCCGAACGACGGGAACATCGCGCAAGCGTCCGATGCCCTGGCCCGTGCCGGAACCTGCGCGTCCGGCGACCGGCAGTTGCAGCACTTGCCATCCCCCGACTGGCGCGATCAGGTCATCTACATGCTGATGACCGACCGCTTCGACGACGGCGATCCAACCAATAACGACCAGGGCTACGGCGAATACGACCCAAGCCAGCCCAGCCACTTCAGCGGCGGCGACCTGCAGGGCGTGATCGACCGCCTCGACTACCTGCGCAGGCTCGGCATGACGGCCGTGTGGACTACGCCGATCTTTTACAACCAGTGGTGGAGCACGCCGTACCAGGCCACCGGCTGGCACGGCTACTGGCCGGTGCATTTCCAGGAAGTCGACCCGCACTACGGTACGCTCGACGACTACAAGCGCCTGTCCCATGAATTGCACTGCCGCGGGATGTACCTGATCCAGGACACGATCTCCAATCACGTCGGCAATTTCTACGCCTACGAAGGCGAATACGACCCCGATGACACTGCCGCGGGTTTCTACCTGCTGGAGCCGGACTCCCACCAGCCGGCGCCCGTGCAATACCCATTCAACCAGATCGACCGGCTCAATCCCGAGCATTACGCCGCGGACATCTACCACTGGACCCCGCCGATTACCGACTTCGCCAGCCTCCAGCAGGAGCACTACTACTCGCTCGGGCATGTCGGCGACATCAACACCGAAAACCCCGTGGTGATCGCCAAGTTCAAGGAGATCTACAAGTTCTGGATCGACGAGGTGGGAGTGGACGCGTTCCGCATGGATACCGTCTCCCTGGTTCCGTTCCCGTTCTGGAACCGGTTCCTGCGCGACGACGACGGCATCTACGCCCATGCCCGTGAGCGCGGCAAGGAGTTTTTCCTCACCTTCGGCGAGGCGACCGCGGTGTCCGATCCGTACGACGACGCAGGGGAACGCAGGGTGGTTGCGTACCTGGAGACCGATGGCATGCTGGGCCCGAATTCCATGCTGGGCTACCCCCTGTATCATGAAATCAACCGGGCCCTGGCCCGGGGCGCGCCTTCCGCGACACTCGGCTACCGCCTGGAACGGTATATGGAGCTATACCCGGATCCGTTCACGATTCCGAACTTCATCGACAATCACGACACCGCGAGATTCCTTGCGGCCGGGCACCCGGCATCTTTCCGCCAGGCGCTGGCGCTGCTGTTCACGATTCCGGGCATCCCCGTCGTTTACCAGGGCACGGAACAGGCGCTGCCGGAATCGCGCATGGCAATGTTCGCGGGCGGCTACCGCAACGTCGAAGGGTCGTTCGACGAGAACTCCGAGCACTTTCGATACCTTCAGCGGCTGACCGCGTTGCGCGCGGAACATCCCGTGCTGGTCCGCGGCGGCCTTGAGGTGCTGGCGTCCGAGTCCGCCGGGCCGGGTGTGCTGGCTTACCGGCGCGAATACCAGGGCGAGAGCGTGATCGTCTTGCTTAACACCGCAAATCACACCGCGTTCGCCCATCGTATCGAAGTCGGCGCGCTGCCGTTTCAGCGACTGGAGGCGCTGTTCGCCGAACCCGCCGCGGAATCCGCAATCACCGACGCGGATGGACGCCTGAGTCTGCGGCTGCCGCCGAGGGCGACTGTCGTGCTGCGGTCCATCGGCGAGACGGCGCCGTCCGGCGAGTCAGCCGTGGACCTTGACATCGTGGTGGATTCGTCGGGGATCGAAGGCGCCGTCTTCACCGGGGATTTCGAACTCACGGGCAGGGTCAGCCGCGACAACGCGCCCTTGCAATTGATCCCGAACGGCAACTTCGATCGCGCGACCGATTTCACCGCGGACGATCAGGGCGAATGGCGGATCGAAGTACCCGTTCGCGATCTCGGTGAATCGTCCCACTTCCTGCAGGTGTACTCGGCGGAATCCGATGGGTTGTCCGAGCGTGTCAACTACACGACTCGAGTGGCGGATGCGGTATTGTCGGCCGAGGTCGCGGACGATCCGGACGATGCCTACGGCCCGACCGGGCAATATGTGAGACCGCAGCACCCCGACAGCGCGCGTCAGCGCGAGATCGAGTCCTTGAGCGCGCGAACCGCCGGACGCAACCTCGAACTTACCCTGACCATGGCGGAAATCACCACGCCCTGGTTGCCGCCCTACGGTTTCGACAATGTTCTGCTGACCACGTTTTTCGACCTGCCGGACCGGGAAGGCGCAACAGTGCTGCCCTTGCTCGACGCCAGCGCGCCCGAATCGATGGATTGGGATCTTGCGCACTTCGCCCGTGGCTGGGACAGCTATACCTATCTCGCATCGGGCAGCGACGCAAACCGCCAGGGCGACAAGCTGGGCGTTTCTCCCCGGGTGAGCGCCGATCGGGACAGCCGCTCCATCACCCTGTTCTACGAAGGCGACGCGCTCGGAGTCGACGATTGGACGGGAAGCCGTGTCTACGTGACCACATGGTCGGCTACGGCCGAAGGCGACTATATCGACTTCCGGTCCGAGCCCGCTGATTGGTTTTTCAGCGGCGGCGAGCCCGGCGATCCGAAGATCCTGGACGACGCGCTGCTTGAACTGGCGCCGGAATAAAGCGCCGCGAATTCGGAGGTCCGAGATGAACCGCGTGCTGCGTATCCATCGGCTCTTACTCGTTGTGCTTGTCTTCGCCTGCGGCGCCGCAATCGCCCAGAGACCACCCAATATCGTATTGCTCGTGGGTGACGATCACGGCTATCCCTATTTCGGATTCATGGGCGACGAGAATGTCGTCACCCCCTCGATGGACGCGCTCGCCGCGGGCGGCGTGACATTCTCTCACGCCCACGTCACGGCGACCTATTGCCGCCCGTCCCTGCGCACGCTGATCACTGGCCTACACCCGGTGCAATACGTTCAGCGCGAAACCGAGATTGTCGAACGGCGGCGAAGCGAAGACGCCGACTACGCCTCGTTCGATAGCGTGCGGAGGGGCCTCTGGGACCAGGTCGAAAAGGCCGCGGCCATGCGCGAATTCGACACGCTGCCGAAGCTGCTCGGCGAGGCCGGCTACGTCAGTTGGCAGGGCGGCAAATGGTGGGAGAACAACTATCGCAACGGCCACTTCTCCGAAGGCATGAGCGAAGGCTGGGACATGTCGGCCTACGGCGGCGACACTTTCTTCGAGGAACTGATGGGGGCCGCCGGCAACGATCTGGTGCGCGAGACGATGGAGCCGGTATTCGATTTCATCGACCGCAACAGGGAACAGCCGTTCTTCATCTGGTTCGCTCCCTCGCTGCCGCACGTGCCGTTCGACGCGCCATACACCTACCGCAAGTACTACCAGGACAAGGACATCTCGGAGTCCGCAAAACTCTACTACTCCAATGTGACCTGGTGGGACGACGGCGTAGGCCGGCTGCTGGACCACATCGAGAGCCACGGGCTCATGGACGACACGCTCTTCGTATACATCAGCGACAACGGCTGGGAACAGGACGCCAATGTCGAGTACAAGCATCACGAGGACTCGACAGTCGCCACCGATCACCTGCTCGGCAACGGTGGGCCGCTCGGCAAGAACGGGCTCTACGACCAGTCCTTCCGCTCGCCCCTGGTCTTCTATTGGAAGGACCGCCTGCGCCACTCGTTCAATACGTCAAGCCTGGTCTCTTCCATGGACATCTTCCCGACGATTCTGGACCTCGCGGGCGTCGAAATCCCGCAGGGACTGCCCGGTTACTCCCTGCTGCCGTTGATCGAGGGGCGCTCGATGCCGGAGCGCACGCATCTCGTCGGGTATACCGACAACCGGCGTTCGACGACCACGCCCATGGGGGAACGCGCCGAGGGGTACTCGGTGCGCACTCACCGCTGGCAGTTCCTCTGGTACGCGGACACCGGCGACATGGTGCTCTACGACGTCACCGTCGATCGCCTGGCAGAACAGAATCTCGTGGACGACTATCCCGAACTCGTTACGGAATTCCAGGCGCTCATCGAGGCCTGGAAGGAGGACATGGGCATGTCGGAGGCGCTCACGATTTTCGAGTAGCCCCGGACAGCGGTCGCCTCCCCTGCTCCGCCACTATTGCCGCAGTATCCGCTCCATTTCCTCGTCGGCGGCCTCAAGCGCCGAGCGCGCGTCCATCTGGCCCGTGGAAGTCAGTTCCAGCGCGGTGTCGAGCTGTTCGAAGACCATGTAGGTTGCGCGCGTCGTCGGCACTTCGGCGCCGAATTCCGTCTGCCTGAGGTAACCGTTCAGCGTCGAATTTGCGGCAATGTCGGGGTCCCTTGCAAGCGCGAGATCGGTCGGGATCATGTAGGTTTCGATCGCGAATTCCTTCTGCACGTCGTAGGACGACAGCCACTGCGCGAGCTTGACGGCCTCCACCTTGCTCGCGCTCTGCTTCGAGACGCTCCAGCCGAACACGCTGAGCATTGGACCCATCCGGTTTCCCGTATCCGCAACGATGGGCATGATCGCCAGGCCAAGGTCGAGCCCGGCCGCGACATAGGCGTTCCAGTTCCAGGAACCATCGAGCACCATCGCCGCCCTCGATAGCTGAAACTGCGTCGACATCGTCTCGATGCCCGTACTCGAAGCGGCGATGCCGTGGACGCGCTCGAGGTCGAGGTACCACTCAAGCGCTCGCGCGGAACCCGGCGAATCGAGCGTTGGATTGGCATCGGCGTCGAACAATGTCGCGCCGAAACCCGTCAGGAACGGGATGAACCAGTAAGACCACCTGATCGGCAGCGCGATGCCGAGCACGTCGTCGCCGGTCAGAGCCTTGGCGGCGGCGATGAGGTCGTCCGTGGTCCAGTCGTCGCGCGGATACCCGACTCCCGCGGCGTCGAACAGAGCCTTGTTGTAAAGCAGCGCCAGCGTGCCCTGACTGACCGGGATCGCATACAGCGCACCGCCGTAGCGCATCGCGTTCAGCGCACGCGGCTCGAAGCGCGCGCGTTGAACCGGCGTCAAGTGCGGCCGAAGATCCTCCAGCAGCGGTAATCCCTCCACTGAAATGTGACCGATCCTGCCGAGTTCCGTATCGGAGAGGCGTACGACATCCGGGGCCTCCCCACCCTGTGACGAATTGATGAACTGCTGGAGATTCTGCAGGTAGGGGATGCGCACGGGTTCCACGGCAATTTCTGGATGTGCGGCTTCGAACGCTTCCACGGCGCCCATGAAAATCCGCTCATCTTCGCTGTTGGTCCCAAAGGTGTGCCAGACCTCGAGCATCGCGGCTTCGCCATCGGCGCCACGGCCGGGCGGCGACGCGAACAGTAGTGCCGCCAGCAGGACCGTGGCACGGAGCGCAACCCGGACGGCTGCCAGGCCACAGGCAAGCCTGCCGCCGGGACCGATGTGAAAAACGTAAGCCACCGTCGCCTTATGCTCCATAAGTTATTGTATTACAAGAATGTCTTCTGTGACGAACAACCTGGTTAAGACATCCCCGGAACACCTGCACGGACTGACACGATGATACATGCTCGTCGATGACAGCAACCCAAGCGCACCGGGGCTGTCGGCTGCCGGCTCCCTGCTCCGCCCTAGCGCCCAAATCGGATTCGGAGCGACGCATAGCCTGTTTGACGCCTGTATACGGTCGCTTCCTCGTAGTGGGGCTCGCAGCCGACCACTGCCATTCGTCCGATCTTGCTTCCGATCAGCCTGATCAGCGTCCTGAGCAGCAGGCGCGCATACGATGCGCCAAGACAAAGATGCGGTCCGGCGCCGTACGCCAGATGCGGGTTGCGCTTGCGGTCGATGAGGAGTTTGTTCGGCGCCTCGAAGACGGTCTCGTCGCGGTTTGCCGAGGCCCAGCACAATGCCGCCCGGTCGTTGGCCGGAACGCTTGTGCCGTGGATGTCGGTAACCTGCGGGCAGACCCGCGCGATCATCGTCAGCGGCGAGGCGACGCGCACGATTTCCTCGGCGGCGCGGCGCGCCAACAGCGGTTCGCCCTGCACCTTGCGGAGGTCTTCGGCGTGCATGGCGAAGTGCGCAAGCGTCAGCGAAACCGCGGCAATGACGGTATCCCGGCCGCCGGCAAAGACCAGGTTTGCAAATCCAATCATCTCATCGCGCGTCAACGACCGGCCGCGAAACGTCGCCCTGGTCAATGCGCTGAAGAAATCGCCGCCAGGATCGGCCTCGGCTCGGTCGAACTGGCTGTGCAGGTAGCGGTCGAGAACATTGCCCTTCTCCTCGCTGTGCCCTTCAGGGCCCGCAAAGACGTGCAGGCCCCAGCCGATCCATTCATCGGCGGCCTCAAGCGGCATGCGCAGCAGCAGCGTGAGCGCGCGCGACTGCAGCGGCAGCGCAAACTCCCGCACGACTTCCACGGGACGGGAATTCCCTACTGCTACGTCGAGCATTTCAGCGATCAGGACATCCACAGCCTCGACCAGTCGGGGACGCCCGGATACGCTGAAGAACGGCTGTACGATCGCCCGGTACTCGGTGTGCTCGGGCGGGTCGGTCTCGATGGGCAACTGCCTGACCTTGCGCACGCGCTCTTCGGACGGAATAGGCACGCGAAACGGCGCATCGGAGCTGTAGGTGCCGTAGTCATGGGCCGCGGCGCGCACGTCGTGGTAGGCCAGGATCATAGGAATCCTCTCGCCGAGGAAATCCGCATCCAGCACGCCTGCGCGGCGGCGCGCCTCGGCGAAGGGATCGCTCATGTCCCAATCGGCGGACACGCGCCCTATTCCTTGAAGATGAGGGCTGAAGGCACGGCGAGATCCACCCTGACGTCGCGGTGTTCCTCGCCGTCGGACCCCGCAGCTCCGCCCCCGGAACGGTGCCAGAGCGCCCTGATCCAGTTGCCGCCGGCATCGAGGTGGTAGATCGAATCGCTGCCCAGGTGTTCCACACCGCCGACGCGGCATCGCACGTCCCCGGATTCGCCGATTCGCACATCCTCCGGGCGAACGCCGAAGATGCCGGGACCCGTCCAGCCCGCCAGGTGCTCGGGCAGAGCGAAGCTGAGTTCGCCGGCAGTGAAAACGCCCCGCTCCGCCGCGCCCTCGATGAGGTTCATGGCCGGAGTGCCGAGGAAGGAGGCGACAAAGGAATTGGCGGGACGGTTATAGGCTTCGAGCGGCCTTGAACTCTGCTGCAATCTGCCCTCGGAGATGATCGCGACGCGATCGGCCAGGGTCATCGCCTCGACCTGATCGTGAGTCACGTAGAGCGTGGTCGTGCCGTGCGCCTCGTGCAGGCGGCGCAGTTCGAAACGCATTCGATTGCGCAGCCTCGCATCGAGGTTGGACAGCGGCTCGTCCATGAGCAGAACCTTGGGGCGCCGCACGAGCGCCCGGCCGATGGCGACCCGCTGCTGCTGTCCGCCAGACAATTCGCGGGGTTTCTTCTCGAGCACCTTGCGCAGGTCGAGCAATTCGGTGGCTTCCTCGACCCTCGCGGAGATTTCCGCTTCGCTGACTCGCGTATCGCCCCTGTTGCGGCGCAGACCGAAAGCGAGGTTCGCGCGCACCGTCATGTGGGGGTACAGGGCATAGGACTGGAACACCATGCCGAGCCCGCGGGCTCCGGGCGGCAGGTCGTTGACCCTGGAGCCGCCGATCCTGATCTCCCCCCGCGTGATGTCCTCGAGACCTGCGAGCAGGCGCAATGCAGTCGACTTGCCGCAGCCGGACGGACCGAGCAACACGAGAAACTCGCCCTTCCGGACCCTGAGACTCAGTGAATCGAGCGCGACCGTGCCGTCGTCGTAGACCTTTGTCGTCTCGATGAATTCGACGTCAGACACGCACTAACCCTTGACGCTTCCCGCGCTCAGACCCTGGATCAGAGCACGCTGGAACAGCACGAACAGCACGACCACGGGGATGCTCACGATGATACTCGCGGCCGCAAAGTCGCCCCAGAGCTGACCGGTGGCGGGAATCATGGACGCGAGTCCGACCGGCAGCGTATACGAGTCATTGGAGGTGTTGAACACGAGCGCCAGCAGGAACTCGTTCCAGGCCGTCAGGAACGAGAACAATGCCGTGATCGCGACGGCCGGCAATGACAATGGCAGGACGACGAAGACGAACACGCCCACCTGGGTGCAGCCGTCAAGAAGCGCCGCCTCTTCGAGCGCCCGCGGCACGGCGTCGAAAAAACCCTTGAGCATCCACACGCACAGCGGCAACGCGGTAACCGAATAGGCGATGATCAGGCCGATGCTCGTGTTGAGCAGCCCAAGGGTCTTCATGACCATGAAGTACGGCACGAGGATGACGATGCCCGGAAACATCTGGATGAGCATAAAAACGAACATCGCGCCCTTGCGGCCGGCAAACCGGTAACGGCTGAACGCGTAACCGGCGGGTATCGCCAGCAGCAAACCGACGAGGGTCGTGCCGAGTGCCACGATCAGGGAGTTGCGAGTCCACCGCCAGAATGTCTCGCCGCCCAACACCGCCCAAAAGTGTTCGAGCGTGAACGCATCGCCGATGGCGCCGCCGAGGATGTTGCCCGGTGAGATGGACAAATCGACGATCCAGACTGCGGGCGCGACGATGAGCGCCACCGCGTGAAGCAGGAGCGTGTGCAGGGCGAAGGTCTCGAGCCGCGGGCCAAGGCGGCGGTTGCGGGCGAGCCCGAGTTCCGCCGAGCGCGGGTCTGAATCGCCCGCGCACCAGGAGCCGCTGAGTCCGGTTGACAACCAGTAAAGCGCCAATGCCGAAGGGGCGATGAGCCAGGAACTCGCCCAGAGATCGTAGAAGTCGCCGTCCTTCAGCAGCAGCAAAAGCACGCCCAGCACCAGGATCGCAGCCGCGAGGCCCTGGCTCGCAGTCCGCCGCCACTGTTGCCGTCCGTCGGGCAGCGACCACCACAGCACCGCCAACAGCACGATCCCTCCCAGTACCGCGAGTTGTGCCGTACCGCCGCCGCGCAGCGCTTCGCCGCCGAGGATGATCAGATTGACCAGCAACGCGAACGGTATCCATGCGCGCAGCGCCCGGACCTCCGCCGGCACGTACCACCGTTCGGCGAGTGTGACAGTGGCTTGGCCACCGCCCATGCCGTTGCGCGCGCTGACCGTCACGCCGCAGCCTCCATGGCCCGTGTACGCTTCAGGTACAGCCAGGAAAACCCGACCAGCATCAGGAAGATCAGCACCGACCACGCGGCAGCGACCCCGTAGCGTCCGTACTCGAACGCCACGGCGAACACGTAGGTGATCAGCGTATCGGTCGCGCCCGGTTCTCCGAAGCCGACATAGGGATTGCCTCGTGTCAGCAGATAAATCGTATTGAAGGTGTTGAAGGTCCAGATGAAGCTCAGCAGGCTCACAGGCACCAGAGTGCCCTTGAGGTTCGGGAAGGTCAGGTAGCGAAACTGGTCCCAGCGGCTGACGCCGTCGATCTTCGCCGCTTCGTACATGTTCGACGGCAGCGCCTGCAGCGCGCCGCTCAGGACCATCATCATGAACGGCACGCCGAGCCAGATGTTCACGAGAATCACGACGCTGCGAGCCGAGTTCGCGCCCGCGAAGAAATCGATGGCAGTGCCTAGGAAAGCATTGACGAGGCCGTCGGGCTGCAGCATCCCGTTCCAGGCAAGCACCGAGATGTAGCCGGGAATCGCCCAGGGCAACAGCAGGATCGTGCGATACACGGTCCTGCCCCGCAGGCCGCGGCGGTTGAGCACGACGGCGAGCACGAGGCCGAGAAAGACGTGCGCGAAGACATTGCTGACCGCCCAAACGAAGGTGAACAGCGTCACGCGCCAGAGTCCGGAACTCGCGAAGACCGTCGCGAAGTTTGCAAGCCCGATCCAGGCTTCGTCGCCGAGCCGGCTCTGGTCGGCGTTGGTAAACGCGAGCCACATGCCGTAGAGGATCGGGTAGAACGTCAGCGTGGCCAGCGCAATCAGGGCCGGCGCGACGTAGATGTGAGCCAGGCGGGACTTCGCGCGGCCGCGGCCGACGTCCTGCCAGCGCAGGAAGGAAAGCAGCACGATGGCGGACAGCGCCACCATGCCGAGCGCGTACAGGACCGGCCGCGTATCCGGCGGCGGCGTCCGTTCGTCGGGTACGTCCGTACGGCCTACCACCGGCTGGAGGCGTTCGGGATCCACGAGCGGCGCGCCTTCGGCGTCAACGGGCACGACCGCTATCCATTGCCCGGCGCCGGGCGTCATGCCGGTCAGCGCACAGGACCATTCGGTGGCGGCCGTGCTCACTACGGGATTGCCGGCAGCGTCGCGGTGTATCGGCAGGCCGTCGCTCCAGCAGCGTTCGAAGACGGCGTCCCCCGGCACGCGCTCGAGGTCGGTGGTGTCGGCCACGCTGACCGTGGAGTGCAATTCAGCGTCGCGAGTGGTCTCGAAGGCCTCGCTGGAGTACCAGACTTGGAAACCCGCGATGGCGTCGGACGGTGCGTAGCTGACGTCGATCTGAATCTGCCGGTACGCCTGAGCCGCATCGTCAACCGAGACCTGCTGCGCATGCACACCGGCAGTGGCGCCAAACAGCAACAGTGCTGCCGCGCCGATGTCAGGACGGTGTCGCGTCACCGTGCTCCTCGTATTCGCGCAGGAAGACCGGGTTCGCCGGGATCTTGTAGCCGAGCCGGGCGTACGGGTCCTCGCCGCAGACGACGTGCACGCTGCGGTTGTCCGATCCGTGCCTGCTGCCATCGACAAGTTCCTCGTCGAGGCACCAGTGCAGCAGACTCTGCGTGCTCATGTAGTGGTTCACGAGCGCGCGCCGATAGCGGCCGCTTGTATTCTTCATGCTTCGGTGCAAGAGATAACCGTTGAAAAACAACACGGACCCGGCGCGCAATTCGACCGGAATCTCGTTGCTCGCGTCAAACCCGTAGCTCTCGGGCGCCGGGTCGAACTCGTCGGTCCGGCTGTGCTCCCTCAGCGGATAGAGCGTGCCCGAAAGATGGCTGCCGGGCACGACCCACAGACAGCCGTTCTCGGGCGTTGCGTCGTCTATGGCGATCCAGGCGGCGCAAAGGCTGCGGTCACGGGTGGGAATGAAGCACTCGTCCTGGTGCCAAGCCTGACCGGGCTTTCCAGGCGGCTTGGCGAAGAACATCGATTGCATGCACTTGACGCCACCGTTCCAATACCCGGGCTGCAGGTGAGCGCCGACAATTTGCCCGAGAATCCGCGCGAGCCCGGGATGCGTCGTGAACCGCCGAACGACCGGCGACGCGAAATGGGGCATGTGGATGCAGAGGATGCGCTCGAGCGCTTCAACGTTACTGACGCCGGCGGCAACGGCCTTCAAGCCGGGTGCGTCATAACCACCCCGAGCCAACTTGATGAGGTCGGCTTCGAGCTCCGCCAGTTCATCGCTGTTCAGCAGGTCTTCGACAATCAGATAGCCCTGCGCCGCATAGAAATCAGCCTTGTCGGCGGGCTGAGCGGCAACCGAAGAATCGTCCCGCATCGCACTTCCCTCTCGAAAGACTCGATTCTACCTATCTATACGTCGCCCGGTGACGAACAACATACGTATTCATTTGCCTGCATGTAAGCGGGGGACTACGCTGCGGTAGCGTTGCGCCGTACCGAAACCGCCCGTCGCCATCGCAATAATGACGTACGTTCGCAGTTTCGGTTATCGGGCCGCAGTTCACGACCGATGGCCGGGGCCGGAACATGTCCAACCTTTACGCCGATCTGGTTTCCACGGAGAACCGGCGCCTCTATGCCGAAGAGGGCTACATGATCCTCGAAAGCGTCATACCGGAAGATTCGCTGCAGATGCTGCGCGAGGAGTGTTCCTACTTCCTCGGCTACATGGACGCCCGCATCGACGCGGGCCTGCTCCCCGCCGGCGCACTGTCCGTTCGGGGCAAACGGTATTTCGTCAATGGCCTCTACCGCTACAGCTCGCGGCTGTGGCAGTTCATCTTCGGCGACCTCATGGCCGAGGTCTGCCGCGCCACGCTCGGAACCGAAGCGTATCTCTTCCATGAGCAGTGGGTCGTCAAGTGCGCCGAGCAGGGCATGAACTTCTCCTGGCACCAGGATTCGGGCTACGTCAAGTTCGAGGATTCAGGGACCGTGCACGACCCCTATCTCACGTGCTGGTGCACACTGGACGCCGTCGACGAATCCAACGGCACCGTTTACCTGCTACCGCATTCCCGAGGCGGTACGGCGAACAGGATCATTACCCATGACAGGGACCCCGACAGCAACGACCTTGTCGGCTACACGGGGGACGATCGGGGAGTCACCATTGAGGTTCCGGCGGGCAGCGTAGTCGCGTTCTCGAGCTACAACCTGCACAGCAGCGGCGCGAACAGGACGGACCGCATGCGACGCGTCTACCTGCCGCAATACGCCAGCTCGCCCGTCCGCCATTCACAGACGGGCGAGCGGCTCAATCTCGCCGTGCCCTTTCTCGAAGACGGCAAGCTCGTCTACGACCACGCGACCGATCTTCCCGAGCGATGGGGCGGTATCGCGCCCCCGACGCGTGCGGCGTGAACCCCAGAACCAGGCTGCCGAAGCGGGTGCGAATGTTCTTGAATGTACATGCCAGTACATCAGCCTGACACCGCATTCGGGTACGGCCGACTACATCAATTCCCGCCAGCCACTCGGCGGTCGCAATCGCGACTCCAATTGAAGGCATGAATCGCTACGCAAGCATCCGCGCGACTCTCGCGCCGCTGTCAACACCGGAGAGGTGCGCACCGGCGACGGTCGCCGATATCGCAATAGGCAAGACCATGGCCGTTCGCGTTGGTCAGCACTCCGAAACCCCCTTCGTCTCGCAATTGCCAGAACAGATATCCATCCTCACCCAATCCGAAGATGTCCTCGCCGAACTGCAGCGTGATGTGGTTGTAAAGGCCCATTGAGACTCCGTCGAACGATTCCTGCTTTGCCACGGGGAGTGGCGGTGTGAACGCGATGGCTCCCGAACCGAGTACGCCGGTGGAGACCGTCATCGCTTCCCAGGTGCTCATGTTGGTATGCGCGCGTCCCCCGATTCGGGCGCCCGCCTCCAGCAGGGCGACGTCGTAACCCATCGCCATCAGCGTCCGCGTTGCGGCCAGTCCCGCGGCCCCTGCGCCGATGACCACCACGTCCGGGTTGCCCGGCACCTGGGAAGCGACGCGCCGGGGCAGGGCCAGACTCGACGCAAGGCCAAGCAGAAAGCATCGTCGATCAAAAACGTTTTTCGGCCCGGACTCAAGAAATGCGGACTCCCGCGCCATGGCCTTACCCCTGCATGTCCAGTGGCCGGTCGGGTCAGAGAGGCAGTCGCCCGATCATCATGCGAGCCAGCAGAAGAAGCAGCGCGCCGGTGATCAGCATCGCCAGGCCCGTGGATACGCACCAGCGCACGATCAGCGGGCCACGGGATACCACGACCAGTACCGGCACGGACACCAGCGAGGTCACGATGACAAACTGCCGCAGTACCGCCGGAACCCACGGCCATCGAAACGCCCATGACTGGAATTCCGGATTCCGCAAGACCTCGCGGGCCAGCACGCGGCTCGAACCAAGCCGTCCCATGGCCTCGGCGGATGCCTTGGCGATCGAGCGACCCGATGCGACCGCCTCGGATTCCAGATCTTCGTAGTGATCGTAAAGTTCGGCCAACATGCGGGCGACCATGGCTGGCGCCACGCCCCCGCGGAGGAGTTCCCGCCTCAACGCCCGGAATTCACTCGAGGGCGCCGAAGCCGGGATTTCAGACATGCCCTGCCTCGCCAAGAGCGGAATCCACTCCGGCACTGACCCGGTCCCACTCGCCGCTGAGCCGCTCCAGCCGTTCGCGCCCCAGCGGCGTAACCGAATAATAAAC
This sequence comes from Gammaproteobacteria bacterium, assembly GCA_022820625.1. Taxonomy (GTDB): domain Bacteria; phylum Pseudomonadota; class Gammaproteobacteria; order Steroidobacterales; family Rariloculaceae; genus UBA6522. Next base: position 9,382 of record JAJEFE010000111.1, on the reverse strand, counting down.
CCGGGTCCGCCCGTTGACCGGCTTGCGCTTTGCCGTGAGCGCCCCGGCCTTTTCCAGCCCGTGGAGCACGGGGTAGATCACGCCCTCGCCCAACGAAATCGCTTCGCTGGTCACCATGCGCACGGACTTGACCAGTTCGTAACCGTACATCTCGCGCTGGGACAGCAGCCGGAGCACCAGGAGCTCGGGAACGCCGGTCATGAAGGGGGGATTGGTCTTGCCCATGGCAGCGAACACTCCGGCGAAAGATGCCGCCACTATACCTGATCATTCAAGGTATGTATACGGGCGGCCGCGCCAGCGATGCGGACAAATACGGGCTGCGGCAGCGGAATTTTGCAGGTTCTCTCGCGACGCAACACGACATGCTCCTGAACCATCGCTCTGCAAGCGATACAATCAAGTCCTGTGGCCCCTTTTACTGAACACGAACCATGAAACTGCAAGTATCGCGACTCTGTGCAGTCGTCTCCGCGGTGACGGCAGCGGTTGGATGTGCCGACAGGGAACCCGGAGAGGATAGCCAGACGATGCAAGATGCCCGCGCTCACGCCATTCACGAGGCGGTGATGACCGTCGATAGCCACGACGACATTCCGTTCGACTTCGCGACCGAAGCCGTGGACCCGCTCAATGCCCCGCGCCAATTGAATCTTGAGAAGATGCGCGCCGGCGGTCTCGACGCGGCTTTCTTCATCGTCTACGTCGGCCAGACCGAGCGCACTCCGGAGAACTACGCGCAAGCGCAGGCAGATGCGATGACGAAATTCGACGCCATCCACCGGATGGCCGGGGAGATGTACCCCGACCTGATCGAACTGGCCTATACGCCCGACGATGTCGAACGCATTCATTCCGAGGGCAAGCTGGTGGCGGCCATCGGCATCGAGAACGGTTACGTGATCGGCCAGGATCTCGCCCTGCTGCAGCGCTACCACGATCTCGGCGCACGCTATGTGACGCTCGCCCACAACGGCCATAACGACATCGCCGACTCGGCACAGCCCCGCATGGACCTGGGCGATGAAGAATCGGAGCACGACGGCATCAGCGAATTCGGGGAGCAAGCCATCGCGGAGATGAACCGGCTCGGGATCATGGTGGATCTCTCCCATGTCTCAAGGGCCGCAGCACTGGATGCGATTCGCCTGTCCCGAGCCCCGGTGATCGCTTCGCACTCCAATGCGCTTGCGGTGACCAACCACCCCCGCAACATGGACGACGAAACGCTTCTGGCGTTACGCGACAACGGCGGAGTGATGCAGGCCACCGCGCTGAGTTTTTTTGTCAAGGAATACACGACCGAACTGCAGGAGGCGACAGCTTCCATCCTTGGCGAATACGGAATCGCAACTATGCGGGGCTGGTTCACGCTTACCGACGAGCAGCGGGCTGAAGCCAGTTCGAGGCTTGAGGAAATCGGCTACGCCGATGTCGGCGATTTCATCGACCACGTGGACTACGCCGTCAACCTGATCGGCATCGATCACGTGGGCTTGAGCTCGGACTTTGACGGCGGCGGCGGCGTTGTCGGCTGGTGGGACGCCAGCGAAACCGCCAACGTGACACTGGAACTGGTACGACGCGGCTACAGCCAGGAGGACATCGAGAAACTCTGGGGCGGCAATCTCCTGCGTGTCTGGCGGGAGGTGGAGCAGTTCGCGGCAACCGCGCAAGCGGCCCAGCCCTGAGCCGGCAAACCGGACGGCTACCCTGCCGGTTTCAGGTCCGCGAACTTGCCGCCGCGACGGGCCAGATCCTCCAGCAGTTCCGGGACTTCCCAGTACATTGGCCCGAACCGATTGCGGAACTCGCAAACTTTCGCGTAGACCTTGTCGACACCGATGGTATCGGCGTAGTGCATGGGGCCACCACGATAGCGCGGGAACCCATAGCCGTTGACCCACACGACATCGATGTCGCCGGAGCGGCTTGCGATCCCCTCTTCCAGGATGCGCGCGCCCTCGACGATGAGTGCGTAGATACACCGCTCGACGATTTCCCGCTCTCCGATCGCCCGCTGCTCGACCCCCAGCGCCTCCGCCTCACTGGCAATCCACGCCGCGACTTCCGGATCCGGGATGGGCGCCCGGGATCCCGATTCGTACAGATACATGCCCTTGCCGGTTTTGCGCCCCAGTCGTCCGGCCTCCACCAGCACATCGGCCACGCGGTAGAAGCGGGGATCGTCCGGCAAGTCCGTGCGCTCCCTGCGCACACTGTAGCCAACATCCAGACCGGCCAGGTCACCCACTGCATGAGGCCCCATGGCCATTCCCCAATCCTGGAGTGCGCCGTCGATCTGTTCGGGTGCAGCGCCTTCCAGCAGCAGCAACTGACTCTCCCGCCCGTACCCGTAGAGCATCCGGTTGCCTACAAAGCCGAAACAGTTGCCAACGACCACGCCGACCTTGCGCAACCGTTTCGCCAGCGGGAGCCCGGCGACGATCACCGAATCCTCAGTCTCCGCTCCGCGCACGATTTCGACCAGCCGCATGATATGGGCCGGACTGAAGAAGTGCGTTCCGATGACCTTGCCGGGCCTGTCCGTGGCGGCCGCGATGCGGTCCACGTCCAGTGTCGAGGTGTTGGTCGCCAGGATCGTATCCGGGCCGCACACCCGGTCCAGGCGGGCGAAGACTTCCTGCTTGATCGCCATGCTTTCGAAAACCGCTTCGATCACCAGGTCAACCCCCCCCACGGCCGCGTAATCCTGTGACGTTGTCAACCGGCCGAGCCCATCCGCTGCCTTCTCCCGACTGACCTTGCCGCGCGCGACTCCGCCTTTGTAAAGGCCTTCGATGGTTTTCTGTCCCCGGGCAAGCCCGGCTTCGTCATTGTCGAGCACCGTGACTTCGAATCCCGCTCCAAGGCAGCTATAGGCGATTCCGGCGCCCATGGTGCCGGCGCCGATGACGGCAATGCGCCGCATCTCGGGGACCTCGGCGGATGCGCTCACGCCGGGTGGCGGCTTGACCGCCTGGCGCTCGGCGAAGAACAGATGCCGCAGTGCGCTCGACTGCGGCGACGCCATGCACTCGAAGAAGTGCTCCCGTTCCTCCTTGAGCGCCTGGTCGATCGGCACGTGCAGCGACGCTTCGACGCAACGCACGATCCGTTCCGGCGACATGAGCCCGCGTGTCTTTGGGGCAATGCGCTTGCGATATTCCGAGAAGAAATCCGGATCCACGGGTTCCACAGACAGATCCCGGATAAGCCGTGGAGGCTCACCACCTGCAACCAATTCCCTCGCGAAGTTCATGGCTTCGTCGAGGAGGTTTCCGCTCTCGGCGAGCCGATCGACGATGCCCGCCCTGGCCGCCTCTGCGGCATTCGCCGGCTTGCCGGAAATCATCACATCCAGAGCGCGTTCCGCACCCACCAGCCGCGGCAGCCGCTGGGTGCCACCGGCGCCCGGAATCAGTCCCAGGTTGACCTCCGGAAATCCGACACGAGCGGTTGGCACGGCGATTCGGTAATGGCAGCCCAGCGCGAGTTCCAACCCCCCGCCGAGCGTCGTGCCATGGAGCGCAGCCACGACCGGACCGTCGCAGGCCTCGATGCGGGCGATGACTTCGGGAAGCCAGGGCGGCTTGAGAGACTTGCCGAATTCACGGATATCCGCGCCTGCGACGAAGGTCCGGCCCGCGCAGTGCAGAACGACAGCCTCCGCGCCTGCACCCTCGGCCTCGTCCAGCGCACTGACGATCCCCGCACGCACGGCCTGCGACAACGCGTTCACCGGCGGATTGTCGATGGTAATGATGGCCAGATTGTCCCTTGTCTCTACGCTGACAACGCTCATGTCTTGCTCCGTTACTCCCGGTACTCCCGCCTTCAGCCCGCCGATTTCACCCCATCCCATCCGGTCGCGCGGTGGGGTGTGGGCGGACGTGCCGGCGTGCGCCGCCGCGGCGCCTTGGCGCGAGCGGGTGGGCCGTCGCAGGTGAGTTGGGCAGGACTGACTGTGACATGATAAGAGCCATGAAGAATGAAATCGAGATTCCGGTGGAATGGGGTGATACCGATCAGGCCGCGATCGTGTTTTATCCCAACTACTTCAGGTGGTTCGACATCGGTACACGCCATCTTCTGGACGCGGCCGGCGTACCCTACGCATTCCTCAGGAATGAGCTGGGACTCCTGGGACTGCCCCTGGTCGAAGCCGGCAGCCGGTTCCTGAGTCCCATTCGTTTCGGAGACACCGTCACGCTTGCAAGCCACGTCGCTTCCTGGCGGAGAAAGACGCTCCGGGTAGACCATCTCGTAAGCGTCGACGGAAGACGTTGCGCCGAAGGCCATGAGATTCGGGTGGTTGCAAAAGGACGGGATGGACAAATTCAGGCGGTTCCCCCGCCGAAGCAACTTCTCAAGGCTCTGCCGGTACACAACACGGAAGCATGAGGCCGATTCGGCGTAGGGGCAGCTCCGAATCAGACCACCGTCAGCCCGTGTTTCGGCGCCTGGCGGCGCACCGGCAGACCGGCGGCTTCGCAGAGCGCGGCGTGGGTATAGTGTTCGGCCATCTTGCCCCGCCAGGCCGGCACGAAGTCGGTGTTGCTCATGGGCGTGGCGTCCTTGCGGGCCTGGCGGGCCACGGCGGCAATCAGATCCTCATCGATGGTCTTGCCCACCAGCAGTTCCTCTGCTGTATCTACGGCCACCGGGCTCGAACCCACGGCCCCGAGGTAAACGGCGGCGCGGCTGACCGCGTTGTGCTTGTCCATCCATAGCGCAACGGCCACCGACAGGACCGAAAAGTCGATCGAGCCCCGTCGGCGAAGCTTCCAGAAAGCCGACCGGCAATGTTCGGAGTCGGCATCGTTGGGGACGGTTACCTCAGTGAGAATTTCACCGGGACGCATGCCGAGATAGTCGATGCCGTCGTCGCGATAGAGATCGGCGAGGGGGATCTCCCGTTCGCCGGCTGACGAAACCAGTTTGAGTCTCGCGCCCAGTGCGCAAAGCATGGGGGCGGCGTCGCTGGCGGAGTGGGCCCAGCAGCGCGGCGAGTTGGTGGCCACCCAGCAGATCGTGCCCTGCTCCTTCATGCAGTAGTCGATGGAGCGGCGCCATTCCTCGGTCTGGTTGTAATAGGTGCAGCGGGTATCCACGCAGAGATTGCCCCCGAGCGTGCCCATGTTGCGCAGGGGTGGAGAGGAGATGGCCGCCACGGCGCGGGCGAATCCCGGATAGCGGTCGCGGACCGCCGGGTTTCGAAGCACGCCGGTCAGGGTGACCGTCGAGCCGATGGTCAGTCCCCGCGCCGTCTGCTCGATCCGGCGCAATTCGTCGATGGACATCAGGCTGACGACGGTCCCGGCCTGCTGGTGGCGGCGCTTCATGTTCGGCCACAGGTCCGTGCCGCCGGCCACCAGCCGAACCCGGCCGGCGCCGTTCGCGCCGCCACCCTCCAATGAAGCCAGCGCCTCGTCCAGACTTGTCGGCGCCCTGAATTCAAGCGGTGGTAAGCGTAGCACTGCGCCGCTCCTTCAAGGCCTCGTCACGGTCCTTCATGGTGCCGGAAGCCGACCGCAAACCGCGGTGTTTCGGGTCGTGCCTGGCGCGGCCGTCGCCGCCCTGTTCCGGTGTCGGCACCTCCACGGGCGTGCCGTAGTCCACCCTGGGGAACCGGGTGGGGCCAACTCTTGCCGGACGCCCCCTTGCCTTGGCTTCCAGTCCCTTCAGGATCAGTTCCGGCGTCGCCGGAACCTGGTCGACGCGCACACCGACCGCATCGAAGATGGCGTTGACCACGGCTGGCATGATCGGCAGCAACGGGCCCTGGCCGACTTCCTTGGCGCCCATGGGCGCGCGCTCGTCCCTGGATTCGATCATGTAACTGGTGATCCCGGGCATGTCGTGGAAGCCGGGGCTCTTGTACTCCAGCAGCGACGGCATCTTGTGGACCAACGCGGCGGACAGCTTCTTCGGCAGGCGCCGGAACACCTGCTCCTCCATCATCGCCTCGCCGAGACCCATGTAAATGCTGCCCTCGATCTGGCCCAGGGCCAGCACCGGGTTGATGGCCTGGCCGATATCGTGCGCCATCCAGACGTGCCTGCAGTCGTAGACGCCGGTTTGCGGGTCCACTTCCACCTCGACCACCGCGGCGGAATAGGAATAGGTCGGTGAAGGCCCGACGCCGGCGCCGCGGTAGCGTCCCGGCGCACGGGGCGGGATGTAGGAACCGGTGGTGCCGAGGGTGCCGTAGCGGGCCTCGGCCGCCACCACGGCCGCGCTGAAGTCGAGTCCATCGTCAGGGTCGCCGGCGGGAAACACGCGCCGATCTGCGAAGACCAGTTCCGTCTCCGAAACCCGCAATTGCGCCGCGACGGCTCTGGCAATGATGTCGCGGGCGCGCTCGGCAGCCTGCATCGCGGCATGGCCGACCATCATGGTGACCCGGGAGGAGTAGCTCCCCAGATCCACCGGTGTCAGGTCGGTATCGCCTACGCATAGGCGGATATCTTCCAACTCGATGCCAAGAACCTCCGCCACGATGGCGGCGAGCACCGAGTCCGAACCCTGGCCGATCTCGGTCTCGCCGCAGAACACGGCCACGCATCCGCTACGGTCCAGCTTGATCTGCACGCCGGACTGGGGCATGTGGTTCCAGTAGATCGGCAATCCGGCGCCGCAGAGGTACGCGCCGCAAGCAAGGCCCAGGCCCCGGCCTTCGGGCAGCTTGCCGTAGCGCTCCTTCCAGCCGCTGCCGCGCACCACGGCCTCGATGCACTCGCGCAGCTCGATCAAGCCGATGCGCAACCAGTTTGCCGTCACCGAGTCGGGCGGCTGCAGGTTTCTGAGCCGCAACTCGGCGGGATCGATACCCAGGTGATGCGCCGCTTTGTCCAGGTGCACCTCGAAGGCGAACCGGGGCTGCGGCGTACCGTGGCCGCGCTTCGGCCCGCAGGGCGGCTTGTTGGTGAAGGCCCGGGCGCCCTCGAACCAGTAATTGGGAATCCTGTACGTGGTGGTCTGAAGCGCGCCGGTGTAGTAGGTGCTGGCCACGCCGTAGCTCCCGAAGGCACCGCCGTCCAGAGCGGTGCGCAGATGCTGCGAAGTGATCGAGCCGTCCTCCTTGAAGCCCGTCTTCAGGTGCATCAGCACCGGATGGCGTCCGCGATGGCAGTAGAAAACCTCCTCGCGCGTGAGCGTCACCTTGCAGGGACGGCCGAGCTTGAGCGCCAGCTTGGCGACCACCATCTCGTGGTTGAAGGGGTCGCTCTTGCCGCCGAATCCGCCGCCGTTGGAACAGGCCACAACCCGAATGCGCGACGCCGGCAGCCCCAGCACCTTGGTCAGTGCCCGGTGCACGTAGTGCGGCGTCTGCGTGGACGAATACACCGTGACCCGGCCCGCGTCCTCGGGAACGCCGACCGCGCTGTGCTGCTCCATGGCCAGGTGGGTGTTGCCCTCGAAATAGCAAGTGTCCTCGAGGATCATGTCGGCCTCTTCGAAGCCTTCCTCCACGTCGCCGAACTTGAGCGATACCTTCTTGTGGATGTTGCCGTCATCCGCGTAATCGTGCATTTGCGGTTCGGGTGTCCTGAGCGCCTCGTCAAAACTCGAGATCGAGGGCAGGAGTTCGTACTCCACCTTCACCGCCAGCGCGGCTTCATGGGCGATGTCTTCGGAGACTGCGGCAACGGCGGCAACGGGATCGCCGACGAATCGAACGGTGTCCACCGCCAGCGCGTGTTCGTCCTCGGAAACCGGCAGGATGCCGAACTTGTCCGGCAGTTCCGCACCCACCAGGGTGCCGAGCACGCCGTCCATGGCAAGGGCCGCCGACAGGTCGATGTTTCTGATGCGCGCGTGCGGCACCGTACTGCGCACCAGCTTGACGTAAGCCATGCGCGGAAAATCGAGATCGTCGGCGAACTGCGTCCGGCCGGTGACCTTGGCGCGGCCGTCCACGCGCCGAAAGGCCGTGCCGATCAGCCGATATTCTTCCCCGGACCGGAGATCCCGGCCGACGGCTTCCACTTTCGGGTTGGCGGCCATTTCTTACCCGCTGCGTTCCGCGTGCGGTGCCTGCGAGTCGGCGCCATGGAAGTCTTCTTCGGGTGGACGCCAGTCATCGCCCCTCGCCATCGCGCCCGCCCAACGCACCGCCGTGACGATTCGGTGGTAGCCGGTGCACCGGCACAGGTTACCCGACAGCGCTTCGTAGATTTCCGCATCCTCGGGGTCGTCGTTTCGATCCAGCAGCGCGTTTGCCACCATGAGGATGCCGGGTGTGCAGTAGCCGCACTGGGCGGCGCCGAAATCGGCGAACGCCCGTTGCAGGGGATGCAGTTCGTTGCCATCCTGCAAGCCCTCGACGGTCTCCACCTCACTGTCCCGGACCTCGACAGCCAGCTTCAGGCACGACAGAACGGCTTCTCCGTCCACGCGCACCGCACACGCACCGCATTCGCCCAGTTCGCAACCGTGCTTGGTGCCCGTCAGACCGCACTGCTCCCGAAGGACCTCCAGCAACGTGTGGTGCGTCGGGAACACTACGGGATACTCGTCGCCGTTTACCCGTAGCACGGCGGCGGTGAATCCGGTCGGTAGCGCTGTTGCCGTTGCCATTGTTCCAGCCCGTCCTTCCTGTGCCGTCTGTTCTGGCCTGCCTGTTCAGGGCCGTCTGCGCGAGCCCGCTTGTCCTGTCCCGCCCGTCCTAGCCTGCCGGCCGCGTGAATTCGATGGCGCCCTCGGGCAGCAGGTAGAGTACGATGGCCCGTCCGCCCGTCACCGTGGGGAAGTGCGCCGAACCCGGCCCGTAGACCAGCCAGCCGCGGCCGTGGCCGTCGAATTGAGCTTCCGGATCCTGGGGGATGATCATGTCGATCTCGCCGTTGGGGTGACGATGGTGGGGCCCGACGATGTCGTCCATCTCCACCACGTCCACCGAGAAACCGGCAGTCTCCGGTCCCGGCCTGATGACGCGGCCGAACTTGATGCCGCCGTGCTCCCGGTCGGCCAGCCAGCCCTCGCGCACGCCCTGCTCGCAGAGCGCGGCCAGCGACCCGAACGTTTCGCCGTCCGGCGGGAAAGCGGTCGCCAGCTCCTTCTGGAGCCCGTCGTCCAGCGCCGAGCCCGCAATGTGCCCGGCGACGGTGGTGACAAGCCGTTCAAATGACTCAAGGCTCATGGTTTCACGCTCTTCGTTCCAGGCTCGTCGTTCTAGACATCATGGATTGACCTGCCCTGGCCTCAAGCATCGTGGGTTATGTTTGGGGTCGGAGCCTAGCACAGAGCCACATTGAGGAGGGCAGGCCATGAAGGAGTATAACGCGTACGTGGGTTTGGACGTTCACAAGGAGACGATCGCGGTGGCGGTGGCGTTGCCGGGCCGGGGCGATCCGGTGTACCGGGGCGAGATCGCGCA
>JAJEFE010000090.1 GCA_022820625.1 Gammaproteobacteria bacterium | reverse complement strand
GATGGGCAGGCGCTTGCAGGAAGGGGGACAGGCGTGCAACAGTCTCATGCTCAGGCTCCTTGTTCATTGGGTGAACCAAGCATGCCTGAGCCGGCGGCGTGCGTCAGCGCGCCGCCGGGCCTTGAACTCCGGTCGCTCCGCACCCTCCCGTCAAGGACCCCCGCCGCCCTCCCCCAGCCCACAGGTCAAGGGCTGGAACTCAGGAGGGAAGTTCCGAAATGTTTCTGAACCGGGACATCGAACGCTTCGAGCGAAAGCGGCCGAACCCTTGATCGCGGGAAGAGGCTGTCACCTGAGTCAACGGCCTTTTTGGTCTGCGCTCCCTTTGCTGAGGATGCCCTGATTGTCGTGCGTCTGAGTTGCGGGCGGCCACGAAAGCCGCTGGCTTGAAGGAGCAACCTCATGTTGTTGATTGACTGGATACTCTGTGCGGCTTTGGCGATCGGCATTGCCTCTTGGTGGATGACCGGGCTCAAGGCGCGCAGACGCATCGTTGTCGTGGCTTCGCTCGTCGCGCTTGCGGTTGGCGTCGCGGCGGTCATGGACCATCGCTGGCAGGCGGCCGGCGGCGTGGCGGTCGCCTTGCTGCTGTTGGCTGCGGTGTGGCTGGGCAAACGCCGCGAAGGCAGGAAACCTCTGCGCGTGCCTTATGCGAGCGGTTCGCTGTTCACCGTTCTTGGCGCAATCGCGGTCGGGCTGCTTTACATCTTCGTGGTAACCACGCTCCCGGCGCCTTCGGGCGAGCATCCGGTAGGGGTTCGGGATTTCGAACTCACCGATGCCTCCCGCAAGGGCGTGCTGGCCGCTGGCGAAGACGAACCGAGACGCCTGCTGGTGCGCGTCTGGTACCCGGCGGGGGATGTGGCGGGGCTCCGCCCCCGACCCTACTTCAATGAAGTCGAGGCCGAAACCACCGCCTCCGGCTTGGGCGGCACCATGGGCATGCCGTTTTTCTTCCAGTATCTCAAGCACAGTTCCACCAATTCCTACGAGAACGCGCCGCTCATGGATGCGGCAGCGAACCGGCCGGTGGTCATCTACAGCCACGGCTACACGTCCTTTCCGGGCCAGAACACGGCACTGCTGGAGGAACTGGCCAGTCACGGCTACATCGTTTACTCCGTGCAGCACACCTACGACTCCTCCCCGGTTGTGTTCCCGAACGGCGATGTGGCGGGCATGGACCCGGCGCTCTTTGCGGAAATGGAGCGGCTGGCTACGGAGATGTCGGAAGACCAGCGCCTGAGCTTCGTCGGCGCGACGTTCGACGAGCGGCGCCGGGGCACCCGGGCAAGCTACGAGCAATCGGTGCGGGACGGGCAGCGCATTCCCTCGGTCAGCGCGGACGTATGGCGGGCGGATCGCATCTTCGTGCATGACCGGCTCGAGGCGGGCGAGGTGCCCAACGAGGTTGCCGACATCGTCGCCGCGGGCGAGCTCGGCTCGGTCGGGGAGATCGGCATGTCCTTCGGCGGTTCCACCACCGGCGGGGTGTGCATGGTCGATCCCCGCTGTGCAGCCGGCGTCAACCTCGACGGCGGCGACTACGACTTCCGGCCCTTCAACCGCAATGTGTCGGCGCCGTTCCTCATGCTGTACTCGGATCTGGATGTGCTGGCGGCCTTGGTTTCGGGAGACCAGGAGGCCTCCGGACACGGATACAACGACTTTTCCTACGAGCGCCACGAAACCGCGGGGCTGCGGTCCGATGTCCATCGCCTGATGGTTGACGGCGTCACGCATCTGGGCGTCTCCGATTTCCCGCTGTTCATGCGCGCGCCCTGGAAGACGCCGCTCTTCGGCGGCATCGATGCCCAAACCGTCATCGGGATTCAGAACGACTTCGTTCGCGGTTTCTTCGACAAGCACCTGCGCGGCCTCGAAAACCGGTTTCCCGACGCGGAGTACGCCAGGTATGCCGCGGACGTGCAGCCGCATCGCATCGATGACCTGCGCCAGTGGTGGCTTGCCGCCAACCCCATCGACCGGACCGTGCAGGTGGTGCTGGAAACCTCGCTGGGCGACATCGAAATCGCCCTCTACCCGGAACGCGCGCCGCTGTCGGCGGCGCAGTTTCTCGCCCATGTCGACGGCGGGCATTACGACGGCGCCAGCTTCTACCGGGTGACCCGCCGGTCCGGCGGGAGTTCGATCGAGGTGGTTCAGGGCGGCTTGCTGGCCCATGTGATGCGCGCCGACAGCGCGGGCATCGAAGCGTACGCGCAGGCGGAGCCCGCCTTGCCGCCGGTCGCGCATGAAAGGACTGACCAGACCGGCATCCCCAACGAACGCGGCAGCATCGCCTTCGCCCGCCTGGATCCCGGCACGGCGAACTCGGAGTTCTTCTTCAATGTGCAGGACAACCCCGTGCTCGACAGCGGGTACGAGTCGGAAAACCGCGACGGGGAGGGCTATGCCACCTTCGGCCGCGTGCTGCGCGGCCTGCGGGTGCTGGAACGGATCCAGCGCTTGCCGAGCGATGCCCCGACCTCCATCGAGTTAGTGCAGGGGCAGATTCTGGAGGAGCCGGTGGTGATTCGGCGGGCGTACCGAGCGCCCGCGGCTGGAAACAAGGGGCCGGCGGCTGGAAACAAGGGGACGGCGGCTGGAAACAAGGGGGCGGCGGCTGGAAACAAGGGGGCGGCGCCCGGCAGCGAGGGGACGGCGGGGCCTGACTAACGGACCCCAACGAAGCGCCATAGCGGTGTTTGGCATACACTCTTGGGACGGGACACGGAGACTGCGGACATGCTCGACCACATCATTCTTCTCATCGCCGACCTCGAAGGGCTCAAAAGCCGGTTTGAAGCCGAGACCGGGGTGGTGCTCACGGTCGGTGGCGCCCACCCTGGGCTCGGAACCGCGAACCTGCTGGCCTCGGTCGGGGAGGGGGTTTATCTGGAGTTCATTGCGCCGAACCCGGAACTCGCCGAACCCCAAGGTTTCGGCGCAAGGCTCGTTTCCTACCGGGAGCCGCACATTGCGGGGTTCGCCGCCCGAACGGAAGACATGGCCGCTACTGCCGCGGCAGCGGAAGCGGCAGGCCTGACCACGGTGGGACCCGCCGCCGGGTCCAGGGAGACGCCGGAAGGCGTCCAGCTCTCGTGGACTGGGCTCTATCTTGTGGGGCACGACTACGGCGACCAAGTGCCGTTCTACATTGATTGGGGCGGCACGCCCCACCCGTCGGACACATCGGCCCAAGGGTTGAAGCTGCTTTCGTTCAGCGCGACCCATCCCGAGCCGGAACCGCTCGCCGCAATCTATCGCAGCCTCGACATTCCGGTCACCGTGACGGCCGGTGAGAGGCCCGGCTTCGAACTCCGCATCGACACGCCCAATGGAGAGCTGACGTTCTCCTCGGCCCTGGGAGAACGCATCTTCGCGCCGTCTGCCATCATCCAAGACTGAGTGACTGGCTTTAGTCCGGATCGAGATTACCGATGAAGAAACCCGCTTTCCTGGCGAGATTCCGGGCCGCAAGGCTTCCGGAGCGGTTGGTTGACCTCTCGATCCAGGCGGTCCTGATCGTGTTTGCGGTGCTTCTGGCGCTGGGCTTGGAAGAGTGGTGGGACGAGCGGGAGCTTCAGGCAATCGCGGCAGAGGCGCGGCTGGCGGTGGAACTGGAGATCGAAAACAACCTGGCCGAGCTCAACGGCGCCGAGGCGGGGCTCACCTCGGGGATCGCGGCCGTCGATCGCTTGGTGGGGCTGTTGCGACAGGCGCAGCGCGACGGCGTTCCGCTTGAAGCGCTCGGTGAGTCGCAGGTGGAAGTGGATCTGCCGTACCCGCGAATCTCCACGGCAGCTTGGCGCGTGGCGCAGACCAGCCGTGCGGCCCCCTATCTGGAGTACGGCTGGCTGATCGAACGGGCCAAGCTTTACGACACCTTGGAGCGCTATGCCATGGTTTGGGACTGGATTGTCGAGGATGCGGCAAACGTCGCCGGGGTCGGCGAGGACGACGTGGATGTCGCCCTGGCGAAAGTCCGAAGGCTCCAGGGCCACCTCATTGTGCTCGGCCGGATTCACGCCGCGCTGCAGGAGAGGATTACGGAGTATCTGGAAAAAGGAGGCAACGATGAAGAAATTGCTGATTGCGGCGCTCACGCTCACCTCCGCGGCCTGGGGCGGCGGGGCATTGGGCCAGGAAGCGGCGGAACAGCCGGCCCCGGTGTGGCGCATGGTGTACTACCGCATCAAGCCGGGCCAGGCGGAGGCGTTCTGGAACGACTTTCGCGACAACGGGGCGCCGATGTTCAACATGGCGAAGGCGGAGGGGATCCTCGCCGACTTCATGCTGTTCAGCAATCCGTACAAGGCGGCCCCGGACGAATGGGATGCGCTGTTGATGCTCAAGTACCATAACTGGGCGGGCCTGGACGCGATTGAGGCGCGGGCGGGGAAATTGTATCTGGAGCACTACGGGGCGGAAAAGCTGAAGACGCTCGAGGCGGAGCGCGCCGCCATGCGCGAAGTGCTCTCGAACCGGGCGGTGCGCGGCGTGCCGCTGCCGTGAGGCGCTGCCAATGAGTGGTGCCCTGCACACGCTGCTCAGCCAGGATTGGGCCGGCCTGGCATTCGCGCTGGCCGTCGCGCTCGTCGGCGGTGCACTCTGGTATCGGGGGCATCGCACCAGCGGGCGCTGGCTGCGGCATACGGGGCTTGGCGCGCTGGTGGTCGCCGCGGTCTTGGCGGCAGGTTCCATCGTCCACCTAGCGCGCACCGCTGCGGCCCGGGCGGATCATCCGCCGCCGGGCGAACTCGTGGATGTTGGCGGCTACCGGATGCACCTGCTGGCGGAGGGGCAGGCCCGCGGCAATCCGACCGTGGTCTGGCTGCCGGGGGGGCACGGGGCCGGGCTCTATCTGCACCATCTGCATGAGACGCTCAAGAGCGAGGCGCGCTCGGTGCTGATCGACCGGCCGGGGTCGGGTTGGAGCGATGCGGGCCCTTTTCCAAGATCGACCGCGCTGGAGGCCGAGGAGGTCGTCAAGGCCCTGGAGCGCGCGGGCGAACGGCCGCCGTACCTACTGGCTGGGCATTCCTTCGGCGGCCTGTTGGCCGCCAACGTGGCACGGCGCCATCTGGAATTGGTGGCTGGCGTCGTGCTCCTGGATCCGACGCCGCCCGACACCATCATCTATGCGCCGCACAACCCGGTGCTCGGCAGCGCGCGCGCCGGGCTCATGGTGAGTGCGGTGGCCAGCCTGTTCGGAATCAGCGAGGCCATGCTGGCCGGCGCGGCGAGCGGCGACGCCGAGCCCGACTCCGAAGCGGTGCGCATCGCGCGTCTCATGGAGGAGCGCCTCGGCGCCGAATTGATCGCATCGCTGCGCGCCATCGAGTCCGGCACCCGAGCGCGCATCGCCACCGCCTCGATCTTCAGCGAACTCTCGCCGAGCGGAATGGCCGCCCGCGGCTGGGACACGGTGGTCTATGACGGGGATCTGGGCGATCTGCCGCTGTACCTGGTCGCACCGGGCGACATGGCGGATGCTGAGTCCTTCTTCGCGACCATGACCGAAGCCAACGAAGCCGCCGGGCACGAGGATTTCGAAATGCGCCTGCGCCGCTTCTACAGGCACACGCGGGAACGCTACCTAGCGGCATCGAGCCGCTCGCAGCGCATCGTCACGCCCGCCGGAACGGGGCACAACTTCCCTTACGAGACCCCGGACTTCGTCATCGAAGTGATCCGCAGGGCAATCGCGGAAACCACGCCTCAGCCGGACGCGCCCTGATCCCACCTACTGCGAACCAGTCTCCACCAGCGTGCGCAGCGCGTTCAGTTCCTCCTGGAACCGCGCCCGGTTGGCCTGCACATAGGCTTCCCGGTCGATGGGCGGCTGATCCGGCGGCAGCGTCTGCTGGCTGTAAACGTGGTAGGCGACGCGGGTGCCGCCATCGAACGGCGTGAGTTCCCAGGAAGCATGGCCGATCAGGGCGCCGTCCAGGGCGTTCAGCCGCATGGTGCGCCGGTGGGGGGCATCGAATTCGACGTTGGTGACGTGGAACAGGGCGGTGTCCGGATCGTCCGGCATCACCGCCTTGAAGCGGTGTTCCGCACCTTCCACCGGCACCAGGCGCGCGCCCGCCTTCCAGGCATCGGGGTCGACGATGTGCGGCCAGATGTCCTCCGGCGCGGCGGCGATCACCACGGCGTTGTGGGTCACTAGGCTCAGGTCGCGGGAGTCCTCCGCACTGGATTGGGCCAGTGCCGGTCCGGCCACCGCCAGCCACGCCACGACGAGTGTCTTTGCATTGGTGAGTGCGATCATGTGGTTCCGCTCCTGGAAGGATCGATCCAGTGGACGCAGCAGCGCGAGGTTACCTCACAACGGCGGCCCCGGGACGATGGTCGGGGTCTTTTGTTTGTGCGACTGATTGCAGTAGGCTGATCGCCTGGCGTTTGGGGAAGGCGAATGAACCTCAGCCGCAAGGACATTGAAGCGTTTCACGCCGACGGGGCCATTGCGTTGCGCGGCGTCGTGAACGCGGAATGGCGTCAGATCCTCGCCGACGCCATCGAGGCGGACATTGCCAACCCGGGGCCCTTCTACCACGGCTACGAGCCGGAGGACGGCCGCGGCCGCTTCCACGGCAACCTGCGCACTTGGGAATTCCACGAAGGATTTCGGCGCTTCTGCTTCGAGTCGCCCCTGCCGCGCATGGCGGCCGAGATACTGGGCTGCACCAGGATCAACCTGCTCTACGACCAGCTTTTCGTGAAGGAGCCGGGCACGGTCAATCGCACCCGTTGGCACAACGACCAGCCCTACTGGCCGGTCGACGGTTACCAGATCCTGTCGTTCTGGGTGGCTCTCGACCCGACCACGGCCGAGACGGGCGCGGTGGAGTTCGTGCGCGGCTCCCACCGCTGGGGGCGGTTCTTTCAGCCGGAGGTATTCGGGCGCACCGTCACGGGCGACTACGAGCGCAATCCGGACTACGAGACGGTGCCCGACATCGAATCGGCGCGGGACGACTACGACATCTTCAGCTTCGATCTGGAACCGGGCGATGTGTACGCCTTTCATGCGCTGGTGCTGCACGGCGCCGGCGGGAATGCCAGCGAAAACGTCCGCCGGCGCGGCTACACGGCGCGGTACTTGGGCGATGACGCCACCTATTCCAGCCGCCCCGGCACCAACAAGGGCCTGCGCAACAGCCTGCTCAGGGACGGCGACCGGCTGGACAGCGAGCAGTATCCGCTGGTTTGGGAAGGCTGATGGGTGAGGGAAACCGTCGCGCCTGCGTCTTGTGGCTTGGCGTTCACTTTTTTTGGAGAGTTTGCATGAAACCAGTCTGGATTTTGGCCAGTTTGGCAACCGCGGCCGTCGGCGCCGCATTTTCGGTGTCCTCGGCCTTCGCGGAGGAGGAAGGCGTCATCGAGGAGATCATCGTCACCGCCCAGAAGCGCGACCAGGCGCTCAAGGACGTGCCCATGTCGGTGAGCGCGGTCACTGCCGAGGATGTCGCGGCCATGGGGGCGGTGAACCTGTCCGAGCTTCAGACCACGGTTCCGAGCCTTACCGTATCCTCGCTGGGAGGCGTCGCGGAATCCATCAAGATTCGCGCGGTTTCCCGCCGGGAAGCCTGCTGCCGGTGGTGGGGCGCTACGTCGATGAGATGACCGTCAATGCGGAGACCACCGGCTACGGCATGGACTTTCCGCTCGTTGACATCGAGCGCGTTGAGGTGCTGAAAGGGCCCCAGGGCACGCTGTACGGCGAGGGCTCCATCGGCGGCACGGTGCGCTACATCACCAAGGGGCCGACGCCGGGCGAGGTCGATGGCGCCATGGAGGTCAGCGCGCGCACCGTGGATCGGGGCAATGAGGGTGTTCGCGCCTTTGCGGCGGGCAATGTGCCGACCGGTTCGGACATCTTCGGCCTGCGCCTCGCCGGCTACTGGGAGGAGGGCCCGGGTTGGGTGGACAACCGGTTCGGGGGCAAGAACGCCAATACGCAGGACCGCTGGTTCGTGCGCGCCAAGGCGCGGCTGCAGCCGGCGGAGAGCTTCCGGGCGGACCTGCTCTACCAGCACTACGAAAGCGAGTTCCCCGCCCTGGGCTACAGCCATCTCGACTTCACCTCCGACTACTTCATTCCCTTTCCGAACGAAGTGAACTACGACCTCGCTAACCTGGTGCTGAACTGGGATGCTGGCCCGTTCGAAGTCACCAGCTCCACGGGATATCAGCACCGAACGATCTTCAATTCGCTCGACATATCCGGATACAAGGCATTTGTCGAGTTGCTCTTTCCCGGCACCACCGACTGGGCGCCGCTGTTCGGCAACGCGCCCAGCGTGGCCAATCCGATCACGAACATCGGCTACTCCCTCGACCAGGTGGTCGAGACGTTCTCCCAGGAAGTGCGCGTGAATGCGGGGCTCGGCGAGATGTTCCATCTGACCGCGGGGGCCTTCTACAAGGATTCGAAGCACCTTGCGCCGCTGTTCACCGATTACTACCCGGATGCCAATGTGCCCGTTCCGGAGGCGCTCGGCGGCGAACTGAAGATATACACCGAGTCCTGGGCGGTTTTCGGCGAACTGACGGCAACGGTGGACCGGTTCGAAGCGATTGCCGGCATCCGCTACTACGAAGACACGCGGGACTCCACCAACATCGTCTCACAGTTCGGCGCGCCCATCAGCGTGGTCGATACGGTTGACAACGACAAGGTGGCGCTGCGCTTCGTGCTCAAGTACAACTTCACGGACGACCTGATGGCCTATGCGAGCTACGCCGACGGCTTCCGCTCCGGGGGCATCCAGTTCTTCGACGCGGAACTCTTCGGCATCGGCGAGAACACCTTCGACCCTGAGGAGCTCAGCACTTGGGAGGTTGGCGCCAAGGGGACGCTCGGCGAGGGCACGCTCGACTTCGAGTTCGCCGCCTTTCTCACCAAGTACAAGAACGTGCAGGTCTATGCGCCCAATCCCTTAGGTCTGCAGGCGTTCAACAACGGCGGCCGGGCGGAAGTGGAGGGCATTGAAGTCGCGGCCACGCTGAACCTGACCGACAACTTGTTCCTGCGCGCCACCTATGGGTTGAACGACGGCAAGTACACCAGGCCCGGCACCACGCACATCAAGGGCGACCCGATGGACGGTGTGCCCGACTACACGCTTTCGCTGGCCGCGGACTACAGTTTCCAGTGGTGGGGCGACGTCGGCGGCCACGCCCGCCTCGACTACTTCTTCCAGGACGATCAGATCACCAGCGTTCGGGGATTCGGGTATGCCGAGGAACGGGTGACCACCGAGGGCATCAAGTCGCTGAATGCCCGTGTGGGCTGGATGCTGGGGAGCTGGAGCCTGTATGTGTTCGGCGAGAACCTGACCAACGAGGAGCAGCAGCTTGGGGTGCCGATTGCCACCGTCCAGGAGTATGTCCTGCAGCAACCGAGAACGTTCGGACTGACGGCGCGGATGCACTTTTAGGGGAGGTGGCTTGAGAATGAAGTGCGCAGTCCACATGTTGGCCGGGGCGCTGACCCTCGGCCTGTTTGCGACCCCAGCACTTTCCGAGGCGGGGCAGGCCATCGCCCACGATGGCTCGAGCATCTACTTTGAAGTGCATGGCAGCGGCGACCGCTTCCTGTTCCTCGGGCCGGGCACCGCGGCGCCGCGGGCCATACCCGCTGCTCCCGGACAGCCGCCGCTGATCGCTGAAGTGGCCGAAACCCTCGCCCGGTACAAGCAGGCCTACATCGATGCCTTGGGCTCGAAATTCCGTCTGATCTTCATCGAGTACCCGGGCAACGAACCGAAGCTCTACACCCTGACCCCGGCGGCGGTGGCGCGCGACTACCTGGCGATCGCGGATGCGGCCGGCGCGGAGGAATTCGCTTACGCGGGTTTCTCCTGGGGCTGCGTCACCGGCCTGCAGCTGGCGCTGCGCACCGACCGGATGACGGCGCTGGTGTGCGGCGGATTCCCGGTGCTGGACGGCATCTACGAAGACATGCTCACCACGACCCGGGCCATGGCCAGCGGCCCCGCGAGCCTGTACGGCCTCGAAGCGAATTCACCGGAAAACGGCCGGCAGTTTCTCACCTACTACGAAGGGTTGCAGAGTTTCGACGACCGGCTGATCCAGGATGCGCTCGACATCCCGCGGCTGAACTGGATCGGCGATCAGGACCTGCCCACGCTGAACGGCAAGCCGCTGACCCACATGGGGCAGCTGATCGTCCGCAGCCGCGCCGAGCTGGAAACCGCCGGCTGGGACGTGAAAATCATCCCCGGCAAGAACCACCTGGACGGCGGTGCGCCCGACGTGCAGGCCGCGGTCATTGACGAGTGGTTGTCGGAGGTGTTTCGATAGCCTGAAGCGGACCGGGCTGGCCGCACTTCAAGCGAGCGCTTTGGCAGCCTGTTCCCCGGCCCGGCCGCCTTCGGCGATGGCGTTGCGGTAGTTCATCCGCCAGCCGAGTTCGGAATGGCCGTAGAAGATCTGGCCGTGCCCCACCTTCATGGGCGCGGTCAGCCCCGCACCGTTCTCGCCGCCGAAGTAGAAGCCCGGTTGCGGCGCGATGTAGGCGTGCCCCCAGCGGTTGAGGACGATGCCCGCGATGTCGCGCCGGGCATCGAAGCCGGCGCTGCCGAACAGGTCGTTCATGTGGGCGCGGATTTCGCGTTCGTAGTCGAGATACGACTTGCCGAGCAGCAGCCCGCGGCCGATGCGGCCCTGGGTGTCGATATCCAGACCCGGCGTGTGGAAGGGCACGTAGAAGGTCATTACCGTCGGCAGATCGGGGTGCCAGGGCGCGGCCTGCCCGCCGATCTTCATCGGCGCGCGGATGCTGCCGATGAAGCCGAAGCCGTCGTACCAGCGCCCGGCGCCGATGCCGAGACGGTGCAGGAAGCGCCAGTTGTTGAGCGCCACGTTGGCCACGAGCACGGCGCCGTGGTGGAACCGGGCGTAGTTCTCGCGGATCGGGTCGGGCATGTCGGCTACGATCCTGCGCGCCATCTGGCCGCTGGCGGAAATCACCGCGGTGCGCGCCCGCACCTGTTCGGTGCGCCCGTTTCTCAAGTAGGTGACCCGCACCCCATCGCCGTCGTGCCGGACGTCGATGGCGGTGGCGCCGAGCCGCATGCGGGTCGGCGCGCCCTTGCGGTCGAGAGCGGCAAAATCGATCCGGCCGAAGGCGATGTCCTTAAGCCCCTCGCCGGGCATGGCATCCGGAATCAGGTGCTTGGCGATGTAGCGGGCATAGGTGGTGTTGCCCCCCGGAAAGCTCATGATCTTGATCTGCGAGAAGTCGAAGGTGTCGGCCACGAAGTAGCCCTTCATGCCGGGCAACTGCAGCAGGTAAGCCGCATAGGCCGAGATCACGTCGCAACCGAAGCCGTAATTCGCGATGGCGAGTACCGGATCGATCTGCTCAGCGACGCCGGGATGCAGCTCGAGTTCGCGGATCAGGTAGTCCCGGTACGACATGGCGTCGAGCCAGGGCCCGAGGCCTTCCATGGCATGCGCCGTTTCCTTGCCGTTGAAGGCGCGCAGCAGGTCCCGGCGCAGCGGCTCGCTCCATGGCGTGCGCGCCAGGTTGTCTTCCCAGATGTTTCGCACCCACCGGCCGCCGTTCGCGTCGCGAAAGAAATGGCCCACGTCCAAGTGCGGCTCGCCCCAGAACATCGCATCGTAGCTGTCGTGGGCGAGGCGCAGGCCGAAGCTCTCGTCGGCATCGGCGAACTCGTACTCCATTGGCATGCCGACCGCGCGCCAGACATCGTCGGAGAGGGTGGTGCGGCCCACCGGCGGCATGAAGCCATTGGAGCCTTGGGGGCCGAACAGGCGGTAACCGCCCACGGAAAACTCGTTTTCCTTGGCTTCGCCGCCGAACACCGGATGGTTGTCGAGAATCAGGCAGGTGCGGTTCTCGCTGGTGGCGTGAAACTGGAAGGCGGCGCCGAGGCCGGCAAAGCCCCCGCCCACCACCACGACGTCGAACACCTCCCCGGTTGACGATGCGGCGGCGAGGGCGCGTTCCTTGCCTCGGTCGCGCAGCACGTGGGCGGCATCCATCACGGCTTGGGTGTTGCCGTTGCTGGTGGCGTAGTCGCCGACGCCGCCGTACCCGTCCCAGGGGTGCCAGGCCGCCGGGTCCGGCGGCTGCGGTCTGAGTTGCGCGGGCGCGCAGCCGGACAGCAGCACCGCTCCGGCCCCCGCCAGCGTCGAGCCGATGAAGTCCCGGCGCGTGATCGGCTCGCCTAGCCCTAAGCGCGCGTCAAGGCTGCTCAATCTGTTTTGCCGCATCATTCCCCTCATTCGAGTGCCGAAACCACCGATCCGTCCCAACGCTTCGGCGTCCTGAACGCCCTGTAGTATCCTCAGGACGGATGGGAGCAGGCTTCCCTCAATGGGACAATCCATGATACCCGCACCTGAAGGAGCGATCGGTGAGCACACTCGTCCTCGACAGTGAGACTGTTTTTGCAACCCTGAACATGCCCGCCTGCATCGATCTCATGGCCGCCACCCAGGTGGCCATCAGCCGGGGCGAGATCGAGTTGCCGTTGCGCTCGATGCTCCAGGTGGCGGACGGCGGCGGCTACTTCGGGGTGATGCCCGGTGAAATTGGTTCTGCGGGGGTGTTCGGGGCCAAGCTGGTCACGCTGTTCCCAGCCAATCCGGACCGGGGCATTCCGGCGGTGCAGGGCCACATCCTGCTGTTCGACCGGGCCGACGGCGCGCCGCTCGCCTTGGTGGAGGCGAGTTCCGTCACCGCCCTGCGGACCGCCGCCGCCAGCGCCGCCGCGACCCGGGTGCTGGCGCGGGAAGACGCCGCGACGCTGGCCGTGCTCGGCTGCGGCGTGCTGGCGGAAACGCACCTCGAAGCCATGCTGGCGGTGCGCCCGGTGCGGGACGTGCGCATCTGGGGCCGGAACATCGACAAGGCTACGGCTTTTGCGCAAAGCCATGCCGATGAGGATGGCGCGGTGGTGCGCGCGGTGGCCGATGCCGCTGAAGCCGTGGCGGGTGCGGACCTCGTCTGCACGGTAACCGGCAGCCACACGCCCGTACTCGAAGGCGATTGGCTGTCGCCGGGGGCCCATGTCAACCTGGTGGGCGCGCACAATCCAGCCACCCGGGAAGCCGACGGCAAGGTCCTCGAACGGGGCCGGGTGTACACGGAAATCACCGAATTCGCCCTCGCCGAAGCGGGCGATCTGCTGCTGGCCATCGAGGAGGGTCACTTTGCCAGAACCGACATCGTCGGCGAGATCGGCCAGGCGATCGACGGCCAGATTCCCGGACGGTCAAGCGAAAGCGAGATCACGGTCTATAAGAGCCTGGGCAACACGGCACAGGATCTCGCCGCGGCGCACTACGTTTACGCTCAAGCGACGGGCAATCCAGCCGCAAAGGATTGATGCGTCAAACCGTGGGATCGATGTGAGACATATCGATACACATCTCGGAGCCGGAACGCCGACGGGCCGGGAACGTTCGAGGGCGGGACGCCCTCGCTCCGGGGGACAACGTCGAACGAAGGTCGGAGCGAGGGCATCTTGCCCTCGAACTGGCCACCGGAACCCGCGTTGGACTCAGTGGCTTGGAATTTGTTCCATGCGAGGGCGTAGCGCGAGTGCATGGGCGTTAGCAGCAGGAAGCCAGCGGGCGATGCGGGAGAGGTGCGGGTGCTGCGTCTTAGTCGGCAGGTCGGCAAGGTGGAATGCTGGTGAATCTTGTGAGTCTGTTTTTTCGTCGCTTGTTGCTCGGTCGCTTCAAGCGTTTCGTGAGCCGCAAAGGGTTGCGGCACGCCGTGGCGGGGGTGATCATCCTTTGGGCCGTAAGCGGATGTTCGGCGAATACCGAAACTGCAAGGCAGGACCCTGCCGAATTCGAATCTGCGAAGCTGATGGCGCTGGTGGCCAACCTGCTTCCGCAAGCCCACTGGATCGATGGCGAAGACCGGTTCTGGATGAAGCAGGAAGCCGGTGGCGGTGCCCGTTTCGTGGTGGTCGATGCGGCGACCGGCCATCAGGAACCCGCATTCGATCATGCGCGCTTGGCGGCGTCGCTGGCCGAGGCCGGGCTTGCCGACGCCGATGCGGACAAGCTGCCGATCGTCTCGCTTGAGCTTGGCGGCAAGGGCCTCGTAGTCACCACCGCAAGCGGCACGTTCGCCTGCGCCGCGGATGCCGCCCAATGCACAGGGGACGAGACGCCGCCGCCATCGCCCGCCGAACGCCCTTCGCCGGACGGTACCCGCGCCGCCTTCGTTCGCGACAGCAACCTGTGGTTGCGCGATTTGGCTTCCGGGGAGGAAACGCAACTCACCAGAGACGGCGAGGAAGGCTTCGCCTACGGGCACCTCGGTTTCGAGCTGGCCCGGGTGCAGCGCCGGCGCTCCGGGGAGCCCGCCCCCATCACCTCGGTCAACTGGTCGCCCGACGGCCGCTATCTCGCCACGATGCGCGTCGACCTGCGAGCAGTGCCGCTGCGCGCCTACATCGCTGAACACCTGCCGCCGGACCTGCCCTCTACCGCCGTTCACCTCGACCGGGTGCCGTTTCCCGCCGAAGGGATCGTGCCGCCCCGGGAAATCTCAGTGATCGACACCGGGACCGGCCGCTTGGTGCGGGCGGACATCGATCCGGCCCGCCTGCACGATTTTGCGCCCATGCACTTCGGCGGAAACGCGCTCTGGTGGAACCTCGATGGGCAGGAGCTCTTCTTCGTCACTGCCGACCATGGAGGGCAGACCTACGGCATCGCGGCCATGAACCTCGATTCCGGCGCCGTGCGGACCGTTGTCGAGGAAAGCGAGACCCACTTCTACGCATTCTCGGCCCGGGACTACCACGCGCCCAACTTCCATGTCACCGCCGATGGCGGCGAGGCGCTCTGGTACTCGCAGCGCTCCGGTGCGGGGCAACTCCATCTCTACGATGCGCGGACCGGCGAGCTGAAGAACCAGGTGACCGACGGCGGCGTTGTATTCGACATCATCCGGGTCGATGAGGCGGCGCGCACCGTCTATTACACCGCAGGCGGTCGCGAGAGCGGGCGCGATCCCTACTTCAGCCACCTGTACCGGTCGTCGTTCGACGGGGGCGATGCCGAACTCCTGACGCCCGAGGACGCCCACCACGAGTTCTTCCGCTATGCGCTTCCGGTGCGCTTAGGGCTGGATTCGTCGTCGAAGTTCTCCCCCTCCGGGGACTACTTCGTTGATGTCTTCTCGACCGTTGCGCAACCGCCGGTCATGGTGATCCGCACCCGCGACGGCGAACTGGTCTCGGAGGTGCTGCGGGCCGATGCCTCGCGCCTCACGGCCACCGGCTGGCGGCCGCCGGAGCGCTTCGTGGTCAAGGCCGCGGATGGGGAGACGGACCTGTACGGCGCGCTGTTCAAACCGCTCGATTTCGACCCCGGCCTGAAGCACGCGGTTGTCGACCAGACCTATCCCGGCCCGCAGATCGACTCCGGGCCGCACTCGTTCCTCGACAACTTCGCGGCCATCACCACCCGCGACGCCCAGGCGACCGCCCAGGCGGGCTTCATCGTCGTCGCCCTCGACGGACGGGGCACCACCAGGCGCGACCGGGCTTTCCGTTACGCCTTCTCGGGCACTGAGGATCTGTTCGGCGCCGCCGACCACAAGGCCGCCATCGAGAACTTGGCTGCGGAGCGCCCCTACATGGACGCAAGCCGCGTCGGCATCACCGGCGCCTCGTTCGGCGGCTACGGGTCCCTGCGGGCGGCGCTGCTGTTCCCGGATTTCTTCGATGTGGTGGTCTCCCACGTCGGCCCCCACGAATACCTCAACTCCGTGTACTCCGGGATATCGGTGGAGCGCTTCTTCGGCGTGCCGGGCAGCGAGCGCGATGTGCATGCGCTCACCAGCAACATCGCCATCATCAACCGCCTTGAGGCCGACCTGATGCTGGTGTACGGAGAAATCGACGAGAACGTGCCGTTCCGGGCGGCCATGACGATCTTCGATGCGCTGATGGAGGCCGACAAGGACTTCACCTCCTACGTCGTTGCCGACGCCGATCACGGGGGCGCCGTCTCGCATCCCTACATCGTCAAGCGCCAGCGCAGGTTCTTCATGGAGCACCTCGGAGGCCCCATGCCCTGACGGGCTGAAACGACCCATACGGGGCCTTGCCGGAAATCCGGAGTGCAGGAAGCAGACCACAGGAAACAGGCCACAGGAAACCAGATCCCGATACACATCCGGGAGAGCACCAGAAGGAAACGAAACGATGAAAACCACTACCTCGATCACGATGGCGTTGGCCGCCGCGATTTGCCTGTCCAGTACAGCCACGGCGCAAACCGAGCCGAGCCTTGAACAGACACGGGCCGAAGTGGAGGCGCGCATGACCGCTGCCAAGGTGCGCACCAAGCCCGGCGACGAAATGGTCAATGCCTACTTCTTCATGCAAGACGAGCCGGTCTATCCCGCCCAGGGCGACTCGCCGGACCGGGGCGACGGGCCCTATTCCAAGCTCGTGATACGGGGCGTCTACTACGTGGCCGGCACGGGCGCTCCCGTGCGCGGCCCGGTCGATATCGTGGTCGAGGGCGACCGCATCGCCGCCATCTCGGGGACGAACCTCGTCGAGGCTGCCCGGCCCGCGTCCGGCGACCGCGAGATCGATGCGACCGGCATGTACATCCTGCCGGGCTTCATCAATACCCACGCCCATACCGGACCCTACCAGGTGGTGGACTTCAACATGGACTACATCTACAAGCTGTGGCTCGCCCACGGCCTCACCACGGTGCGGGCGGTGGGCTCCCATCGCGGCGGGCTAACTTGGGTGGTGGAGCAGTCCAAGGGGATCGAAGCGGGTGACATCGACGGCCCCGACGTTCATCCCTATGCCTTCTTTGCCCCGGAACTGCCCACCTCCAGCCTGCTCACGGCGGACGATGCGCGCCGCTGGGTGCAGGCGATCACCCGGGCCGGCGCACGGGGCATCAAGTTCCACCACGGCTCGCCGGCCCTGCTGGAGGCGGCGATGGGCGAGGCGAAGGCGCAGGGCATCAAGACCACCATGCATCACGCGCAGATCGCGAGCCCCCGGGCCAACGTGCTCGACACCTCAGGCTGGGGCCTCGATTCCATGGAGCACTGGTGGTACGGCTTGCCGGAAGCGCTGTTTGAAAACCAGCGCATCCAGGACTACCCCAGCTACCACAACTACGAAGACGAGGAGCACCGCTTCCAGGGTGCGGCGCGCATCCTCTCCCAGGCCGCCCCGCCCGGGTCCGACCGCTGGAACGAGGTGATGGACACACTGCTGGAGCGGGACTTCACCATCTCCCCCACGTTTGCGGTGAAGGAAGCCACTCGCGATGTCATGGCGGCGGCGCGGCGCGAGTGGCACGACACCTACACCATGCCCTGGCAGTGGCGGTTCTACACCATCAGCCGCAAGAGCCACGGCTCCTTCTTCTTCGACTGGACGAGCGAGGACGAAGCTGCCGGCGCCGAGGACTACCGCCTGGGCATGGCCTTCGTCAACGAGTTCAAGAACCGGGGCGGGCGGGTCACCGCCGGCAGCGATGCCGGCTACGTCTGGTGCCTGTACGGCTTCTGCTACGTGCGCGAACTTGAGTTGCTGCAGGAAGCGGGCTTCAACCCCCTGGAAGTGCTGCGCGCGGCGACGCTGCACGGCGCCGAGGCGCTCGGCATCGATGGGGAAACCGGCAGCATCGAGATCGGCAAGAAGGCGGACCTGGTGATCGTCGGCGAGAACCCGCTGGACAACTTCAAGGTGCTCTACGGCACCGGCGCCCTGCGCCTGGGCGCCGACGACAAGCTCAAGCGCGTGGGCGGCGTCGAGTACACCATCAAGGACGGCATCGTCTACGACGCCAAGGAACTGCTCGGCGACATCCGGGAGATGGTGGCGAAGGCCAAGGCGGAAGAGGGCGTTGCCGAAGGCGCACTGCCCTTGGAAGGGATTTAGCGCACTTCGGTTTCGGTTACATGCCCCATAGAGCGCGAATGCCCCGGGTGTAAGCGATGGGCATCACAGTGAGGTGATCCTCATCCGGGAAGATTTTGACCGTCAGCTCCAGTGACGGGTACTGGCGGACGGTAAGCCGCTCGGCCATGGTCGCGACCGTGGAGACTATTTGCGCTGCCGACCAGATCGGATGGGCGGCCTCGGCTTCACCGGCACTGAGAAAGACCTTGGCTTTCAGGTCCTTGTTCTTCTCGTGCCAACGCGCCTCCATGTCGAGCCAGGGTTGGTAGACGGCAGGGCTGCTGATGATGTACTTATGAAAGCTCTCCGGCTTGTTGAGCAGGACATAGAGCCCGAACTGTCCGCCGCCCGAATGGCCGGCGTAGCCCTGGTCGTTCAGGTCCAAGCGGTACTCGCTTGCCAGCATGGGGCGCAGTTGGTTCACCAGAAAGTCGAGAAAGCCGGGCGCACCGCCCACGGCGCCATCCGGCATGGCGGCGACCATCGCCCCCATTTGCGACTTGTCGGGAATGAAGTCGTAGCTGCGGCGACGCTGGAACTCCGCTGCGTTGACATCCGTCGGTGCGCCGACCGCCACCACGATCAACTCCGGCGCGTAGCCGAGCGCATCGCCGGTCAGTGCCGCCTGAATCAATTCGAGGCTGTTGTCGGTGATCCAGAGGGTTGGGTACGCCGCTTCGGCATGGTGATAGCTGGCGGGAAGATAAACCCGCACCTCGTGGTCCCACGCCCACCCGTCGGCGCGCACCCGGCGCACGGAATCGACGGTGCCCCGGGCCGGAATCCGGCTCTCCGGATCGAAGCGATCGATCACGTTGTCGGGCATGTTGTAGGCCTCCATCTGTTCGCCAAGATCGTCGGCGACCGCACAAAGGCTGCACAGAGACAGGGACAGAATCATCCCCTTTATGACTTGTTGAATCAGATGGGTCATTTCAACCTCCTGGTCGGGTTGATTCAATGGCTGCCGGATTTTCCGAACGCAAACCCCGGATCCTGATCGGCAAAGGCGCCGGGGATGACGCGCCCCTCGGGACGCCTTGCCGCATCCTCCACCGGCAGGTCGAGCCGGGATCCCCTCCGGCCGCCGAAGAACAGGGTGAGCACGGGGGCGGGATCGCGCTCCGGCACGTACAGGTTGTCCCGGTCGGTTCCGGCGACCGTCAGCCGCAGGCGGCTCCCGGCACCGATCAAAACCGAGACGGGGTAAAGCTCGAGTGCGGCCGTCATGCGCTCTCCGGGGCGGACCTCGAGCAGGTCCGCGGCGGCCTGGGAATGCCAGGCGGCCCCGGCGTGGGGCCGCGGGCTCTCGCTCACCTTCCGGTGGCGCAGGTTCAACCAGCCCTCGGTGACGTACTCGGCATTGCCGTCGGGCATCACCTGCTCGAG
This sequence comes from Gammaproteobacteria bacterium, assembly GCA_022820625.1. Classification (GTDB taxonomy): domain Bacteria; phylum Pseudomonadota; class Gammaproteobacteria; order Steroidobacterales; family Rariloculaceae; genus UBA6522. Next base: position 85,045 of record JAJEFE010000090.1, on the reverse strand, counting down.
CGTCGCGTGAATGGCGCCGTCGGAGGCCGTGGTGGCGAGTTCCAGGAAGAGCGTGGGCGAGCCCGTGATCTCGACATCCGCGGCCAACGCGGGGCCGGTGAAGGTCGCGCAGCGCAGCGCCCGGTCGTTGAGGTCGGGATGCCGAATGTACTCGTCGTGCAGCATGAAGCGCATGCGCCCGAGGCTGCCGAGGCCGATTTCGTAATCGACCTGGTATTCGGCCGTGGCTTCGGGGCCTGCGTTGCGCTCCAGGCTGCCGTCGAGGACGGACGCCAGGGTGCCGCTGGGGGTGTCGTTCAGGAACCATGACTCGGTCTCGACCTCCGGCACTGGCCAGCGGTCCGCGCCTTTCCAGACGGTCCGGCCTTCGAGGTCGGTGGTCGCGAAAATCACGCCTGGTTCGTCGGCGATGCCGTTGTCGATGCCCTTGAGCCAGTGGTCGAACCAGCGCAGGGGCTCCATGGTCGGCAGCACGCCGTGGTTCCAGGGGCCGACGATGATGCGCTTGGGGCCACTGAGCGCCTCGTAGAGGTCCAGGCACTCGCCGGCGAAGGTCATGTCCCACCAGCCGGTCTGCAGGTACACCGCGGTGCCGGAGCGGCTGATGCGCTCGAACTCGTCGAACACGTTGCGCAAGGGGCCGAGTTCCGGAAAAGGCGGCGGTGGCGCGCCCTCGGACGCGCCGGCGATGTAGGCGTCGCTGGTCATGTGCTCGAGTGTGCCCGGGTCGTTGGCGTTTGCGTAGGCCGGCGCGCGTTCGGCAATCGCCTCTTTGAACAGGCGTTCGCCGTCCGGTCCGTCCACCGGCGCCGCCACATCCGCCCCGTCCTGGCCCTTGCGCATTGCCGACCAGTCGCGGGCGAACCCGATCATCGCCAAGCCGCCATCCATGATGGCGTTCATGATCGACGGCGGAATCTGCGGCACGATGCAGGCGAGGTGCTTGGGCTGGAAGACCGCGGTTGCGAGCTGGATCACGCCCTCCCAGGAACCGCCGATCATGCCCACCTTGCCGGTGGCCCATTCCTGCCCCGCGATCCAGTCCACCACCTGCGCGATGTCGGCCGCGATGCGCCAGGTCTGGTTGGCGTGCGTGCCGAAGGAGGCGCCCGTGCCGCGAAAGTCGACGCTGACCACGTTGTACCCGTGGTGGATGACCTGCTGGCAGGCGGGGCGCTGCTCGTAGGCCGTGATCAGCGCGCCGACCGGGAGATGGGCCGTCAGCTGCGCGTATTTCGGCGCATTGAACTCGTTCTCCTTCTTGTAGTACGCGCGCCGGTACCCGGTCGCCTGCACCACGGTCGGTCGCGGCCCCGCGAGGACTGCTCCGTCGCAGGCGGGGCGCAGGATGTCCACCGCGATCCGGCAGCCGTCGTCGACGGGAACGTGCACGGAAGAGCGTGCGTAACCGTTCGCGACTTCCCTGGAATAGCCTTCGTAGACGTTGATCGTGGATTTCATGCTTCAGATTCGTACGTTCAACTCGATACCGATGGTTCGCGGCCACGGTCTGATCGGTTCGCCTCCTGACGGGATGAAGGCGACGAACTGACTCACGGCGCCGTCTTCGCCGAACAGATTCTCGGCTGTCACGAAAAAGCTCCATTTTTCCGCTTCGACACCTGCCCGGGCGTTGACGAGAGTTGTCTTGTCGGATCGGAAGACCCCGCCGAGTGAACGATCCTCACGTTCCGTGATGTGGCTGAGGGTACCCAGCACCGACAGATGCAGTCCACGCGCGATCGGCCGGCGGTAGCCCGCCAGGGCGGAGAGCGTCAGGTCCGCGGCCTGAAAGAACGAATCGCCCTCCGAAATGCCGGCGCCCGGAACATCCGAGGCGTATTCCGTATCGGAGATGTTGGCCGTCAGACCGAGGGTCAATCCCTCGATGCCCCGGTAATTCACGGCGATGTCGATGCCCTTCCCATCTACCGACGCCGCGTTCTGGTTGTTGGCTGTAATCACCCCCGGGTTGACCACCTGATCGACGTATTGAACGAAGATCTGATTGTTTTTCCAATCGAGAATGTAAGCCGTCAGCTCGAGATCCAGGTCGCCCTCCAGCAAACCGAATTTGGCCCCGATCTCGTAGGTCGTCACCTCGTCCGGCTCGACGGCCGGTTCCACCCCCTCGATTCCATTGGCGAGCGCGGTGGCGAGCGCAATGCGGGTATTGAATCCTCCAGCCCGATAGGCTTGGGCGAAGTTGACATAGAGAAGCGCATCGTCCGTCGGCCGCCAGGCGAGGTTGGCCCTGCCCGTGAACTTCTCGAAACTGCCCGACGGCGTGTCGGATGGGTCGAGATTGCTGACGGCCGCCCGGTCGTCCGACGCGTAGCGCCCACCCAGGGTCAGTGCCCAGCGTGTCGAGAGATCGTAGGACACCTCGCCGAAAACGGCCCACTGTTCGACGGAACTGTCCGTGCCACCGGTGGGAACGAAGGTGGGGTCGGGGGCGCCGGGGAACAGCAGCCCGAACCGGAAATCGGAATACATGTCGTTTTCCAGGTAGATGCCGCCCAATACCCAGTCGAACGCCCCTTCCTGCACGGACGCGACGTTGATCTCCTGTGCGAATGTCTCGACATCGAACAACAGGCTGAAGACGCCGACCACGAAATCGTCGTAGAGCTGCAGCGACTCGTATTCCAGGTACGAGGTGCTGCTCGTGATCCTGTATGCCTCCGTTTCGTACTCCAGCACCAGGCCCAACAGGTCGAACTCGTTTTCCGCAACGGCCCAGTCGTTGCTTCGGGAAACGGTCGGTTGCGTGAAATCAGGCCCGAAGGTCAAGGGGTTGGTCAGGAAGAGCGCTGCATGGCGCTCCAGGTCTTCGTTGGCGAAGCGGTTGTGGGTGGTGTTTTCGGAGTGCCAGTAGCTGGCCACGGCAGAGAAATTCTCGACCGGCTCGATCAGCAGCTTGGCCCTGTAGGAGGCGTCGTCGTCTTCGTTGAAGTCGTCGTTTCCCTCGAGCGGCCGGTCGATGAAACCGCCGTATTCGACGTTCGAACCGACAAGACGCAATGCCACCTTGTCCTGGAGCAGCGGGACGTTTACGGCCCCCTGCAGCCGATGGTTGTCATCGCCGCTCTTCGTTCCCGACCAGGCTGCGGTTGCCTTGGCCTCGAAGCGGGTCGGGTCGGGGCGCCCGGTGATGATGCGGACCGTGCCGCCCGCGGACCCAAGGCCGAACAGCGTGCCCTGCGGCCCGCGCAATACCTCGATCCGGTCGAGGTCGTAAGGGTTGAGGTCCGGAGCGACGTTCTGGCCGATACGCGTAAACGGCAGGTCGTCGAGGTAATAGCCGATCGGAGAATCGCCCAGCGCACCGGCCACGCCCCGTATCGACACGCCGCCGCCCTGGCCGCCGACCTCGGCCACCGACACCCCCGGGGCCAAAGCGAACGCCTCGAACACGGAGTTGATTCCCCGATCCTCCAACTCGCTTCCGGCGATCGCCGAGACCGCAAGTGGCGTATCGAGCAGCGTGGTTCCGGTACCCCTTTTCAAGGCGGTTACGACGATTTCCTCGATGACTTCATCGGCGTCGCCTTCCTGAGCGAACCCGGTCACCGAAAACCGCAATGCCCCCCCCCCCCAACAACAGACCAATGGCAAGTCTTCGATGGCGCATGAACACCTCCCCCCTTCGTACAATTGCGGTCCCCCCACGGCAATTACATGAGGGCGTTATCCCTCATGGACGCAGCAATCGGTGGATTGCCTCAGTTTCTGCTCACCAGGTCTTGCCGTCGAGAAAGTCCAGCACCCCGGGTAGCCAGGCATCGAGCGGTAAATCCATGTGGTCGTAGCCTTCGATCACATCGACTATCCATCCGGCGGCCTCGAGCCTTTCCCTGTTGGCGATTATCGGTTCGGCAATCGGAAACACATGTCCCATCGAAGGGACGCCCACATCTTCCGACCCGACGTAGAGATACAGCAATCCGGCCCTATCCCGCATGAACTCGACGGCGGCTTCTTCGTCCCAGGCGGCGCCAACGACATCGGCATAGAAGTTCGTGTTGGAAGCGATCACCTTCTGTGCCGCCGTCCCGGCCGGCAGGGCGCTCGATTGCGTGCGCGAGGATTCAAGGATTTCCTTGTACGGGGCGTCCAGAGCGGGCCAGCCGCCGATGGCAAGGCCCGCACAGCGCTTGGTTCGACTTGCGACATGTATGCCGAAGCCCGCGCCCCAGGAGTATCCCATGGCAACGAACCGGTCTACTCCGGCAGCATCGGCCACGGCCACATAGTCCTTCGCCACGGTTTCCGGCTTCAGGTCCCCGGGCAGGGGGCCGGTGGACCGCCCGGTGCCGCGGGGATAGTCCACATGCAGCACCTGGTAGGTGGCAGTGAGCGTTTCGATCAGTTCCCGGTTGACGTCCGTGCCGCGACCTGGGCTACCCAGTTCCTGCATGATGCGATCCCAGCCTTCGGTCCAGGGGTAGCCCACCCACAGGGTAGGCGCATCGGTCGGCCCGAGCAGGCGGTAGTGGATCCGGACGCCGTCATCGGTCTCGGCGAACCCTTCCTTCGTCGCTTGCAGGGGTTCGCCGTTCACGGTCGAGGCGGGAAGGAGCAGGCCAGCCGCCAGCACGATGGCGAGGCTCTTGAGGGTCAGGCCCGATTGTTTCATTGTCTGTTGCCAATAGGAGGGGCGTTGCCGCCAGAGTCCGGGAGGATGGCATTGAACTGACCAGATCGTCAATTTGTTGGGTTGACAGAGCACTAGGTGCCCGGAGGGACTTTGCAGCAAGCTCATCACCTGCAGATCGAAATCTGCCTTAAACTCGACCGCACACTCATCAGACCGGAGACCAAGATGACCGACGTCCAGCTCACGCCCTATCTCTCCCCCCACGACTGCGCTGCCGCGATCGCGTTCTACGAGAGAGCGTTCGGGGCCGTCGAGACTGGCGCTCGATTCACGGACCCGGAAGGCAGGATCGGGCACTCCGAGATCAGCATCGGGGGCGCCACGCTCTATCTCTCCGACGAGTACCCGGACTTCGGCGCGCGGAGCCCGAAGTCGCTCGGCGGCTCAAGCGCGGCCCTGCACATTCAGGTCGCCGACGCGGACGAGACCGCTCGGCGCCTGGTGGCGGCTGGCGCCGAAGTCCTTTTCGAGGTGGCCGAGCAGGCGGACGGCGAGCGCCGCGGCACGTTCCTGGATCCGTTCGGCTACCGCTGGATGGTGGGCGAGAAGCTCGAAGAGGTGAGCAAGGAGGAATTGCGCTCGCGCGTGACGGGCTTTGAGGTCACCTGACCCCTTCCGACGTTGAACTCCTCTCAGAACCCTTGATTGCAGACGATGGGGAACGGATGCCGTCCCCGTCAGACCGCCAGCACCATGGCGTTGCGGCGTGGGTCGCCGCAGGCGTGGGCGGTGCCGTCGGCGGCCATGAAGATGCCCTCGAACGAGCCGTGGTGCCAGTTCCACGGATTGACCACGTCCCAGGCGATGCCGCGTTTCGCGGCGGCGGCCCGGACCTTTTCGTCAAGGTCCACCTCGACGAGCAGCCGGCCGGGCCTGGTGTAGGAACCGCCGCCGAAGCGCGGCCGGTTCACCGACTCGCCGATGGGGATGCCGAAGTCGAGGATGTTGGTGGTGTTCTGCAGGATGTTCTGCAGCAGGCTCACGCTCGGCGAGCCCGAGGCCAGCACCGGCCGTGCGCCGTCGAAGATGATGTTGGGGCAAACGTAGGCCGAGATGCGGTCGCCGGGGCCGGGCATCACCCGCATGTAGTGGGCGCCGGCCGCCACCACGGTGACGCCGCCGGCGAAGAGGCCGTTCGACCAAGGCAGCGACATGCAGGAGTGCAGGATGGTCGCCACGTTGCCCTTGGCATCCACGGCGGTCACGTGGTTGCTGCCGACGGGCGGCGGCGCCGGGCCGGCATCGACCTTCTGGTCCATCTGCATCAGCTCGAAGCGCATGCGGGCGTACTCCTTGCTGAGGATGAGCTCCAGCGGCAGTTCGTGGGTCGCAGGGTCGTGCTGCTTGAAGCCGTCAAGATAGACCTGGTTGGCGATGCGCGCCATGTGGAACAGCGCCTCGGGGGACTCCGTCGGCGGGCCGAGCTTCTGCAAGTCGAGCAGTTCCACCATGTTGAGGATCTCGATCAGGTGCGAACCGCCGTGGTCCGGTGGCGGTGAGCCAAGCACCTTGTAGCCGCGATAGCTGCCTTCGGCGGGCGGTTGCCAGCGGGCCTCGTATTGGTCCATGTCCTCCAGGGTGAGCACGCCGCCGGCCGCCTGCACCACGTCGACGAGTTCCTTGGCGAAGGCGCCGCGGTAGAAATAGTCATTGCCTTCTTCCAGCAGCGCCGTCAGCGTGTCGGCGGCGCGCTTTTGAACAAGCAGGTCGCCTGGGCGGGGCAGGGTGTTGTTGCGGCTGAATATCTCGCGGCCCTGGGCGGTGCGGCCGATTCTCGAGTACTCGGTGAAAATCTCGCCCCAGAGGAACGGATGAATTTCGAACCCGTCCCGGGCATAGCCGATCGCCGCTTCCATGACGGTTGCCCGCGAGGCCTGGCCGTGGCGGGCATGGGCCGCCTCGAAGCCGGCCCAGAAACCGGGCACGGCGACGCCGCGGCCAGTGGCCAGGTCTGTCGGGGAGAACCCGTCCAGGGCCGCCGCGGGGCGGGCCGCGCTGCCGTTGACATAGGTGGTTTCGCCGGTGGCGGCATCGAAGTAGAGCATCGAAAGCACGCCGGTAATGCCCGTCATGTGCGGTTCCACCACCGTCTGGCAGACCGAGGTGGCGAGCGCCGCATCGGCCGCGTTGCCGCCGGCCTTGAGCACGTCCACGCCGGCCCGGGTCGCCAGCGGGTGCGAGCAGATGACCAGGCCCTGCTTGCCGGAGTCCGGTTCCTTGCGCCCGAAATTGGCCAACTCCAGCAGCCGGCGTCGCTCCTCGTCGGAAAGCAGTTGCACCCGGTCGGCAAACACGAGCGCGGATTGCGGCGCGAATGCACCGGCGGCGGCACCGGCCAGCGTGGATTTCAGGAATGTCCGACGGTTGCCGAACAGGTGGTGATTGGCGGCAGGCATCCGATCGCTCCTAAGTGATCCTTCCCCAATGATTGGAACAGTGTTGCCGCTGCCTTGCAACCATTCTATGGGTAAGCTGAAGGCTCCCCGGAGCGAGGGCGTCCCGCCCTCGATGGAGTTCCGCGCATGTTGAGCGCAACATTCGAGGGCGCGAACCTTCGGTTCGTTATGCCCTCGCTCCGGCAAAGTGAGAATTGCTGCGAGGCGTGTGGGTGTTTCAGTAGTAGTTCCAGCCGATCAGGTTCCAGTAGTTGAGAACCAGCACGAACAGCACGTTTACGACCGTTACGTAGGTGTAACGTAGGCGCTTGGCTAGGTTCCAGGTGCCGCGTGCCCACAGGAGCGCCCCGAATCCCAGGGTCGCCAGGGTAAGCAGAGCGCCGGCGATGGGCAGGACCAGCAGCGCGCCGGTGCCGGAGGGCGGGAAGTCGAACATGGCCGACACGGGGTCTTGGACCGCGGTTGCGAACAGGGCGACTAATCCCAGCACGAACGCCAGGTTGACGATGGACAGCCCCAACAACGTCCATGTCGCCCGGGCGCCTGTGCCGCCGGAGGCGCGAATGGCGGATCGGTTGCGCACCGCGTTGATGACGACGAACAGGGCGGCGAGCAGCGCCAAGGCGATCACCAGCTGGTGGTTACCGGCGGTCTCGTGGAAGGCCAGCTTGTCGAAAGCGATGATCGGCATGCTCGGCAACGCACGAACCACGGCGCCGGATGCGTCGGTCTCGAATGCCAGCATCGACCGTCCGTTGACCTCGCGGAAGACGTAGGGCTCCACTTCCTCATACTCGCCGCCGAACATCGGCAGGGCCAGGACGATGCGGCCGTCGTTGCCGGGAACGATCGGGATGTCGGCCGCTAGCCCGGCCACCGCTTCCAGCTTCGTGTGCGAACGCCGGTTGGCGCGGTAGGCCCCGACGATGTTGGCGACCCGCTCGGCCGTGCCCTCGGGGGGCGGGGCCGATTCCGCCGGGGCGGCTTCGGGATAGAAGTAGTTGAGCACGGCGCGCGTTACCACGTCCCGCGCCTGGCCGCCGTCGGGCGCGTTGAAGGAGACGTAGAACCCGAATCCGCGGTCCGGGTCGATCGCCAGATCGGAATGAAATGCGATGGTGTCGCCGCCGTGCCCCACGAAGCGATGGCCGTTGTGCCAGAGCTCCATGAAGCCGTGCGCCATGCCGGGCAGGCCCTCGACCGGGCCGAAGAGCCTCGAGTGCATCAGGCGCGCGGTCTCAGGCTTGAGGATGCGGGCGCCATTTAGTTCACCGCCGTTCACGTGGGCCACGATGAAGCGCGCCATGTCGTCGGCGGTGGCTGCCAGGGCGCCGGCGGGCCCGAAGTTCCGGATGTACTCGTAGCCGAGCACCTCGAGACCCTTGCCAACGTCGGAATAGCCGGTGGCCATGTTGGCATCGAGGGGCGCGGGCAAGGGCTCATCGAAACTGGAGTGGCGCATGCCGAGCGGTTCAAAGATGTTGTGCGCCACGTACTCCTCGAAGGTCATGCCCGAGACGTTGGCCACCACCAGGCCCGCCAGCGCCGTCGTCCAGTTCGAGTAGGCCGCGGTCGTGCCGGGGGGCCACTGCTGCGTGGGCGCATGGGTTGCCAGCGATTCGGCCAAGGGCACGAGGTCGTCCGCCGACTCGGCGAAGAGGTAGCCGATGCCCCCGTCCTCGAGCCCCGGCGTATGGGTGAGCGCGTGCTCCAGGGTGACGGCGCCGTGGCTGCCGGGAATGGGGAACTGATCGATGTACTCGCTGACCGGCGCATCGAGTCGCACCTTGCCCTGTTCGAAGAGTTGCATCACGGCCGTCCAGGTGACGAGTTTCGAGACGGACCCGGGCCGGAACAGGTGTAATGCTGGGTCCGTCGGCACGCGGGATTCCAGGTCGGCGTAGCCGTAGCCCTTCGACAGAGCAGGCCGCCCGTCGTAAACCAGCGAAAACACCGCGCCGACGAGGTTGTAGTCCTCGAACAGGGCGCTCATGACCCCGTCCAGATAGGGCTCGAACGATGCCGGCGGCGCCTGGGGTCCGGGCGTCGTCTCGACGTCGGTGGTCCTAATCGAATCGGCGCCTTCCCCCGTTGCCGAAAGCTGTGCGACCGAATGAGCTGGCGAGCCGATGCAAACGGCGAATGCCAGGAGCGTTCGGGCGAGGTGGCGGATAGAATGCGTGGACTTCATCTCGTCTCCCTGCGTTGAGACTCTCCTTGAACGTCCGATTTTGAGCAGCGGGCGCGGGCGGGTCAATCCGCACGTCGGGAAGTGCGCACGTCGGGAAGACGAGCGCCCGCATGGGCTGAGCGAATGTCGAGGCAGTGCGTCCTGAAACAACAGTGGGCAGGCAATCGTCCCCAATCACGCAGGTTGAAAGCATGAACGCACATCGGATTTCGCGCATCGGCTCTTACCGATGCATCGTTTTCGCCATCGTCCTCCTGGCCGTCGGAATGGCGCATGCCTCGCCCCCCGACGAATCGCTGGAGAGGCTCATGGCGGAATTCTGGGAAGCCCAGGTGCAAGCCGCGCCGCTGGCGGCAGCCTTGTGGGGGGAGAACCGCTACCGCGACCGGGTGGATGACCTCAGCCCCGAAGCGCTCGCGGCCCGGGTCGCCAGGCTCGACCGGGCCATCGCCGGACTTGAGGAGATCGATGCGCGGGAGCTGAGCCCGGCCAATCGCGAACACTACGAAGCCTTCGAGTGGATGCTGACCCACGAACGGCGCAACCTGGACTTCGGCACCCGCTTCTTCACCATCAACTCCTTCGGCGGCTGGCACAGTCGCTTCGCGGACCTGATCCAGGCGACGCCCTATGCCTCAGAGCAGGACTACCGGGATCTGCTCGTGCGCCTGACGGGGTTCGGTCCGTACGCCCGGCAGAACATCGACCTGATGCGGGCCGGCATGGAAGGCGGCTACACCCAGCCTTGCGCGTCGCTCCAGGGCTACGGGAAGTCGATCATCGACTACATTTCGGAGACTCCGGAGGCCAGCGTGTTCGCCAAGCCGTTCGCGGCCATGCCCGACTCGCTTGCCCCGGCGGTGCGCGAGGCGTTGCGCGGCGAGGCGCTGCGCGTGATCGACGACGTCGTCAACCCCGCCTACCGGGCCTTCGCGGACTTCTACGCCGAGAGCTACGAACCGGCCTGCCGAACCTCGGTGGGGCTTTCCTCCCTGCCCGGCGGGCGGGCGGCCTATGACCACGCACTGCGCTACTACACCAGCTTGGACACGGATGCCCCCGCCATTCACGCCCTCGGCCGCCGCGAGGTCGATCGCATTCGCGGCGAAATGGAAGCCGTGATGCGCGAGGTCGATTTCGAGGGCGACTTCGCCGCATTCCTGGCCTTCCTGCGCTCCGACCCCCAGTTCTACGCCGCCGATGAAGAGACCTATCTGCATCGCGTCGCGTGGATCGGCAAGACCATCGAGGCCCGGTTGCCGCAGTTCTTCTCCCGGCTGCCCAGCAACCCCTACGGCATCAGCGTAATTCCCGAACAGATCGCGCCCCTGACTCCCACGGCCTTCTACCAGCCCGGCGCCGCCGACGGCACCCGCGCCGGCCGGTACTTCGTGAACCTTTACGACCTGGCGAGCCGTCCGCTCTACGAGCTGCCCGCCTTGGGCCTGCACGAGTCGGTGCCGGGCCACCACCTGCAGTTCTCGTTCCAAGGCGAGAACGAGGACCTCCCCGACTGGCGGCGCTTCTACTACTTCCACGCCTTCGGCGAGGGCTGGGGCCTGTACAGCGAGTTCCTCGGCGAGGAAATGGGCATCTACGCCACCCCCTACGAGCGCTTCGGCCGCCTGATCTACGACATGTGGCGGGCCGCGCGCCTGGTCGTGGACCCCGGCCTGCACGCCATGGGCTGGACCCGGCAGGAGGCCATCGACTTCATGCTGGCCAACACCGGCCTGACCCGAAAGAATGTGATCGCCGAAGTCGACCGCTACATCACCTATCCCGGCCAGGCCACGGCCTATAAGCACGGCGAACTGAAAATCCGCGAGTTGCGCCGGCGCGCCGAGGAGGCGCTCGGGGACCGGTTCGACCTGCGGGCGTTCCACGTCGAGCTGCTCACTGGCGGTTCGTTGCCGTTAAAGGTTCTGGACAACCGCATGCAGCGCTGGATCGATGCCCACTCGGTTCCCGCTACGGGCGAATCGTGAGGGGTTATTCGTTCCCGGCGCTGGTCGGGCGGGCACTGCGCGGCCATCGTGGCTGGCCCCGGGCTTGGCGTTCGGCCGAACCGGAGCGAACCTATGATGTCATCGTCATCGGCGCCGGCGGCCATGGCCTCGCCACGGCCTACTATCTCGCCAAAAACCACGGCATCACGAACGTCGCCGTCCTGGAGAAGGGCTGGCTCGGCGGCGGCAACACCGGGCGCAACACCCAGGTGACGCGCTCGAACTATTTCTGGCCGCAGAGCGCGGCGTTCTTCGAGCGCTCGCTCAAACTCTACGAGAGCTTAAGCCGGGAACTCAACTTCAACGTCATGCTCAGCCAGCGCGGCATCCTGACACTGGCGCACAGCCACCATGAAATGGAGGCCCTGCGGCGCTGGGCGAACGCCATCCGCATCAACGGCATCGACTCCGAGGTGATGACGCCCGCGGAAATCGCCAAGCTCGTGCCGCTGCTCAATCTCGACGCGCGCTTTCCGGTGCATGGTGGATTCATTCAGCGACGGGGCGGCATTTCCCGTCACGATGCCGTTGCCTGGGGCTATGCCCGCGCGGCGAACGCGCTCGGCGTGTCCATCGTCCAGCAGTGCGAGGTCACCGGTTTCGACATCGCCGACGGACGGGTTGCCGGCGTTACGACCAGCCGCGGATCCATCGCGGCGGAGAAGGTCTGCATCTGCGTGGCCGGGCATACCAGCGTGTTGGCGGCGAAAGCAGGGTTCCGGGTGCCCATCACCAGCATGGCGCTGCAGGCGATGGTCAGCGAGCCGATCAAGCCGTGTCTCGACACGGTGGTGCTCTCGCCGGCGATTCACGCCTACGTCAGCCAGAGCGACCGCGGCGAGCTGGTCCTCGGCGGCGGTGCGGACGGCTACAACAGCTATGCGCAGCGGGGCGGGATTCCGCTGCTGGAGGAGAACCTGGCGGCGTTGATCGAGCTGTTTCCCGCCTTTAGCCGCCTGCGCCTGATGCGGCAGTGGGCGGGGATCGTGGACATCACGCCGGATACGACGCCGATCATGGGCGCCACGCCCGTCAAGAACCTCTATGTCAGCGGCGGCTGGGGCACTGGCGGCTACAAGGCGATCCCGGCCGGCGGCGAGACCATGGCGCATACGGTGGCCCATGATGCGCCGCATCCGCTGATCGCCGATTTCGGGCTCGAGCGATTCGAGACCGGGGCGCTGATCGATGAGGGCGCGGCATCGGGGGTGGCGCACTGATGCTGCGCATCCCCTGCCCGTGCTGCGGCGAGCGGGACGAGGCCGAGTTCCGTTACGGCGGCGAAGTGCCCGGGTCGATCCCGCAAACCGATGTCGGCGACGAGGCATGGGCGGACTATCTGTTCGCCCGTGACAACCCGAAGGGGCTGGTTCACGAACGCTGGTGTCACAGCCACGGCTGCGGCCAGTGGTTCCATGTCGTCCGCGACACCGTCACCCACCGGATTCACGCGGTTTACGGAGTTGGCGAGCCCCGTCCGGTCGTGGACTGCTCGAACGAATCGCAAGCGGACGGCGGCCGATGAGCCCGTCCCAGCCCTTTCGCAAATCCCAGGGCGGCCGCATCGACCGGACGCGCACCGTCGCCTTCAGGTTCGACGGGCGCCGCTACCTCGGCCATCCCGGCGACACCCTGGCCTCGGCACTGCTGGCGAATGGGGTGAAGGTCATGGGGCGCAGCATGAAGCTGCATCGCCCCCGTGGCGTGCTGTCGGCGGGCGCGGAGGAGCCCAATGCGCTAATCGGCGTGGATTGGGGGTCGGGGAATATCCCCTCCATACGCGCCACCCTCATGCCGGCGCTCGACGGGCTGGTTGCCCAATCCCAGAACTGTTTCCCTTCCGTCAACTTCGACTTGGGGCGTGCGCTGGATTTCACGCACCGCCTCTGGCCGGCGGGCTTCTATTACAAGATGTTCAAATGGCCGAGTTGGCGGGCCTTCGAGTGGGCGGTGCGCCGCACCGCAGGCATCGGACGCCTTCCCGATGGGACCGACGGCACGCGCTACCGGCACCTGAACAGTCACTGCGACGTGCTGGTTGTGGGTTCCGGCCCATCGGGCCTAGCGGCCGCATTGGAAGCCGGCCGCCGCGGCGAGGATGTTCTGGTTGCCGAACAGGACATGGCGTTCGGCGGTTCCCTGCTGCACGATTCGATGGCGATCGATGGCGCGGCTTCCGACGATTGGCTGGAAGCGACCCTTGCCGAGTTGGACGGCATGGACAACGTCCGGCTCATGGCCAATGCCACGGCCGCCGGCTGCTATGACCACAACCTGGTGACGGTCCATGATCGGAGCGCCGCCTACCGAAGCGACGGCCCGGTGGAGACCTTCCATAAGGTGCGGGCGAGACGCATCGTGCTGGCCACCGGCGCGACCGAGCAGCCCATGCTGTTCGGCAACAACGACCTGCCTGGAATCATGCTGGCCGGTGCCGTCCATGCGTATGCCGGGCGGTACGCGGTGAATTGCGGACAGCGGGTTGCCGGGGTGGTCAACAACGATTTCGGGTGGCATTCGCTGCTTGCCGTGCATGATGCCGGAACGCCGGTGCGCGCCGTCGTCGATACGCGTGGCGATGTCGAACGGGAGTTGCTGGACGCCGCCGAGGAACGCGGTATTGCCGTGCATCCGGGCGCCACGCCGCTGACCGCCGGGGGATCTTCCGGCGTACGGGGTTTCCGCTTCGTCGCCGCGAACGGAACGACCAAGCAGGTGGATTGCGACCTCATCGCCATGTCCGGGGGACTGAACCCGACCACGCAACTCTACTCGCAGGCAGGCGGCAAGCTCCGCTACGACGAACGGCGCCACTGCTTCGTGCCGGACAAGGACCCCGCGGATCTGGATGTTGTCGGCGCCGCAAGCGGCAGGTTTGACCGGGAGCACGGCTCCATTGTCCGTCCCTGCACGGTCGCGCCGGTGCCAACCAGCCGCCAGTGGGTGGATTTCCAGCACGACGTGACCGCCGCCGACATCGAACTGGCCGTGCGCGAAAACTACGTCTCCGTCGAGCACATGAAACGCTACACCACGGCCGGCATGGCGGTGGACCAGGGCAAGACCAGCAATCTAGGCGCCCTGAGCCTGCTCGCGCAACTGACGGGCAGATCCCCGGGGGAGGTGGGCACCACCACGGCCCGCCCGCAGTTCATGCCGGTGACCATGGGCGCCATCGCCGGCAACCGGCGCGGCGATTTCTACCGCCCGGCGAAGCGGCTGGCCGCCCACGACTGGCATGCCGGCGAGGGCGCGGTCTTCGATGACTACGGCGCTTGGAAGCGGCCGGCTTTCTATGGCGATGACCGTGCGGCCTCGATTGCCCGCGAGGTGTTGGCGGTACGCCAATCAGTAGGGTTTTTCGACGGATCGCCGCTCGGCAAGATTGAGGTCAAGGGGGCCGATGCGGCGCGTTTCCTCGACCGCATCTACGTCAACAACGTGCTGACCCTGAAGCCCGGACGGGTGCGATACGGGCTGATGCTCAACGAGAACGGCGTCGTCATCGACGATGGCGTCTTCGTGCGCCTGGGCGAGGACCACTTCCTCGTCAACACCACCTCGGGCAATGCGGAGCGCATCGCCGCCTGGCTCGAGGAATGGCACCAGTGCGAGTTTTTCGACATGCGGCTGGTGCTGAGCAACGTCACATCCCAGTGGGCGGTGGCGACCCTGGCCGGCCCGGACGCGCGCGCCGTCCTGCAGTCGCTGCCTGGGTTGATCGACCTTTCCACCGCCAGCTTCCCGCACCTGAGCTTTGCCGCCGGCCAGCTGGCGGACGGTGCGCCGTATCGCTTGCAGCGCGTGAGTTTTTCAGGGGAGCAAAGCTACGAACTCAGCGTTCCGTCGAACCGTGCGGCGTCGATATTCGAGCGGCTCCAAGCGGCAGCCGGTCCCGGAAAACTGGTGCCGATCGGCGTCGAGGCGCTGATGGTGCTGCGCACCGAGAAGGGGTTCGTGCATGTTGGCGTCGATACCGACGGCACCACGAATCCCCTCGATATCGGGTTTGGGGCCGTGGTCGACAGAAAGCGGCGCGACTTCATCGGCGCCCGGTCGCTTGCGCGTCCCAACGACCGGCGGACGGACCGGCGCCAACTGGTCGGCTTCGAACTGCTCGACCGGAACGCGAGCGTCCCGGCGGGCGCACACTTCGTGACGGGGAACGATGGCGAAAGGCGGAGCGAGGGCTTCGTCACCAGCGCCTGCGACAGCCCCACCCTGGGCAGGACCGTCGGCATCGGCCTCATCGAAGGCGGCTTCGGCCGCAAGGGCGAGGAGGTGCTGGTTTACGACAGTGGACGGAACCTACCGGCGCGCATTGTCGATCCCTGCTTTTACGACCCTTCCGGGGAGCGGATGCGTGCCTGACCATAACCACATTCGCATCGACAGTGGGACCGATCGATCCCTCGTCTCGCTAAGGGTCTTGAAAGGGGCCTGCGACGAAGCCGGAAAGCGCCTGGACCTAGCGCCGCCGCTGTGCGCTGCCGGCGAGGAGCCGCAAAGCCTTTGGCTCGGTCCCGACCACTGGTTGTTGGTCGGCCGGCAACTGCCGGCATCGGCCCTGATCGAACGATGCAGCGCGGGTCTTGCCGGCCTCCTCCACAATGCGGTCGATCAGTCCGCGGCTTATGCGGTGTTGCGAATTGAAGGCCGGGGAGCTGGCGAGGTGCTGGCGTCAGGCAGCGGCCTCGACTTCCGGCAGCGCCACTTTCCCTTGCACGGTTGCCGCCCGACGCGCCTCGCGCAGGTGCCCGCCGTGGTCGTGGCCACCGGCGCGTATGCCTTCGAACTCTATGTGGACCGCGGCTACGGGCCGTACCTGCGCGACTGGCTTGAGGATTCCCTCGCAATCGCAAAGCGCACGGCCCAAGGCACGATGTAGCCCTCTCCGCTGGCAGGAGCCTCCAGTCGATCCTGCGCGGTTCAGAAATTGAAGCGCAACGCCACCCGCACCATGCGCGGCTGTAGCATGAAGTTCTCGTTGAACGTGATCCCCGGCGGGATCGAACCGAGGTTGGCGATGACGAACGCATCGAAAAAGTTGCTTGCCACCGAATGCTTCTTGTCCGTCAGGTTCGACACCCGCACGTCGAGGGACCAGCGGTCCGCCCGCAGGCCCGCCCCGGCCCCGAACACGGTGAAGTCCTTCGAGTCGGTCGATGCGCCGCC
The DNA here is from genome assembly GCA_022820625.1 of Gammaproteobacteria bacterium. Lineage (GTDB taxonomy): Bacteria > Pseudomonadota > Gammaproteobacteria > Steroidobacterales > Rariloculaceae > UBA6522. Next base: position 68,614 of record JAJEFE010000090.1, on the reverse strand, counting down.
GAGGCCGTTGCGGTACTTGCCGGTGTGTGAAAACGTGCCGTTGAAGTAGAGGGTTCGCGCGGCGGCAAGCGGCCAGCGCACCTCCGCACCCCCTGTGAGGGTGAATTCCGGAGCAAACGGCAGCGACGTGCCCTTCTCCAGCGTCTGGCCGGTGATGCGGTTGACCACCAGTTCAGAGTCGAGTTCGGCCTTGGTGTAGCTGCCGCCCAGGAACAGCGACAGGTTGTCGAGGGGCTCCGCGTACAGGTCGAACTCGGCGCCCTTGGAGACCGCCTTGCTGGCGTTCAACAGCAGGCCGAAGCCCAGCGGCGGCGTGGCCACGACCACCTGCAGGTCCTTGTAGTCCGTGTAATAGGCGCTGGCGTTCAGCGTGATCCGGCCATCCGCGAAGCGGGACTTGATGCCGGCCTCGAAGGTATTCGTGCGGTCGTCGCCGTAGCCCGCGAGCCCCTCGCTGGAGCCCGGGGCGAACAGTTCCATGCTGCCTAGGGTGGCGGTGGAGTTGATGTTGCCGTTGCGGGCGCCGGAGGCGAACTGGCCGTAGAGCAGGACATCGTCGGTCACGGAGAATTCCAGGGCCGCCTTGGGCAGGATCACGTCGATATCGACGTTCTCGGAGATGGCCGGCAGCAAAAGCGGCGAAAAGCCGATGAAGATTCCTGCCGACGGCGAGGCGACATCGAGTTCCTCGTTGTGGCTGCGCGCTCCGGCGATGAGCTTGAGCCGCTCGGTGATGAGGTATTCGGCTTCGAGAAACACCGAAATCTGCTCCCCGTCGTTGACGATGACCGGGTCCGGCGTCGGCAAGCCCAGGGCCTGCAGGATTTCTGTCTGACTGGTGCTCGGAAAGCCCAACAGGGGATAAACGGCGCTGGTCACGTTGATGCCGCCGGTGGTGAACTCGAAGTCCCGGTAGAAAAGGCCGGCGGTGAACTGGAAGGGGCCGTCGAACTGGGAGACGACCCGCACCTCCTGGCTGAACTGCTCGTAGGTGATCTGGTCCTTGATGAACGAGTTGTCCTTGAATCCGAAGAAGGGAATGGAGGCGAGGGAACCCACGGCCGAGTAGATCTGGTCGTACACGGCGCGCTGCCGGTCCCGGTCGAAGTAGCTGGTGACCGAGGTCGCAACGAACGGCCCCACCGACCAGTCGATCTTGAGGTTGGTGACCAGCGCTTCGTCGTCGATCTCATCGTCGCTTTGCGGCAGGTTGGTCTTGCGGTCGCCGGGTTCGCCCGTGTAGAGCCCCAGCGAACCGACCTTGGAGTCGTCGTGCTGAATCATGAACCGGGCGCTCAAGCTGTCGTTGGGCTCGGCGATCACCACGGCGCGGAACATTGTCGCCTCCAGGTCGTTGACGTCGTGGTCTCCGTCGATGACATCGAGGTAGCCGGGCACCGCGAAGCGCCCTCCGGTGAGCCGAACGCCCAGCCGGTCTTGCACGAGCGGTATGGAAACCGCCGCCTTGGCGCTGACATCGGAACCGCCCTGGCCTGCGGTGGCATGTTCGATTTCGATGCGTCCCTCGAGTTCGGTGAGGCTGGGGTTCTCGGTGAAGTAACGCACGGCACCCGCGCTCGATCCCTCGCCGAACAGGGTGCCCTGGGGCCCCCGCAGGATCTCGATGCGCTGCAGGTCGAAATAGCGAATGTCGAACTGGGCGCCGCCCAGCGTGTTCACCGGCGTATCGTCGAGATAGATGCCCACGGGCCGGGAGGAGGGCACCAAGTCCTGGGTGACCAGGAAGTTGGTCACGCCGCGAATGTTCATCTCGTTCCGGTTCGGGCCGCGCTCCTGGATGTTCAGGCTAGGCGTGAGCCGCGTCAGCCCGTTCAGGTCGGTAATGCCGAGTTGATCGATGTCGTCCTGGCTGAAGGCCTTCACGGAAACGCCGACATCCTGCACGCCCTGCTCCCGGTGGCGGGCGGTGACCAGAATCTCCTCCACCAGGCGCTCATCCGCCGTCTCGGCGGCTGCGGACGACATCGGAGCCAGATGCAGGGCGGGCAACGCCACCAGCGCGGCCAGGGGTGCGCCCATTGCAAGACGCAATGTAGCGAGATACGTCCAATGTGAATTCCCGACTTGCTTGACCGACCGATTCATCACTTGCCTCCCTGAGTTTGCGGCCGCGGAAGATTGCCGCGGTTCATTCCCCTGTAGACGCACGTTCCGGCAAATCCCTCAATGCCCGTCGTGTTTCCCGAGCGCGATTTGGCATGCAATGGTCAGCCGCGAAGCTGCGATTGAGTAGTTGGCTGTCGCTGACCGATCTGCCGTATCCGGGAAGCCGACGATGGCTGACGCATCGTTCACGCTACACTGGGCCGCCGCCGACCGTAAGTGGGTCAGCGTCCATGCTGGCATCTGTTGCCGGTCGCCGCAGCAAACCGGCCGGCGTCTACTCCAGCGGTTGCATCCACTCCGTGCCGTGCTGGGACGGAGAGATGACCTCGATGAACTCCAGGTCGTCGGAATGCTCGATCATGTCGTGGACCACGCCGGCGGCCATGTTCACGCAGGAGCCCGGGGTGACCTCCACTTCGCCCGTGCCCTCGAAATAGAAGGTGGCCGATCCCTTGAGCACGTAGAACATCTGGAAATCCACGTCGTGGCGGTGTTGGCCGAGGTTGCCCTGGCAGGGTTTGGCCGCCGCCAGTATGCGGGCCTCGATGGCGCCACCCGTGGCTTCCTTGACACCCAGGTCGCGGATCTTGAATTGGCCTTCGGGATCGAAGTTCTCGAACTTCGCGTCGGCCGCTTGGCTGACTGCCGTATCACACTGTCTCAAGTCCATGTTTTCCTCCCGTCGTCAGACCTCCGCACCCTACCACAGGCGAAGGCGCGGGTCTCTTGCAGCGCGCTAGTCGGCGGCAAAGGCGTACAGCAGGTCCACGTAGGCTTTCTCGATCTCGGCGAGCCCGGCGACATCGCCGTTGGACTCGACAACGTAAACCTCGTTCGGAGCGTGGGCGCCGCGGCCATGACCGAGGCCAAACGGGATCATGGGCAGCCCGAGCCGCTCGGTGAACTCGTAGAACGGCGCACTGCCGGCGACGCGCGGGTTGACGGTCGGCGCTTGGCCGTAACGCTTGTAAACCCCAATGGCGGCCTGAACTAGGCTGGCGCTCACCGAGGTCTGCGATGCGGGGTAGGCGGCGAGCACGTTCATTACGACATCCTCAAAGCCGTGTGTGTCCAGGTGGGCGCGGATTTTCGCCAAGGCTTCCTGCGGATCCATGCCCACCGGCAGGCGGGAGTCCATCTTCGCCGTGGCCATGTGCGGCAGAATGGTCTTGACGCCCTCGCCGGTGTAGCCGGCCCAGATGCCGTCGACGTTCAGGGTGGGGGCATAGATGAGATCGTGGAGCACATCGACGCCCTCCATGCCGTCGATCCAGCGCTCGACCCCGAACAGCTGCCTGAGCATGGCGTCCTCGTGCTGCTCCAGGTAGCCGGCGATCAGCGACTGCTCCTCGGCGGTGGGCGGGCGCACGTCGTCGTAGTAGCCATCCACCAGGATCGTATTGCCGTCTTCGCCCACCAGCGACGAGATGGCTTTTGTCAGGCGCAGCACCGGCGAATCGGCGATGGCCTTGAACGAGCCGTGAATCTCGGCCTCGGTGGGGCCGCCCCAGGCGCCGCCCTTGGATTCGAGTTCCCAGTAGATGATGCCCTTCACGCCGAGCACCATACCCGTCTGCCCGGATGGGTCCTGCGCGGACATTGGGAAGATGACGCCGTCCGCCTGCCGCAGGCGGTCCTCGTAGCGGTCGACGATTTCGGGGTAGTGGGGCGAGCCGAGTTCCTCCTCGCCTTCGGCGGTGATCATGAGGTTCACTGGCAGTTCCCCCTCCACGGCCAGGATGGACTCCACAGCATTGAGGAAGGCGCGTTGCGGGCCTTTCTGGTTGGTGGCGCCCCGGGCCATGATCGCGCGGCCTTCGGGCACATCGACGATCTCGGCGGCGAACGGCGGGGAGCGCCAGTCTTCGGGGTTCACCGGCTGCACGTCGTACATCATGTAAACCATGAGCGTCCTTTCCGCGCCGGCATCGTAAAAGCCCCAGACGCCGGGATGTCCCCCGGTTTCCACCAGTTCCGCCTCCGCGAAGCCGAGCGCCTTGAAGTCGTCCCGCACCATCTCCGCCATGTCGAGCACGCCGACGTTTTGGGCGCTGATGGACCGCTGGCGCATCCATCGCTGCAACGCCGCCGTATGCGCCTCGATCTCGGCATCGATGTAGGCATGCACCGCCGCATGGTCGCCAGCGTAGGTCGGAACGTCGTCGGTGGAAAAAGGGTTGGAAAGGTCGATGGCGTATTTCGGGCGGACGGCGTCGCCGGCATGGGCCAGGGCGGGCAGGCAAAGCGCAAGCAAAGTCAGCAGGGTTTTCATGGGCAGTCTCCTGGTTGGCGGGCTGTGGGCAATGACGCTCGCTCCACCGCTTGACCACAATCGACCGCTCGCCGGGCAGCGCATTGAGGGCGGGGGCTTTGCGCTGCGTCGGAAACTATGTGATTGTCGGAGCGAAACCAGCGTGACGGTGCTGACGGATGAAGCCAGCCATGAGTGAATCGCAGGCCATTGCCCCCGGCCGGGGTGCGGGATTCGACGAGCGCGGACTGCGCACGGTAAGCCGACTGCGCCCGGAAGACTGGCTGAACGCGGCGCAGGCCCGCCTGGTCGACGGCGGCATCGATGCGGTGAAGATCGGCCCGCTCGCGGCTGACCTGAAGGTTACCCGCGGCAGCTTCTATTGGCATTTCCGCGACCGCAACCACCTGCTGCAGACGCTGCTGGCGCGCTGGCAGGCGCAGAGCCACGAGATGTTCAACCGCCTGGTCGGCGGCGACGGGGCAACCGGCATGGACGAGTTCGTGCGGCTGGTGCACCTGTGGGTGGACGAGTCGGAGTTTCATCCGGCCCTGGAATCGGCGATGCGTGACTGGGCGCGAACGTCCGAGGCGGTCGCCGCGGTGGTCAAGGCGGTGGACGAGGAACGCATCGCCTACATCAAGCGCATCTTCCTCGACTTCGGCTACGGGGAGGACGAAGCCTTCATTCGCGCCCGCATCACCTACTTCCACCAAGTGGGGTACTACACCATCGGCTACAACGAAACGCTGGACGCCCGCATGGCGCTGCTGCCCATGTACGTTTACGTGCTGACCGGCAAGTCCAATCCGGAAGAACTCGCCGAATACCTCTGAGCCTGCCGGAGACCGCCGGATTGCCCCCCGTTGCGGGACGGGTGACGGCCTGCGTCATACCGAGTCCACCCGGCAAACACGGACACACAATCATGGTCAAACTTGCGCTGTGCCTATTCGGCGCATCGATGGCCGCCCTGGCCTCGGCCAGCGGCATTCCGGAGGATCGCGAAGCCGCCTATCAGCGGTATCTCGACTTTCAGGACCTGATCGACGGCGGCCGCGTTGCGGCCAACTGGCTGTCGGACGGATCGACGTTTTGGATCGTGGAGGGTGGCCCGAACGACCGCCGCATCCTCAGGGTCGATCCGGCGGGGAACACCGTGGCGCCGCTGTTCGACGTCGCCCGCCTGCGCGCCGCGCTCACCGCAGCGCTCGGCCACGAACCGGCGGGCGCCGGCGTGCCGTTCGCCCGGTTCCAGATGGTTGGCCCCGGTACGGCCGCCTTCGCGCTGGAGGGCGCGAACTTCACCCTTGATCTCAACACCTACAAGGTAACCCGGCAGCTTCCGCCGTCGTCGTTTTCCATCGAACTCGTCAAGAGCGAGGCCGAGCGCGCGGTGCCCGGGACCTACCTGCGGGAGCGCTTTCAAGGCCTCGGCCCGCTGCCGTCCCCGGAAGCGATGTCTCCGGACGGCAAGTGGATCGCCACGGTGCGGAACAACAACCTGGCGCTCCGCGCCACCATCGACGGCCAGGAGGTGCCGGTCACCGACGACGGCACCGATGCGGTTTTCTGGGACGTGGAAGCGGCGCTCTGGCAGCCCTGGTCGCCGAGCAGCGAGCAGCTCGCCGTGATCAGGCAGCATGCGGACGGCATGCCCACCATTCCCACCATCAAGTGGCTGAAGCCGCTGGAAGAGGTTCGGGAAGTCATCACCATTCCGGCCGGCGCTAACCTGTACCGCTCGGAACTCCATCTGCTCGACATCCACGCCCGGCAGCCGAGGCATGTGGACCTGGGCGACAACAGGGATCATTACCTGCGCGTGCTCACCTGGCTGCCGGACGGCTCGGAGCTGATCGTCGCCCGCTACAACCGGGTGCTCAGCAGCGTGGAGCTGCTCGCGGTCGATGCGGTGACCCGGGCAGTGCGCACGGTTATGACGGAGGCATCCGACACGTTTCTGACCAACCACCACGAGGCCATCTGGGCGGCGGAGACCGGCTTCTTTCTCCTGCCGGACGGCTCGGGATTCATCTGGAATTCCGAGCGCAGCGGCTGGGATCACCTCTACCGCTACGACATGAACGGTCGGCTCGTGAGGCAACTCACCAGCGGCGACTGGCCCGTCAAGGACGTGGTGCGCGTCGACCAGGAGAACGGCTGGGTGTATTTCACCGGGCACGGCGACCAATCCCGGCCCTACGACACGCACCTCTACCGGGTCGGCCTCGACGGCCGGGGGTTTGCGCAACTCACCGAGGGCAAGGGCCAGCACAACGCCAGCATCTCCCCGTCGGCGGAGTATTTCGTGGATGCCTTCTCAAACGTCGATGCGCCCCCGCGCACGGAACTGCGGCGCGCGGACGGCAACCTGATTCGCGTGCTTGGCGAGGCGGATATCGGCCGCCTCGAGGCGTTCGGTTTCGTGGCGCCCGAAGAGCATGTGGTCAAGGCGGCGGACGGCGAGACGGACCTGTGGGTGACGATGCACTTCCCCAACGACTTCGACCCGGAGAAGAAGTACCCGGTGGTGGAGTACATCTACGCGGGGCCGCAGACCGTCTGGCGGCCGATGGACTTCGGTGACGATCTCGGCCCCTTCGGGGCGCTTTTGGGGCGCTCGGTCAACTTCCCGCGGGCGCTGGCCCAGCTCGGCATGCTGGTGGTGATCCTCGATGGCCGGGGCACTCCGGAGCGCTCCAAGGCGTTCCACGACACCGTGTACATGAACTGGGGGCAGTTCGAGATCGACGACCACGCGGGCGCCATTCGGCAGCTTGGCGAGCGGCTGCCATACATGGACCTCGACCGCGTCGGGGTGATGGGCGCCTCCTGGGGCGGCCACTTCACCTTCCGCGCCATGACCCAGGCGCCGGACCTCTACAAGGTCGGCATCAGCGAGGTGCCCGGCTACAGTTCGCGCCGCTTCACCCTCTACGAGGTTTATCTGGGCATGCCCCAGGAGAACAAGGCGGCCTACGATGCCGCCGACGCCCTGGCGCTCGCGCCGCTGCTCAAGGGCGAACTGCTGCAGGTGGGCGGCATCAACGACACCGGCACCCAGGCGGACATGTTCCAAATGACCGAGCACCTCATCCGCCTCGGCAAGCAGCACCGGATGATGATCTATCCGGACACCGGCCACGGGGCCATGGGCAAGACGGGCGAGTACAACATGGAGCTGAAGAAGCGGTTCCTAGTCGAGATGCTGAAGCCGTTCGAATGAGGGGCCCTGCGCGATTCCTCCGCTGGTCCGCCTTGCTGGCCATCGCCTGGGGTTGCCAACCCGCGGCCGTGGACGAAGCCGCGGAGGAATCGGACCCGGCGGCGGGCACGGTAGCGTTGGCAAGGGTCCCGGCCGAAGCCTACCGGCGCGCCGAGCGCTTTCTGCCGGACCGGCAGGAGCGGTATGTATTGAACGCGTCGATCACGCCCCACTGGATCGGCGCCGGCGACCGCTTCTGGTACAAGCGCGCCGTGGTGGGCGGCGGCGGGCAGTTCGTGACCGTCACGGTCGCGACCGGGGAGCGGGAGCCTTCCTTCGACCACGCGCTGGTCGCCCGTGAACTTTCCCGGCTGGACGAGGACGGGGAACACACCCCAACAACGCTGCCGTTCGATGCCTTCACCTTCAACGACGACGGCGGCATCGACTTCGCTGCCGGAGACGACCATTACCGATGCACGGCGGAGGCCTGCACGGCGTCCGAGCCCTCCGCGCCGCCGTTCACGCCCTTGGAGACGCCTTCCCCAGACGGCAAATGGGCCGCTTATCACCAGGACCACGACCTCTGGGTCCGCTCGGCGGACGGGGAGACCCGCGTCCAGCTGACCACGGATGGCGAGGAAGCCTGGCACTACGGCGGGCAACTCGGCACCAGCGTTTCCTACATCACCATGCAGCGGCTGATGGGCGGGCACGCCCCTCAGGTCAAGTGGTCGCCGGACTCCACCAAGCTGCTCACCCAGCGGGTCGACGAGCGCGGCGTTGGGGAACTCTCGATCATCGAGCACGTCCCCGCCGACGGCAGCCGACGGCCGCGCACCCATACGATGCGCTACGCGTTCGCGCGCGATGCGGTCAAGCCCCGGGGCCGCTTCGTGGTGTTCGACATCCCGAGCGGTGAGCGCGCGGACATCGACTACCCGGACATCGAACTCACTTACGCCGCCATTACTGGCCCCGACTCGAGGGAAGTCTGGTGGCGGGAGGACGCCCGCGGGTTCGGATTCGTGCATCGCAAGCCGTTCGCCCGCGGGTTCTCGATCCATCGCGTCGATCTGGAGACCGGCGCGGTCCGCATGGAAGTGGACCGCGTAAGCGAACGCACGTCCTCGCCCGGTCTGGCCACGCCGCTGCCGCCCCAGGTGGTGGACTTCGCGGACGGCGGGCTGGTCTGGTTCTCCGACGAAGGCGGCTACGGGCACCTCTACCGCAAGGACGGCGACGGCAAGGTGGCCCAGATCACTTCCGGGGACTGGAACGTCGGAGCGATCATGCACGTGGACCGGGAGGCGGGGCGCCTGTACTTCCTCGGCTCGCAAGCCGAGGCCGAGGGCAATCCGTACCATCACTTCATCTACGGCGTCGATGTGGACGGGTCGGACTTCGCGAGGATCACGCCCAGTCCCGGCAATCATGGCTCAGTGACGGCCTTGGTCGCGACCGCTTCTCCTTTCTCGCCCGACGGCGGCCATCTGGTCGTAAGCTGGAGCACGACCACCGACTCTGGCCGCACGGAGCTGTTGACCAACGAGGGCGAACTGGTCGCGGTGCTCGAAACCGCCGACCCCTCGCCCTTGGAGGCGGACGGCTTCGTCCCCCCGGAGCCCTTCACCGTGACCGCCGCCGACGGCGAGACCACCCTGTACGGCGCCTTGTTCTTCCCCGCGGACTTTGACCCCGAGCGGTCCTATCCCCTCATCGACTCCATCTATCCCGGCCCCCAGATCTGGCGCGAACCCCACCAGTTCGCGGGCTCGCTGTTCAGCCGGTTCGGCGCCCAGTCCATGGCGGAGCTGGGCTTCGTGGTGATGACCGTCGATGGCCGCGGCACGCCGGGGCGCAGCCGCGACTTCCACTTTCCGCCGGGGGTAAACCTGCTCGGCGCCGCCGGCAGCCTCGTCGACCATGTCGCCGCCATCGAGCAGCTCGCGGCGGAGCGGCCCTATATCGACAGGGAGCGGGTGGGCATCTATGGCTGGTCCGGCGGCGGCTACGCCTCGACCCACGCCATACTGAGCTATCCGGACTTCTACAAGGTGGCGGTGTCTGGCGCGGGCAATCACGACCCGCGCACCTACCTGCCCATCTGGGGCGAGAGCTACCAGGGCGACACCGACGATGCCTTCTACGAGGCCGGCTCGAACGCGCACCTCGCTGGCAACCTGAAAGGCAAGCTGTTCCTGGTGCACGGGGCGCTGGACGACAACGTGCATCCCGGCAACACTTATGCGGTGGTCGATGCGCTCATCAAGGCCAACAAGGACTTCGACCTGCTGATTTTGCCGAATGCGGCGCACGCGCCGGGCGATGCGACCGGCTATTTCCTGCGCCGGCAATGGGACTATTTCGTGACCCACCTGTTGAGGATGCGGCCGCCGGAGGGGTACGAGGTGGGCAAAGATTGAAGTTGGGGCGAGGCGTCGTGGAAGTGATGGATCAGATCCTCCCGGCTAGGCATCTAGTAAAGCTTCGGCGCGTCACCGGTGATTATTGGCAATTCGATGTAGGAGGCCGTGTCCGCCCCATGGTGAATGTTGACCGTCGCCGATTGATATCGCGTATCCCGTGCGTTGTCACCGCCGGTGTTCAAATTTCGGGCATAGCTGGGAAACTCGGAACTGGTGATGTCTATTCCGATGCGGTGTCCCGGATTGAATTGATTGGCCGCGACCAGCAGGTCTAAATCGATCGGATAAACCTCGCCCGGCTTCATCATGACCTCCCTGTCGTAGCCTTCGCGGTAGCGAAGCCGAAGCATGCTCTTTTGTATCGGAAAAGCCCGACCGTCGGGCAGGACATCGACAATGGTGACGGTCAGGTCGGTATCGGGAACATCCGTCGACAGCCAAATTCTGGCGTTCATCCTGCCGGTCATTTCAACCGGCTCCTGCAGCGGCGGCGTCGCATAGACGAGAATGTCGTTGCGCATTTGCACCTCAGCTCGGTCGAATGCTCCCGCGAATACGGATTTCGCAAATTCGACGATGACCGGGTCCGCCGGATCATAGACATAGCTGTCATGCCCCGCGGCCGAGGGCGGTGCCCAGGTCAATTCACCGTCACCGAGTCGCGTATTGGCCGCTCCGCCGCTTGAGAGATAGAGTCTGCGCGGTTCCGTGCCCGGTATGGGCCAATCGCTCGAGGAGCGCCATTCATTGGCGCCGGGCAGGAAGTACTGAACCCTTGGCGTTTTCTCGAACCCGTTGTCGATCTCCTTGAGCGTGTAGTCCCACCACTTCAAGTAAGTGCCCCAAGCGTCAAAGCGGGCATCTCCAAGCGCACGCTCGCCATTCATCGTTTGCGAGGTGAGGCCTTCCAGCGCGCAATGGCCAAGCGGACCAATGATCACGTACTGATTGTCCCGCGCCCATTGCGACTCCGCGTTCCTCCGGAAATGCTCGAATTGCAGGAACGTCTCGTTGACGCCGTAGTCATGCCAGGAGTTGATGTGCAGGCCGCCACCCTCGACCTGGTCTTCGTCGTCGAGATAGTCGCCACCGGTCCAGAACGGTCCCATCGGCGCATCGGCGATCATGTCGTCCCAATCCGACGGCGGTGAACCCATCAAATCGTCTATCTCGACAGCCGGAAGATGCAGCAGGGTGTCCATGGTTTCCTTGGTAATGTGCCCTGTGTCGGGATCGAACATTTCAGCAACGGAGGGCACGTTCGGTGCCGGTTCGAACAAATCGACTATCTTGAGGTACTCCTCCCGGTCGAGGCGCATGGATGGCCGATAGAAGAGCTTCGAACCCGACGAGTGCGTCCATAGCGGCATCGTCATGTTTTGCACGCCGCCTCGAAGGAACCCCCTGGCCATGGTGCCGCCGGCGGTGCCGTGCCCGAAAGCCGCCGATTGCGGAACGAGTCCCTTGAGGGTCTTGTGCCGGGACATCGCCGCCTTCACCACATTGCCGCCGGGAATCGAGCAGCCGATCATGCCCACGCGGCCATTGAACCAAACCTGCTTTTCAAACCAGTCGAGCGTGTCCCGGGCGTCATTCACATCCCCGTATCCGATGGTGTAATCACCCTCGGACTCGAACTTGCCGCGGCGGTCCTGAACCGCGACAACATAGCCGTGGCTGGCGTAGTAATAGCCGATGGAGCGGAGATTGATTGGTTCGTCGGGATCCGAATTGCGGTGAGCGGCCTTGTTGTAGGGCGTGCGCTCAAGGATTACCGGCAGCTTGCCCGCATGGCCCTCCGGGAATTGGCCCTCCGGGAAATAGAGGTCCGTCATCAGCCGCACGCCATCGCGCATCTCAACAAAGTGGCTGCGCTCGACCCGCACTTCGTAAGGACCTTTCTCGAAGGGGATGCTCTTGGGAGTTTCTTCCGTCGGCGGAGCGCCCTCGCCTGCATCGGCCTGAATCGGACTGTTGATGCAAAGAACGACTGCCGCCACGAGGATTGGAAGCTTGCTATGTCCAGTCATTGATTCTCCAGTGGTTCTTCGTCGCTGATTCGCCTATGGGCGAGCTTTTCGCTTTTTCGGCCACCGGCGCACCCGAAGAGCACCGGCGCCAGCAGCGGCATTCCCGCAACCAGCGTGGAATTGCGCAGGAACCGCCGCCTTGCGTTAACCCGGCCAGTGGACACTGTCGATGCTGGTGACATGCGCGATCGTCAACCTGCCGCCGTCTGCGGCGCGGGGTTCGGAAACGGCTGCCGGAGCGGTGCGGGCCATGGCGGCGGGGGTCAGCAAGCGAAAACGGCTAGCCATGTGAACTATTCTGCTACTTTGACCGGCGCGAACAACCCTGTCAGTATCTGTCAGTATTGGACAGTTGGAGTAGCCTGAATGCCAAACGTTCACCTCACGGAACAGATGGAGAACTATGTTCACGGCCAGATCAAGTCGGGTGCCTACGCGAATCTCAGTGAGGTCGTGCGTGCGGGTGTAAGAATGCTCATGGAACGGGATGGCGCCCGCCAGTTCTACGCGCTGAAGGCGGAACTGGAGCAGGCGTTGCGTGTGGCCGAAGCGGGTGGATTCGAGGAATTCGATCCTTTGGCATTCGAGCCGGAAGCGGGTTTCGAATAGCCGCTCGGCATGTCCATCAAGCTTTCCCGTCTGGCGTTGCGGGACCTGGACGAAATTCGGCGGTACGTCATCGAGAGAGTGCGCTCGCTCCGATAGCTTTCCACCGATGATCAAGTGGTTCAAAGCCTGGATCGTGCCCGGCGCTGTCTTTCAGTCGGTGATCGTCGGCGGCGGCTACGGCACGGGCCGGGAGGTCGTCGAATACGTCTCGAGCGCCGGCCCCTGGGGCGGGCTGGCCAATACGGTGCTGATCGGCGTGCTGTTCGGCCTGGTCCTGGCGGTTACCTTCGACTACGCGCGCCGCTTCGAGGTGCGCGACTACCGCCTGTTCATCAAGTCGCTGCTCGGTCCCGGCTGGATGCTCTACGAGGCGGTGATGATCGTCGCCTTCGTACTCGTGCTGGCGGTCGCCGGATCCGCCGCGGGACAGGTGCTTCACGACAGCTTCCGCATGCCCTTCGTGGCGGGGGTCGGCCTGATGCTGCTGATCGTGGTGACCTTCAACTACAGCGGCCGGCAGTGGATCGAGCGCACCCTCACCGCTTGGGGCCTGTTGATGAGCCTGCTGCTGATCGTCTATACGGTGCTGGTGTTCATGCACATGGGCGAGGCAATTGCCGGAGCGTTCACCGCCGTCGAGCTCGAATCCGGCTGGTGGCGGAGCGGTGTGCGCTTCTTCCTGTACACCGCCATGCTCGTCCCGGTGCTGCTCTATGCCACCGATCACATCGAAACCCGTGCCCAGGCCTGGGGTGCCGGCCTGGTCGGCGGGGTGCTCGGCGCGCTGCCGGCGGTGCTGTGCCACCTGGCCTTCATGGCGGGCTATCCGCAAATCCTGGAGGAGGCGTTGCCGACCTACTGGACGATTCTGCGCCTGGCCCTGCCGGCAGCTGCGACGGTGTACGTGATCGTGCTTTTCGTCACCATCGCCCAGACCGGCGTCGGCATACTGCAGGGCATCAACGAGCGGCTGGATGCCTGGTGGCTGGAGCGGCGCGGCCGCACGCTCACGCCGCGGCTGCACGCGCTGATCGCCGCCGGCGCCGTGCTGGCGAGCCTGCTGCTATCGAACTTCGGCATCGTCGCCCTAGTCGCGCAGGGGTACGGCACCTTGGCTTGGTTTGGGATCTTCCTGTTCGTGGCGCCGGTGCTGTCGATCGGGGCCTGGCGGCTGTACGGGATCTGATCAGCAATTCTCTCTATGCCGGAGCGAGGGCATCTTGCCCTCGATTTGAACAGAGGAATCCATCGAGGGCGGGACGCCCTCGCTCCGGGGCGTTCCGCTCGACATCAGCGAAAAGCCAAAGTGAGAATTGCTGGGATCCGATGGGGGGACTCGCACAGGATGTAGTCCTCTGTGGTGAGGGCCATCCCCGTGCAGTGCGTCTTGCCGGGCAACACGTTTCAAGGAAGAACCGCATGCTGCGCCTGACCGCCTTGCTGTTGTGTTTCGTCCCCAGTCTCGCGTTGGCGAACGAGGTCGACCTGTCGCCGCGAACCTGGCCGGAGGGCGAACTGCAGCGCTTTGAGAACCTGTTCGGGGCCGAGAAGCCGCTGGCGGAATCGAAAACCGGGATCGTCGTCAGCACCACCGCCGCGGCGGCCGCCCGCGCGGGGCTTGAGGCGCTCAACCGGGGCGGCAGCGCCGTCGATGCGGTGATGACCCATGCGCTGGCGGAGATCACGCTGTGGGCGAGTTGCTGCGTCAGCCATGCGGGCTTCATGGACCTGATGGTCTTCGAGGCGGCCACCGGCGAGGTGCATCACCTGAACGGGGGCTGGAACACGGTTCTGGGCGAGGACGATCCGCTCTCGATACCGGGCGACGGCGTGCCGAGCGGGCGCGCGTCCCTGGTGCCGGGATTCATGGCCGGGCTGGAGGCGGCCCACGGGCGCTTTGGCAAGCTGCCGTTCGCGGCGCTGTTCGGGCCGGCGATCTACTTTGCGGAGGAGGGCTTCGAGGTGCTGCCCATGTTGGAGGGCATGATCGCGGCGCGCAAGGACGTGCTTTCCCGCCGCCCCGAGACCAAAGCCGTTTTCACCAAGGAGGACGGCAGCTGGTACGTCAGCGGCGACCGTTTCAGCCAGCCGGAACTGGCGGGCACCTTGCGCCGGGTGGCGGCCGAGGGGGCGGACTACATGTACCAAGGGCCTTGGGCCGAAAAGCTGGTTGCGGCGGTGCAGTCCGAGGGCGGCAAGATGACCCTTGAGGACCTAAAGCGCTACGAACCGATCTGGCGGGCGCCGCTCCGTTCCACCTTCCGCGGCTACGACGTCCACGCCACCGCCCAGCCGAATCTTGGCGGCGTCAACATGGTCGAGGCGCTGAATCTCGTCGAGCTGGCCGACCTTGGCAGCCTCGGCCACTACACCGAATCCCCGGAGGCCCTGTTCCGGCTCACCCGCATCGCCCGCCTGATGGACATCATGGGCACCTCGCTCACCCATCACGTCACCCCCACGGCGCTGATCGGGCGGCATGCGCCGGGGATTGCAACGGCGCCGCCGCAACGCACGAGCAAGGCAGCGGCGAAAAAGCTGTGGCAGGCGATGCAGACCGATGGCTGGGATCAACTCAATGTCGCGGCCTACGAATGGCGGCCCGAGGCGGCTTCAGGCAACCACTCCGATGCGGTGGTGGCGGTGGATGCCGAGGGCAATGCCGCGGCACTTCTGCACACCATCAACACGGCGCTCTGGGGCACGACCGGGATCTTCGTCGACGGCGTGGCCATCGCCGATTCGGGCAAGTACCAGCAGACCAAGATCGCCCGCGCCGGCCCGGGCCGGCGGCTGCCGGTCGAGACCAACCCGGTGTTGATCACCAAGGGTGGCAAACCCGTGTTGGTCTCCTCGAGCATCGGCATGGGCGTGCATGAGCAGACCTACCAGGCCATCGTCAACGTCCTGGAGTACGGCCTTGATCCCAAGGCCGCCGCCGAGAGCCCCCAGGTGCTGCGGCCGATGGGCGGCGGCATGGACCGGGCGATGGGGGTCGATGCTGAGAATCCCGCGGCCCAGGCAGTCGAGGAGGGCGCCTTCGACGCGGAACTGCTCGCCAAAGTTCGCGCCATGCAACAGCCCATGCAGGAGGTGCCGCCCGAGACCGCGGGCGGCTGGCGCGGATATTGGGTCGGCATCCACGTCGATCCGCAAACGGGCATCCGGCGCGGCGCGCTGTCGCCCTACTTCGATGGCTGGGCGCTGGGCCAGGATGACTGAGAGAGAAAGACGTGTTTGATCGAACCGTAACTTTGGTCGGCGCACTCCTAACGCTCGCTCTCGGAGCCTGTACGCCGCAGACCGATGAAGCTGGGCAAAGCCCGGAAGTGACGTCACCAGCGGCACTGCCGCAGCAAGCCGAACAGGCGCCGCCGCAGCGTGACATTCCGGTGAGCGAGAACCTGCGCACGAACAACGAGCAGGACCTGCGGCTCGTCAACGCCCTGCGCGCCTTCATCCCGATGGTCATGCGCGCCTACGGTTCGCCGGGGCTGAACATCGCCCTCGCCCGCCGGGGGGAGGTCGTCTGGGAGGCCGGTTTCGGCTATGCGGATCTCGGCCAGCGCAGGCCGATGACTCCGGAGACCGTGTTCAAGTCCGGTTCCATGGGCAAGCTCTACACCGGCATGGCGATCATGAAGCTCGTCGAGGACGGCGCGCTCGAGCTCGACGGGCCGATCAACGACTACCTGCCATTCGCGGTGCAGAACCCCTTGGGCGGGCGCGACATTACGGTCCGCGACCTGCTGATCCACCGCCCGGGCCTGTCCGCGGATGCCGCGCTCAGCCTGTTCGAGCGGCCCCCGCCGCTGCGCGGGGCGATCGAGGCGGAGTACGGCCGCGACCTCGTGCCCATTTCCGGCGGCGACGTCCTGCCCCGCTGGTTTGCCGAGGCGGGCGAGACGTTCATGTACTCGAACCTTGGCATGGGCACGCTCGGGCTCATCGTCGAGGAAAACAACCCGGAGGGGCTTTCGTTTTCGGACTACGTCGAGAAGCACTTCATGGAGCCGCTTGGCATGCGCCATTCCCAGTATCCGCCGGTGCAGGACGCGGAGCATATCCGCCCGGACATCTGGGAACGCAGGTCCACCGGCTACATGCCCATGGGCTCGGTCTGGGTCCCGACTCCGGCGGTCTATTTCGGCGAGTTCCCGGCGGGCGGCTTCGTCGCCACGCCCGGCGACTTCGTGCGCTTCTTCCTAGCGTTCCTGAACGGGGGCGAGTTCCAGGGCGCGCGCATCCTGAAGCCCGAAACCGTCGAACTGGCGCTCACCCCCCAGGCCGAGGGCATGGGCGGCATGCAGATGGGCCTCGCCTGGATGCTCGACAAGGTGGGCGAGCCCGCCTACAACGTCCAGCACGGCGGCGCCCACATGTACGGCTGGCACAACTGGGGCATCGCCTGGCCCAACTTCGACACCGCCGTGGTTTACGCCACCAACAACTGGGCTGTCCCGGATATCGTCCCGGACATCACGATGGTGCGCAACTTCATCGAGAACTGGCTGCTCTACGATTCAACCGTGCCCGCGGTCGCCGAGCGCGGCTCCGGCGCCGACTGGGCGAAAAAGGTTTCCTATGTGCGCGGCGTGCTGTTCACCGCCGCCTTCAACTACGCGATCGCCATCCCCACCCCGGTGTCCGACAACCAAATCCAGCGGGCGGCCGACGGCGCCCTGCCCAATCCGGACCTGGCCGCCACCCGGAACGACTGGGACAGCGAGGCTTTCATCCAAGGCGCCCGCGACCTGCGCGAGCACGGCACCGACACAGCGGCCGTATCGAGCTTCCTGGATGACAATCCGGCCATTTCGCGCGACGAATTCCGCCGTGCCTACTTGGAACTCGGCGGCAACCCGGATGCCAGCGCCTTCTTCGCTGCGTTCTTTACGCAGCCCGAATGATCCTGAGGAGCCTAGTTTCCCGCTACTCCGGCAATACCGGCAACACGATGTGCGACGGGTGCTCGGGCGTGTGATGCACACTGTTCTCGGCCACCACCCACTCGGTCTCGTCGTAGTTGTTGCCGCCGGTGTTCAGGTTGCGTTCGAGCACCGGGAAGTTGCTCGACGCCACCTCGATGCGGATGCGGTGCCCGGCCGGGAAGTGGTTGGCGGTGACTAGGTTGGTCAGTCGCACCTTGTAGATGCCGCTCGGCTCCATGAACACCTGCTTGTCGAAGCCCTCGCGGTACCGGGCGCGGATGGCGTCGTCCATCAGGTTGATGGCCGTGCCGTCGGGATAGACATCCACCAGCTTGACCATGAAGTCGGTGTCTTTTGCCGAGGAGGAGACGTACAGCACCACGTCGATTGGGCCGGCGATGGTCAGGCCCTCCTCAAGCACCGGAGTCGTGTAGGTGAGTACGTCGGAACGGATTTCGATGTCGCTCTGGTCCAGCGCCATCGCATCGCCGCAGCAGCCGCCGCCCCGGGAGGGCACGGGCAGCGAGGGGTCGTACACCCAGGTGTCCATGGCGGCGCCGTCCGGCTCGTCGGTTGACAGCACGCCGCTCGCCAGGCGGCTTTCGGCACGGCCGTCGCTGTCGAGGTAGTAGGTGGTGAACTGGGTTTCCTTGAGCGGCCACACGTCGCCGGTGATCCAGCCCTTGCCCTTCACGTGCAACTGGACCTTGGGCATGTCGGTGATGCCGTTGTCCTCGCCCTTCAGCCAGTGGCCGTACCAGTCGAGGAACAGCTTCGCATAGCCCCGGTCGCTGCCGCCGTAGCGGGCATCGCCCACGTGCAGGTCGCCGAAACGCAGGTCGGCCATGATCGCTTCCTCCTGCAGGGCGGCGCAGTGCGGGCCGGAGCCGATGATCAGGTGTTGATTTGGCGTGTCCATGGACTGCAGGTATTCGAACAGGCGGATCATCTCGCCCACGCCCACGTCGTGCCAGGTGTTGTGGTGCAGCGCGGGCACCCGCGGCTGATCGCCGGCGCCGATCTGTTCCACCGCATCCCAGCGTTCATCGGCCGGGCCCCAGGTGACGTACTTGTCGAAGGGCGTCAGGGCGCCGCCGACTGCCCGTATGACGTCCTTGCTGGGCAGCATGTCCAGCGTTTCCTCAATGGCGTTCTTGTGCCCGGACGAGTTGATCGTGCCGTTCTCCAGCGGATAGAAGTGGGTTTGGGGCTGCAGCGAAAATGTGTCGCGCAGACGAATCCGCTGCTCCTGCGTCGTGCCAGGTGGCAGCAGCAAACGTTCGCTCGGCGACATGTCGCGATACCACCAAGCCCAGAGGCCAACCATGGGGATGCCGCCCCGGTAGATGGCGCCGCGGGTGTCGTTGCCCGGAATGTCGCCCACGGCGGTGCCGGATGCCAGCGGCAGCATGGCGGCGTGGCCGGGGTGGTTGGTGGAGGCCATGGCCCATTGATGTTCGCCGGACGACGAGCACCCGAAGGTGCCCACCTTGCCGTTGGACCAAGGCTGGTTGACGATCCACTCAACGGAGTCGTAGCCGTCGTGGCGCGCGCCCTCCAGGTAGTTCTCGTAGTACCCCTCCGAGAAGTGCCGCCCGCGTTCGTTCATGATCACCACCGCGTAGCCCTGCTGCAGGAACAGGGTGTCCCAGGGGCCGAACAGCGCCCAGTGGGTGTTTTCCTTGTGATAGGGCGTACGCACCAGCACTGTGGGCAGCTTGCCTTCGGCCCCTTCCGGCAGCAACACGTCGGTGGAGAGCCGGATGCCATCGCGCATGGGCACGAAAATCTCTTTCTCCCAGCTCCATTCGGTGTAGCGCGGTTCCGGCAGGTCGCTGGCCTGGGCGGCGGCGGACAGGCCGAGGGCCGCCACAAGGAGCAGCGCCCGGCCAAGGCAGGTGCGGTACTTTGGCATGGGTGTTTTTCCTGGCTGTGGTTGCGTGGACACAGACGCGGCACGGGCGCGCAGACCACAACTGAGGCGATTTCTCACCGGCGGAACAGGTGAGGCGAAAGCGTTCAGCAATTCTCGTTTTGGCTTTTCGCTGATGTCGAGCGGACTTTCCGTAGATAAGCTGAAGGCTCCCCGGAGCGAGGGCGTCCCGCCCTCGAACTGGCCGCCGGAACCCCTATTTGTGTGTCTCAGTTCTTTTTCTGTGTACTTGTTCCTTGTCTACGCGGAGAACTGGAGCTTTACCCCACAGGCATCCGCCACTTTTGCCAGCGTGTCGAGGCGTGGATGCCTGCGGCCGGACAACGCCCGCGACAGCGCGACCCGGTCCACCTTCGCGCGCCGCGAGAGCTCGGACACGCCGCCCTGGGCTTCGGCAATGTTGCGAAACGCCTTCATGAGCAGCCTCGGGTCGTCCATCTCCTCAATGGTGGCGTTCAGGTAGGCCGCGATGTCTTCCGGCGTTTGCAGGAATTCACTCGCCTTATGATCCTTGATTGGCATTTCTTTTCTCCCGCTTGTAGGCATTCCAGTTTTCAACCGCTCTATCGACGTCGCGCTGTTGCCGTTTCTTCGCCCCGCCGGCCAACAGGATCACAAGCTCATCCCCATCCCGCCCGTAGTACACACGGTATCCCGGGCCGTGATGAATGCGAAGCTCGAAGACTCCAAAGCCAACCGCACGATGGTCGCCGAAGTTGCCCAACTCCACCCGATCCAGGCGAGTCTGCACCCTCGCGCGCACCTCCGAATCCTGCCTCTTGAACCATGAACCGAATCCGTCCGAGCCATCGCTTCCAATGTATCTCGCAACCTTGATCATTGCCCGCACTGTAGCCATTTAGCTACAAGGAATCAACGGCTGATCTTGGGCAAAATTGAGGCGCTCCCCTACCTCCGCGCCCCGGACGGGTTCCTCATGCCCATGCCTACCCCGGCCAAGCGAAAGTCAAACTGAACCACTACCCCGATTGGGGATGGCTTCACTTGCTGCGTCCAAGTGCTGAGAGAGTCAATTCATGCGGGTACAGCGTTCCTTATGAGAGTCGTTTTCATCAGGCTTGCCGTTGGATTGGCTGCGCTCGGTGCAGCGGCTGGCGTTCTGGCGGAGATCACCGCCAAGGACTATGCGCGGGCGGAACGTTGGGTGGTTCCGTTCGATGCGACCACCAACCCCCGCGTCAGGAACCTGTTGCCCGAGGTGTACTGGATCGGTGAGGAAGACCGCTTCTGGTACCTGCGGGAGACAGGGCAGGGGCATGCATTCACCGAGGTGGATGCGGCCACTGGGAAGAAACGCGCGGCTTTCGACCATGCGGCGGTTGCCGAGGCGCTGGTGGCGTCGGGCCTAGCCGACTCCGACGATGAAGCGGCCGAAGCCGATGCCAATGCCGAAGCCGGTGCCCAAATCGATGCACACAAGCTGCCGTTCACCGAGTTCAGCTTCGAAGAGGGCCGCGGGGCCATCGCGTTCGCCATCGACGAAAAGCCGGTGCGCTGCACGCTCACCGAACCGGTCGGTTGCGTGCCGGGGGACGAACCCCTGCCGGAACCCGGGCTGCTCGTCTCCCCCGACGAGCGGCTGGCCGTCTACACCGAGGCGGCCAACCTGCACCTGCTCGATCTTGCGACCGGCGAGCGGACCGCGCTGACCGACGACGGCGAACCGAACAACGGCTACGGGCTCTACTACGGCAACTGGAAGGCGTCCTACATTCCGCGATCGCGCTCCGGGGAACGGCAGGTGCCGATGGAAACCGAATGGTCGCCCGATTCAAAGAAAGTGCTCGCCACGCGCCTCGACGACCGTCATGTCGCCGTCTACCCCTTCGTCGAGACGGCCCCCGACGACGGCACGCACCGGCCGAAGGTCTACCTGCCGCGGATTCCCCTCACCGGTGAAAAGCCGGCGCTCCTGACCTGGTCCGTCATCGATGTCGCCGAGGGCACTCAAGTGTCTCTGGACCTGCCTTACGAGAAGCTGTTCCACCTGCACCAGGACATGACGGCGCTGCGCAAGGTCTGGTGGAGCGAGGACGGCAGGCTGCTGCGGGCGCTCGCCTGGGCGGACAACCTGAGCGGCGCCTACCTGTTCGAGATCGACCTGGCCACCGGCAAGCCCCGGGTGGTGATCGAGGAACACGCGACGCCCCGCTTCGACACCAATTCCACCTCCTACAACCCGCCGAACGTCGAGGTGGTGGGAGACGGCGCGGAGGTCATCTGGTTCTCCATGCGCGACGGCTGGGGACACCTGTACTTGTACGACGGCGCCACCGGGGAGCTGAAGAACCGTATCACCGGCGGCGACTGGCTGGTGCGGGACATCATCGACGTCGATGCGGAGCGCCAGCTCATCTACTTCACCGGCAGCGGCCGGGAACCCGGCAATCCCTACTACCGCTACCTCTACCGGGTCGGCTTCGACGGGAAGGGGCTCCTCCTGCTCACACCGGAGCACGGCGACCATCTCATCGCCTCCCCCTACAACGACGTGCTCGCCTTCGACGGCGCCTCCGCCCGGCCCCCGGTCTCGCCGAGCGGAGACTACGTGGCGTACAGCCACTCCCGCCCCACGGTGCCGACCCGAAGCGTCATTCGCAGAACCGCCGATGCCAGCTTGGTGGCCGAGTTCGAGGCGGCGGATGCCACGGGGCTCTACGAAGCCGGCTGGCGCGACCTCGAGGAAGTGGTTGTGAAGGCCGCCGATGGCGTCACCGACCTGTACGGCGTGCTCCACAAGCCGGCGGACTTCGACCCGGAAGCCCGCTACCCGGTCATCGATTCCCAGTTCGCGAGCCCGCTCACCGCGGTGGTGCCGCGCAACTTCAGTCAGGCGCTGAAACCCGTTCCGGGCAAGACGCCGCAGATGTCGCTCACCGAACTGGGGTTCGCGGTGGTGTCGGTGGATGCACGGGGCACAACCTACCGCTCGCGCGATTTCTCCCATCACTCCTGGAAAAACCTCAACCGGATCGGCCTCGACGACCATGTCGCCGCCATCCGCCAGCTTGCCGCCGAACGCCCCTGGATGGACATCGACCGGGTGGGCATCCACGGCGCCTCCTACGGCGGCTTCACGGCCTTCCGCGCCATGTGGGAGTTTCCGGACTTCTTCAAGGTCGGCATCTCCAACGTCGGGGTGGGCTCGCTGCACAACATGTACCCGGACTACCACTGGGAGGCGTTCCACGGCCAGGCGCTCTACGCCAACGAAACCCGCTACTACGACGATTCGACGGAAACGCCGGTGAACTACCGCGACAACGATAGCCTGATCCAGGCGGAGAACCTGAAGGGCAAGCTGCTCATCATGCTGGGCGAGCTCGACGAAAACGTGCTGCCGGCCACGACCCTGCAACTGGTACACCGCCTCATCGAGCTCGACAAGGACTTCGACATGGTCTACGCGCCCAATCGTGCACACGGCCTCGAGGGCCGGCATTTCCTGCGGCGCATGTGGAACTACTTCGTGGAGCACCTGCACGGGCAGGAGCCGCCAGCCTATCGAATGCGCGATGACCAAGGAGACGATCATGACTGACCAAGCGCTACCCGGACAATGGGACTTCGGCCTGGATGACGAACAGGAGGCGCGCGCCGCTCGGCTGCACGAGGAGTGCTTAATCGCCGACCTGGTGCATCAGCATCCGGGCGGCGCCAACATCTTCAAGACCTACGATCCCCGGCTCCTGAAGCAGGCGCTCGGCGATGTGGGCGAGGGCCTGTCCGGCGTCGGCCAGGCGATCGCCGCGCCCTACCGCCTGGCGGCCACCGGGCAATCCGACGAGATTCGCCGCTGGTGGCGGCAGAGCGGCGTGGATCTCGGCGTCTTTGGGGTGCTCATGGGCGCGCCGCACGTCATCGAGGCGTCGAGCGGGTACGAAGAGATGGTGGATCTCCTGTGGAGCCTGGGCTGGCTGCGCAAATGCACCACCGCCGCCCAGGTCCGCGCCGCCAAAGCGGAGGGCGCGGTTGCCATGTACGGCTATTGCCAGCCGGTGTATGGCCTCTCCCAGGACCTCGACGACGTGAACCGCGCCTACGACGAGGGCTTGCGGGTGCTGATGCTCACCTACAACCGCCAGGACTACGTCGGGGCCGGCTGCACCGAGCCCACGGATGCCGGCCTGTCCCGCTACGGCCAGCAGGTGGTGGAGCGCTGCAACGAACTCGGCATCGTCGTGGACACCTCCCATTGCGGCAGGCAGACCACCTTGGACGGTTGCCGCGCCTCGCAAACCCCGGTGCTCGCCAACCACACCTGCGCCCAGGGCGTTTACGGCCACGCCCGGGGCAAGAGCGACGAGGAGCTCGATGCCATTGCGGCAACCGGCGGCCTGGTCGGCGTGGTCACGGTGCCCTTTTTCCTCTCCGCGGACCCGGAGGCGACCGTGGAGGCGGTGCTCGACCACATCGACTACATCAACGAGCGCATCGGTTGGCAGCACGTCGGCATCGGCACCGACTGGCCGATGCAGGCGCCCGAGGACATCATAGAAGCGACCCTCGGTGCCATCGTCGATGAAATCGGCTTCCGCCCGGAGGACAACGTCTCCACCACCCAAACGCTGCGCGGCTTCGAGGACTACCGGGACATGCCGAACATCACCCGGGGCCTGGTCGCCCGCGGTTACGACGACGAGCAGATCGCCGGCATCCTGGGCGAGAACTTCATGCGGGTGTTCGAAGCGGTCTGCGGCTGATTCTCTTCAGGGAGCGGCGGTTGGGGCCTGTTACCAGGCCCTAAGAGATTCGGTCCCGCTCGACCGTTCGCGCCGCGATCATGAAGTGCGCCCAGGACCAGGCGAACAGCGCCAGCGACATCACCAGCGCCCAGCGCAGCCCGTCGCTGCCGAGGGTGGGCGTGAGGAAGTCGGAGGTGAAGCCGATGGCCGTGGGTCCGAGGCCTTGGCCGAGGATGGCGGAGCAGAACATCACGATGGCCACCGCCGTGGCCCGCTGGTGCGGTTCCGCCACCGACTGCACGCTGGCCATGCCCGGCGGGACGCTTGAACCGGCCACCAGCGAACTGACGAAGACCAGCGCAAGGGCGAACGCGATGTTGTCGGTGATGAAGGCGACCGCATAAACGGGTATGCAGAACAGGTACGCCCAGGCTGGCCACCAGACCTCCCAGCGGCGGTCCCGGGTGATGTAGCGCGGCGCGAGCACGGAGCCGAGAAAAGTGCCGACCGCTCCGCCCAGTCCGCTCGCGATGCCGACGCCCCAGCCCACCTCGGTGAGCGTCATCTCATGCACCCGCACGAAGAAGGCGGGAATCCACTGGCCGATGCCGTACACGCCGAACAGCCCCAGGGAATAAGCAATCACGATGTGGACAAAGGTTCTGCGGCGGAAAAGACCGAAAACCGCCGCCTTGAACGACTGCGCCCCGGGTTCCGGCGCCGGGGAGAAGTTGCCCCGGGGCGGATCCTTGACCGTGAGCTTGGCGACGATGGCCAGCACGACGCCCGGAATGCCGACAATGAAGAAGGCGGCGCGCCATCCGTACTGGTCGGCCAGCCAGCCGGCGGCGATCAGCCCGACCATGATGCCGATGGCCCCGCCGGTCTGAAAGATGCCCAGCGCCAGCGCCCGCTTCTCGGCGGGCACGTAGTCGGTCAGCAGGCTGTGGCTTGACGGCACGCAGCCGGCTTCGCCGACGCCGACGCCCACGCGGGCGAGCAGCATGTGCGCAAAGTTCTGCGCCAGCCCGCAGACGGCGGTCATGGCGCTCCACAGCGCCATGCACACCGACAGGATCGTCACCCGCGACCGAGTATCGGCCAGCCGGGCGATGGGAATGCCGAAGGTGGCGTAGAAGAGCGCGAAGGCGAAGCCGGTGAGCAGGCCGAGTTGCCCGTCGCTGAAGCCGAGGTCCGCCTTGATGGGCTCCACCAGCATCGACAGCACCATGCGGTCGAGGTAGTTGAAGAAGGCCACCACGGCCAGCATGAACAGCACGTAGTTCCGGTATCCGCCGGACACCGCCATCTTCGGCTGGACGGCGGACGGCTGGTTCGTTGCTTCAGTCATGGACCTTTGGACGCAGCGGCATCGGTTGGTCCGCAGCACGGGGTACTCACGCATTGGGGGGGGGGGGGGGCGGAAATGCGGCTTGTATAGCGTATACGGTGGGATTTTATGCAATTTCGAAGGAGGAAGGAAGCATGACATTGCGAAAGACCGCTCTACTCTCCGTGCTGACGGCATTGCCGTTCACCGCATCCATGCCCGCCGCACTTGCCGAGGAGGGCGCGGCGGCCACCGACGACCAGCCCGTCACCAGCCTCGAGGAGGTCGTCGTCACGGCGTTGCGGCGCGAACAGTCGCTGCTGCGGGCGCCGATCGCGGTGAGCGCGTTCGACGGGGACTTTCTCGAGGACATGGGCGCGCACCAACTGGCCGATTTCCTGCTCGGCGCGCCGGGCACGACCATAGTAGACACCGGCACCGGCGATACCCAGATCTACATCCGCGGCATGTCCTCGTTCTACGGCGACGGGGCGGTGGGCTACTACCTCGACGAGGTGCCTTTCAGTTTCCTCGGCCTGTCCCAGGTTCCCGATGTGCGCACCTTCGACCTCGACCGCATCGAGGTGCTGCGCGGTCCGCAGGGCACCCTGTACGGCGCCAGTTCGCTGGGCGGCACGGTGCGCATCATCACCAACGACCCGGTCTTCAACGAGATTCAGGGCAAGGTGGACGTGTTCGGTTCCGGCAGCCGGGGCGGCGGCGACAACTACGGGGTCAAGGCCGCGGTGAACGTGCCGCTCCTCGACGACCGGCTGGCCATGCGCCTCGTGGCCACCACGGAAACCTACGACGGCTGGCTGAACGAGCCCCAGTCCGGAGAGGAAATGGTTAACGACCGGGAGGTCGAGACGCTGCGCGCCAAGCTCCGCTTCGCACCGACCGACAACATCGATCTGGTTGTTGGGGTCTCCAGTTACGACAATGCCATCGGCACCCCGAACAACGGCGACGACGCAGGCAACTACGGCAATGCCATCGCGCCTGGCGTGTTGAACCCGACGGACCAGGAATACGAACTGGCCAGTGCCATTCTCACGATCAGCACGCAATGGTTCGACATCGTCAGTTCGACCTCGTGGTTCGACTTCGAACAGGTGAGGGTAGGGTCGTTCGACATCATACGCACGGCGGACACCATCGCCCAGGAATTGCGGCTGAGCACCAACGATCTCGGCCCCTGGCACGTGACCGCGGGGGTTTACTACCGGGATCTCAGCACCGCCTTCGCCTTCGAGGTGCCGCCTTTTCCGCCGTCCACCCAGGATACCACCGGCGAATCCTGGGCGGTGTTCAGCGAAGTCACCTACTCGATCACCGACACGCTCGATGCGACAGTGGGCCTGCGCTATTTCGACGATACCCGCGACCGCAGCGACACCGTGCTCGCCGGCTTCGACCTCACGACCTTCATGCCCATCATCGAGACCGTCGAGTTCGAGGAGAAGTACTCCACCACCAACCCGAAATTCAACCTCGGCTGGCGGCCGAACGACGACTGGCTGATCTATGGCAACGTCGCCAAGGGGTTCCGCAGCGGCTTTCTGCAGCCGGGCATCTCGCTGTTCATCGCCGAGCAAGTGGGCATCGACATCGGCAACGGCGCGGAACCGGAGACGGCCTGGAGCTACGAGATCGGCGCCAAGGCCCGGCTGGCGGACGGGCGCGTGGTCGTCGAGACGGCGGGCTACCTCATCGACTGGGACAACCTGCAGACGGTGATCAGCGTGATTCCGGCGGCGCTCGGCGCCATCACCAACGCCGGCAAGGTCAAGGCCAAAGGCATCGATTTCGGCCTCACCGTCGCGCCCGTGGAGGGGCTTGAGTTGACGTTGAACGGGAGTTACAGCGACTCCAAGTACGGCGAGACCGTGACCGATGTCGGCGGCGTGGTGGTCGCCGACGGGCAGCGGGTGCAGTTGTTCCCCGAGTGGACGGTGTCCGCTTCGGCATCGTACCGCCGGGCGCTCGGCTCAAGCGGCCTGCAGGGCACCGTCTATCTGCGCCTCGACCACACCACGGAGCGGAGCCTGAACTTCGGCTCGGTGACCACCGAGAGCGATAAGATCACCCAGGGTTCGGTACGCACGGGCGTGGAGGGGGATCACTGGGGCGTCTACGCCTTCGTGAACAACCTGTTCGACGAGGACGGCAAGGTCACCGGCGGCGCCATTCAGCCCGGTTTCGAGGACTTGGCGACCCGCCTGCGGCCGCGCACGGTAGGATTGAACCTGCGGCTGGGCTTCTGATCGCGGCCTTCCGGTTGGGGTTCGCCGGCCGGCACTGCGTCCACCCATTCTGACACCGCGACCGGTGTCGGGACTGCCTTGTCGCACCCCGGACACGGGCGTTGCGCTGACGATTACTGCTCACGGAAGTAGGCTGGAGGAACAATGACTGATTTGCTGCGAAGCCATGCGCTGGTGGCGCTGGCGATACTGGGGGCCCTCGTGCTGACGGGTTGTGCGGAGACGGGCGATGCGCCGGATGCCGGGTCGCAGGCGGCGCCGGAAGGCACGGCTCCCGATTCGGTGGCCGTGGAGCGCGGTTCGGCCGCCCTGCTGGCCATCGCCGACCGCACCATGGCGAAAATGGTCGATGCCTCGCCCTATCTGCAACTGCTCGAAGGGCGGCGCATCGAGTCGCTGGGGGACAACAGCTTCGCCTACGTCGAAGCCGAGGCGGCGAGCGCTGGGGCTGCGCTCGAGGATTTGCAAGCCATCGACGCGTCGCGGCTCAGCCACGACGACCGGATCACCTACGCGATCCTGGAAAGCGTGCTGCAATCCGCCACCGAATACCCGGCCCATTTCTGGCACAAGTTCAACGTCACGCCCTATGCTGCTGGGACCGTCTTCAGTTCGGTGCTGCCGTCGGCGCTGGGGACCTACCGCTTCGAAACGGAAGCGGATGGCGAAGCCTACCTGGGCCTGCTGCGCGATCTCGCCCGTTACGTAACCGATGACCTGACCCGGCTCAAAGGCCAGGAAGAACGGGGCATCCTGCTGCCGAAGCCCGCCATCCCCGGGGCCAGGACGGTGTTCGAGGCGTTGCGCGCGGGCATCGGCAACCTGGCGGCGGTTGCTCCCGAGCGGCTTTCGGGGCTTACCGCCGAGCAACAGGCTGCCCTGAGCGCGGGCATCGAGTCGGTCGTCTCCGAGCAGGTTATCCCGTCCATCGATGCGCTACTCGACTACATGGGCGATGACTATGCCGCTCGTGCGCCGGAAGCGGTGGGCCTCGGCCAGTACCCGGGCGGCCCGGCGGCCTACCGGTTCGCCATCCGCCAGGAGACCACGATGGACCTCGACCCCGAGGACATCCACGAGCGCGGACTCGCCTACATGGCGGACATACAGCAACAGATGCAGGCGATCCGGGACGAACTGGAATTCGAGGGCACCGCGGAGGAGTTTCACGACCGCATGCGCGAGGACCCCCGCCTCTACGCAAAGACCCCCGAAGAGGTGGAGGAGCGCTACATGGCCTACATCCGCGAAGTGGAACCGCACATCCCGGACTACTTTTCCGTGCTGCCCGAGGCGCCCTACGGGGTCAAGCGCCTCGACCCGGCAGCGGAGCCGGGCATGACCTTCGGCTTCTATCAGCCACCGAGCCCGGCAAGCCCGCGGGGCAACTACCGCTACAACGGCTCTAAACTGGAAAGCCGCCCCATGGTCTGGACCGGGCCGCTCATCTTCCACGAACTGGTTCCCGGCCACCATTTCCACATCGCCCTGCAGCGGGAGAGCGAGGCGAGTACGGAACTGCGCAAGCTATCGTCGCTGTTCTATGCCGCCTTTACCGAAGGCTGGGCCAACTACGCCGCGAGCCTCGCCCTGGAGATGGGCATTCTGGACGATCCCTACGAGCGCTACGGCTGGCTGCTCTTCGATGCCTTCATCGCCAACCGCCTGGTGGTGGATACCGGCATGAACCACTTCGGCTGGCCGCGGGAGAAGGCGATGGCCTACATGCTGGCGAATACCTTCTCGAGCGAGGAGGAGACCGCCACGGAGACCCTGCGCTACTCCACCGACATGCCGGCCCAGGCGCTGGCCTACAAGCTGGGGCTCGAGAAGATCCGGGAGATTCGCGCCGCGCAGGAGGCGAAACTGGGTGAAGCGTTCGACATCCGCAACTTCCACGCAGCGGTCCTCGGCAGCGGCGCCATGCCCCTGCCGGTGCTTGAGGCGCATGTGGACCGGACCATGAGCCGGCACTGAGCTCAAACGGGAAGCAGCGGTACCGAAAACGGCTCCATACAGGGTTGTACTGTTTCCGTACATTGGTGTATGGTCATGCTCTCACGGGGTTCCTGGGGAGGGCAATGTGAACAATCTGGCTACCACTGCCTCAGTGGCGCCGCCGCCGCGCAACGACTACGTTGCCGATAGTTACACGACCTATCACCGCCAGTTGCGCGCCTTCTTCCAGCGCACCGTCGGCGACACCGAAGCCGATGATCTGCTGCAGGAACTCTACATTCGGCTGATCCGCCAAGTGGATCGCGCCCCGCCCACGAACTGCAAGGGATTCCTGTTCTCCGCGGCGGCCAACCTGCTGCGCGACCGGTGGCGCCGGCGCGCCGTGCGCAGGCTCGACCAGATGGATTCCCTCGACGCCTTCGACGGCAGTTTCAAGGACGCCGAAGAACACGACCCGTCGCTTTGGGCCGAACAGATCGAGCAGGCCGAGATTTTCGACAGGGCCCTGGCCCGGGTCAGCGAGAAGGCTGCGAGCGCGTTCCTGTGCCATCGGGTGGAGGGGTGTTCCTATGCTGACATCGCCGGACGCATGGGTGTCTCGGTGAGCATGGTCGAGAAGTACGTTTCAAGCGCCCTGGCCGAATTGCGGGAATCGCGCTTGTGATTGCCGGCATTGTGGCGGCTTAAGTTCAAGGAGAATCGAAGTGTCCGGAAACTATGAGTTTGGGCTGAGCGCGGAGCAGGAGCAGCGCGCGGCCGAGTTGCATCGCACCAGCATCAGCATCGACATGTGCAGCATGGGGCCCGGGGGGCCGGCGCTCTACGATCGGCTGCCGGAGGACGTGGTCGAAGAGCGCCTGCCGGCGGACATGAATCCTTGGCAGCGGTTCCTCGAAGGCATGGAGCTGCCCTATGCGCTGACCGCGGCGGGCGCGTCCGATGCGCTGCAGGTCTTCTGCAAGGGCCACAGCGCCGCCAGCTTCGCCATGGGCGGCGTGAGCGAGCGTTCGCTCGAACCCATTGAGCGCCTGAACGAACAGGTTCAGTCCATTCCTTGGATGGACTTTGCGGCTACGGCCGCCGATTTCCGCACCGCCCACGAAGCGGGCGATTACGTCACCTACGGGTTCGCGCAGCCGGGCCTGGAAGGCCTGCCTAGGGAACTCGAGCAGTTCGACCGGGCCAAGGCACTGGGCACCCGCTCGGTCATGCTCACCTACAACCGGCAAGACTTTGTCGGCGCCGGCTGCACCGATCGCACCAACGCGGGCTTAAGCCACTACGGCATCGAGGTGGTCGAGAAGATGAACGACATCGGGCTCATCATCGACACCTCCCACTGCGGACGGCGCACCACCCTCGATGCCTGCGCGTTCTCGAAGGCGCCGGTCACGGCCAACCACACGAGCGCCGAGGGCGTGTACATGCACGACCGCGCCAAGTCCGACGAGGAGCTGAAGGCCATCGCCGACACCGGCGGACTGATCGGCGTCTATGCGGTGCCCTTCTTCCTGGCGCCGCCCAAGGACAAGGCGACCGTTGACGTCATGCTCGATCACATCGACCACATCGTCGGCGTGGTCGGCTGGGAGCACGTCGGCATCGGCACCGACTGGCCCTTCATGCTCAGCCACGGGATTGCGGAAGAGACCATCGGCCGCAATACGGAAGCGCTGGGATTCCGCTCGGAACACGGCATCACGATTCGCCAGAACCTGGTCGGCTACGACGATGCGCGCGACTTCGTCAACTTCACCCGGGGCCTGGTCGCGCGCGGACACTCCGACGAAGCGGTGCGGGGCATCCTCGGTGAGAACTTCCTGCGCGTCTTCGCGGAGGTGTGCGGATGATGCGGTTTCGGCATCTGGCCTGGGC
This sequence comes from Gammaproteobacteria bacterium, assembly GCA_022820625.1. Taxonomy (GTDB): domain Bacteria; phylum Pseudomonadota; class Gammaproteobacteria; order Steroidobacterales; family Rariloculaceae; genus UBA6522. The sequence goes on along the minus strand of JAJEFE010000090.1, from coordinate 36,959 downwards.
GCTGCTGATCGCCGCGCTGGCCGGCGGCTGCGCGGAGGAACCGACCCCGCCCGAGCCCGCGCCCGCGGCCGAGTCCGCGGCAGTCGCATCGTCCGAAGCGCCCGCGGTCGACCTGTCTCCCGGCAGCTGGCCGCCAGGGGAATGGGAAGCGTACCTAGCGATGGAGGACGTCTACTTCCCCGGCAATCCCTTGGCCGAGGGCACCCAGGGCGCCATCACCGGCAGCTACCACCCCCTCGCCCAGCGGGCGGGGCTCGAAGCCCTGCGCCAGGGCGGGTCGTCGGTCGATGCCGCCATGACCACCGCGCTCACCCAAGTGGCCCTGGGCGCCGGGGCGGTGATCAGCTACTTCGGCATCATGACCATGGTGCATTACGACGCCGCGGCCGACGAGATCGTCTCGCTCAACGCGGGCTGGAACGCGGTGCTCGGCGAGGACGATCCGATGTCGATTCCCGGCACCATCGGCATGGGTTCGGAAGAGGAGCTGTACGGCTCCGACGAACCGAGCGGGCGCACCGCGCTGGTGGGCGGCTTCATGAAGGCCGTGGAGGCGGCGCATGGCCGCTATGGCAAGCTGGACTTCCCGCACCTCTTCGCACCGGCGATCCATGTTGCCGAGGCCGGGATACCGTTCAACTCCCGGCTGGTCAGCTACCTTGAGCCGCGCAAGCACACGCTGTCGCGCCTGCCGGAATCGAAGGCGCTGTTCACCAACGCGGACGGCGGGTGGCTCGCGGCAGGGCAGACTTTCCGCCAGCCAGCCCTGGCGCGCACCCTCACGGCCATCGCGGACCAAGGCGCCGACTACATGTACACCGGTCCGTGGGCGGAACGCGCCGTGGCGGCGGTGCGGGCGGACGGCAGCAGCATGTCGCTGGAGGACCTCGCGGCCTACGAGGTGATTTGGAGCCCGCCCCTGGAGGCGGACGTGGGGGATTACCGGATGCACGCGAACGGCCTGCCGTCCTTCGGCGGCGTCAACATGATCGAGGCGCTGCACCTCGGCGAGGCGGCGGGCATCGCGTCCCTCGGCCATTGGTCCACGAACGGCGAATCCCTGCGCCGCGCATCGAACCTCACCTTCAACATGATGCTGTCGATGCTGCCCCCGGAAACCCAGGAACTGCTCTATCAGGGGCTCGATCTCAGCCACGCGAGCCGCATCCGGCCGGAAACCGCGGCGGCCCTGTGGTCGCGCATGGAGGAAGGCGCGATGCCGGCCCAGTACGCCGAGACGCCCCCGTCCCATTCGGACACCGTGATCGCCGTCGATCGCTGGGGCAACATGACCGCCGTCACCCACTCCATCAACTGCGTGGTGTGGGGCGCGACCGGGATCATCGTCGACGGCATCTCCATCGGCGACCCGGCCGTCAACCAGAAGGCCATGGTGGCCGCCGCTGGCCCCGGCGGTCGGGTGGCGGATCCGATCGAGGTGGGCATCCTCACCCGGAACGGGCGCCCGGTGGTCGCGTTCGCCTCCATGGCCACGGGCCTGCACCAGCAGACGTTCCAGTCCCTGTTCGGCACCATTCACTTCGGCATGAACGTCAAGGAGGCGGTGGACGCCCCGGCGTTCTTTCTGCCGAGGCCGGTCCTCGACGAGGCGTCCGCCGAAGCCGTGCCCAAGTGGGTGGTCCGGGTCATGGAGGGGGAGTTCGACGAGGCGGTGCTTGAGGCCAGCGGCCTGCCGGTGGAACAGCTGCCCGCCGAACAGCGCCGCTACACCCAAGGCCTGTGGGCCGGCATCAGCCGGGATCCCGACACCGGCGATCTCATGGCCGCGTCTCACGCGTACTCGAACGGCCGCGCTCTCGCGTACTGACGTATCAGGCGCCCTTGGCGAGACCCCGCCGCCGCGGGTCCGCAACGCCCTCGATCATGCCGTCTTGGCCCACGCGCACACCGTGGATGCTGCCCATGTTCATGTCCTTCGGCGAGACGCGGTAGAGGTCGTGTCCCTTGGCCGCCAGCGCGGTCAGCACCTCCTCGCTGAAGTCCCCTTCGATCTCAATGGCGGTCATCCCCGGATGCGGATGGCCGAACCGGGGCGCGGACACGGCGTCGGTGAGGGACATGCCGTATTCGATAGTGTTCGCCGCGCCCTGCAGCAGGCATTCCATGAGCGAGCGGCTCGGCGTCGCCATGGCCAACGCCGGCTGGCCGTCCCGAAACAGCCAGAGCTGGGTCGAGAAGCCCTTGGGCATGTCGGTGAACTTGCGGATGAAGGTGGCGCGGTTGAGGATGACGCCGCCGACATTGATGCCCGTGCCGAACGGCTCCGAAGAGCTGGAATGGGTGCCGGCGGCCACGTTGCCGGCGGCATCCACGATGGTCAGTGCGCAGGTCGCCGCGGAAAAGCCCCGGAACGGGCGCGGCGGCCCCTTGCGGATCGCTTCCAGCACCTCGGCGGCGTGCTGTTCGGAGACGAACTCCGCTTGGTTTTCCGGGGTGAGGTCCCGACCGCGAATCCAGAGTTCCTGGGCGAGGCGCACCTGGGCGTGCAGCGCCTCGACCGATTCCGTCGGGCGGCCCATGCCCTTGAGGCTGGCGGCTTCGAAGACGCGCAGCCCCAGCTGGAAGAGGGCACCGGAAGCGGGCGCCACCTCGTATCCCCGGTAGGGCGTGCCGCCGTCCTCGCCGGGCTTCCAAGGCGGTGAGACGTAGGCTTGGTCGAAGTTCTTCAGGTCGTCTTCGGTGATGCCCCCGCCGCGGCGCTGGACTTGTGACGCAAGTTCCCGGGCGAACGGCCCGGTGTAGAAGTAGTCCGGCCCTTCGTCCCGCAGCGCCTTCAGGGTCGCTGCCAGCGCCGGCTGCCGGAGCGCATCGCCGACGCCGAGCATGTAGCCGTCCCGGAACCAGGCATCGCGCCCAGGGCCGGGAAAGCGGCCGATCATCTTGCGGGTGGCCTTGGCGTAGCCCCACAGCAGGTGGTCGAGGACGAAGCCCTGTTCCGCAAAGACGATGGCCGGTTCGAAAAGGTCCGGCCAGGGCAGCTTGCCCCAGGCCGCATGGCAGACCTGCAGCCCCCGCACGAAGCCCGGCACCATGGCGCCCCACGCGGTCCAGGACTTGCGCTCATCGTAGGGTTCCGTGGCGGGCGCGCCGCTCGGAAAGGCGAAGGCACCGCCGCCCTGCTTGAGTTCCCCGGTTTCCGCCTCCCAGAACGCCATGCCGAAGCCCCCGCCCAAGGTGGTCATGGTCGGTTCCAGCACGCATTGGGCGATGGCCGCCGTCATGTACGCATCGGCCGCGGTGCCGCCGCGCTCGAGCGCCCACAGCGCCACCTCCGTGGCGTACGGATGGTCGCTCGATGCCATGACGCGGCTGCCCGCGGCGTACACGTTGGCGAGATTGGGCTGGATGGGTTTCCGGTCTTCGCGGGCCATGGCAGCCCAGTCGTGCTTGCCCGCGGCGAACGCACGGGGCGCGAACGCGAGGGCGGCCGACCCGGCCAGGGTCGAAGTCAGCAGGTCGCGGCGATGCATGGCGGTTCGGGCTTCCGTCGGGACGATGCAGACAAGGACGCAGGCCGACGGGGGTACCCTCACATGGCACTTGCGGGCTAGCGGGGCGCCTTACCGGAGCAACTCGAACACCGCCGCGCCGAGAAAGTTGCCGATCAGGTAACCCAAAATTCCGCAGAGGATTCCCGGGGTGACCAGCTCATGCCATCCGGAACGCGCCGCGAGGGCCGCCGCGGTGGGTGGGCCGAGCACGCAGGCGTTGGAGGCGACGGCCACTTCCCGCGCGCTGAAGCCGAGCAGTCGTCCGAGGCCGAAGGCTACGGCGGCATGCACCAGGATGATGACCAGGGCGAAGAGCATGAGCAGCGGCGCTTGGCGCAGCATGGAGACCAGATCGACGCCGGCGCCAAACACGCCGAAGAAGACGTAGAGCAGCAGCATCCCCAGGGTGAAGTCTCCCTTGAGCGCTTGCATCCGGTTGCGCGCCAGATTGGCTACGGCAATGGCGATGAGGGTGATGGCGAGGATCGAGAAGCGCGATTGCCCCACTAGGTTCGCCAGGCCGACGCCGACCGCGCAAACCGCCAGGCTCAGCCCGAGCGCCAGCCCCATGTGGGTCAGATCGGGGCCGTCGGTGGTTGTGTGCCGTTCGGACTGGGCGGCCGGCACGTGGGGAGCCGCCTTGGCTGCATCCCAACGCGCAAACCAAGCGAAGGCGGGCATCAGTGACAGCAGCATCAGGTACGAAAGCGCCACGCTCGCTTCCGCCCCGAGCACCACCGCGAAGCGGGTGGGGTCCTCCAGCCCAACCACTTTCGAGACCGCCACGAAATTCATGCCGCCCCCGGTGTAGCCGCCCGTGATCACGGCGGCGGCCTGGGCGCCCACATCGCCCACCGGCACCAGGAGGAAAGCGGTTACGACACCCAGCACCGTACCCCCGGCAGCGATCAGGAACGCGAACAGCAGGCGGCCCGTTTCCGCAATGATCATGCGCAGATCCGCCTTGAACAGCAGCAACGGGATGGACGCCATCACGAAATACTCGGAAACGAAGGAATAGCTCGGCGCCTCGCGCGGAATCAGCCCGAGGTTGGAGAGCACCAGCGCAACCAGGATGATCAGAACCGGGGCGGAGACCCGTCCCGCCCAGGAAAAGCGTTCCGCCCAGCAGCACACCCCCACGATGGAGAACAGCAGGGCGACCAGCCCCAGGTGATTGTTGGCGTCAATCAGCATTCAACACGCCGTACCGAAGCGCCCGTGCTCAACGCCACACCTGCTCCGCAACGCGCAGGTTGTTGCCGCCGAGCAGGCCGCGCACCGCCTCGTCGTCCCAGCCGAGCTGCAGCAGGCGCTCCGCAATCGCGGGTATCCGTTCCGGCTCCACCATGCGCAAGCCCTTTCCATAGCCCTTCTCCGGCGGGAACAGCTCCGGATTGCTCTCGACCAGATCGTCGAGCTCGGAGGCATCGAACACGAAGTCGAGCCCGAGTCCGACGTGCTCCGGCCCCACTAAGGAGGCGACGTAGTCGATGTGGCGGACGATTGCCTCCGTGGAATTGTCGTTGTCGCCCAGGAATATGCCGATGCCGTTGACGTTGACGACGCCGCCGCTTTGGGCGCAGGCCACGATCAGGTCGTCGGGGATGTTGCGCTCGTGATCCCAGAGCGCGCGCGGGTTGGAGTGCGAGAAGATCACCGGATTGCTCGAATGCTCGATCGCTTCCCGGGCGGTGCGGTAGCCGGTGTGGGTGCAGCAGAGCACCATGCCGACCCGCGCCATTTCGTCGATCAGCCGCCGCCCGAATTCGGTGAGCCCCGCATCGTCGTCCTGGCAGCCGCCGCCGACCCGGTTGTTGAGGTTGTAGGCGATCAGCATCCAGCGTACGCCGAGTGCGTAGTAGGGTTCGACCAGCTCGGGCAGGTCGTCCACCGCCACCGCGCCTTCGAGGTCGAAGGCGACGCCGAGCTTGCCCTCCCGCTTGGCGCGATGGATGTCGCTGACTTCGTTCACCAGCAGGTACCGCTCGGGATGCCGCTTGATCCAGCTTCGGAAGGTGGCCAGCATCTTGAAGCCGAAGTGCCAGGGAAACCGGTCGAAGGAGACGTTCAGGCTGACGAAGGAGGCGCCGCTTTGCCGGTGCCGTTCGAGCTGATGGAGGAATTCGACATCCCCGGGCCGCACCGGCATGCAGGCGTGGTTGTCCCAGACGATCGCATCGGCGAGCAGTTCATTGGCGTGCGCCGAGTTGGCTGCGCTTGCAGGTTCCGCGTTCATGGGGGGTGATCCCTTAGCCTAGGCACGCCCACCATAGCGGCTTGGGGAGACTCGGCTCAAGGACTTGAACGGTAGCTGGTGCGATGGATGGACACGTTGACGAAGTGCAAATCGGCCGCTCCCTCGGACAGGGGCGGGGTCACCGCATAAGCGACAGCGAAGGCGCCGGAGCCGGTGGGCTTGACCTCGAAATAGTTGCCCAGATAGAGCAGCACATGGGGCCGGGGCCCCTTGGCAAGGTCGAACGGCTGCGACAGCGCCGCTTCCGTCCAGCTTGCGCCATTGTCCACGGACGCCGCGAAGCGGGCCCTCGTCGTAATGCGGCCATCCCCCGGCACGTCCTCCCTGGAGTCGTACCAAAAGACGCCGATCGCCCCATCCGGCGCGGCGCCAACGGCCGCATTCCACGCTGGCCCATCCACCTCGGCCACCGTGGACGCCGCGCTCCAGGTCAGGCCGCGATCCGCTGACGAAGCAACGGCCACCGCTCCCCGGTTGGTTTCAGGATCGTAGGTCGATGCAACCAGATGCAGGGTGCCGTCCGAGCCCAGGTACAGCGGCGTGTCGATGGCGAGCACCATTTCCTGTTCCGGATGCGCGAATGCGGCGGTGTTCGACTGCAGCGGCAGCGGCTGCGGTGCGGTCCAGCCGTCTGCGGTGCGGCGGCTGAACACGGTGGCCGCCGTGGTCGGGTCCTCGCCGGCAAGTGCCGCGGCCAGCAGCTCTCCGTCGGCGAAGCGCACCAAGTCCAGCGCGCCCCTAGCCGCCATGACCGGTTCAGGACGGCTCCAGGAGGCGCCGCCGTCCGTGGTCGATGCCAGATAGATGCGGCCATCCTCCAAGTGCGATTCGGTCCCTTCCGGCTGGCTGGGGTTCCGATGCACATGCCAGGCAACGTGGGCGGTGCCGGCGCTGTCGGGGTCGGTGGCGACGAGCGTGGTGTGCTGGTACTCCCCCAAGGGTGAGACGACCCGGGGCGGCGACCAGGTGAGGCCAAAGTCGTCCGATGTCGATACCACCACTGCGCTGTTCATCCAGTACTCCGCCCCGATCACGAGGGGTTGCCCTTCGGGCAGGAAATCGCCCTGCACCGATGCCAGATACAGGCGGTCGTCGGCGTCGATGGCGAGATCCTGGTCGCCGTAGCTGTTGTAGGACGTGCCGGTGCAGGGCGACAGCCCCGGGGGCTCGGCTTCCCGCCAGATGATGCCCCCATCCTCGGAAGCCGCCGCCGAGATGGCCAGCACGGGATCGCGCATGAAGGCCACCGCTATGCGCGCAGGATTCTCGGCCGATACGACGAGCCGTGGATCGGTTTCGGTATCGTCCGGATACGTGTAACCGTTGCTCAGTTTCCCGCAGTCGCCGTCCAGCGGCGACTTTCCCGTTCCGATGCGGACCGGACCGCTAACGACGAGTTGCACGGATTGGGTTGAGGCCGCGCTTTCCGCGGTTTCCTCTTTCACCGGCTCGTTTCCGGCACCGCAGCCGGCGGTCGATACGGCGGCGGTCAATGCAATGGTCAGGCCAGTCTTCGAAGGGAACGCTCTCATAACGCTCTCGACGCTCGTGGGAAGGAATACTAGTGCGTCATCAATCTGATAATAACGAGTCCGCGCCTCCGCACGGCGGAGCTGCTAGCTCGCCTCAAACTCCCGAGTCATTCCACCGAGCCCCCCGATTCAAATCGAGGGCAGGATGCCCTCGCTCCGACGGATCTCGCGGCGGGCAACTGCCTTCCCGTGGATTGAGCTGCTCCCTCGAGTCCATTGAGGACGGTCATCGAGCGGAAGTCCTCCGGAGCGAGGGCATCCTGCCCTCGATTGGGCCTCGTGGATCAGCATATGGCAGTTCACGCACTCTCGGACGGCGTGTCGCCACTGATGCGTCAATATCAGTTTGAAGATGTACTAGAAGGAATCTAATGGCTGTCCCCCGTGCGCCGTCTGGAGTTGCTGCGGATGGATTGGGTCAATGTTGAATGAAATCATTGATGATTTCAAGGATGATATTTTTGCCGCGTCGAGTATGATGCGCCCATGTCGAGTGTCACCCCAATACGGAGCGGCGGTGCTGCGCACCCGGAGAGAGCCCCGGGGCAGCATCGGATGGAACGCGCGGTCGAGCATATTGAGGAAGGCATCCGCAATGGCCTGTACCTGCCCGGGCACCGGCTGGTGGAAGCGGAGGTCGCAGCCAACTCGGGGCTCGGCGTCGGCCCGATCCGCGAGGCGCTGCGCCTGCTCGCCGGCGAAGGGCTGGTGGAGATCCGCCCCTACCGCGGCGCGGTGGTCAAGCGGCTTTCGGCGGATGAGATCGTGCAGATCTACCAGGCCGCCAAAGGCGTGGTTTACATGAGCCTGACGCTTGCCGTGCCGGCCCTCAAGGACTCTGCCAATCGCCAACGCATCCTTGCGGCGGTGGATGAGGTGCGCGCCTTTGCGGAAGCACCCATTACCGATCTCTTGAGGGCCGTAACCAATTACTACTTCGTGCTGCACGACATCGCCGGAAACCACTACCTGACCAAGCTGATTCAGCGGCTGCACCTGGGGCTGGTGCACCGCGAGGTGGCCAACCTGCATCCTGCGGTTGACCAGGGCCGGGTGGTGAAGGCCTATGTGGATGCGACGGATGCGCTGCTGGCGGGCGATGCCGAGCGCGCCATCGACATCAAGATGGCCTATTTCGACAACTACATCGAAACGATCCGCAAAGCGGACCGAAGCGGGGAGGGATAATCATGCACCACAGCGACGATCGCATACTGGTCACCCATGTCGGCAGTCTGCCCCGGGCTCCGGCGCTGCTCGACATGCTCGGACGCATGGAAGCCGGCGAGGACGTTGACCGCGGCGCGTTCCAAGCGGAGGTGCTCAGCGGCCTGAGGGAAGTGGTTCGCGAGCAGGCGGCAGCGGGCATCGACATCGCCGGCGACGGCGAACTGCCGCGCATCGGCTTTTCCTTCTACGCCAAGGACCGGATGACCGGATTCGGCGGCGAGGCCAAGCGCGGCACGGTCACGGATTTCGCCAAGTTCCCGGGCTATGCGGAGCTGGTGGTCAGCCGCTCGGCGGGGCAGTCCACCGCCGGCAAGTCCGCTTCCGTGTGGGCGACCCCGGAGTGCGTGGATGCCGTGCGCTACGACCCGGAACTGACCCAGGCGAAGGAGGAACTCGACCTGTTTGCAGACGCTCTCGCGGCGGAACCGGATGCGAGCAGCCAATTCACGGGCACCTTCGTCACCGCTGTCACCCCGGGCATCCTCGCAACCACCCTGCTGCGCAATCCGGACAACCCGGCCTATCCGCGGGACGAGGATTACGTCTTCGCGCTGGCCCGCGAGCTGCGGCGGGAGTACGAACACATCGTCTCCCGGGGCCACATCCTGCAGCTCGATGCCCCGGACCTCGCCCTGGAGCGCCAGATCCTGTTCGTCGACCGGCCCCTGAAGGCGTTCCAGCAGCGCATGGAAGTGCATGTGGCGGCACTCAACGAGGCGCTTTCGAACATTCCGAAGGACCGGGTGCGCCTGCACGTCTGCTGGGGCAACTGGGACGGCCCCCACTGCGACGATGTCGCCCTGGAGTCGATCCTGCCCATCATCTACAAGGCCAACGTGGGTGGCCTTTCGCTGGCCTGCGCCAATCCGCGCCACGCCCACGAGGTGGACCTGTTCCGCGACATGCCGCTGCCCGACGACCTGGTCATGTTCCCGGGCGTCATCGATGTCACCACCAACATGCTGGAGCACCCGCAGCTGGTGGCCAACCGCCTCTGCCACTGGGTGGACGTGATCGGCGACCGGGAGCGGGTGGTCGCCAACACCGACTGCGGGTTCTCCACCTTCGCGGGCTACACCATGGTGGCGCCGGACGTGGTGTGGGCGAAAATGAAGGCCATGGCGGACGGCGCGGCCATCGCCACGCAACGACTGTGGGGATGAGTCGGAACGCGGATCGAAAAGACCAAGGAGGAAAGGAGACACATGGAAGCGAAAAGAAGCATGACCGCCGAGGAGATCCAAAGTCGCGTGGCGCGCTTCGGGGATCTCAAGCGGATGTCCACGGCCAAGGACCTCGACTGGGTGCCGCAGGAGGCCATGGACGTGATCTTCGCCCGCGACCTGCGGCCGATCATTATGGAGCAGACCAAGAATCCCTTCGGCGAGACGGCGGCGATCTACGGGGCGGCGGGCACCACCATGAACGTCTCGATCATGCCGCCGGGGCAGGGGCCTTGCCTGCACGCCCACGACAACACCTACGAGACCTTCGTGGTGCTCGACGGCACCATCGAGTTCCGGGTCGGCCCCGAAGGGGAGGAAAAGGTGACGCTTGGCAAGTGGGACACCTTCTCGTGCCCGCCCGGCGCCTACCGGGGTTTCAGCAATGCCGGCGAAGAAGACGCCGTGCTGCTGACCGTGATCACCGGCGCCGTGGATGCGCGCGACGATGTCTGCGTACCGCCCAGCGTCGGCCGGGAAATCGACGAGCGCTTCGGCGGCGATGTACTGGACGAATTCAAGAAGCTCGCGACCTTCAACGAGGAGTAGCAAACCATGCAATCCCCCACTTGCGCAATCGGTCTGATGGCTAGGTTCCTGCTGTGCGTTCCTTTGCTGGCCGCCTGTGAAGCCGGCGGCGCTCCGGGGGACGAAGCAGAAGCCAGTCCGGCGCTGCCGGACGTGCGGACCAGCCCCTTGTCCCTAGAGGGCACCAGCCCGGTCGAGTGGACCGGCCACAAGCGCCGGTCGCACTTCGTGGCCGCGGCGGATGGCGTGCGCCTCGCCGTCGATGCGGTGTTGCCGACCGGCTATGCCGGCAAGGGCGAAGCGCCAACGGCCTTTCCGGTGATCTTCCGCTATACCCCGTACCACCGCACGTCGATCGATCCCGAAACCGGCGAGGTGGCGCTGGTTCCCTGGGAGTTCTTCCTCAAGCGCGGCTACGCCTACGTGGCCGCCGACATGCGCGGCACCGGCGCGTCCTTCGGCTGGAACGACCTGATGAGCCAGCAGTTCGTCGAGGACGGCGGCGCCATCGTCGATTGGATTGCCGCCCAGCCCTGGAGCGACGGCAACGTGGGCATGATCGGCGGCTCCTACGAGGGCTGGTCGCAGTTCGCCGTGGCCGCGGCGCAGCCCGAGGCGCTCAAGGCGATCGTCCCCTTCCACACCGGTTGGGATGCGTTTCTGCTGCAGCCCGGCGGCGTGTTCGCCTACGCCTTTGGGGAAATGTGGACGGCAATGACCGACTTCATCAACCACAACAACTCGTTCGAGACCTTTCCCATACCCCCGGTGACGCCGGTGCTCGACGAGGACGGAGACGGCGAACTCACCGACGAGATTCCCTTGGATGCGGACGGCGACAGCTGGTTCACCGACGACTATCCTTGGCCCGTCGATCCGGCGAACCCGCCGCGCTACCCCGATGGCGTCGAGCGCACGGAACACGCCTACTTCAACGCCACCATGGAGCACATCGCCCATCCGGATGGCGCGCCGGGCAACTACGATGCGGTAATCGGCGTCCGCTCGCAGCGCTTCTTCGACAGCCCGCGCCCATCTGATGGCCTGATCTCCGCCGAGCTCAACTGGGGCATGCTGCCCGCCGTCATCGAGTCCGGGGTGGCGATCTACAACTTCGCTGGCTGGTGGGATGCCTTCGCGCGCAGTTCGTTCGAGGTCTATGCCACCCTCGAGCCCACCAATCCGTCCCGGATATCGGCCTGGCCGATGTACCACCAGGGCATCTCGCCGCCCGCTTCCGGGCGGGTCGGCGCCGACCCGGAGCGGGAGAACGTTTACACGGAAACCTACCTGGGCGAGGCGCTGCGCTGGTTCGACCGCTGGCTGAAAGGGGTGCGCAACGGCATCGACGAGGAACCGCCGGTGTACATCTTCGTGCAGAACGAGGGCTGGCGCGCGGAACCGTCCTGGCCGCTGGAACGGGCCGTGCCGACACGGTTCTACCTGGCCGGCGCCAATATTCTGGCGCGGGAGCCCGGCGAGTCAGGGCGCGACGACTACACCGCCGATTTCACCCACGACGGAACTTTCGGGCCGCCGGTGGACGCCGCACAGATCTCGGTGGCCAATGCCATGAAGGGCAAACCCCCGTTCAACGCCGACACCTTCGGCCGTTCGCGCCAGCAGATGTTCGGCTTTCCCGACGACATCCCCTTCCGCACCGAAAAGGACGAGCAGGCGCTCACCTACACCAGCGCGCCGCTCGCAGCAGACATGGAAGTAACGGGCCACCCCATCGTCAGCGTTGCCGTTTCCTCCACCGCCGACCACGGGGACCTCTACTTCTATCTGGAAGACATCGACCCGAAAGGCAACGCCGTCCTCGTCACCGAACACCACCACCGCGCCGGTTTCGACCGCCTGGTGGACAACGACCTGCAGATCCCCGGCAACCCCGGCATCGACGTCAGGCCGGACCTGCCCTGGCACGGATTCCGCGAGGCCGACTACACCGACGGCGTCTTCGCCGACGGCGCGGTGGTCCGGGTGACGACATCGCTGCACCCCACCTCCTGGCTCTTCAGGGCGGGCCACAGCGTGCGCCTGTCGATCGCGGCGGCCGACTGGCCGGACTACGACCTGCACCCCGAACTGTCGCCGCGGAACCGGCCCGATGCAGAGGACAACATCGTCCCGACCATCGGTGTGCACCGGGGCGGCACGGACGGGTCGTATCTGGAACTGCCGGCCGTTCCACGCGCGGAAAATCCGGACTGACGGGGAGTCGGCGGGTACCTGTCCGGTCGTCCCGTGGGATTGACCGGTTCGGCCAGTGGCTTCCGGTCCCGGAGCCGGATGGGGTTGCGGTCGTTTTTGTGCGTCTGAGCATGCAGGGCCCTCGCCGGACCACGACCGATCGCGCATGAAGGTTCGACCATGACCCATCGTTCCCGCCTCACGGTGTTGCTGGCCGCCGCGGCGATGGCCCTTGCCTCGCGGGCTGCCGGCTCTTCGGATTGGAATATCGAGGAAAGCCGGACGACCTCTGGGTGATGGACCGGCAATCCGGCGCCATGACCAACGTGTCGGCCATGCCCGAGGGCGTCACGGGGGGAATGTGGTCGGCGGACGGGCGCTTCCTCTACGGCGTCGCCATGCACGACGGCACGAAAAACACGGTCTACCAGTTCGGGTTCAACGGCGACCGCGTGGTGCTGATCCCGGCGCCCGAGGCCTCGGCGTCGCGCCCCGGGGCGGGGTTCCGGCCGATCAACCACTTCCGGGACGATCCTGAGCGTGGGCTCATCTTCTACGAGCAGGTGGACGGCGCCCTGTACGCGGCCGGCGGCTCGATCGGCACCTACGACAAGCGCACCGGCGAAACCCGCCACTACATCAGGCGGCCGGGCGGCGCCTTGGCCCCGGCGCTGAAGGACTACATCACGCCCCACCGTGCCGCGCGCCACCAACTGGCCACGGCCGCCCGCGTACACCCCGGCCCCGAACCGGCCGGCGGGTTCTACTTTCTGAAAGGATCCGGCTAAATCCGGGACTCCGGCCTATCTCGGCGGTTCCACCATGTGCGCAGACAATCCCCGAGAATCGGCCTGGCTTCACCGCGCGCAGCCCCTCCAAGTCGAAGCCCATACTGGTCTGGTAGACGCCGTCGAACATGCGTTCGAGAACACTCTGCTATGTTCGAGCGCCCTGGAGTAAGCCCCGAAAATCGATGCAATGTTAGATGAATCGACGCGCATTCATACACCCCGGTTTCGATGCCGGTGGCCACAAGACGATCGCCGATCCGGAAGAGGCGCCGCTATGCGAGTGAAATCTCCGGCCCCGCGGGCACGACCCGGGTGGGATTGATGATGGCGTGGCTGCCGTAGTAGTGCCGCTCGATGTGGTCGAGAAACACGGTTTCCGCGATACCGGGCATGGCGTACAGGCGCCTCGTATGGGCCCAGAGGTTGGGATAGTCGACGAGGCGGCGGAGATTGCATTTGAAATGGCCGTGGTAGACGGCATCGAACCGGACCAGGGTGGGGAACAGCCGCCAGTCCGCCTCGGTCAGCGTATTGCCGACCAGGTAGCTCGAGCCTTCGAGGAGCCCTTCGAGCCAGTCGAGGGTTTCGAACAGGGGATGGACGGCCGCCTCGTAGGCTTCCTGGGTCATGGCGAAGCCCGACTTGTAGACGCCGTTGTTCAGGGTGTCGTAGACGCGCCTGTTGACCGCATCGATCTCCTGCCGTAGCGCCTCCGGATATAAGTCACCCCGGGGCAGCGCCGGTGCGGTTTGCGCGGGTCATCTGACGCCAAGGTGGTATTGCCTGTGAGAGGTTGGCAGCAACTAGACGGCGAATTCGGCCAGGTTCGTTCCGTACCGAAAAGGCCCTCCGTATGATGGATGCTCACTTGGACATCGAGCAGTTCCACGGTGACCAAAGTCTCCTATCGCGGCCATCCGGCCCGCATTGAAGTTTCCATGCCCAGGTTTCTTTTCGATCGCCTGACCGAGCATGACAAGGCGCCCCGCTGCCGGTACGAAACGGCCCGCGGCGTGGCTGAATTCGTTGCCGCAAGGGGGCTCGCCCACGACTCCCAATCCTTGCTGACCACGCGCCTGTTCATCCACATGGAGTCCGCGCTCGCGGATGCGGGACGCATGCCGACACAGCACCTGGCCCTGTCCACGCGCCTGTTGAGCCCTGACGGCGTGTTCGAGCCCGATACATCCGTCTTCGTCGATCCGGTGCGCGCGAGCCGGGCCGGTGAACTCGGTCTTAAGCCACCTGCCGGAGATATCTATCTCGATACGCGGAAAGGGCATCCCATGCCGGACCTGGTTGTGGAATTCCACCGGAGTGCGAACTCTCACCGGAGGCTCGTCCCGTACTTCCGCATGGGCGTGCGCGAAGTCTGGACCTGGAATGCCCGGGACGGGGTGGTGATCTGGATTGCCGGCGACAGCGCGCAGGGGGAACCGGTTCACGCGGCACGGAGCCGTGTGTTCCCGGGACTGGAGCGGGAGGGTCTCGACCGCCTGCTGGCTGTCGGGCTCGGCTCGAGGGAGCGGTTTCGCCTGTCCCGCGAACTGGCGGGCCTGATGGTGGCCGAGCTGAATTGACCGGCCCGGTGCCGGCTGCCCACCGAAACGCACAGGCTCGAGCCTCCGGCTGAGGTAAGGACGGTCGGTTTACGTCAATTGGCGTAGCGGTGCCAAACAGCGCGTTCAGTGCCCGTTCTGACCACAGACGAGGATTAAATTCCATGGAAAACTACAGACGAATGCGGGCGGCGCTTGGTTTTGCGTTACTGATCCCGCTGGCGGGCATGGCCGCGGCGGCGGACAGCCGGCAGGCGGTGTTCGAGCAGTATCTCGACTTCGCCGCGCTGGTGAAGGGCGCCTCCATCGAGCCCAACTGGCTCGCCGACGGCTCGAGCTTCTGGTACGCCGACGGCGGGCCGGCCAACCGGGTGATCTGGCGCGTGGACCCGGCCGCCGACGCCCTGGAGCCGCTGTTCGATGTGCAGCGCCTGCGGGCCGCCATCGCCGCGTCAATTGGCCACGAACCGCCTTATGCCGGGGTGCCCTTCGAGACCTTCCAGTTGACTCCCGATGGCGCCGCGGCGACCTTCTCCCTGGAAGGGCGCCGGTTCAGCCTGGATTTGGCAACCTACCAGGTCGAGGAACAGCCCGCGCCCGCGGCTACGGTCGCCGCCGGCGTGCGGCCGGGCACCTTTCCGCGCCGCGGCTATTTCGGGATGGCGATCCCTTCGCCGGAGGTGCTGTCCCCGGACGGCAAGTGGTACGCCACCCTGGTCGACGACAACGTGGCCCTGCGCTCGGCGGCGGACGGCAGCACGCACGCGCTCACCACGGACGGTACCTTCGACGATGCCTGGGACGTGGAGAGCACGCGCCTTACCCTCGGGGCCGGCATTACGATTGTCTATGTGCCGTTCACCCCCTGGTCGCCGGACAGCCTGAAGCTCTTCGCGACCCTCACCGACCGCTCGAAACTGCCCCGCAAGGGGGAACTGCGCTACATGGAAACCATCGAACGCACCATCCCGCGGCCCTTCGCCACAGCCGGAGGTCACCTCGATCATGTGCGGCCGTACATCCTGCACATCCTGTCCGGAGAGCGAATCGCCATCGACGTGGATACGGAAAACCGCTACTTCAACCTGCTCGGCTGGCTGCCCGACTCGTCGGAAGCGCTGTTCGCGCGCTTTTCCCGGGACTTCAAGTCGGTGGACATCATGGCGGCGAACGCCCTGGACGGGTCGGTGCGCATCCTGTTCACCGAGACGGCGGAAACCTTCGTCAAGATCCAGCACGATGTCATCTCCTTCGGCAACACCGGCTTCACGGCCCTGCCGGACGGTGACGGCTTTATCTGGGAGTCGACCCGGGACGGCTGGAATCACCTCTACCTGTACCGCAACGACGGGCGTCTCGAGCGTCAATTGACCCGGGGCCAATTCCCCGTTCTGGAGGTGCGGAAGATCGACCAGGAGAACGGCTGGGTGTACTTCACGGCCCACGGGGAGCGTCCCCGGGTCTACGATACGCACCTGTACCGGGTGGCTCTCGACGGCGGCGCCATGGAGCGGCTGACGGAGGGCGAAGGCCAGCATGCCGTAAAGTTTTCCCCGTCGCTCGCATACTTCGTCGACACGCATTCCAGTCCCGGCAGAGCGCCCCGGGTCGACCTGCGCGCCGCCGACGGAGCCCTGATCCGCACCCTGGCGGAAGCGGATACTTCAGCGCTGGATTCGCTGGGCTGGACACCGACCCTGGAATTCAGCGTCAAGGCCGCCGACGGCGAGACCGATCTCTGGGGAGTCATGCACAGGCCTTACGATTTCGACCCCGGAAAGAAGTATCCGGTTCTCGAATACCTCTATGCCGGCCCCCAGATCGTGGCGACCGACCGGACCTTTTCGCTCGGCCTGTCGAAAACGCAGAACCTGCCGCGCGCCATGGCGCAACTCGGCTACGTGGTCGTCACCCTGGACGGACGCGGCACACCAGAGCGCTCCAAGGCGTTCCAGGATGTCATCTACCGGAGCTGGGGCAAGAACGAGATCGCCGACCATGCCGCGGCCATCCGCCAACTCGGCGAACGGCACCCCTTCATGGACCTCGACCGCGTCGGCATCTGGGGGCATTCCTGGGGCGGTTACTACGCCTTTGCGGCCCTGGCCCAGGCGCCGGACCTGTACCGCGCGGCGGTCTCCAGCGCACCGGGTTACAACCCCTATGCGTCACTCCTGTACGAGCCCTACCTCGACTTGCCGGAGCGTTCCAAGGACGCCTACGATTTCGCAACCCCCTACCGGCTGGCGCCGCAGGTGAAGGGCAGGCTGATGCTCGTGGGCGGCCTGGCGGACTTCGCGACCTTCCCGGAATTCATGCGCATGAGCCGCGCACTGATCGATGCCGGCATCGACCACGACCAGGTGGTGCTGCCGGAAGAGGGCCACGGCTACACTGGCGTGGGCGAGGACTACTTCATCCGCAAGCTTGCCGACTTCTTTGCCAGAAACGTGATGGATGCCGAGCGCTAGTACACCTTCAACCTGATAATGTCGGATCGGCGCGTCTGCAAGCGCCAATCCGCTTTGTGGCAGGCGAGTTCCCACCCTAGCGGGTTCCGGCGCACAGACGTGCAGGAAGGGCGCTTCGCGCCAATCGAGGGCATCCTGCCCTCGATTTGGCCTCGTGGATCAGCATATGGCAGGTCACGCACCTTCGGACGGCGTGCTGCCACTGATGCGTCAATATCAGATTGAAGATGCACTAGTGCGCTTTTTCGCCCGCACTGAAACGACGTGCGTTCAGGTCAAGGGCGGCTGTCTGCGTCTTGTGTGAACGAGCAAACCAAGGAGACTCCGCATGCGACGTCGACAATTCGTTGCCGGTGCGGCCACGCTGGCCGCAACACCTGCCATCGCCTTGACGGGCCGGCCCGCTGCGGCGGGCGCTCAGCAAGCGGGAGGCTCGTCGCTGGCGGGCATCGGCGAGCTGCTTGCCGACCTGATTCCCCGGCTTGCCGGCGAACTTGGGTCGCCGGGTTACGTGGCGGGCATCTACCAGGACGGGTCCGAGTGGATGTTCGCGCACGGCGTGCGCAACCTCAACACGGGCGATCCCATGACCACGGATACGGCCTGGCTGCTCGGGTCCATCACCAAGGTGCTGACCACGACGCTGCTGCTGAAATACGTGGAAGCCGGCCGGATCGACCTCGATGCGCCCATTACCCGCTACCTTCCGGACTTTCGCCTTGGCGAGAAGGGGGCCGCGGAGCGCATCCGGGTGCGCCAGCTTGTCAATCACACAAACGGCATCGATGCGGACACGCTAATGCCCGCCCGTGAGTTCGGCCCCCATGCGGTGCAGTCGTACATCGATGCGCTTTCTGGAACAGGCACCCTGTTCGCACCGGGCGAACTGCTGCACTACACGAACCCAGGCTTCACCATCGCCGGGCGGATCATCGAGAACCTTTCCGGCAAGAGCTTCAACCGGACGCTGGAGGAGGAGATCTTCGCGCCCATCGGCATGGAACGGTCCGTCACCTCCGCCACCCAGGCGATCCTGCACCGCACCGCGCTCGGTGCCTATCCGGGCCCCGGGGGCGAAATGGAAGCGGCCGGCCTGTTCATGCTGCCGGTGTCGGCGGCTCCGGCCGGCGCAACGCCCATCGTCACCGTAGGCGACCTGATCGCATTCGCGCGCGCGCACCTAGCCGACGGCGTGGCGCCCAACGGGAAGCGCGTGCTTTCCGCCGAACTCACTCGCATGATGCGCACCCCGACCTTCGACCTGAGGACCCCCAACGCACCCCCGGTGGGTCTCGGCTGGTTCCTGCCGCCCATCGGCGGCACCACCGGATGGTGGCACGGCGGCGGATCGCCGGGCGGCACTGCGGGCCTCACGGTGTTTCCGGAGCACGACCTGGTAATTGCGAGTTTCGGCACGGGGCCGGGTTCGAGCCCCACGCACGATCGGCTGGTCACGACGGTCCTGCGGGAGCACGTCGGACTGACCGTCGAGCCGCCTTTCAACGAAGCGCCGACCACCCTGCCCATGAACCACTACGCCGGCGACTACGAGGCTTTCGAGTCACGGCTGGAAGTGCGCCCCGGCAAGGGCGGCGGCGAACTGGACGTGACCTTGCGCTTCCTGCCATCGAGCGAGGAGCAGGAACGGGTGCTCAGTCTCTACGCCGGCCCGACCAGCGACCAGTCACCCACGGTCGCCTACTCGGCGATTCACGACAACCTGTTCGCCCCGGCGGGGTTGCCCAAGGACTACTTTTCCGGTGTGTGGGGACGCATGGCGCTCCTGTCGTTCCACGAAGTCGGCGGCGACCCCGTCCGGCGATGTGCGCACACGCGGTTCCGGGCCGCCTTGAAGGTCTGACTCCCAGCGCGTGGCGTTGCGGCTCTTCGCAACCATCAAAATCCCAGCCTGATAACCGCTTTACCTAAGCGAGGCTGTACCAGGTTCCACGTCCTTTGCCTTGACGCGCAAGGTGCCGGGCATTGGTGAGGGCGCTCAAGTGGTCCTTAATCGTGTTGCGGTTTGCGCCAGTCAGCTTCACAGCCTCTGCGACGGTAATGCGCCCGTGCTCACGCACCAGTTCCAGGAGTTGGACCGAGAGCTCCGGCAGATCGCCCAGCACCAGGCGCTCACGCTCGACCTTGTTCTCCAGCCTTGCCTTCTGGTGTTGCAGTGCCCGCAGGAAAAACTCCAGCCAGGGCTGCCAGTCAGGATCTTTATCGCCGATTGTGACCTGGGTGTTCCGAAGCGCACGGTAGTAGGCATCCTTGCTGCGTTCTATCACGCTTTCCAGCGAGCTGTACGGCACATAATCGTATCCGCTGCGAAGAAGCAGGACCGTCGTCAGTACACGGGAAAGCCGCCCGTTCCCATCCTGAAACGGGTGGATCGCCAGGAATGCCACCACGAAGATGGCGACCACGATCAACGGGTGGAGCTCGCCGTCCTCGAGCGCGGCATTCGCCCACGCCACCAGCGTTTCCATCCGGCGGGGCGTATCAAAAGGGGTGGCGGTTTCGAAGACAACGCCAAGACTCCGGCCTTCACTGTCAAAGGCCTCAACATGGTTTGGATGGGTCTTGTAATGACCCCGGTGCCGCTCGTCCTTTGAGGAGTACGCAAGGAGCTGGCCATGCAACTGCTTGATGTGGTTCTCGGTCAGGTCGATTTCCCTGAAGCTGGAAAAGACCGTTTCCATGACCGCGGCATAACCGGCGACCTCCTCCTCGTCCCGCGAAGCGAACTGCTTGATCGCAAGCCCCGCCAGCAGGCGTTCGACCTCCCTGTCGGACAGTTTTGCCCCCTCGATCCGGGTGGAGGAGCCGATGCTTTCGATGGTCGCGACATGCCGGAGAGCCGTCAGGCGGTCCGGGGAAATCCGGCCAATCGCTGACCACGCGCCCTTGAATTCATCGATTTCCGCGATGAGCTTCAGGGTCGCTGGCTTAATGATCAACGCATGGGTGCGGATGTCCTCCATTTATGCCTCCACTTATGCCTCCAATTCCATCCAATACCAGCGTGGCACAAACCCCTCCAATTGTCCATCCAATTCCACCCATTTGACTCCATGATTCCGAACGTCAAATCGAGGGCGCGGAACGCGTTCTTCAGCGCAACCGAGCCGCAATCCCGGCCAATGCCTCCGCCAGCCCGGCTCGCCGCGTCCTTGTGGCGCCCTCGCCGGCACCCCGATTCGCCCGGGAAGCCAGCCTTTCAAGCCGCCTCGCCAGCCTTGCGTCCCGGGCTCCGTGCTCAAGCGCCGCGGCCGACCGGTCCAGCGCGGCATCAAGGTCAGCCGCAAGCGAACTCCGCAGTGCATCGGCGCGCGCCAGTTGATCCAGATAGGCCCTGGCAACCGCGGGTTCCGCCGGCCAATTGAAGCGCATCTGCCGCTGCGGATTGAAGGCCGCCCCCTGGTTTGCGAGGTTGGCCGCGGCAATCTCGTTGTCGGACAGATGCTCGCTCGGCAGCAGCGTCAGCACATCCAGCCCGCGTATGATCTCGGTGCCGTAAATCCTGCCGTCGTACCAGTAGGCGGACCAGTAGCCGCCCAGGGTCAGGTGCTCCTCGTCGATGGGGCCGCGATCGAAGTAGGCGATCTCCACCGGGTTGGCCGAGTCGGTGAAATCGATCACGGTAATGCCACCCTGATACCAGGCCTGAACGAAGAGGTCGCGGCCGGGGACCGGCACGACCGAGCCGTTGTGCGCCACGCAGTTTTCCTGCTCGTTCTGCGGTGCCGGCATCTTGAAGTAGCTCCTGAACTCAAGCTTGCCGTCGACGATGTCGTATATGGCGTCGGCGCCCCAGTTGAGGGGGTCGAAGGCGCGGCAGCGTGGCATCATTCCGCCGCCCCACTCGTCCGTGAACAGCACCTTGGTGCCGTCGTTGTTGAAGGTCGCGGAATGCCAGTAGGCGAATCCCTTGTCGACCACCGCATCGATGCGCTTGGGGTTCAGGGGGTCGGAGATATCGAACAGGATGCCGTTGCCCGCACAGGCGCCGGCGGCGATGGCGCGCTCAGGGAACACAGTGATGTCGTGGCACTGGTCGGTGGCAGTGCTTTCCTGGGTGTCGTCGCCATGGTCGCCGCCGCGCCACAGGCCGGCAAGGGTATCGCCGTCGGGGTCGGCGAATACGGCCGGGCTATGCACGACCCGGGCGTTCGCCGGGTCGTTGACGGGAATCTCGATGACATCGATGCGGAAGAGCGCGGTGCGGTTGTCGCCGGGCAACTCGTCGATGCAGCCCGGGAGTTCCTCTTCCTCGCGGATCCGGGAGGTGCCGGAGTTGTAAACGACAATCCGCTCGTCATCGGCCGAGACCACCGAGTGGGTGTGCGAGCCGCGGCAGGTCTGCACGGCGCCCACCTGCACCGGCCGGGCCAGGTCGCCGATGTCGAAAATGCGAATGCCGCGGAAGCGGTCCTCACTCACGTCCTCGGATATGCCCTCAAGCCCGCAGTCGAGCCGGCCCCGGGTCTCCTCCACCGACAGGATGAGCAGGTTCCCCACCACCGACACGTCGCCCTGCCCGCCAGGACACACGACCGAACTTAG
This sequence comes from Gammaproteobacteria bacterium, assembly GCA_022820625.1. Taxonomy (GTDB): domain Bacteria; phylum Pseudomonadota; class Gammaproteobacteria; order Steroidobacterales; family Rariloculaceae; genus UBA6522. Next base: position 15,094 of record JAJEFE010000090.1, on the reverse strand, counting down.
CTGCTCCAGCGAACCGGCCTCATCCAGCCGATAGACGTTGAACCCGTGGTAGCTGCCGGCAAACATGACATCGTCCCGGAAGGCCATGTCCGTGTTGGCGAAGCTCAACAGTGGCCGGCGCTCCCAATCCGCAGCGTCCTCGGCATCGTCCCCGGCGTCGTCCTCAGGGTCGTCGGCAACTTCTCCGGCTGCCTCGCCGGCGTCATCGTCCGGTGGGGGCTCGGGCGGCAGGTCGGCGGGATTCTCCGGGTCGAAAAAGCCGGGCGGCCTGGGCAACGACGCCACCAGTTCCAGGTTCAGCATGGCCTGCCCCGCGTCTTCGAACCCGGGCTGAAGGCCGGCGCGGGGGTCGTCCGACAGCGTGATGAGCAAGGCGTGCATCCGCTCGATTTCGGCGGACTGGTCGTTGGTGATGTCGGTCGTGAACTCGAACAGCACCGGATCGTAAGCCGAGCCCGGCTGTTCGAGCAGTTCCTCGACCATGGTCACCGCGCCTTCGTGGTGCGTGATCATCAACTTAAGGAACAGCCGGTCGAAATCGGTTCCCGAGGCGGCGGCGAGGTCGGCCATCTGCTCAGGTGTCGCCATGCCGGCCATGCGCTGGTCGGTGTGCATGGCGGCGTGGTCCGCCGGGTCCGGCGCCGGCTCGCCGCGGTCCTTAAGCCAGGTTTCCATGAACTCGATCTCGTCCCGCTGGGAGAGCTCGATGCGCCCGGCCGCGTCGGCCAGTTCCGGCCGGTTGGTGCGATCGGCCACCAGTTCCGCCATCTCCACGGCCTGTTGATGGTGGGGAATCATGTCCCGCATGAACCGGATGTCGTCCGGCGAGTGGCCCGAAACGGCAATCCCAATCGCCTCTTCGGCAGTGAGTTCCTGCGCCGGCTCGCCGGGCGCCCCCGGCTTCACGATGGGCGACTGGGCCGCGGCGAATGCCGTTGCGGCCAGCAGCAGTGCGCCGAAAACGGCGCGCTTGCCCAAATGCGCCAGGTAGCCTGTGGCTTCAGTCAATGGGATCGCCCTCCTTAAGGATTCGCCGCATCAGCCTATACCAATCCGCATCACCGGGGCATCTGTTCAAGAGACAATTCCGCAATCCACTGCGGTCCCACCGCGGTCGGCCTTGATGAACGAACGCCGGCATGTCAGCCAAAGGTTCAAGCAACCGGTTCGTGAACGCCCCACGCGAATCAGGGCTGGCGATAGGCTTTGTGGATGGTCACCGGCTCGTTCAGCAACTGACCCCGCAGGTAGGCTGAGTCCGTGGGCGCCGTGGACTCCATCTGGTGGATTGCGTGTACCTTATCCATGCCAAGCGTTACGCGGCCGAAGGCGGCGAATCCCATGCCGTCCCCGTTGCGCGCGCCGCCGAAATCCAAGCTGGGCTGGTTGCCGATGGTGATGAAGAAGGCACCGCCGCTGGCGCTGCCCGGCTGGGTCCTGCCAAGGGACACCGTGCCGTCGAGGTGCCGGATTCCGGTTTCTTCCGTGGTCTCGTGGGGAACCGGGGGCAAGGCCTTGGCGGGGTTGGTAAGGCCGCCTTGGATTACTTCGATGACCGGCGCGCCGTTGTCGTTGTTTCGGCGCACCACCCGATAGAAGGCTCCGCCGTCGAAGAGCCCCTGGTCGAGGTGGTCGAGGAAACTGCCGGCCGATTCCGGCGCGGCCTCGGGGTACACGGCCAGTTCGATGCTGCCGACATCCGTTTCCAGCGTGACCGCTACCGGGGCGCCCCACTTGCCCTTGGACGAACCCTCCTCCGGCGGCCTTTCGGGCTGGGCCATGGCAGCGATCTGAAACGCTTTGGCCCGTTCCGCCACGTAGTCGGAGGACGACTTGGCGATGAAGCCCGGCGGCGGTTCCTTTCCGGCGAGATGGCGCACGAAGTAATCCCACATGCGCACCATGCCGTAGCCCGGCAGGGCGTGGCCCGCCTGGGGCATCAGCACCAGGTCGAACACCTTGTTGGCGTCCATCAATGCCTGGGTGAGTTGGAACAGGCCGCCCGGATGCACGCCGTAGTCGAGCAGGCCGTGGATGAACAGCAGTTTGCCGTCGAGGTTTTTGGCGTGCGTGAGGTTCGCCTGCTCCAGATAGTTGTCGCCCGCGGGCAGCCCTTGGTAGCGCTCGCCCCAGCTGTGCCAGAAGAGCCGCTGGTCGTGGTTGCCGGCGATGGACACGCCCACCTTGAAGAACTCGGGGTACTTCAGCATGCCCCGAGCCGCCATGTACCCGCCCCCGGAGATGCCGGTGATGCCGACCCGCTCGATGTCCAGGTACGGGAACCGCTCGGCGAGCTGCCTGATGCCGGCGATGTGGTCCTCCAGGTTGCTCGCCGTCTGCAGCCGACCGTAGGAGGATTCGTGGAATGCGCGCGAGCGTTCCGTGGTGCCGCGCCCGTCCAGGATGACCGTGACGAACCCCAACTCCGCCAGGGATGCGGCGGAATCGAGGCTCAGGGAGGAGAGGGAGCCGAAGCCCGCCTTGGGAACGTTGCTGACCTGCGGACCGCCATAGATGTAGTCGATCACCGGGTAGGACCTGCCGGCATCGAAGTCCTGTGGCTTCAGCATCAGGCCGCGAATCTCCGTTTCGCCGTCGGCGGCGGTGACGGTGAAGGGTTCGGGCCAGCGCTGCCCGACCGGCAGGGCATGCGGCGCGCCCTCCTCGACGAGCAGGAGTTCGTCGCCGTCCGCCGACATGAGCGCGGTGACGTTGGGCCGGTCCGGACGCTGGCGGGTCTCCACGTAAAAGGCGGCGTCCGGAGACAGCCCGGAAACCGCGCCGGGATCCTGGCCGAAGACGGTGAGCAGCAGCAGCGAAAAGTCGCCCGGGGAGAGCGCCAGGCGGTCGTCGTCGCCGGAACTCAAGAGGGTCAGCCGGGCCGTGTCCAGGTTGACGCGGGCGACCTCGCGAAAATAGGGGTTGGCATCGGGCCGGCGCCCGCCGATCGTTATGAAGAGATCCCGCCGGTCCCGGTCCACGCCGAGCACGTCCCGCACCAGCCACTCGCCGCTGGTCAGCGCCCGCTTCTCTTCGCCGGTTGCGGCGTCGTGCAGGTACAGGTGTCCCCAACCCGACTTTTCCGAGTACCAGACGAACTCGTCGCGTTCGGGCAGGGGAACGACGAAGGTCGGCATGTACACGTTGGAGCCGAGCTCCAGGTAGGTGTCCGTGGTCTCGCGAAACACCACCTGGGCCTGTCCCGTATCGCGCGCCGCCCGCACCACGCGGGCCTCCCGTTCGCCGCGCAGGATGTCCACGAAGAAGACCGCCTTCGAGTCCGCCGACCACCAGGCCCGGTTGCCGCCGAAGGGGGTGTCGTTCATGCGCGCCGCCGCCAGGTCGGGGTAGTGAATGGGCGTCTGCTTCCCGGTTTCCGTGTGGATGACGGTCATGCGGAACCGGGTGATGTGCTCGTCCCCGGGCAGCGCCTGGCGGTAGTCGATAACCCTTGGCCGTATGCTGCCGTCGGCCGGCGCGAAGTCGATCACCGGCAGCGAGCGCACCTGCCGGTCGTCAGTCTGCGCGGTGAACAGGTAGCGGGAGTCCGGCGACCAGACGGCCTCGGGCCGGATTGCCGGCCGTCCGGTGGCATCGGGATTGGCGGCATAGGCGTAGTAGCGTTCGCCGTCGTTGGTGAGCGGCTTCTCCTCGCCCGAATCGAGTTTCCTCAACCAGAGGTTGTGATCTTTCGAATAGACGGCCCGGGTGCCGTCGGGCGATACGAGCAAAGTTGGATCGTTGGGGTTGGCTTGCAGTTCTTCGAGCTTATCCTGCTCAAACTGCCAGAAGCGGCCGGAAGCCGTGAAGGTCAGGCCGGACCGATCGATCTCGACGTTGACGATCGGCAATGTGGCAGCGTCCAGCTCGGTCCCGGTGGCTTCAGCCAGGGACCGGGCGAGCGCCTGATGGTCGAAGGCGGCCCGCTTCTCTCCGGCTCCGGCGTCCACCAGAACGTACTCGCTGCCCTCGGCTGTTTCACGCACGTACCAGAAGGTCGCATCGTCGATCCAGTGCGGGTACAGGGCTTGGTTCAGAACCCACCGGTCTTCGCTGTGCGCCTGCACCGCCGCCGCCCGCTCGTAGGCCGCTAACAGGGGATGCGCCTCCGCCGCCGCATCCTGTGCTAGGCAGATGCCCGAACCGCCGAGCAGCAGCACGGCCGCGAATGCGGCTTTCACTAAAGTTGCCATTTCTGCACCCAACCCAATCAAGCCGGAGTAATGACGCTGCGCCTGGTCGATGCCCTCAGAACGGAACCAGGGACTTCCGTGTGCAAAGGCAACTTCGTGGGGGTGAAGTTGCCTTCGAGAGTGCTGGATCGTTCGGTGAGGCCTCGCTCAGATGTCCAGTTCCTGTAGCAGGTAGACCGCCTGCAGGGCCTGCAGCCTGGCCTGCTGAATGGGGTCCGCGGCGGCGCCGTGGCCGCCTTCGGTGTTCTCGAAGAACAGGAACGGGTGCCCCATGGCGCCCATCTTCGCGCCCATCTTGCGCGCGTGGCCGGGATGCACCCGGTCGTCCCGGGTGGAGCCGAAGAAGAAGACTTCGGGATAGGATTCCTCGACGCTCAGGTTGTGATACGGCGAATAGGACTTCATCACGTTCCACATGACGGGGTCGTCCGGGTCGCCGTACTCGCCCATCCAGGACGCGCCCGCGAGCAGGCGATGGTAGCGGCGCATGTCGAGGATCGGCACGCCGCAGAGCACCGCCCGGTAGCGCTCCGGTTGCTGCGTCATGGCCACGCCCATCAACAGGCCGCTGTTCGATGCGCCGACGATGGCGAGCTTTTCCGCCGACGTGAGCTTTCTGTCGATGAGGTCCTGGGCCACGGCGTGGAAGTCATCGTAGACCCGCTGACGGTTCTCGAGCATGCCGGCGAGATGCCAGCCGGGCCCGTATTCGCCGCCACCGCGTATGTTCGCCAACACGTAGCTGCCCCCGGCCTCGACGATTGTCTTGAACGGGGCTCCCGCACCGAATATCGAACCCATGTAGCCCGGCGTCATGGCCAGATTGAACCCGCCGTAGGCTCCCAGCAGCAGGGGTGCGGTGCCGTCGGCGACCAGCGCCTTCGGCCGGACGATGAAATAGGGCACCCGGGTGCCGTCCCTGCTGGTGGCGAAGTGCTGTTCGGTGACCAGCCCGCCGGCATCGAATTTCGCTTCCTGGCTGTCGATGACGCGCGCCGTGCCGCCCGCGACGCTTGCATAGAGCGACGGCGGCTGGGTGAAGCTCTCGAACCTGACGATCACAGTGTCGCTTTCCGGGGCGGCAGCTACCGGGGAGGTGGCGCCGTTGTCCGGCAGCGCGATGGCCTTCTCCTGCCACTCCCCGTCTTCGTACGACAGCCGCACTATCCTGCCGGCGACGTCGTCGAGGATGCTGAAGTAAACGGCATCGTCGGTGGCCAGTATCCCGGTGCCCAGCAGCGACTGGACGGCCTGGGCGCTGTCGGGCGCGAACAGGACCGCCGCCTCCTCAGGGGGTTGCGCCAGCAGGTCCGTCATGCGGAAGCCCACCAGGGCGCCCTGGGGATAGGTGGCCTCGGCGCCCTGCCAGTCCTGCTGCAGGAGGCCGATGACCCAGCCCTTGTGTACGGCGCTCAACTGGAACGGTGCGGGCAGATGCAGGCGCACAGGCTGGCCGTCATCCCCGAACCGGTAGTACTCATACTGAAAGATCGTCACCGCATCCACCAACAGGGTGAAATGGGATCCCGCATCCCTGATGAGCCGTGGCTGGGCCATCATGTGGCTGGCATCGATCTCGAAGACCACCGGCGCTTCTTCGTAGGCCTCCCCGCGCTGCCAAGCGCGCACTTGGCGCCCGTAGCCGGCCAGCGTCTGCGTATCGCCGCCGGAGGCCATGGAGACCAGCAGGGTGTCGGCATCCGACCAACTCACCGAGGTCTTGGCTTCGGGCAACGCGAAACCGTCCGGCACGAACGCCTTCTTTACCAGGTCGAACTCGCGCCATTCGGCGGCATCGGAGCCGCCGGGCGACAGCAGCAGCATGCAGCGCCGGTACTCGGGCGGGTGGCAGGCCGCGTCGCGGAACACCCAACTGCGCTTCTCCCTGGCATCGAGGGCATCGACATCGAGCACCGTTTCCCAACCGGTCTTGCCGGCCAGGAAACTGCCGAGCGCCATGCGCCGCCAGAGACCCCGGGGGTGCTCCGCATCCTGCAGAAGATCGTAGACGTCGTTGCCGATCACGCGGATCGCGGGCAGCCGGTCGGAGCGCGCCAAGTCGTCGAGGGTGTCCTCGTAGATCGCCGCATAGCGTTCATCGCCCGTAAGGCGCTCAAGCGTTCTTGCGTTGTGCCGCTCCACCCAGGCCAGCGACTGCTTCGAGTCGATTTCCTCCAGCCAGAGGTAAGGATCGTCTTCCGCGGCCCCGGCCAGCCCGCCCAACAGCATCAGTGCGACAAGCACAAGGTAAGTCTTCATCAAGATGGTCCCCAGCGGTGAAATGGGAATTTATACGCGGAAGCGGCCCGGCGCGCCATGCCGGTCGCGCAGCCTGCGACGATCGAATTGACCGTTGCGGGGAACGCCTGGCGTTTTTCGCGATACGTGGGAGAGAACCCGGTCATTGGGGTTGAAGGACAAGGCCGGCGTCATTGAGTGGGCTCGGGAGAACCCGCATGAATGCTCGTATCGTCCTATTGTTTGCTGCGGCGCTCTTGCTGGTTGCATGCGATGGAGCGAACGGCGAGCCGCCTCGGCAGTCGCCGGAACCTCAAGCGAGCGCTGCGAGTGAGCAGCCGGCAGAGCCGGGATCGGCAGCCGGCCGGAATTTGAGCCTGCCGGCGCCTCCCGAAAGCCTGGGCCTTGCGTCGGATCGCCTCGAACGCTTGACGGCGCATATGAACCGGGCGGTGGACGACGGCATCATGGTCGGTGGCGTCGGCCTGGTCGCCCGGCGGGGCGAGGTGGCTTATCTCGAAACGTACGGTCTCGCCGATCGCGAAGCGGGTGTACCCATGCGCGAGGATGCCCTGTTCCGTATCTACTCCATGACGAAGCCGATCACCGGCGTGGCGGTCCTGATGCTCTATGAGGAAGGCGCCTTCCTGCTGAACGACCCCATTGCGCGCTATCTGCCGGAACTGGCCGATCTCGGCGTTGCCGTGTCCACGGCGGGAGGGGATCCGGACGGCGCGACGGCGGGCACCGGTGCGAATGAAACCGCGCCTGCGGTTGCTGCGCGAAATGTGGCGACCCGGGAGCCCCACAGGCAACCGACCGTTCGGGATTTGCTGACCCACTCCGCAGGTCTGACCTACGGCATTTTCGGCGACACGGAGGTGGATGCGCTCTACCGGCAGGCCGAGATATTCGACAGCCGGATCACGCTGGCCGAGTTCATCGCCCGGCTCGGCAAGCTGCCCCTGCAGTACGACCCCGGCACGCGCTGGCACTACAGCGCATCGGTGGACGTCCAGGGCGCGCTGGTGGAGGCGGTATCCGGCATGCGCTTCGGCGACTTCCTGCAAGCGCGCATCTTCGCCCCGCTGGGCATGGTGGATACGAGCTTCGTGGTGCCGAACGGCAAGTGGCCGCGGTTGGCGCAGCTGTACACCCCGGCGGATGCAGTCACGGACGATGACTACGGCATGTTTCTGAGCGAAAACCGCACCACCGCCCTAGTGGTCGCCGAGGACCGGTGGAGCGATGAGTTTCGCGAGGGCGCCCGGTTCGAGGGTGGCGGTGCTGGTCTCGTCTCCACGGTGGCGGACTACCTGCGCTTCTGCGAAATGCTGATCAACGGCGGCGAGCTGGACGGCGTCCGGCTGCTGTCGTCCAAGACCGTGGAGCTGATGACAGCGGACCATACCGGGCACCTGGACCTGCCTTACGGGGAGGTCGACCCCGGCTACGGTTTCGGGCTTGGCGTCGCGGTCGCCCTCGACCCTGGCGCCATAGGCGAGCAGAGCTCCGTGGGCGCCTACTATTGGGGTGGCGCAGCAGGTACCCGCTTCTTCATCGACCCGAAGGAACAACTCATCGGCATCTTCATGACGCAGAGCGTTCCGCATCGCACCCGTTTGCGGGACGAATTCAGGAGTCTCGTTTATCAGTCCGTGATCGACTGATCCGGCAATCGAGCCGGCGCCGAATCCCGAGGAAACGTTCCGCAAGCGGGGCCGCGATGTCATTGTCCGCTGATCTGCCGACGGTGACCGCGAGAAGGCGAGAAGCCTCAGTGACAGGAGCGTGGCGCCCGGATTCCGCAAACCGGAAGCCCACCCTTGCAGGTGCGGACTGCGTGGCTAAATCACGCCGTCCTTGCGGAAACCCTCGATTTCCTCATCGGCATATCCGGCTTCCCGCAGGATCTCGTCGGTGTGTTCGCCGAGTTCCGGTGCGGTGGCGCCGGGCGCCATCGGCGTGTCGCTCATGTGAATCGGCGTTCCCACAACCCGGTGCGGCACGCCCTGCGAATCCGTGACCTCGGCGAAGTAACCGTTCTCCCAGGCGCCAGGGTCGGCGATGACGTCCGGGTAGTTCCTGACCAGCGCGTAGCGGACATCCAGGCCGCTGAACGCTTCGCACCAGCCGGCGGACGTGCGCTTTCTGAGCGCTTCCCTGAGTATGCCGGCAAACCACTCATGGGCCGCCGGGTCTTCGTTTTCGGGGTCGGTCCGGTCATCGAGCGCGAGTTCCGGGTGGCCAAGCGCGATCAGGAAGGCATCGTTGGCCGCCGGCGCGGCGTTGAGGAGGGCGATCCAGCCGTCGGCGGTTTCGAAGACCCCGTAGATGGGCGCAAAAAGCGGGTGGCCGTGATTCGATCGCCCGGGCTGTTCTCCGGTCATCAGGCAATGGGTGTATTCCGATGCCTGGGCCCAGATCTGCCCGCCGACCAGGGACACGTCGATGCGCTGGCCCCGGCCCCGGCGCTCCCGCGCATGCAGCGCCGCCAGTATGCCGGCCGCCAGGTTCAGGGAACCGATGTGGTCGGCGATGGTCGCGCCCACCGGCGAGGGCGGTTCGCCGTCGTAACCGATGGAGCTTATGAGCCCGCCTGCCGCCTGGCCGGCCAGGTCGGCCCCCCGACGGTCGGCATCCGGCCCGCGCGGACCGAAGGTGCTCGCGGCTGCCCAGACGATCCCGGGGTTCAGCTCGGCGAGCGTTTCGTAACCGAGGCCCCAACCTTCCAGGATGCCCGGTGCGAAGTTGCTGATCACGACATCGGCGGCCGTGGCCAGCCTGCGGAATATCCCGGCGCCCACCGGCGTCCGCAGATCGAGGGTAAGCCCGCGCTTGCCGCGGTTGCAGGCGCTGAAGAAGGCGCTGCGGCGATCGTCGGGGCTCAGGTAGACGTAACGCACCTGGTCGCCGAACACCGGCACTTCGATCTTGATGACATCGGCGCCCATGTCCGAGAGCAGGGCGGCCGCCTGGGGGCCTTGCACCATCATGCCGGCATCGAGAACCCGTATGTCGCTCAGTGCTCCAGGCATGTTTCAGTGGTCGGGAATCCGGTTCCGGCTTCCGCTTTCCAGGTTCAAGAATACTCCAGGCGTGTTTCGCCGTCCGCGGGGACGCTTGCGGCCGGCGATGGCGACGATGGAAATCCGCCGCCGGTCACCCGGATCTCTCCGGCTCCCGTCAGCGGTTGGCGAGCGAATAGTCGACGGGTTCCCCATGCCAGCCGTCCCAACGCTTTTCCCAGTAGGCATTGTGCAGCCGGACCGACAGGTCGCCGGGGCCCTCGCTGCCGCCGAGTTGGGTTCCGTTGACTGTCCCGATCGGCATGATGCCCCCCGCCGTCGTCGTGAAGAAAGCCTCGTCCGCACTTTCGAGTTCATCGACGCCGACCTTTCGCACCTCGACGGGAACACCGAATTCCTCGCAGAGCTCGAATGTCGCGAGACGGGTGATGCCCTCCAGGCAACCTTCCCCAGGTGTGGCGGCAACGCCCTTGTTGACGACGAACACGTTGGCGCCCGGCGCTTCCGTGAGACAGCCGTTGCCATCGCTCAGCACCGACCATTCGGCGCCCCGCATCACGGCTTCGCCGAGGGAAGTGGTCAGGTCGAGCCAGTGCAGGTTCTTGGCCTTCGGGTCCACGGACTCGGGCGGTATGCGAATGACGCGTTCGCTGACGATGACGTTGACCCCGCGTTGCTGGCGGTCGTCGTCGTGCTGGGGCGCGTAGGGCTCGGTCATGCCGTAGAGGTTGCCCACCCTCGGAATGCTGGCGCTCTTGAAGACGCGGTGGTTGTCGTCGAAAGCGTATTGCAGTTCCCCCCGGGTGACGATCCAGTAGACCACCGTATCCTGAAGGCCGGTTACCGCGACCATGCGGTGCAGCATCTCCCGGATCTCTTCCCGGTCGAGGGGCGAGCGCAGGTAGACGCGCTTACAGGATGCGAAAAACCGGTCGAGATGATCGTCAAGCCTGAAGAACATGCCCCGGCTGGTGCTCACCGCATCGTAAATTGCGGTGGAACGCAGGAATCCCTCGTCGCGAATGGAAATGGCGGTCTCGTCGACCGGGACAACCCGACCGTTCTGCCAACCGCTGCCCTCTTCGTACGCCGGGTCGTGGGGCAGGCGTTCGTGACGTGCATCCGTGCCCATGACGTCGATTGCTCTGACAAATTTCATGCAGTGTTTCCCTTGATGGATCGGTGTCGCGCTGCTGGCGGCTGGTTCATCTTCAGTCTCCCGATCGAACCTGCTTATCGCTTGACTCCCCAACGGCTAATTGACTAGCATGACAGTAAAGTTTGGCGTGGGCAACCGGAAGCTGTTGGGAAACTGGTTGCTTTCGCCCGACCTGAAGTGGTTTGGACTGACAACTTGTCAATATCCCGGAAGACCCGGGTGAAGGGGAAGAACCGTCCATCGGGCAAACGGCTGTTTCGACCGGCGTTGCAGGCTTTGCCCGGAGTTGCCGGGAAAAAGCGCTTTGTGCCGGGTGACCACGATGAACCGGGACCGGGAGGAGGATTGTGATGTCTCGATTTTCGCTGCACCACAAGGTCGCCATCGTCACCGGCGGCTCCAAGGGCATCGGCCGGGCGATCGCCCTGACGTTTGCCGAACAGGGCGCCGATGTGTGCATCGCCGCCCGGGGCCGGGACGCGCTTGATGCGACGTGCGAAGAAATCGGGCGGACTGGCCAGCGCGCCTTGGGCGTAAGCGCCGACGTGCTGAACGATCTGGACCTGGAACGGGTGGTGCGAACCGCTGTCGACGACTTGGGCGGGGTCGACATCCTGGTCAACAACGCCATTTTCTCGAGCCCGGAGTCGATGGGGTCGGCGGCAAAGATCACCCGGGAGTTCTACATGAAGACCATCCAGGGCAATCTCTGGGCGCCGCTCAAGCTGTCGCAGCTCTGTCGGGGCGCCATGATCGAACGCGGCGGTGGCGTGATCCTGAACATTTCCTCGAATGCCGGGCTGATCGGCGATCCCGGCTTGGGTGCCTATGCACACTCGAAAGCAGCGCTCATCAACATGACCCGGCAACTGGCGAAGGAGTGGGCGGACGACGGCATCCGGGTGGCGGGCATCGCCCCGGGCCTGGTGCGCACGCCGTTGACCGATGGCCCGCGTGGGCTGATCAGTTACTTCGAGAGATCGGGCCACAGCCCGCCGGCGATCGGCGGCCTGATCGGGGAGCCCGAGGACATCGCCAGCGTTGCGCTACTGCTGGCGAGCCCGGCGGGCCGCTACTGCAATGCGATGACCTTTGTGGTCGATGGCGGGGAGTACGCGCGCGGCGTGGCGTTCTGAACCAACTCGGCGGCGGCGCCTGCGAGGCGACGGCCGGGTTCCGGGGCCGATTGGGAGAGTAACGGAAAATGCACCCAGGGATTCATGCAAAGACGCAGCCTGATCGAATCGCCCATGTGATGGACGGATCCGGGGAGGCGGTCACCTACGGCGAGCTCGACGATCGTTCGGCGAGGCTCGCCAACCTGCTGCATGCGCAAGGCCTCAAAACCGGGGAAACGATCGCCATATTCATGGAGAACCACTCCCGGTACATCGAGGTGCTCTGGGCGGCGCTGCGCGCTGGCCTGTACGTCACCCCCGTGAACCGTTACTTCGGCGCCGACGAAGCCGCCTATGTCATTGACGACTGCGAAGCCAGGGTGCTGGTTACCTCGCCGGCAATGGCCCATGTCGCTGCGGCACTGCTGGAAAAAACCCCGAAGGTCGAACTGCCGCTCATGGTGGACAGTGCCTCTGAGGGGTTCGATTCGTACGGGGAAGCCATCGCCGCCCACTCCGCCGAGCGGCCGGAGAACGAACCCCTGGGCGACTTCCTGCTCTACAGTTCCGGAACGACCGGCAGACCGAAAGGCATCCGTTTTCCGCTGTCCGGGCGCCTGGCCAGCGAAGGCAACGCCATGCTCCAGGAACACTGGATCGAGCCGTACGACTTCACGCCCGAGGCGGTGTTCCTGTGTACCGCGCCGCTTTATCACTCCATGCCGGGGTGGGCCTGCATCCTCACCCAGTCCGTCGGGGCAACCGCGGTGGTGATGGACCGTTTCGAGCCGCGGCGCACCCTGGCCGCGATGGAGGAGCGCGGCGTCACGCACGGCTACTTCGTTCCAACGATGTTTGTGCGCTTCCTCAAGCTCCCCGACGAGGACCGCGCCCGCCATGACCTCGGCAGCCTGAAGGTGGCCATGCACAGCGCCGCCCCGGTGTCCGCGGACGTCAAGCGCCGGATCATCGATTGGTGGGGCCCCTGCCTGGTGGAAACCTACGGCGGCACCGAATGCAGCGGTGCCTGCTACATCGACTCGCACGAATGGCTGACCCATCCCGGGTCGGTCGGCCGGTGCGATTCGGCACACGTTCTCCACATTGTCGGCGATGACGGTGAGGAGTTGCCGCCCGGAGAGGTGGGGGTGATCTACTTCGAGGGGCCGTCGTCGTTCGAATACCACAAGGATGCGGAAAAGACGCGCAATGCCTTCAACGACAAGGGCTGGCAGACGCTGGGGGACATGGGCTACCTGGATGCGGACGGCTATCTCTACCTGACCGACCGCAAGGACTTCATGATCGTATCCGGCGGCGTGAACATCTATCCCCAGGAGGTCGAGGACATGCTCCTCAAGCATCCCGCGGTGATCGATGCGGCGGTGTTCGGCATCCCTAACCCGGATTTCGGCGAAGAGGTCAAGGCCGTGGTGCAACCTGCCGAAGGCATAGAGCCCGGCACGGCGCTGGAGAGGGAACTGATCGACCACTGCCGCGACAACCTGGCCCACTACAAGTGTCCCCGCTCCATCGAATTCGATGCCGAGCTTCCCAGGCTGCCGACGGGCAAGCTGTACAAGCGAAAGCTCAGGGATCCCTACTGGGGAGGGCACAGCACCCGAATCGTTTGATCTGCCGTCCGCGGCAACCCCGCTGCGAGGCCTGCGCAACGCCGTCGAGCGCTGTCAGTCGGCTCGCCCCGGCCGCAGCCACTCCAACAGGCGGTTGCTCAGTTCGAGCAGCCAATACTCCCGGTCGAGGCGCCGACCCGCCTGCATCGCGGTGTCGTGACGGCACATCGACTCGGCGGCGGCGGTGCCGCCAAGCCAGCGGAAGGGTTCGGGCGGATAGGCGAGGTCGAGGTTTTCGGTGAGCAACAAGCCCGTCCGGTCGGTCTGCTGCCCGAGGGAGAGGTCCACCGCGGTTGCGGAAATCAGGTGGGATTGCGCCAATCCGTGGCCGCCGTCGCCGTGGGCGTAGGCGATCAGCCCGCCCGACCGTGCGCCGACCTTGGGAATGTGGTCGGGAGTCGTCGACACCAGGCCGCCCCAGGTCATCTCGAACGGCAGGTCCGCCAACTGCGGAAAGATCAGGTCGAATCCTTGCCGCAGGGCGCGTACGTCCCCCGGGTTGGACTCAAGGCGCCGGGTGGTCAACCTAGTGCCAAGCGGAAACCTCGTGCTGGCCCCCGCGAACAGGATGCGCCCGTCCGGGGTGGGCCTGAACGAATAGATCATGGCCCGCTTGTCCCAAACGCCTTCGCCGCCCCGCCAGCCGAGTTCGGACCATTGCCGGTTCGACAAGGGTGCGGTAACCGCGCCGTAGGTCGTTACCGGCTGCACCTGCGGCGCCTGCGGGCGTTCCTTTACCGACCAAGCGTTGCGCGCCAGTATCACGCGTCCCGCCTCGAGCCTGCGCCGTGGCGTGACGACCTCGCAGCCTTCGGCGAGCGCTCGAATGCTGTCGGCAGGGGTGCGCTCGTGGATTTCCACGCCATGGTCCTTTAGCCAGGCGGCGAGGCCGACTGTCAGCTTGGCCGGGTTCACTAGGCCGCCGCGCTGGGCGTAGCCTCGCGTCAGCACTGGCGAGGCGATCCGTCCCTGAATCGTCTCCCGATCCAGGGGTTCCAGGCGTATGCCCAGGCGCTCCGCGGCGGCGATGTCCCGGGCGATGCGGCCATCGAAACTTGGGTGTGTCGAAACCACCAGCAGGTCGCATTCGTGCAGGTCGCAGTCGATTCCGAGTTCCTTGATGCGCTCGATGACCTTGAGCGCGTTGTCGTGCCCGGCCCTGGCCAGCGGCCCCGCCTTTTCCTCCCCGTAGCGGCGCAGCACGTCGGAGTAGGTCCAGCCGAGGTGCGACGTGAGCATGCCGGCGTTGCGGCCCGAAGCCCGGTGGCCGATGCGGTCGGCCTCGAGCACGGCGATCGAGGCGGAAGGCTCGCGGTCGTGGATGTGCCAGGCCGCCCACAGACCGGTCACGCCGCCGCCGACGACCACGAAGTCGTACCGCCCGCCGAGTTCCGCCGGCGCCTCGCCCGGTTGCAGGCCGTCCGTGAACGTTTGCCAATAGAGAACTTTCGATGCCGTTGCACTCATGGCGATTGCGCCCGGATGCTGTCTTCCCTTCCGCTGTGCCCAGGCAGACGAACTGCCCACCGTCCCCGGGCCAGGCGGCCCTCAAGGGCAAGAAAGATAGCACGAAAAAAACACTGCGTCGGGGCGTCGAGCACATCCGTGTCGTCAACAAATAGATATGTCCGGTTTTAGAACAAATGAACTGTCCGGTTCCCCGATCCGGGTTCCGGGCCTTTCCGCCGCCCTCCGGAGGGAGCGGAGCGACCGCAGCGGGGCG
>JAJEFE010000130.1 GCA_022820625.1 Gammaproteobacteria bacterium | reverse complement strand
ACGGCCGATTGGAGCGCGCCCAGGGGCCTTTGTGCGCCCACGCCGAGCCATCGGCCGATTCCGCGGTCGCCCATGCGGGTTCATCGCCAAATTGCGCCCTTCGCCTGACCGCGAAACATCCTACGGCGCACGCTCCTAGTGCTCCTTCAACCTGAAAATTGCGCATCAGCGCGTTCACAAGCGCTCAGATGCGCGGCGTCGGCTCGCCGACGTATCGGGCATACGTCAAGAGACGGCAACAAAGCAGATGGGCGCTTGTGGACGCGCCCTCCGGGTGGCCGCAGGCCCGCTCCTGGCGGTGTTGCGCCCCTTGACCATGGGCCCACCAAGGCCTGCGGGCCGCGCCTTGCCAGGAGCGGGCCTGCGGCCACTGATGCGCAATTATCAGGTTGAAGGAGCACTAGCATCAATCGCCGTCTTCGGCACCCTCGACCAACATGACCCAGGATTCGGATGAGCGGATCCGGTGTTTGCGCGCCGCGGTGTAGGCATCGGAGAAATACCACTTCCTGAGCGCTTCATAACTGGGAAATTCGATCACCACGAAGCGCTCGGGGTCCCAATCGCCTTCGACCAATTCGTGCCGGCTGTGCGGCACCACCAGTTTGCAGCCGCCGGCTGAATCTACCAATCCCGCACCCGCCTCGAGATACTGCGCATAGCCTTCCCGATCGGTGACATCGACCTTGGCCACGAAATAACCCTTCTTCATTACGAGTACCCTGCTTTTCGACCCTCCGCCCGGGCCTGCGCGTTAGAAAAGCGGCAATCGATGCAAACATGCTCCCCCATGCCGGTTACGCCGACCGCGCCATCATCTGCAACTAGAGCGCCCGGACGTCGCCGCGCGTGAACCGGTCACCTGCGCTGTCGAAGATTTCCCGGCCACGCAGATACGTTTTCGACACGCGGTACTTCAGGCGCTCGCCCACGAATGGCGTGACTTTCGCCAGGGTGCGCCACTTCGAAGGATCGACCTTCCAGACGCCCGTGCCGGCGCTGCCCGTGACGTGGATATTCTGTTCGGGCAGGCCCTCGTCTTCCTCGACGATGACAAGGTTTGCCTCGTTGCCGATCCTGATCTCACCCGCGTCAAGCCCCAGGTGCCCGGCAGGGCCGGAGCAATGGCAGCGGCAGCCCGTCTCGATGCCCAGTTTCGTCAACGTGTACATGTACGCCACCTCGACTGCCGAATATCCGGCCTTGGGAGTGAACTCGCCGGGAATCGGTTCGGTGCTGTACTTGTCGGGCAACCGATGCGGCGCATGGAACGAAACGACCACGTCGATCTTGCCGTCCATGGCGAGTTGCTGCATCCGCTCCACTTCCTCGGCCGGACGCAATGGCGGCACGTGAAAGGCCGCCGAGCCAATCTTTTCGTACGCCCGTTGCCTGTCGACGAACAGCGAATGATGGGGCACCTGGATGCGCATGTTCGGCAGGCGGTCACGGTGCCCGAGCAGGGTCTCGACGCTATCGGGGCGCGTCACCGAGACCCGCGCATGGAATGCCGGATCCAGGCGCCGCAAGAGGGCCTGCAGCGCGTATCGCTCGCCCTCCTCTTCCAACGCCGTTCCCTGAAACGCCAGTTCATCCACGACGATCAGCCCCTTAAGTCCAAGTTCTGCGCAACGCCTGAAGTACGCCTGGCTGTCATCGGTATCGCGCGGATAACGCCAGGGCCGCTGATCCCAGGGCCAGAATTGCACTGAAAACGCGCCGGCCTCCCGGTAACCGTCGAGGTCCGGCGGATTCACCGGCGGGTGACCCGCGATGCCGAAGTCGCACCACGCCTTGCCGGCCACGTCTCCGGCACGCCTGCGCACCAGCTCGACCGAATCGATGCGCGGTACGGTGTTGGACTGATCGCCGACGACCGTGACGCCGCCGGCCAGGGCCGCCCGGGTGCACGTCTCCACTGTCTCGCGTTCGGATTCGCCCCAGTCCCGCAGCGCGCATTGCAGATCGATGGCCGACGGCAGCAGGATCTCCCGCTCGCCCAGTTCGACGCGCGCTTCCGCGGAACCGTCGTCCTCATCCAGGATCGCCGCGATGCGCCCGTTCTCGATCAGCACGGCGCGGTCGCTGACCGCGCCATCGAAGTAGGTGCGTCCACAAATCATCAAGCTCACGGAGACTCCTCGTCAGTTTCGGGCGGGATCGGGGGAAAGACAGTCCGTGAGATCCGCCACATCCGCCACGTTCTCAAGGTCGTCCAGCAACTCGATCAGCCGTTCTATTCGGGCGTCTGGCAGAACGCCGGCCGCATCCCGCTCCAGCACGATTCGCGTCTGATCCGGCGCGAACCTGAATTCGTCCCCCTCGCGTACCAATCGGGCGCCCGAGCGGGTTTCGACTTCGATCCGGGTATAGCGTATCGGCTTGTCCGGGACAAAATCCACCGTCATGGCTGCGATCGCGCGCCGGATCTTCGGGTTGGCGAAATCATCGTACCGCGACAGATCCTGTTTCCCGTCCAGTAACAGCATGGCGCACTGGAAGGCGAATGACGAGGCCGCCAGGCCCGGGTTGGCGAACGGGCCCAATTCGTGACCGGCGGAGAATTGCCGCCTTTCTTCGGGAAACGTAATGCGAATGCGACCCACGTCGCGGGCCCGAAGACCTTGATCGACTACCATCGAGCGCATCAGCTCGATCGGTATCTGGTTGAGCGCCGTGCCCGGATAACGCTTCTCGCAGGACTCCATGACGGCGTAGTCGCGTCCGAGCGAATCGGCGATGGCATCTCCGTCAACAGGGCCGGAACCGAGAAAGGCATCGGCGAATCCGTACCTGCCTTCGATCACCGTGGGCGACCCCCAGGCGCCCGCGCGCGCCGAATACGCGCTGGTGACGGCGTGCCGGCAGATGAGGCTGTACCAGTGCGACACCGGGCCTGAGTCGTGTTCCGCCAACCCCATGGCGGTATGCGCCGCATAGGCCAGTGCAACCACGGTCTGCTCTTGGTCCAACCCCAGCAACTTCCCGGCGGTGGCGATGGAACCGAACGGCCCGAACGGCTGGGTCGGGCGACGGGGCGGATCCAGTCCCCAGGTGAATTGCCCGAACTTGCCCATGATCTCGTATCCGGTGACCACGGCCGTAATGAGATCGGCGCCGGACGCGTGGGTGCGCTCCCCGATACCGAGAGCCACCGGCAACGTCACGAGGCCTGCGTGTATGCCGGAGGGAAAAATAACGTCATCGAGTCCCATGGCGCGCATCATCGAACAGTTTGCGAACACGGCGTCGACAAGGGTGGCCTTGCGCGACTGGCCGATAAGGGTCGCGTGGCCGCCGCCTTCGCTCAGGTCCAGGGCAAGCGCCACCGCCTTGCCCGCTTCGGGATGCTCGTCTCTGACGGCTCGGCACGCGAGCCCGATGTGGTAGGCCAGGATCTGCCCGGTGCGCTTGACGGCCGCAGGATCGATCCGGTCGAATCGTTCGTCGCAAATGTATTGGGCGAGCCGCTGTGTGAGCGTAGTCACTCCCAGCGGACTCCGATTTTTGCGGCGAAGCGTGCAAGGTCGGCGTAGAGATCCGCCGACAGCACCGCTCCGGTTGCTTCGGCTTGCCTGGCGCGCTCGGCGGACGCCTCGCCGGGGACCCGGACCCGCTCGACCCCGTCCGCGGGCCGCGACGCATGGATCCGCTCGACCAGGTCGTCGACTCGCGCGACGAATTGCTCATGGGGCATCACCGCCTGCGGCTCGATGGCCAGAAAGAACAGGCTCGTGCCCTGCGGCCTGTCGAATACGTCCGGCATGGTCACATCGGACATGAAGCGGTCCCCACCGGCCAGCACGCCGGTCAGGATTTCCCACATGATCGCAAGCCCGGAACCCCTGTGCCGGCCCGCCGGCACCAGAATGCCGTCCAGCGCGGCAGCCGGGTCGGTGGTCGGCAGGCCGTCGGCATCGAGCGCCACGCCCTCAGGAAGCGGTTCGCCGCGCAACTGGTAAGCGTGAATGCCGACCAGCGTCAGTTCCGACAGCGCGGTGTCGAGAATGATCGGATCGCGCTTCCCGGCCGGGCAGCCGATGGCGAACGCCTGGTTGCCGAGAATCTTCGAGCGGCTTCCCCACGGCGCCATGAGGGGCGGTGCATTGTTGATGACCAGTCCGATGACCCGTTTCCGGGCGGCGAGTTCAGCATAGTAGCCCAGTGCCGACGCATTGGAACTATTGCGAACGACCACCGTGCCGACGCCCGTGTTGCGGGCCTTGCCGATGGCCGTGAGCATGGCCCGTTTGCCGATCACCTGGCTGAAGGCATTGTCCGCATCGAATGCGGCGAGACTGTCGGTCTCGGTGACGAGGGAAAGGTTGCCGTGGGTCGCGGCCGCACCTTTCAGGACGCGCGTGCCATATTGAATGATCTTGCGGGCGCCCAACCACGGGTAACCCCGTATGTGCGCCCATGCAATCTGTTCGGCCATGAGGTCGGCGTGTTCGGGCGACATACCCAGGGCCTCGAAATTGCGGGCTGTGAATGCTCTCAACTGCCCGACCGGAATCGTGATGTCTCTTTCCGCCATGTTGTCCTCACCCAGATTCCATGCGTGCGATAGTATCGCCGACTTCCGGTGAATCGCCCGGCTCGGCCAGCAGTTCGGTCAGCGTGCCGGATACGGGCGCCTCAATCTCCATGCTCGCCTTGTCCGTCTCCACCGCCGCGATCGCTTCGCCTGCCTCGACGGCATCGCCAATCCCCTTGAGCCACCTCATGATCGTGACTTCGGAAATGCCCTCGCCCAACTCGGGCACCTCAATCTCTGTACTCACATCGAACCTCTAGCTTGCCTGCATCCTGATGCGTGCCTGCCGACGTTCCACATCCGGCATCAGCAGGCCGAGAACTTCCGAAGCGTCGTCCTTCGTCTCGAGCCGCGCAACCGACTCGACCAGCCGGTCGATGCGCTCTGCGGAGAGCACGCCGCGGGCATGCTTGCGCAGCAGTTCCGCCGCATCGAGCGGCGGAAAAACATGATCGTCACCTTCCGCCTTGAAGACCCGTCCATCTGTCGTCCTGATGGTGACCCGCGCGTAGATCGGGTTGGGGTGCTCGACGAAGCTCGTATCCACCCGCCGCGCGATTTCCAGCACGTCCGGATCATCCTTTGCTTCCCAACGCAGATCTTCGCGGATATCGCCGTCCAGCAGCAGCAGCGAGATCAGGAAATGGCACGAGGCAAACGCTTCCAGCGGCCGTGCGTACGGCGGACGAAGCTGCGCGGTGGGATGTCGCCGGCGCTGCTCGGAAAGCTGCAACGTCACCGACGCGACGTTCTCGGCCGACAGCCCGTGCCTCATGACGAGTGCCCGGGTTTTTTCCACCGCCACCAGGTTGAGCATCGTGCCCGGGTAGCGCTTTTCCCGGGACGCCATGATCGCGTGGTTTCTGCCAAAGTCCTCAAGCACCTCCGCCGCCGAACCGGGACTGGCACCGAAGAACGTGCGGTAAAACCCAAGCGGGCCTTCGAGAATGTCGTCGGGACAGTCCCCCCCTGCCCCGCCGTAAAGCGCGCTCATGATGCCCGCCCGGCAGGCCATCGCATGGATCTGCGTATTCAGGTTGCAGGGCAGTCCCATGCCGGCGTGCGCCGCGTAGCCGATGGCATTGGCCGTCCGCTCACGGTCCAGACCCAGAAGCCGCGCACAGACACCCGCGCTTGCCATGGGACCGAATACGGGGCCGGGCCGGCGCGGACTTGCCTCGGACCAGGTCCACTGGCCGATCTTGCCGAGGATCTCGTATCCGGTGACCAGCGCCGCGATGAATTCCGGTCCCGACGCTCGCTGCCCCTCGGCCATCGCCATGGCCACCGGAATGATCATGAGGCCGGCATGCATGCCCGCAGGGAAGATGACGTCATCGTATCCGCCGCCGCCGATCAGATGGCAATTCAGGTAGGCCGCATCGGTTGCCGCCAGCCTGAGATCCTGTCCGATGACCGTGCACGGGCCCGGCGGATTGCCCAGCCCCGCGATCACCGCGAACCCGGTCGACGGATTCAACTCCGCCGCCCGACGCCCCATGAAGGCGGTGCAGACGTGATAGAGAAAGACTCGCTTCGCCTGTTCCACCACGGCCGGTTCGAGTGACTCGAAGCGCAGGCCAAGGACGGCGTCGGCGAACGCGTACTTCATCGCTCAGGCCATCAAGGACAGCGCGACTCCCGACAGCGCACAGAAAGCCACGACGGCGAGCGCCGGAGCCCGCCAGGCCAGCAGCAGCACGAAGCCGATCAGCGCCACGGCGAAGTCCGCCGGCTGAACCACCACGCTGGTCCAGATGGGCGTGTACAGCGCGGCACCCAGAATTCCGACCACTGACGCGTTCACTCCCCGCATCATGGCTTGCACAACCGGCCGCCCCCGCAACGCATTCCAGAAAGGCAGCGCCGACAGTTGCAGCAGGATGCCCGGCAGAAAAATCGCAAACAGGCCGATCGCGATGGCTGCCGGGCCGATGACAGGCGCGGTGGCAACGGCGCCCAGGTAGGCGCCGAACGTGAACAGCGGCCCCGGCACGGCCTGCGCCGCGCCGTATCCGGCGAGAAACTCCTCCTCGCCGACCCAACCCGGCGCGACCACGGCTTCGTTGAGAAGCGGCAGCACGACATGTCCACCACCGAAGACCAGTGCACCGGAACGGAAGAAGGCGTTGAACATCGAGTAACCGGAATCGGGGAGCGGCACCAGCGCGGCGCCCAGCAGGACGGCCAGCAGCACCGTCGAAACGATGCCCACGCGTCGCGACACGGAGAAATCAAGAACCTCCGGTTGCTCGTTGAGTTCGCCCCCGCACAACCGCCAGCCCAGCACGCCGCCAAAGACGATCGCCGCGATCTGGCCGATGGATGTGGGTGCGAGCAGGACGATGACTGCCGCCAGGGCGCCGATGGATGCACGCGTTGCATCGGGCGTGAGGGCACGCGCCATGCCCAGGACGGCATGGGCGACGATCGCCACCGCGGTAAGTTTCAGGCCGCGAATGAGGCCCTGCCCCGCCGCCGTTTCGGCGATGAACCCGGTACCGTAGGCGAACAGCACCAGCAGAACCGCGGACGGCAGGGTGAAACCCAGCCAGGCCATGAACCCGCCCCAGTAGCCGCCGCGCAACAGTCCCAGCGAGAAGCCGACCTTGCTGGAGGCGGGGCCCGGCAGAAACTGGCAGAGCGCGACGAGATCCGCGTACGCGCTTTCACTGAGCCACTTGCGTTTGGTGACAAATTCCGTTCGAAAATACCCCAGATGCGCAATGGGACCGCCGAAGCACGTGAATCCGAGCCCCGTAAAGATCCTGAGGACCTCGAACGCGGAGCCCTTGCTCCCCGCCGAATTCGCTTGCGCAGGGCCGTTGCCCGCCGATTCGTCTGCCGTGGTCATCGCCCTGGTTGCCTTTCAGCCTGCATCAGGCCGTTCGCTTGAGAGGTTGCGCGGCGATGTCAGCGTCGAGACGCGATCCGCCCACCGCCAGCGGATCCAGCCCGCTGCGCTTTATCCACGTGTACACGGGGGGAATCTCCTCGGCACAGGTCCTTACGTGCACATCCACGAATACCGGCCCATCGTGCGCAAACGCCTTGTCGAGCGCCGGTTCCAGATCCTCCGGGCGATGCACGCCAACGCCGAGGAACCCATAGGACGCCGCCATGCCCACGCAGTCCGACCGGTCGAATTGAAGTGGCTCGGCCTGAAGGCCGCGCACCACCGTCGTGTGCGCGTCGATCCAGCCGAATGTCGAGTTGTTGAAGTGCAGGAGGATCGCCGGAATGCCCAAACGGACAACGGTCTCGAGATCGCCGGCGGACATGCCCAGCGAGCCGTCGCCGAACAAACCGATCGGCCGGTTCGCGCGGTCTGCGTACCAGCCGGCAATCACGCCGGGTATGGCGTAGCCCAGACCGCCGTAGGACCGGTTCATGATGACGCGGGACGCATCGTCCGAAAGGCACAGGTAGCGGCAGGTGTACGGGGTGGGCGTACCGGGGTCCACGAACACCAGTTGCGGCTCGCTGATGCGGCGACCCAGCGACTGGATGACCGCCGAGGGATTCAGCGTGTCGCTCGTTCCGCTGCTGCCTGCCCCGGAATTGGCATGGTCCCAGAACTGCCGTCGCCATCGATTGAGCAGGGCGGACCACGACGGATCCGCATTCGCTGTCTTCAGACTGCCCAGCGCAACCAGTTGGCGGAAGAATTCCCCTGCATCGGAGACGATATTGAGCGCGTCGCGGGTATTGCGGCCCAGTACCTCCGGATCGACGTCAACGTGTACGATCTGCCTCTCCGGGTCCGGCGCCGGAAACGACCACCCGATCGTGACGACCGAGCCCATCCGGCACCCGACGTAGATGAGCAGATCCGACTCCTCCAGGGCCCGGTTCGCATGGGGATGAAAGCCATTGTCGCCGATGATGCCGATGGACAGTTCATGGGTATCGCTGATGGACTGTTGCCCGGTCATCGAGGTGACGACGGGAACTTCATACAATTCCGCAAATTCGGTCAGCGCCGCTCGGGCGTCCGAGCGGTTGACGCCGCCGCCGGCGACGACAAGGGGACGGCGCGCCCTGGCCAGGGCGTCCCGAACCTGTACCAACTTGTCGCCAGCCGGACCGCACGGGTTCGCGGGCGCCGCCTTGCAGGCTGTATCGACGTGCATTGACACGTCGCCGGGCTGCACCTGCTCGGAGTAGATGTTGTCGGGAATGGCGATGTGTACGGCCCCTGCCCGGCCCGTGGTCGCGATGCGAAACGCGTTGCGGATCGTCTCGGGAATCTTGCGCGCGGACTTCAGCATGATCGACGCCTTGGTCACGGGCTGAAACAGCCGCTGGCAGTCCAGTTCGGCGATGAATCCCCGGCCCTCCACGGCGAGTGAATTGTCGCTGGTGATGGCGATCATCGGCACCGCCGACTCGTTGGCTTCCGCCACGGCGGCGAGGCCGTAGAGCGGGCCGGCGCCGCTGGGAAACTCGACCACACCGGGGCGGTGCGTGACACGGGCGTAGGCGTCAGCCATGAAGCCCGAGGTTCGCTCGTCGCGCGCCATGACATGCTCGATCGAACAATCGTCGTCTGCCAGCGCCCGGTATAGCGGGATGCTCGTCTCGCCGGGCACGCCGAACACGACCTCGACGCCATAGGCTTCGAGCATTCGGACGATCAGTGTCGCGCCATCCATCGCCGGCATCCCCTTAGGCCAGTCTCTGGACATTGGAAGTTCGGCTAACTGGTACCGGACGCCGCAGCAGCCGTCCACTGCGGGTCGAGCATGCGCACGTAGAGCGCCAGCGCGCAGCCCCATACGACCATCGCGACAGTGACGTGGTAATCGACATATCCGCGTGGTATGACAAACAATTCCAGCACCTCGCCGATAACGACAAGGATGGCAAAAACCCTGTACATCCAGTGCAGCGCGGGCAGAGCCGGGTTGAATACCGCCAGTGCCTGCACGATCCCCAGCGCCAGCACCACCCACGCCAGCCTCGCGTGGAGGAGATAAGCCGTTGCAGCCTCTCCGCTGACCAGGGCAACTCCGGTGACAAAGGCGATCGCCGCCGCCATGTGCACGATCACGATCAGCAGGTGGACTGCCACGATCCAGCGGGTCAACTTTGCCATGCCGGGATTTCCGGCTGCGTCAGTAGCAGATGACATGGATCTCTATTCCCTGGCTGTGCCGGAAAAGTCGCGACGCTTGATGCAGTACCGCCGACAAGCACATGACTTCATGAGTATAGTGCCAAAACCCATGTCGGGTTGTTGACGAATTCTCAATATGTTATGCAGCGTGGGCAACAGACTCGCCCGACCCGTCAAGGAACCGACTTCGTCAGCCCGCCGTCGACCCGCACGCTCTGTCCGGTCACGTAGCTTGCCGCGTCGGAAAGCAGAAAGACGGCCGGAAAGCCGCCAGCTCATTGAGCGAAGTGCATCCCTACCATCATCGCGAACAGCACCCAGAATCCGCTGTAATAGGCGCGCCAGCCCCACTTCAGCGATCGGACCGGGAAGGTCGACCACCAGGCGATCATCCACACGCCGACCACGGCCGAGACCAGGAACATGACGCCATAGGGAGTGTAAATGCGGTCGAAAACCCCGCCGGCCACGCCGCGGATGTACCCGCTGAGGATGGTCCCGACGATTCCGATTGCCGTGATCTGGCGCACGGCTACCGATCGAAGACCGCCCTGGACGGCTTCGAGGTGGCCCGCCTTCTGCATCTGCGGCCAGAGAATCAACTCGGACCACATGTACGATCCGAACCAGAATATGGCAAAGACCAGATGAATGGTGTGCAGCGTTACGTCAAGCGTCATTGTCATCCCCTTCCCTGAAATGGAACGTCATGGGCAACCCCGTCGACGGCGTCAATACTATCTGGGTATTGACGACCCGTCTCGGGACATTGCCCAGATTCTTCCTGGCCAGGTGGATTCCGTGCATCGAATAGGCATTGGAGACGAGGCCGATGCTGATTACGAGGTCTACATGGCGCCTGAGCAACTCCTTTCCTATCGCCACGCGTGCCTCGCTGGCCGACCGGCGCCCTTCCTGCCAGAGATTCATCATCTCCACGATCTCGTCCGGAGGCCGCACCCCGGCTGCGCCGCCGGACCGGAACCACTGCGCGAAATCCACGCCCATGATCGCACCAAAGCCGACCGTCGTATACGGGAACAGCAAATCGGGATTGACATAGGGGTCCTCGCTACCGGTCAGCATGACGCCGAGCTGTACTTCGCCGGACATGCTGCGCTGGTTGTAAAGAACCTGGTCGACGATTTCCACGTCCAGATCGATCCCGATCATGCGCCACTGTTCGCGAATCATCTCCGCAACGCCCGTGTAATCGAAGTGCGATACCGCGGTCACGCAATTGAGTTGCAGTCGTCCCGTGCCGTCCCTGCGAAGCCTGTATCCGGACTCGTCACGCTCCCTCAGGCCCAGTTCATCAAGGAGCCGGTTGGCCTGCGGGACATCGTGACTCGCCCATCTCGTAACCCATTCGTCGCCTGGGTAGTAGCGGTTGGTCACCGCAGGCACCGACGCGGACGGGCGGCCGAGCCCGAGCATCAGGGTCTCGTTGATTTCCCGCCGATCGGTCCCCAGAGACAGGGCCCTCCGGAAATCCGGATTCCCGAGCCACTCCCCAATCTCCGGGTCTCCG
This sequence comes from Gammaproteobacteria bacterium, assembly GCA_022820625.1. Lineage (GTDB taxonomy): Bacteria > Pseudomonadota > Gammaproteobacteria > Steroidobacterales > Rariloculaceae > UBA6522. The sequence continues at coordinate 23,343 of JAJEFE010000130.1, read as the reverse complement.
CGATAGCTCAGGTTGACGCGTATGCCGAGATCCGTTCCCTCGTTGGGGTCGAGATAGATGTTGTAGTCGGAGCGCCGGCGGTTGCTCAGCAGGAACGGCAGTTGCTCGATCTGCAGGTGCCTGTTCTGAAAGTCGAGCTGCCCGGCCACCGCCTTGAAGCTCACCGCGTCGGCGTTGGCGCAGAGAATGTTCTTGATGCTGTCGATATAGGGCAACTGATTGCCGGCAGAATCGACCCACACACTGTATGGATTACGCTCGAGCCGGCAATTCTGCGAGTTGATGGGTTCGGCCACGCGCCACGGGGACAGTACGGGCAATTCCGGATTCAGCGACCAGTCGTTGCGGTTGCGCAGGTAGATCGACCAGTTCGCGAAGCCCTGTTCCCGGGCGACGGCGCTGACCTCGCTCTCGGATCGGTATTTCGGATGAAACTGCGACAGGTAATGCTTCGGCGCATAGCCGCCCATGCCGAACCGGCCATAGAACGAGAGGCCGCCCAGGTCCGTCGAGCTGGCAAGCAACTCGGCCAGGACTTCATACGGCGCCGGGGCGACGAACCGGACCGTGAAGTCGTCCAGCTTCTCGATCAGCACGTCCCGGTTGTCAATCAGCATCGACGCGCTGGGCGCGGAGACGATACGCCGGTCCAGGTACAGATCCCGGTACCAGAAGAGCACGTCGTCCGCCGTGAACGGCGCGCCGTCCGACCAGCGCATGCCGCGGCGCAGCGACAGGGTCAGCACCCGGTAGCCGTCGCTGAAGCGGAAATTCCGGGCGATGTTGGGACGTACTGCACGCCAGTCCTTGTCCCAGTGAAGGAAACTGTCGGGCCCCGAGGCCATCCGGACGAGGCCCCATTGATCGCCCGGACCGACGAACGCCCGGCGCAGCGACCCGCCGTAGCGGCCGATCTCGTGGAGCGGTTCGATCACGATCGGATCGCGGCCGATTCGCTCTTCCACCGGGTCCAGCCGGCCCGCGGCCACGAGTTCCGAAAGCGCCGGCGATTCGCCAAAGGTCCGGGGCACAGCCGCAGGATCGGTAACGATTCGGCCGGATTCCGGCGCGTAGGGCCCGAAATCCGCCTCGTCCAGGACAACCGCCCGGGGTGTGGCTTCGAAGCCTGAACGCGAACAGGACCACATCGCGGTCGCCGAAAGCGCCGCGCAACCGCCCTGCAGGAGTTCGCGCCTGCTGTAGCGATCAGCCATCGTGACCTTGCTCCTGCACCCGATCCGGCTTGCCGGCCTCACCGACACCTGCCAGCGAAAGTTCCTCAGCCAGGTGGCAGCGAACAAAACGCCCGGAATCCAGTTGCCGCCACTCCGGCCGCGCGGTCCTGCACGCGGCAACGGCATGCGGGCACCTCGGGTGAAAGTAACAGCCGCTCGGCGGGTTGCGCGAGCTGGGAGGCTCCCCGGGAGGCGGTGCGAAAGCCCTGAAGTGCTCCGGGTCGGGTTGCGGAACCGCTGCCAGCAACGCCGCCGTATAGGGATGCAGCGGCCGTTCGAACAGCTCGTCGCAGGGCGCCAGCTCGACAATTTCCCCGACATACATGACCGCGACGCGGTGACTGATGTGTCTCACGACGCTCAGGTCGTGAGCGACAAAGATGAAGCTCAGTTCTTGCTGCTCCTGCAGCTCGACCAGCAGGTTGAGGATCTGTGCCTGTACCGACACGTCCAGCGCCGAGACGGATTCGTCGGCGATGATCACTCGCGGTTTCGGCGCCAGCGCGCGCGCGATGCCGATACGCTGGCGCTGTCCGCCGCTGAATGCATGGGGATAACGGCCCATGTGCGAGCCCCGCAGGCCGACCGCCTCAAGCAGATTGCCTACTTCCTCATCGAGTTCGCGACGACCCCTGACGCCGAGCAACCGCAGCGGTTCGGCAACAATGTCGCGAACCGTCATGCGGGGATTCAACGATGAGTACGGATCCTGGAAGATCATCTGCATCTCAGCCCGGAGCGGGCGCAATTGCCTTGCGGTGAGTCCGGCCAGGTTCACAATTTTCCCGGAAGCCGTTCTGAACCAGACCTCGCCCGACGTCGGTACATGGGCACGGATAATGGCACGAGCCGCCGTGGTCTTGCCACAACCGCTTTCGCCCACAAGCGACAGTGTTTCACAGCGGTGCAAGTCGAAGCTGATATCGTCGACCGCGCGCACCACGTCAGCCCCTTTCGGATTGAAGAACTTGCGGAGCCGCTGAACGCGCAGGATGACCGTATCCGGAAGCGCCTTCCCCATCTCCTGTAATCGTTCCGCTCTCTCGGTCATTGCGGGTCGTGGAGGTGGCAGTTGACGACGTGATGCTCGGCGACCTGCGTCGGGCCAGGCAGGACCCGGTCGCAGACACCGGATATCGCGCTTGGACACCGGGTATGGAAGGGGCAGCCGCCGGGACGGTTCGCCGCCCGGGGCACGGTTCCGCCAATCGCCTTGAGTGCGCCGCGCCGGCGTCGCGTCAGGCTCGGCAAGGATTCCAGCAGAAGCTGAGTATAGGGGTGCATCGAATCGCGGAAAATCGATGCTGCGGGACCGCGTTCCACGATGCACCCCAGATACATGATGGCCACATCGTCTGCCGCGGCGGCCACAACTCCGAGGTCATGAGTGATCAGCATCAGCGCCATGTCATGCCGGTCCTGCAACTCCGCGAGCAGCGTGAGTACCTGCGCCTGAGTCGTGACATCCAGCGCCGTGGTCGGTTCGTCGGCGATGAGCAGGCGCGGACCGCATACCAGCGCCATCGCGATCATGGCGCGCTGGCGCAGCCCGCCGGACAACTCCCACGCGTACTGGTTCATGATGTGCTCGGGATTCGGCATCCCTACATCGCGCAACTGCTCGATCGCGCGTTGTGCCGCCTCCGGCTTGCCGAGGTTGAAGTGCAGGCGCACGGCCTCGATGATCTGATTGCCGATCGTATGGACCGGACTGAAAGAGGTCATCGGTTCCTGAAAAATGAAACCGATGTCGCCGCCGCGAAGTTCGCGCATCTGCGTGCTGTCTCTGTCGAGACCCAGCAGGTCGAGCGTGTCCTCGCCCCTCCGCAGCACGATACTGCCGCCCAATCGGCAGGTTCGCTCGTCCTCGATTCGCATGATGGCCTGCGCCGTCACGCTCTTGCCGCAACCGCTTTCACCGACCACACCAAGCGTCCGCCGGGGCAGCACGTCGAAACTGATGCCGTCCACTGCGCGGATGCGTCCTTCGACCGTGTCGAAATCCACGGTCAGATCACGGACCTGAACAATCGGGTCCGCATTCACGCCGTGCTTTTCCGCCGCCCTAGCCACCCGGATCCGCCGCATCCCGAAGGCCGTCCCCGAGGAAGTTGAATGCGATGATGACGATGGCGGTCGGGATGGCCGGAATCAGCATCCACGAATACAGCGCCACGTTCTGCAGGCTCTGCGCGGTGCTCAACAGCACGCCCAGTGAAATGGCCGGGGGCCGCAAGCCGAGCCCAAGGAAGCCCAGGGCCGTCTCGCTCGCGATCATCGCGGGAATCGCCAGCGTCGTCGTTGCGATGATGTGGCTCGTGGTCTGCGGCAGCAGGTGCACAAACATGATCCGCCCCGGTCCGGCGCCGCTCAACTCCGCCGCGACCACAAAATCCTCCCCGCGCAGGGACATGATGCGGCCGCGAAGTTCCCGCGCCAACTGGGTCCAGCCCACCAGTGCAATGATCAGGGTCACCGTGAAGTAGACCAGGGTGATGCCCCAGGTGGGCGGTATCGCGGCCGCCAGCCCCATCCACAACGGGATCGTCGGGATCGAGCGCAGAATCTCGATCGCGCGCTGTATGAACAGATCCACCATGCCGCCGTAAAACCCCGAAATCGTGCCGAAAAAAATGCCTGCGGCGATACTCACGGCAACCGCAGCCAGGCCGATGAGCAGCGATGTACGGATCGCCAGCGCGATGCGGGAAAACAGATCGCGGCCCTGCTCGTCCGCACCGAGCAGAAACAGGCTGGTCTCCGCCGGGGCGCCCTCCGTACCAAGCAGATGCCTGTCGGCAGGTATCAGGCCAAGCAACCTGTACTCGTAACCCCGGGCAAAGAACACCACCGGGATTGTTTGCGCCTCGTCCGCGACATACTCCAGACCGTAGGTTTCCGGGTTGCGGGTGCGCTCAAGCCCATGCACGTGAGGGGCGAAACGGCCATCGTCGAAAAAGTGGATCGGTTGCGGCGGCACCAGTGCGCGCTGGGAATTGGAGGCGGTTGGGTCGGAATACGCGAGGAAATCGGCGAAGGCGACCACGAGATAGAACAGGGCAACGACGATGGCCGAGACGACTGCCAGCCGGTGCCGCAGGAAACGCCTGCGGAACAGCGCACCCGGCGACAGCACCGGCAGCGTTGCAGGCGGCATTTCATTGCCATTGTCAGTCTGCGGTACCACCATGACTCCTAGCTCTCCAGCCGGATACGCGGGTCGATCCAGCTCAGCAGCAAATCGGATAACAGCGTCCCGACCACGGCCAGCGTGGAAAGGATGAGCAGGATTGCGCTGGCGAGGAACATGTCCTGCCCCTGCAGAGCCTGCAGCAGCAGCGGCCCCAGCGTCGGGATGTTCAGTACCATGGACACGATGATGCTGCCCGAAATCAGTGTCGGCAGCGTCAGGCCAATGGTGCTTACAAAGGGATTCAGCGCGAGCCGCAGGGGATACTTGAGTACGAGCGTCAGCTCACGCATGCCCTTGGCCCTGGCCGTGACGACATAGGGCCTGGACATCTCGTCAAGCAGGTTGGCACGCAGCACCCGTACCAGGCGCGACATGATCGCGAGCGCGAGAATCAACGCCGGGACAAGCATGTGCCAAAGGGCATCGAAAAATCTCCCGACGGACCAGGGTGCATCCACGTAGCGCGGAGAATGAATGGCGCCCAGATCCGCGTTGAAGTAGCGGAAACCGATGAACAGCGCGAACAGGGCCAGCAGGAAATTTGGAACGGCGATACCGATCATGCCGAACGCGGAAAATGCATAGTCGCCCATCGAACCCCGGTACATGGCGTTGTACAGCCCGATCGGTAATGCCAGACCCCAGGCAAGCAGCAGTCCCAGGACGGCGAGCATGAGCGTGAGCCCCATGTACTCGCCGATGAGCCCGCTCACCTCGCGATTCCATTGCAGCGACATGCCGAAATCGCCACGAATCGCGCCCGCCGCCCATCGCAGGTAGCGCACTACCATTGGCTGGTCGAGACCGTAGTCCCTGCGCAATTGCTCGATGCTTTCGGTGGAGCCGATGGCGCCCGTCTGGGAGAGCTGAGCCACGTAGGACGAGACAAAATCGCCTGGCGGCAACTGGATGATGATGAAGGAGATGACCGAAGCGGCGAAAATCGTGACGACGCTAATCGAGGTGCGGTAGAGAATGAAGTTGCCGAGGGACCTTGATTTTCCTGCACGCATGACGTTGTCCGCCGCGTCAATCCGAGCCGGAAACAGCTATCGGATTCCGCAACCTCGCGATTATACCTTCAGCGCGAACGGGAATTTTCACGTCTGCAGTCCCGGTTTAATCGCCCAAGTGCGGACGCCCGGCCATGCACCGGATTCGCCGCACCGGCTAACCGCAACTTGACAATACGAACGCATATTGGAGAAATAGTGCATCATTGCTTGCTTCGCCGGTAACCGCATTGCTGGCAATCACGCCGCAGGTGAAACGTTACCCTGGACAACGACAAGCTGAAATGTGCAAGTACCGTCATGCCTATACAGGGTTGAAGGCCAGATGAGCCTGACTATCAAGGGGCCCGCGTACACCGCAGGCAAGATCCAGCCTGCCGCCATTCGAATCGAAGGCGGCATCATCCGCTCTGTCACCGAAGACCAGGCAGGTGAGTCGGATCGGACGATCGAACTCGGTCCACGCCAACTCGTCCTGCCCGCCGGTGTCGACCTGCTCTGCGGTCTGCGCGACTGGGTTGCCGCGCCCAAGGAAACGGTGGAATGCGCCACCCGAGGCGCGTTGGCCGGGGGCGTCACAGTCGTCTGCGACCAGGCGAATATCGTGCCAAGGCTCAACACGCCACAGCGGATACGCGAACGCGCCCGGTTCGTCGCCGAGCGTGCCTACACCGACTACGGTGTGGCAGCGGCTCCACCGCTGGATCCCGCGGATACTACCGAGTATCGCGATGCCGGGGCCTACTGCGTCGGCCTGTATTCCTGGAATCTTCGCCAGTGGCGATATGCCCGGGACCTCGACGACAGCACTGCGGAGTTCCAGCGCTACGCGGAGGCAGGCGTACATGGCTCGATCGTGGTGGATGAGGCCGCATTCCAGGACACGCCCCTGCACGAACTCGGCGAGCGGTATGCGCTCGGCGCCCTGCTGCGCAGGCTGCCGCCGGAATTCCGTGTGAGAATCCAGGTCACGCAGCCGGAAAGCGTCGACCGGATTCTGGCGGAAGCAGACCGCCTGCCGAACGTGTCCATCCAGGTGCCGCATCATTCCATTTCCATCGACAGCGTCACTGCCGCGGAACGAATCGGCGTGGCGTCCCGGCATGTGCCGCCGCTGCGCTCGGCCGAGGAGGTCGAACGGCTGCAGTGCTATCTTGCCGAGGGCAAGATCGACATCGTCACATCCTGGCACGCGCCCCACCGCATGCAGGACAAGTTCAGTTCGAATCCGATCCCCGGCGAACTGACGCCCAAGGCCGGGTACGCGGCGATCGACTTCGTTTATCCGCATCTGCTGACGCTGCACGGTCTCGACACCGCCTGCCGACACTTTTCCGAGTTGCCGGCCCGCTACCTGGGACTGAAAAAGGGTCTCATCGAATCCGGCTACGACGCCGACCTGGTCATCTTTGAAGAGGACGAGGGCCGTCAGGAACAGAATCTCGCCGTATCCGGCGGCTTTACCCGGGGTGTGTGGAAGGTCGAACCGATGGAGTTTCATTCCATGGGCAGGGTGACGCCGTTTTGCGGAGATCGATTGCGGTACCGGGTGATCACCACGTTCCTGCGCGGCGAGGTTGCCTTCGACCGCGAATCGGGTACACACACGCGGCGGGAGGTTCGGCGTGTCGGCGGCTGACGGCGACGGCGACGGCACACCGACATTGCCGGCAGTAACGTACCGGGATCTGTAGGCGCTAAGCAGGCTGTCCCAGGTCGGAACGCCGCGTGATTTCGTGCCACAGCCCGGTGCCGCCCAGGCGGGCCACCCGGACGCCAAGTTTCTCCGCCCAATAACGGTCATTACCGAATTCGGAGCGCCAACCCATCATTCGCCGTGTCAGCCGATGCAGCGGATACTCTTCGGTAAAACCGATGGCGCCGTGGACCTGGTGGGCGATGGACGTCACCGTACCCACTGCGATGTTTGCGCGCAGTTTGGCGGCCGCGATCTCCAATGCCGCACCGTCTCCGCCGGGGTCCCGGTCCCGTGCCAGGGCCGCGGCCTGGCCAGCGCAGTTGACCGCCGCAGCTTCGGTCGCGAGAACGGCCAGGTTTTGTTGAACCGCCTGAAACTTCGCCAGAACCCGCCCGAACTGCTTGCGGGAATTGACGTGTTCGACGGACATTTCAAGTGCTCCGTCGGCCGCTCCTGCGATCTGCGCGACACGCATCAGTGCCGCGCACGACCGCAGGTCCACATCAGTCGCCGCCGAGTGCGCCGCAGTCTTGGCAAAGTGCAGGTCGTCCCGCGGTTCGCCCGCCGGATTGGTGCGCGCATCGATCCGCGCACCCTGGGCCGGCAGGACCCATGCCTGTCCCGATGCTACCGCCACCACGGAGTCCAGATGCCGGCCCCAGGGGACACCTCGCAGCACTCCGCTGAATTTCCCGCCGCTCATCTCTCCGTCGACCTCGACGGCGACAGACGCCATCCCCGATGGCACCCCGAGCCCTGCCCGGCCGGCACACCAGGTCGCCAACACCATTTCGCCCAGCGGAAACGGCAAGGCACGCTTGCCGGCTTCCCGCATCACCGCATGGAAGTCGGCCCAGTCGCCGCCGAATCCTCCGGACGCCTCGTCCACCAGCAGGATACCGAACCCGGCATCCTCAATGGCTGACCAGGCCTCCGCCAAGTCCGCCTCACCGATCGCCTCAAAGATGTTCTCGGCAGCCTGTACCAGCAGTTCCTGCTGCTCGCTCATCGGAGTCCCAACCCCCTTGCGATGATCCCGCGCATGATTTCCCGGGTCCCACCGCGCAACGAAAATGAAGGGGACGACTGCAGGAGCATGGCAAGCATGTCGGCGAGCGCGCTGCCGTCCGCAAGCTGCGCCTCGCCGCCCAGGGCGGCCTGGATGGCGATCGGCAGTGCCTGCTCGTAGTTGTTGCCGAGATCCTTGACGACGGCGGCTTCAACCATGGGATCCTGGCCCGATGCGAGCTTCGCGGCCACCGACATGGACATCTGCCGCAGTGTCCACAGCTCCGCCGCCAATCGGCCGATCACGCCGGCAAGGACGGCATCCGGTTCGGATCCCGCCGCATCGATCAGGCTGGCCAGCAGCACATGGCTCGACAGGTACCGCTCCGGGCCCGATCTCTCCAGTGCCAGTTCCGCAGTCGCCTGCGTCCACCCTTCTCCCTCCGCACCCACCAATGCGCCGTCCGGAACGTCGGCATCGTCGAAGAACACCTCGTTGAACTCATGGTGTCCGGCCAGATCGATGATCGGCCGTACCTCCACGCCGGGCAGATCGAGATCGACCAGGAACTGGCTCAGCCCCTCGCGGCGCTCGGAACCGGCTTCCGTCCTTACCAGTGTCAACATGACCGCAGCGTCGTGTGCATTGGTCGTCCAGACTTTCTGGCCATTGAGCCGCCAGCCGCCGTCGACGCGCATCGCCGAAGTGCGGATGTTTGCAAGATCCGAACCGGCGCCCGGCTCGCTCAAGCCGATGCACGCAAACAATTCGCCGCGCGCCATGCCGGGCAGGTACTTCCGCCGTTGCGCCTCGGTGCCATAGCGCAACAGCAACGGCCCGGTCTGCCGGTCCGCGATCCAGTGCGAACCGACCGGCGCGCCGGCCGCGAGGAGCTCCTCAAGGACGATATAGCGCTCCAGCGGGTCCCGCTCGTGACCGCCGTAACGTCTCGGCCACAGCATGCCGATGAAACCGGCCTCGCCCAGCTTGCGGCTGAAGTCCGGATCGAGCACGGCCCAGCAGTTGGTGCGTCGTGCGGGGACGCTGTCGGGCAGGTGCTCGGCCAGGAATGCCCGCACCTCCCCGCGCAAGGCCTGCGCATCGGAGGGCGTCGCATACGGGTGGATGGCGAAGACCGACAACCTGTTCTCCGGAGACCCTTGGCGCTACGCAATTTTAGGCGCTAGACACCCAGACCTTCATGCAAATTCCGCAATGGGTCGCGCCACAGAAGAAACAATCGCGCCAATTCCGAATTGGCTGCATCGCGCTATTGCCCACAACCAATGCGCTATTCTACCAAGTGCGCGTTTTCTCCGGAATCTGAGGAATGTCACGGGTAATGGATTCAATTGAAAGGCGGCGCGTCGGCAGCACACACATTTCTGTCGACATTCTCGGTTTTGGCTGTGCCTCGCTGGGCAATCTGTTTCACAGGGTGTCGCAGACAGAAGCGGCTCGAATTCTGGATACCGCCTGGCGGCACGGTTTTCGCTACTTCGATACCGCACCCCACTACGGACAAGGTCTGAGCGAAAGGCGCGTCGGCGATGCACTGCGTCCCAGGGAGGGAAAGGAGTATGTTTTGTCAACAAAGGTCGGCCGCCTCCTGCGACCGGCCGGATACGCCGTCGAGCGTCATGGCTTTCTGTCCCCAATGCCCTTCGATATCGTTTACGACTACAGTTACGATGGAGTCATGCGTTCCTTCGAGGACAGTCTCCAGCGCCTGGGACTGGATCGAATCGACATACTCTTCATGCATGACATCGGGACGGCAACTCACGGTGCCGACAATGAGAGGTTATTTCCCGTTGCCATGGATGGCGGGTATCGTGCGATGCAGCAACTCCGCAGCCAGGGCCGGGTGGGCGCCATCGGTCTTGGCGTCAACGAGTACGAAGTCTGTCAGGCAGCGCTTGAGTACGGAGACTGGGACTGCTTCCTGCTGGCTGGCCGCTACACGCTTCTGGAGCAGGAGCCTCTCGACTCTTTCCTGCCGAAATGCATGCAGCGAAACTGCTCCATCATCATAGGCGGTGCATACAACTCGGGAATTCTGGCCACGGGTGTCAGAAACAGAACACCTCTCCGCTACAACTACGCCCATGCGCCGGAGAGGATTGTCGACAAGGTCTCAAGAATCGAAAGTACGTGCGAAAGGTTCGAGGTGCCATTGCCGGCGGCGGCTTTGCAGTTCCCGCTGGCTCACCCCGCTGTTGCCAGCGTCATTCCGGGTATCGGAAAGCCAGGCCGCATCGAACAGACCCTGAACCTGTTTACTTTCGAGATTCCAGCGGAATTCTGGTCCGCGCTGGTCGAACAGAATCTGCTTCGGGACGATGCTCCCGTTCCTGGGTGAAAAACGGGGCCGCATGCTGAGCATGCGGCCTCTGGGTAATACAGCGAAACCCGACGATTATTCGAAATCTGCCGTAAGCGTCAGCCCTACTCTGCGGCCGATGTGATCGAAGTACCGGACGTCGGTGTTCTCCGTCGTAATGCTGCCGGCACCCGAGTTATTGGTGAACGGCGGATCGTTCTGGAACAGGTTGTCCACACGCAGGTTGACCCTGATGGCATCGGTGACCTGATACCAGCCGCCGATGTTGAAGATGCCGTGTGAATCGACCTTCCTGTCGGGCCGACGGCAAACACTGCCGCAATCGTCGTAGCCGTTCTGGAATTGATGCTGAAGGAATCCGGTCCAGTCGGCATTCGACCAGCGTAGCGTCGCGTAGTGCTTGAGTTGCAGCGCCGGACCGAAATGACGGGTAAGGAACCGATTGAGGCGCGACTGAACACCCGAACCTTCATAGACTTCCTGGTCATAATCGGTCACGTAGGTCGCATTGTAGGTGAACGCCCAGTCGCCGATATCGGACGGCAGATCCCAGAGGAACCTGAAGTCGACACCTGACGTCTCGACAACACCGATGTTTGCGTTCGTCTGCAGAACGGCGCCGATGTAGTCGTTGAAGCGCAACGCCGGATCGTCCGGGCAGTTGTTGAGCCGATCAATTTCTTCCTCGGTGAATGTGCTGCAGCGGAAAATGAAGTCGCTGGCGAATCGGTCCCAATCGCCAAAGATCGCCTCCGGCGGAATACCGGTATTAACGACGTTGTCGATCCTGTAGTCCCAGTAGTCGAGCGCGACAGCAATGTTGCCGAAACCGGTTTGATCGTGGTCGAAGCTGATCGCTGTACCGATCGCAAACGTCTCGGATTCTTCGGGCTTCAGATCGAGGTTACCGCCCGTAATCCGGTTGACGCGGAGGTCGCAGACATTGAATGTATCGTCCCGCGGATCGCTTGGTGTCACGCCGTCCGGACACAGTTCCCGATCGAAGATAAAGGCAGCGGCGGGTATTGTGCCGACCAGGCTCCTCGCCTTGAACAGGTCGACCAGCGTCGGTGCCCGAAAGCCCTTGCCAAATGAGGCGTGCAAATTGACGTTTGGCATTACGTCGTAATTGATCAGCAATTTCGGATTGGTCGTGTCGCCGACGTCGCTGTAGTCGTCATACCGAACGGACGCGCTGACTTCGAGCTCGTCGGTGATCGGAACCTGGACTTCGAGAGTCGCCGAGTAAAGGTCGCGGGCACCCGAGACGTTGCGATCCGGACCGAGGCGAACCTCCGGCGTCTGATTGGTGGCCGCAAGGCGTTCCAGCGACAGACCGGTAAAAAGCTCTTCTTCCGTGTATTCAAATGCGAATGCCAGGGCCGCCGCACCCGCACCGACGTCGATCTGCTCGATGTCCCGTCCGAGCGTAAAGCCGACGTTTCTGAGCTGCGCGTCGGCAATGCGGTCCTTGACCTTGCCCATGTAGCTGCCGGCGATGTACGCCTGTGCAGCCGGCGACTGGCCTGCGAAGTCCGCCCAGGGGTTGATCCACGTCGCACCGTCTGTGCCGTCAATTCCATCCACCCAGCGGTTGTCGTAGGATACGATCGCCTGTTCAAACTCTGCTTCGGACTGCAAGGCCCAGACTTCGTAGTCGAACGCACCGATGACGCCATCGACCGACGCCATCAGGCGCCAGGTGCGGTCCGTTACCGTTTCTTCAGGTCGTTCGAGCGCGACCATCGATATGCCGTATGTCTGGACAGCCGAAGTCATATCCTGCCCGGAAATCGCCGGCACGATACCGTTGCCAGGATAATACGGCGAGGTGACAGGTATTTGACGGCCCTGTATTCTCGGCCATGGCCTTTCGCGCGTGATGTCGCTCCACGCATGGAAAAACTGCAGCGAAAACGTGTGCTCGTCAGCAAATCGCTTGGATACCTGCGACGCCAGAGTGTGTTGCTCTTCCTCGGAAATCGTGACGAAGTTCAGCCCGGTCAATGTGTAGACGCAGCTGCCGTCGCCAACGGCGTGAATGTCCTCCGTGCTTAACTGATCGGACATCACCGGACAGTCAGGGTATGGGCTGGCCCCGGTATTCGTCGCAATCTGGCCCGATGCCAGTGGATTGTTGCGCTGCCTTACGTTGCCGGGAAAGGCTTCCCGGCGGACGCCAAAATTCGGGTCGGCACCGGGCTCGATGATGCCATGCAGAACACCGCCCCACGGTCCGTCCAGGTAGTCGCGATCGCCAGCCCTGAGATCATCGCGATTACGAGCCGATGCAGCGACATAGAAATTGTGACCGTCAGCGTCAAGATCGCCGACGCCGAGAATCGTGGAGAACTTGTTCAGGCCACCGCCTTCACCTTCAGTCGGAAATGTCGACGTCGCGTTCAGGCCGGAACCTTCATACTCTTCATACATCTTGAAGTTGATAACGCCGGCGATTGCATCTGAACCGTAAATGGATGACGCGCCGTCGGGCAGGATATCCACACTGGAAACGGCCGCCTGCGGCAACACGTTGAGGTTGGTGGCAATGCCGGCGAACGGGTCGCGCACCACGCGCTTGCCGTCCAGCAGGGTCAATGTCGATTGTCCACCCAGTGAGCGCAGGTTCGCGAAGTTGGCAAAACTCGGATTGAACAGGTTCAGAGTGTTGGAGGTAACGTCACTCGCCTGAATCGACGGGATCGTATCCAGGATCTCGACGGGATTACTTACCCCACGATCGATCAGTTCCTGGTCGTCGAGCGTCACGACGATGTTCGAACTCTGTTCCCGCCTTATCAGCGAGCCCGTAGTGACGATTTCCTCGAGTACCTCGTCGTCCTGTGCCGTAGCCGGCTGGGCGACCAGAATGAGGCTCGCCACTATCAGCGGCACATATAGAAAGTCTTGGCGCCCTGAAGTCGGGCGACGAATCAGTTTTGTCATGGAGAACTACCCCCTGGTCAATTGAAGCCGGCACATCGCGGCAGGCGACCAACGCTTTATTGGTCGCTTTGAAAAACGCTAACACTTCATGATTATATCGCTATGTAATGCCACCATATCTTGCTTTTTCGGCACGAATCTATGATTCATCGGCAACGGGTACGGCATGTTTCGGATGAAAAGCGATGGACATCGTTGTAGGCGAAAATTCGTATATCAGCACTACTACTCATATACGAGCATACTTCACTGTGCGGGTCGAGTTCTTGCCAAAAACGCACGAGTCAATGCCACTGCGGCACCGGCAGTTCCGACGTCGGAAACGGGTTGCCTCAGACGGAGACGGGCAGAGGTGTTCGGAGAGCCTTGACGGGTTATAGTCGGCGTTAAACCCGATCTGTAGACGATCGCTGCAGTCCCGCCAAAACGTATTCTGGAGCAATTGATGTACGCAATGCGATTGTTCATCGTGCCGGTCGCAGCCGTTCTCGCGGCCAGTGGTGCCGGCGCCGAATCTGAAAACGACGGTAACCGGACGCCACCCAATATCATCGTGATTCTTGCCGATGATGCGGGCGTCGAGGCCTTCGAACCCTACGGCGGATTGTCGTACGAGACACCAAACATCGACGCGCTCGCGGCACGGGGCGTCAAGTTCACGCGGACCTTCAGTCAGCCGTTGTGCACGCCATCGCGCGTGCAGCTGCTCACCGGCAAACACAACTACCGCAACTACGAGGCGTTCGGCTGGCTCGATCCGGACGAGCAGACGCTTGCGCAAACGCTGCAGAGCGCCGGCTACAAGACAATGGTAGCTGGTAAGTGGCAGTTGTCCGCGCCAGATTACCCGATCGAATACGATGCTTCACGCGCCGCACCGAATGTAACGCCCGACGTAATGCGTGAAGACTACGGCTTCGATCAATACTCGCTGTGGCAATTGAATCACGTTGGTAGCGAGGGCGCGGGGCCGCGTTACTGGGCTGCCAAACTCGAAGTCGACGGTCGCGACCTGACGCTCGGGGACGACGGGTACGGCCCCGACCATCACACGGCCTACCTGATCGACTTCATTCGAGAGACCACCGCCGAATCCCGGCCGTTTCTTGCTTACTTCCCGACTTCCCTGCCCCATAGCCCCTGGGTGCCCACGCCGCATACGGCGTCCGGCCCTGCCAGCGACACGATGCGCGCGCGCGAGAACTTCGGCGCGAATGTCGAATACCTCGACTTCCTTGTCGGGCAGATTACCGCCGCCGTGGACGAACTCGGCATCGCCGACAACACGTACATCGTATTCACGAGTGACAACGGCACGGCAAAGAGCATCACGTCATTGACCAATGCGGGCCCTGTCAAGGGTGACAAAGGAGATTTATCTGTCCCCGGCACGCACGTGCCACTCATCATCGCCGGCCCGGGCATCGAACCGGGCAAGCGTGACGATCGCCTCGTCGGATTTGCCGACGTTGCAACCACCGTCGTTGCGTTGGCCGGGGCGGACAATGACGGACTCGACGGCCGGCCTCTGGTGCAGGTGCCGGACCGCTCGCCGGCGGATGAATTGTATTCCTGGTACGACCCCAAGGGTCGGCCGTTCGCGCCGGGTGCCGTGGCCATGTCCGCCGCGCAGCGCGTGTATGACGACGGCCGCGTAACGGCGATTGAGCCGCAGGAATCGTGTTGCATAGTGCGGGAGGTCCCGACGGTGGACGCGCCCGATCCTGAGCTGGAAACGCTGCTCGACCGTCACGCGCAAGGTAGCGCCAAACCCAACGTGCTATTGATCTTCACCGACGACCAGGGTTACGCCGATGTCGGGGCTTACGGCTCTACCTTCATCGACACGCCCAACATCGATCGGATGGCCGCAGACGGCGTGCGCTTTACACAATTCTATGCGGCGGCCCCGGTTTGCGCACCGTCGCGCGCGGGGTTGCTGACCGGCAAGACACCCGACAAAGCCGGGGTTACCACCAACGTCCACATCGACGCCGGGCCGGGCCGCGGTCTGCAGCTCGAAGAAGTCACGATCGCCGAAGTACTGGCCGACAACGGCTATCGCACCGCTGCCATCGGTAAGTGGCACCTGAGCGGCGAGATGACCACGACGCCGAACTACCAGGGATTCGACCACGCGTTCGGTCACCTCGGCGGTGTCATCGACAACTACTCGCACACGAACCATGTCGGACGAGTCGGTCACGACCTCTATCGCAACGGCGAGGAGGTCTTCGAGAATGGGCGCTTTTTCGCGGATCTCATGGTGGAGGAGACCCTCGAGTTCATCGATCGTGACGATGCGCGGCCTTTTTTCATCTATTTCGCACTGAATTCTCCGCACTATCCGTACCAGGGCGATCCCGAATGGCTGGCGGTCTACAAGGAGCACGATCTCGAGCGCCGGCAGCTCGAATACGGTGCGTTCGTCAGCACGATGGATGCACGCATCGGTGACCTGCTGGATGCGTTTGAGCAGCGCGGCGTGCTCGACGACACGATCGTGATTTTTCAGAGCGACCACGGCTTTTCCACCGAACAGCGCGCACTGTATGGCGGCGGCAGCGCCGGCATCTATCGCGGCGCGAAATTCTCGCAGTTCGAAGGCGGCCTGCGCGTACCCGGGATCATCCGCTGGCCCGGGAAGATCCCGGCGGGCGAGGTCCGCGATCAATTCGCCGTCAGCCAGGACTGGTTCCCGACGATCCTGGAGTACGCTGGTATCGACTACGACGTCAGCGCGCTCGACGGACACAGTCTGGCACCGCTCATCAGCGATGCGTCGGAGTCCACCACGCACGACAGCTTCGTCTGGCACCAGTTTGATTACTGGCGCACAAAAAACCATTCCTACGCTGTCCGGGAGGGCGACTGGAAGTTGTTGTTGAACCCGCGGGAAACCTCGCCGCTGCCCGACGGCAAGGCGATTGACGAGAATCTCGAGGGGACTTTTCTCTACAACCTGGCCGACGATCCCGGCGAGACGCAGAACGTCCATGAGCAGCACCCTGAGGTTGTGACGAGGCTTCTCGCCATCCGCGACGCCTACGTCGCAGAGCTTGAGGCTATGGGCCGATTCGACTACCCGGCTCAATGAACAAAACTGCTGAGCTTTGCCGGTGCCTGCAGCCCGACGCGAGCGAGCCTGCTGTCCGGGCAGGCCTACCACGATACGGGCATCCAGCTCGTTGCCGGACCGAATCTCGCGGACGATCAGGCCGATCTGGCGCGAGCGATGTACGAAGAATGGCTGGAGTGGGCCGAACCCCGTAACGTCGTCCTGAAGCCCACGGCGAACTACCCACATGAGCCGGAGTATGTTCCTTATTAACGAAACACTTATCGTGTCGTAACTGGGTCTGTGAAGGGCGGCCTCTCGAAGTGCAGGCCATCGCCCTGGAGCCGCGGGTCACCGGCCGCCTCGAGCGCCTCGAACAGGCGCGTACTGAGCGTCTCCCGGATCGATTCGTACGCCGGATCCCCGGCGAGGTTCACTATCTGGTCCGGGTCTTCGTTGACGTCGTACAACTCTTCCGCGGGGCGATGCATCAGCTCGCGGTGAAAAAAGCCTTTCCAGGCGGTATCCTGGGCATGCTCGATGAGCCAGGTTTTGGTCGGTCCGCCATCGAAATCCGCGAACGGTGGTCCGCCGTCGACACCCTCGGGCGAACCCATTGGCCAGCGGTCCGGGGCGTAGTTTCGTATGTACAGGTATTGATCGGTTCGCAGCGCACGCTGTGGATAGGGCAGCAGCCCGTCTCGCGCCTCGACATAGTGTCGCTCTCTGCCGGTTACGACCCAACTGCGGTCCGCATCGATCTGGCCGCTGTCCGAGGACAACAAATGGGGCAGTATCGAGCGGCCGTCGGCACCGTCGAGTGGCGGTGCCCCGGCGATCTCCAGCAGCGTCGGAGCAATGTCCGCAAGGCTGACGAAATCGTCGACGACCCGCCCCGGTGTGCCGCCCGGTACGCGAACGATCAGCGCGACGCCCGTGCCGCCATCGTAGAGCGTCGCCTTGCCGTGCGGAAATCCAGGCATACCGTGGTCACCACTGAGAACGATTAGTGTCCGGTCGAGCTGGCCGCGAGCTTCGAGCTCGTCAATGAGTACTCCGACATAGGCATCCAGTGCCTGAACCTCGCCGAGGTAGTCGGCAACGTCCTGACGTATATCGGCAACGTCCGGCAGGTAAGCCGGCATTCGCCCTTGCAGTTCCGACGGATCGATATTCCATAGTGCCCGAGCGGAACCTTCGATCCAGGTGCGGTGCGTGTTGCTCGGCCCGAACAGGTAGTGCCACGATTCGTCATCACCAACATCATCAAGAAAATCGGCGAAGTTACGGCGTACGCCGTCGAGAACCTCGGCGCTCGCCTCTGCAAGACCGATGCCCTCCTTCATTCGCCCCGATACGTAACGAGAGAATTTCGCGTTGCGTTCGGAAAATTCCTGGTAGGCGTAGTCCTGGCCACCGAAAGGCGCATCGGCCGGATGGCCCGGTCGCCAGATCTTGTACGACTTGCCGATGCGGTATCCGGCTTCGCGCAGTGCGAACGGATAAGACGGCACGCTGCCGTCCCAGACAGCCGTCACCAGGATGGCACCGTGCCCGGTGTTAAAGAAATGACGACCACTCATCAGCGCGGAGCGGGACGGTGTGCAAGACGGCGCACTCGCGAACGCGTGGCGAAAGACGGTACCTTCGCGCGCAACGCGATCGATGTTGGGTGTGTGCAGAATCGCGTTGATGCCGGGCCGAGCGTCGATATCGGCGTACGCGCCGGCGTAGCGTCCCCAGTCGTCGGCGAAAACAAACAGAATGTTCCAGCGCGGCGCGTCGGCCGAGGCATCCGGTTGCTCAGGCGAGCAGGCAACAACGGTCAACGCAGCAAGCAGCAGGGCCACGCGGGCCGACAGGATTCTGTGCGGCATGTCCGTCAATCAAGGACCTTTACGCGAATATCCTTGTAATGCACCTCGCTGCCGGGGTCGTGCGCCTGCAGCGCAAACGTGCCGGAGTCGATGCGCCGGCCCGGCCGTGCCCAGCCTTCAGGTTGCGTCCAGATAATCTGTGTCTTGCCATTGATACGGGTCTCGACGGTGTGGCCCCTTACGATAATCGTGTACTCAAACCACTCCCCGGATTTTGCGGGCGACTCATCGACTAGCACATGGGAAACATCCCGGATGTACCTCAGGACGAAATCCGGATCGTTCTCACGCGGAGTGCGGAGGTCGGCTACGTCATACAAGCTGCCCGTCAGTATCGCACCGCCCCCGCCGTTGTTGACCTGGGCTTCGAAGCCCTTCTCGGGCCAGTCCTCGTCCTGGTACTCGGTATGAAAGTAGATGCCCGAGTTGGAGCCGGGTAAAGTTTTTACCATCGCTCGAAATTCGAAGTTGCGAAAATCGGCATTGGCGACAGGACCTGAATAGAACAGGTGCGTTCGCCGGCCCTTCACCTTGATTACACCGTCTTCGACCACGATCGAGTCCGGGTTCTCGACGTTGACGGTCCAGCCGTCGAAGTCTTTGCCATTGAACAATTCGTGCCATTCGCCGTCATCGGCGATGACATGAGCCGAATTGCAGGCGACCAACAAGGCTGCCAGTAATACGCAGGAATTTGTAAATCCGGATTTTAGGGTCAACGATCTACTCCTCTTTGTTTGTTTAGAGCTGCGGAATGCCCGACCGCGATCTGAAAATTCATATATCAATACGTATATTTATATGCGATCATAATGTCACACGTGAATATTGTTCTTGCCATTGGCGTATCAAGCCATGCGCAGGCCGCATTGACCGGTTGTGGGGCTTCCGTGGAGAAAAATAACATCAACTCGGCGCTGGCGCCGCTACCGGACTCGAAGCTGCTCCGAGATGGCACGTGCCGTCGCTAGGACGTGCTTTCCCGCCGCCCGGACATTGATGTCCGCATTGAGCTTGTGGATGAACGGTACAGCGAGCGCGGCAACCGCGCGTCCGTTGGCGAACACCGGCGCACAGATATCGGTCACGCCGCTGACGTAGACACTCTCGCGCGAGACGTATGTTTTCCCGGAAACCCCGTCCACCGCTCGCACGAACGCGTCGGCATCATCGACCTGACCATCTTCCATCAGCCACCGCAGCCAGGTTTCCCGCACGTCCGCCGGTTGGTGGGCGAACAACAACTGGCCAGACGTCGCCTTGGCCATCTTCTGGATGTGCCCGAGCCGCAGCGACAGGCGAATCGGTCCGGGATCGTCGACTTCCGCCACGTTGACGATGTGGCTCATTGACGGGACGGCAAGATGACTCGACTGTTGAATGTGATCATTGAGCGCATGCATGAGCGGTACCGCAACCTCGAGCAATACCTGGTTGCGATTCCGAGACAGGCCCATTTCGAACATCTTGTTCGTGACTTCGTACTTGCCGTCCCCGCCCGACCGCGCAATGTAGTCACGTTCTTCGAGCGTGTGAATCATTCGCACGATCTCGTTGCGCGTTCGATCAAGCTTTTCCGAGATCTCGTTGATGCTCATCGCCCGATCCTCCGCCACGAGCAATTCGAGAATATCGAGCCCCTTGGTCAGGGCCGGCGCTCGATAGAGACTGCGCGTATCGGAATCGGTTTTTGTGGTTGCCATGTGACTCGTGTCGATGCATTCGGATGGCCAGCCGATGATGCGGGCTATCCCGCGCAAAAACAACTACAGCTCCGGGCAGCTTGCCGCCGCGAGCAACGAAACGGTTCGTAACGCCGTGGGTACGATCAGGAAAATCGCAACGAGCGACATCCGCTTCCGGCTCGACGAGGGCGCCGGGACCGACGCAGTGCACGGCAACCCCGAGTACAGCTATGCGGTCGTGGTTCTGGAAGACGGCGACGGCCTCGTGGCCGAAGGCAGTACGTTTACGCTCGGCGCCGGTAACGACATCGTGTGCAGCCTCGCGGAATCCCTGGCCGGTGAACTCGAAGGCCGGGATATCGAGTCGCTGATGTCCGGCTGGGGTGCCGTCAGTAACCGGCTTGCCAACCACTCCCAGCTGCGGTGGCTCGGTCCGCACAAAGGCGCGATTCACCTCGCGCTCGCGGCGGTCACCAACGCTTGTTTCGATCTCTGGGCCCGCCATCGTGGACTGCCACTCTGGCAGCTCCTGCTCGATCTGTCCGACGACGAACTGCTGGCACTGCTCGACCTGAGTTACGTGGAAGACTTGTTGCCCGCAGGACGGGTCCTCGAGCTACTGGCTGGCGCGCGGCCGACGCGCGCCGATCGAGAGTCCGTCCTCGACGAAGGCTACCCTGCCTATGACACCTCGGTCGGCTGGATCAACTACAGCGACGAGGTGATCGCCGAGAACGCGAGAAATGCCCTTGATCGTGGCTTCGACGCGATGAAACTCAAAGTCGGGTCGAACGATCTCGAACGTGACTTGCGGCGTGTCCGCATCATCCGCGACGTCGTCGGTCCGGATGCAACCCTGATGGTCGATGCGAATCAGCAGTGGCGTTGGCCGCTTGCCGAAACCGCGTGCCGGGAGATGGCCAAACTCGGCGTCTACTGGATCGAGGAGCCCACGCACCCGGACGACGTGGCCGGTCATCGCCGGCTCGCCGATATTGCGGCACCTACGATGATAGCCGCCGGCGAGCACATCCCGAACCAGGTCGTGTTCAAGAACTTCCTCGCGGCCGGGGCTATCCAGGTCTGCCAGGTCGACGCGCTGCGCGTCGGCGGCATCAGTGAGTTCCTGACCGTAAGCCTGCTGGCGAAGCACTTCGACGTCCCCGTCATTCCGCACGTCGGCGACCTGGGGCAGCTGCATCGGCATCTCGTGCTGTTCAATCACATCGCGCTGAACAACGAGCGACTGTTCCTCGAGTGCATTCCGCATCTTGCGGAGTACTTCGAAGATCCGGCGGTCATCGAAGACGGCCGCTACCGGACACCGTCGGTGCCGGGCGCGGGGCTGAAGCTCCGATGACCTCGGCGCTGGGTACTCTCGACTGGTTCATCATCGGCGCATACCTGGTCGGCATCACCGTAATCGGAATCCTCAGCGCACGTCGCAGTACGCGTTCGTCCGACAGTTACTTTCTCGCCGCTCGCTCCCTGCGCTGGCCGACGATCGGGCTGGCCCTGTTCGCGACGAACATCTCGACGGTGCACCTGATCGGACTCGCATCCTCGGGATTCAGCGCCGGCATGGTGGTCGGAAATTTCGAATGGCTCGCGGCCTTGTGCCTCGTACTCCTTGGCCTGGTCTTCGCCCCGTTCTATTTCCGCAGCCGCGTCGCGACGCTTCCGGAATTCCTCGAGAAACGCTTCAGTGCCGGATCCCGCACGATGCTCGCCGTCATGGGCGTATTCGGTGCGCTGTTCGTGCACATCGGGGTAAGCCTGTATTCGGGCGGTGTCGTCGTCGACGAACTGCTCCGCCCCGGCTCCGCCGACGTCGATAGGGGCAGCATAATTGCGTCGATTCTGATCGTGTCGGCACTGACGGTGCTCTACACGGTGCTCGGCGGGCTCAAGGCAGTCGTCGTGACGGAGTCGATCCAGACCGTACTCCTGCTGCTCGGAGCGCTGGCCGTTACCGTGGCCGGCGTGCTCGCGCTGGGCGATTCCGCGACAGCGGCGAACCAGGGCCTGGTCGAACACCTGCGAACCCGCACGCGACCCGACCAACTCTCGATGGTCCAACCCTCCGGTGGCTACGCCTGGTACGCAATGCTGCTGGGCTACCCGGTACTCGGCATCTGGTACTGGTGTTCGGATCAGACGATCGTCCAGCGTGTGCTGGGTGCCAAGACCGAACGTGACGCGCAGATCGGCCCACTGTTTGCCGGCCTGCTGAAGGTTCTGCCGCCACTGCTGATGGTCCTGCCGGGCGTATTCGCGTACGTGCTGTTCGAGGACCTGATAGCCGCGAATCCCGACAGCACGCTCGTCGTGCTGATTCTCGAACTGCTGCCACCCGGTATTCGCGGCCTCGTCCTGGCCGGGCTGCTCGCCGCGCTCATGAGCACGGTCGCCGGCGCGCTCAACTCGACATCGACCCTCGTGAGTATCGATATCGTCAGGCGCATCCGGCCCGGCATAGCGGACCAGCGACTCGTGCGTATCGGTCAGGTAACGACCATCGTCGTCATGCTTCTGGCGATCGCCTGGTCGACGCAGGGCGACCGCTTTGGCGGCATCTTCGCGGGCATCAACCAGATGATCTCCGCCCTTGCGCCACCCATCTCGGCCGTATTCCTGCTCGGTGTGCTATGGAAGCGCGGGACTGCACAAGCTTCCCTGTTCACGCTGACGATCGGATTCGGACTTGGTATCACCGTGTTCCTGATCGATTTCCCGGCGGCGAGTGGCGCGATTTTCGGCGAATACACTGCCGCAACCGCACCTCAGGCCCATCTCGTGGGTCAGCCCGTGCAGCTCATTACACATGGCCTGGGCATCGGCTTCCTGTTACAGGCGTGGTGGCTGTTCGTGATGTGCTCGTCGATCTTCGTCGTCGTCAGCCTGTTGACGCAGGCGCCGGATGCAGACGTTGTCGACAAGTACTGCTTCAGTCGCGCACCCGGCGCAGCACGCGAGAGTATGTCGATCGGTGACCCAAGGACCCTCTCGATTGCGCTGTTGGGCGCGATCGCCGTGTTATACATCCTGTTTTCCTGAATACGGGCCGGAGGACTGCCTGTGTCGAACATGACGCTCATCGATTCTCATGTACATCTCTGGGATACCGCAAGGCTGGACTATCCGTGAGGCACTTGCGTTGTGGCGTTTTTTGGCCGCCGCCGATGTCTTGGATGGAGCCGCGATTCGTTCTTCGAGGGCATGATGAGGCGCCAAGTCGGCTCGTTCGGTTGAAAAGGCCCCTGGGTTCCGCTCAAATGGGAACG
>JAJEFE010000168.1 GCA_022820625.1 Gammaproteobacteria bacterium | reverse complement strand
CGTTCCCATTTGAGCGGAACCCAGGGGCCTTTTCAACCGAACGAGCCGACTTGGCGCCTCATCATGCCCTCGAAGAACGAATCGCGGCTCCATCCAAGACATCGGCGGCGGCCAAAAAACGCCACAACGCAAGTGCCTCAGCATTGTCCAGTGTTGATCTTTAGGGATCGATTATTGACAATCCCAGAGCCTGTCAGCGCTGCCAAAAGCTCACCAAACGGGCCACTCAGTTCCATTGCAGGTCTTCGAAAGGACAATACAGACGTATGCGTATCAGGTTAGTGTTCTGCGCTTTGTTTGTCGGCAGCTTGTTTGGCGGTTCGGCCAGCGGCCAGGAGTCGCAACCGAACGTCGTCCTGATCCTGATGGACAACCTCGGCTACGGCGAGATCGGAGCCTACGGAGGAGGAGAACTGCGAGGGGCAGCAACACCGAGAATCGACAGCATTGCCGACGACGGTATGCGCCTG
This sequence comes from Gammaproteobacteria bacterium, assembly GCA_022820625.1. Taxonomy (GTDB): domain Bacteria; phylum Pseudomonadota; class Gammaproteobacteria; order Steroidobacterales; family Rariloculaceae; genus UBA6522. The sequence continues at coordinate 53,240 of JAJEFE010000168.1, read as the reverse complement.
ACCAATTTCAATGTAGAGGCCCAATGTACGCCGTCACGGGCGGCGCTGATGACAGGGCGTCATCCCATACGCTCCGGGCTGCATTCGGTTCCAGGTTCCTTGGCAGACTATGGATTGGTCAACTGGGAAGTTACCCTGGCAGAGTTGGCGAGTGACGCCGGGTACGATACGGCGATCTTCGGGAAGTGGCACCTGGGGCAGGTCAACGGTCGTTTCCCAACCGATCATGGGTTTGACGAGTGGTTTGGAATTGCAAACAGTACGGACGAGGCACTCTGGATCGACAACCAGACCTACGACGAGAACGCACACCCGATGAATGCCGAGCCACATACGCTACAGGCACGGCGCGGTGCGGTTCCAGTAGAGATCCGTCCATACGACATCGAAGAACGCCGGCAAATTGACAGGCGAATAACGGAAAAAGCCGTCGAGTTTATCGGGCAGAGTAGTGCTTCCGGCGACGCACCCTTCTTTCTCTATCTTCCGATGACTCAGCCGCACTATCCGATACTGCCGCATCCGGATTTTGACGGCTCCACATCGTCGGGATATTGGGGCGACATTCTGGCACAGATGGATGCGTACACCGGGCGAATCATCGACGCCCTGGAAGCACGTGGCTTGACGGAAAACACAATACTGATATTTACGTCAGACAACGGACCCGATATGCAACCGGAATGGGCAGGATCGCCGGGTCCCTGGCGTGGCACGTATTTCACCGCGCTGGAGGGCTCGCTGCGTGTTCCATTCCTGATTCGCTGGCCAGACGGAATTGAAGCTGGACGCGTCAGCAACGAGATCGTGCATATGGTGGATTTGCTGCCCACGTTCGCCGAGTTGTTCGGTTCGGAGGCGCCCCAGGACCGAATCATTGATGGAATCAGTCTCGTCGGGTTCTTCCGCGGCGACGAAAAATCGGGACGCGAGGGGTTTCCAGTCTACGTCGGCTCGCGATTACAGGCGATCAAGTGGAGAGACTGGAAGCTGCACTTCTTCGAGCAAGCTACAGGATCGAGTTCGCCGCAGCCTGTTGGATTTCCATTGTTGTACAACATAAAGCAGGATCCACGCGAACTGCGCGGTACCGCACTTGTTAATTCATGGACAAGATATCCGATGCGCCAGATTCTTGAGGATCATCGCAATAGCTTGCAGGAAGAAGAACCGATTCCGATGGGAGCGGACCTGGACTTCGTTCCGGAACGCATGCAATAGGACGGCACTCTCGCTCGCACAGGTGTCCATCGACCTGCCGGGAACACCGGCACATCCACCAATTCGAATCAGGTCGATCCGGCCGGATTCATTGCGGTCGGTCAAACTCCTTCGGCGGCCAGCCGGCAACAACATGCTGGAAACGAGCATTCGCGGGTCGTTCTCGAAGTGCGATGGTGCACCTGTGACGCTGATCCGGTCTCCGGGTTGAAAGCTGTTCTCATCCAGACCGTAGGTATAGAGGATTCGGTCGCCATTGCCAAAGTCCAGCGTGTAGACATGGACCACTCCATCCGGGCCCACCGCTTCAACGTCAAGCCTTGCGTGAGGCATCTCCTGAACGAATTCGATCACGGTGCCTTCGACCAAAAACTCCTTGCTTTGATCGAAGATAGCGGTGCTGTGATGTCCGTGTGCTGGCCCTGCTGCCGTCAGGGCAACCGCTGCTCAATTGGCAAGCCAACTTGCGTGTTTCATTGAACCAGGCTCCGCGTTCAAAGGTGAGGGAAGGATTTCCTCGACTCTCAATCCCACGGTCAAGCCTGATGTGGCCGTGGACGGGTGGATGGCGCGCGACTGGTTTGCGGACGCGCTGCCGGGCGATCTCCAGATCGTGCCGTCGGCCAACGGATTCGGCGTCATGACCTGGGAGGAAGACCACCTGAGAATAGACATCACGCACTTGCGGCCCCGATCCGTTCTACATCGATCTGCATGACCGCGGAGTTTTCGGCGAATACGTCGAGCGGAGCGCCGTACGCCCGTAGAGGCTATGATGGCTCGTGGGCACTGCGCCCGCCCGACTTGTTCGGCTACTCCAATGATTGGCGGAACACTTGCAGTAAGGTGCACTCATGAAGAGAGTTCTTGCCCTGGCCGCGCTGTGGCTCGTTGCATCGGTACAGGGACACTCGCAAGACAGAACGACATCTGAGCCGGCTGTCGCGCCGACCGCGGGAGGGGACGGCCGTCCGAACATTCTCTTCATCCTCGCGGACGACATGGGATTCACCGACATCGGGTCCTTTGGCAGCGAGATCGAGACACCGAATCTGGACCGGCTGGCGCACGCGGGCCTGCGGTTGAACAATCTGCATGCTGCAAGGGCCTGCAGACCGACACGTCTGATGCTGATGGCAAGCGCCGGCGAAACAGCCGCGAGTCAGCCGCACCCCGAGGCTTTTCGCGACAGCGTGCTCGGCCTCGACTACGCGACCATTGCGGAGTTGTTGCAGGACGCCGGCTGCTCGACCTACATGACGGGCAAGTGGGACCTGGGAAACGTTGCGGGCTACACGCCCGCCGACCGTGGTTTTGATCGATCCTTTTCCTTTCTGACGAGTTCAAGCGGCTACTTCGCCGACCAATTCCAGAACGACTTCGAGGAAGACGGAAAGCCCCTGACGCGGGATGATCTCCCTGCAGACTACTACTCTACGCGGGCATTTACCGACAAGATGCTCGAGTATCTGAGTTCCGCGGCGACCGGTCGACCCTGGTTCGCCTTCATGTCCTACAACGCACCGCACCTGCCGTTGCAGCTTCCGGATGACTGGCTGGATCGATATGCCGGCCGGTACGATGCGGGTTACGACGCGCTGCGGGAAGAGCGCTTCGCGAGAGCCGTGGACGCCGGCGTCATCCCGCCCGGCGCCGACCTCGAAGGCTTTCAACCGATCGCCGAGCCCTGGTCGGACCTGAGCGCCGAGGCACAGCGGCACCGCGCCCGCGCTCAGGAGATCTATGCTGGGGTGATCGAATACCTCGACATGAGTATTGGGCGGGTTATCGATTATCTGGAAGCAAGCGGGCAACTCGACAATACGGTGGTCGTGTTTTCCGCTGACCATGGTGCCTCGATCAGCGAACAAGGCCTGAGCACGGGTAGCACGGGTAACGCGGGTAGCACAGCGAGCAATCGCCGGGGCCGAGACCCCGTCGTAGCTGACAACCGCTTCGAGAACTTCGGCCGGGTAAACTCGTATATCGACCACGGCCTCGGCTTTGGCGAGGCGGCGTCGGCGCCCTTCAGGGGCCAGAAGGGCTCGGTCACCGAAGGCGGGCTTCGCGCGGCCGCGTTCGTGCACTACCCGGCTGCCGTCGAGGGCGGCGGCGTCAGCAGCACGTTCATGACGGTGATGGGCTTCCTGCCGACTTTCCTGGACATCGCGGGCACGGAACATCCAGGCGCCGGTCCCTACAGAAACGGACGCGAGATCAACGACATCGCCGGTCGCTCGGCCTGGGCGTATCTGACCGGCGAAGCTGACGCGGTACATCCGGAAACCTATAGCGTGGGCTGGGGCGGCACCGGTGCGTTGATACGCGGAAACTACAAGATCGTCGGTGCCGCACGGGCCGACGATACGGATTCAATCTCCTGGCAACTCTACGACCTCGTCGCCGATCCCGGAGAACGGCACGACATCGCGGCGGAGCACCACGACCTCGTGGCCGAACTCGTCCGGGAGTGGGAGACCCACTGGCGCTGAGTCGCGTCGACGCGCTGAGGTTGTCATGAATCGATCAGTGATTGTCTTTAGACTGGTGAAAAGGGGGGCGACCGATGACACGATTCCAATCCCGCAGACCCACCGCGCTGGCCTGCGCGTTTTTTCTTTTGCCGCCGGCCGCTTTGGGCCATCACGACCGGTATGTGAGATGACAACCAATAGGGGTGAAGAAAATGAATAAACGAATCGCGGCTGCCGCCCTGGTTCCTGTTCCGGTGGTCTTCGCCTTGCTTGCACTCGCGCAGGAAAGTGAGCCTGAGCAACCCAACATTCTTGTGATCATTTCCGACGACCAGGGCGTCGTGGACTCTCCCGAATATCATTACGATCCCAACCCGCCCCACACGCCGGTCCTGTCGGCGCTGGCAAACGACGGCGTGATCTTCGACAACGCCTGGGCGACGCCCATGTGCTTTACGACGCGCGCAGCCTATCTCACGGGCCTGCACGGAGCGCGCAACGGAGTCCTCACGGGAGGCGTTCCCATCCGCCTTGAGGACCAGACGATCTATGAGTTCCTGAGCGACAACGACGATACGCTGATCATATTCTCCGGGGACAACGGCAGCAGCGAGCCGACTGTCATTCGGGACCGTCAGGCCAAGTCGACGCTGTACGCGGGCGGCCTGCATGTGCCTTTCTTCGCGTCAGGCGCGGGAGTCACACGCAAAGGAGTGCGCGAGGATCGACTGGTTACGATTACCGACATCTTCGCCACCGTCGGTGAAATTGCCGGCGCGGACTTCGACGGATCCATCCACGACAGCGTGAGCTTCGCAGGTTTCCTGGCCTCGGAGGAGGGAATCGACCGTCCCTATGCATTCTCCGACATCGACCGTAACGCCACGTCCGGCTGGTCCGTTCGCGACCACGAGCACATGCTCATGCGACTGAACGGCGAGGACACCCTGTTCGAGATTAACCCCGACAACTTCATGTACAAGGACGTTACGGCGTCCGAGCCCGAAATCCTTCGCAGGCTTCAGCGGGCAGGCGAGCGCATTCATAGGGGAGACTGAAACCAGGTGCTTGTGACAGGCCCCCTGAGCCATCAGGGGGCCTGTGCAAAGATCGTTGCGTCCGGCGGTATTTCGCTCGCTATTCGAGCCGCATCCTGAGCGTTACGCCGAACTCCCTCGGCCGGCCCACGACACCCTGGTCGATGCCTGCCAGGACCGCCGGGAATCCACCCTGCCGGTAGTACTCGTTGGTCAGATTGGTGCCGAAAAAGGCAACGTCCCAATTGCCGACGGCCGGCGTCCAGGTGATCCTGCCGCTGGCCAGTCCGTAGGCCACATTGGCCCGGGACGGCCAGTGAAAGCGCCGGTCGCGGAAGGTTACTACGTCGTCGATCCAGCCGTAGTCGGCGCGGACCATGACCGAACCGCCGCTGCTGAGATTGTTGTCCCACTGCAAACCGATGCTGTATCCGGTTTCGGGGGCATTCTGGAACTTGTCGCCGACCTGGATGGTGGTCGCCAGACCCGTGTCGGTATATCCCGCGTCGAGCGTCGCAAGGGTGAAATTCACCAGGAACGAATCTGTCGGCCTCCAGACGCTCTCGATCTCGATCCCGCTGATTTCGGCCTCGCCGGCATTGGTCGTGGTGGCTTGCCCGGGGGTGAGCACCTCGCCGACCTGGATACCGGCCCACGTCCCCCAGAAGTAGGTCGCGTTGAAGCGCAGCCGGTTGTTCGCGAAATCCGACCGCAGGCCGAGCTCGTAGTTGGTCAGATACTCGGGGTCATAGGAAACGATGCCGTTGTTCGGCAGTTCGGGATTGAAGAGCGAGTTGACGCCGCCGCCGTTGAATCCCTCAGCCCCGGTGATGTAACCCATCACGTTGTCGCTGAACTGGTATTGCAGAGCGAGCCTTGGCGTGAAGGCGTCGAAGCTGGCGTCGAAAACCAACGGTGCGCCGCCCTGAACGTGCCGCTGCGGTATTTGCCCGAAATACCTCGTCCCCTGCTGCGGATCACGCACGCCTTCGCCGCCGACGCAGGGAAGGACATCGCGGGGGTTGCCGTTAATGCCGCAGTAGACTTCCGAGGAAAAGTCCTCTTCGGAATATCTGGCGCCGACCGTCAGCGAGAGTTGCTCCGTGAGGTCGAAGACCACCTCGGCGAAGATGGCCGTATCCTCCGTGGCGATTAGGTTCTCCGCATGGCGATAGCGCGGACACGTGCGAATTCGGGGACAGTTAACTGAGCCCGGTCGATCCCAGGTCTCCCAGATTTGATCCTTGCTGAGCACCTCCAGGTCGTGATAGTACACGCCAAGCACCCAGTTCAGCCGGTCTGAACTGCCCAGGAACTGAAACTCCTGCGTGGTTTCCTCCCGTTCCTGGTAGTCCCACAATTCGAAGAACACGAACGGCGTCGAATCCCTATCGAAGAATACGCCCCAATCCTGTTCGCGCGTGGATGTGATCGAACGGAAGGTAAGGGAATCGTTGATGTCCCAACTCAGATTGGCCGTGAAGGTCTCGTTGGTGCTGTCGTAGCCGTCGCCGTCGAAGGGGGACCCGCTGAGATATTGCTCGCGTCGCCCGTGGGCATACAGTTCGTCTGTGAACTCCAGGCCGGCCGAGTTGTAGCACTCCGGCCCGCCCCCGCAACTCCAGGGAGCCATCCCCCACGGTACCGGGAAATTCTCGACGACATCCCACAACACGTTGGCCTGCATGCCCGCGTCGTTGTTGTTGTAGGTCGCCGTGAGCAATGCCGTGAACGAGTCGTTGGGCTGCCATTGCAGCATGCCCCGCAAAACCGTGTTGTCGATGTCCCCGTAGGATTCGTCGACATGAAGACTGTCGACGTAACCGTCCCGCTTCAGGCTCGCCGCGGTGATCTTGGTCAGGACCGTGTCGCTCAAGGGAATATCCACGTTGGCAACAATGTCGGTACGGTTGTATTCGCCGAAAGTCGTCTTGATTCTTGCGCCGAACTCCTCCTGCGGCTTCTGGGTCACGTACTGAACGGCCCCGCTGATCGCATTCTTGCCAAAGTAGGTGCCCTGCGGGCCTCGCAGGACTTCGATGCGCTCAAGCTCAACCACATTCTGGAGGGCATCCGCGCCGCCGGACTGCACGACGTCGTCGATATAGCGCGCCACGCCAGGGATGCCGCGAATGGTGAACACTCCCGCATTACCTCCGGGCCCGCCGGAGCCGCGTATGTCCACGTTGGGCAGGAGCATCTGAAGATCCCTGATGTTCTCGATGCTTCGAATCTCAATATCTTCGGCACTGAGCGCCGAGACGGCGACCGGTACTTCCTGCAGGTTTTCCTCGCGGCGCCTGGCGGTGACGACGATTTCCTCGAGCACCGCAACGCCCTGTGCCCGTGAGTCGACGGGTACGATCGCGAATACCAGGCCCATTGCCAGACCGAATGTGACCATGCCGATCCGGCCAAAGTAGCTGTTAAACATTATGTGGTTCTCCCTTCTTGCAGGTCGCCCGCTTATCTTTCGAGATACGTGGTATCGATCCTTCTCCAAGTGTTGGATGCTCGATATTCGCAGTTCGTTTAGTTTGCCGGTCCGATCAAAGTACGTTGGCTGGAAACGCAGTCCCCGCAACCCCCCAACGCAACACTTATCGTTTCCGGCGTGATTGGGATATGGAGGTTATTCATACGCTGCTTCCAAGGATGACCGCGAATGCTTCCGTGGTCCTATTTGGCGGATTGGCAAAGGAGCGGCCTTATCCCGGTTCGACCATGGTGACTTCGGTGAATGGCGCGGTCGCAACGATGATCCGCACACTGGCGATCGAGTTGGCGCCAATCAGGTTCAATTCGATCCACCCCGGTATCATCGGCGACAGTCCGACATGGATGGGCAAGACCGACGTAATAGCGGCTATTCGGGAGCGCACACCCGGCGGTCGGCTGGCCATGACCGGGGACGTTGTAGATGCGGTCGACTTTCTGTCTACCAATCAGGGGTTAACGGCGTCAATCTATGCGTGGACGGCAGTTGGGTGCTCCCGTAGCCCGATCATGCGCGAGAACGGCCAGCCAATCATGCGAAATTGGGACCGCCGGTGAAAATCGAAGACCAACCACCCACCGGCAAAGCGTTCAATGCGCCACGCCGGCGCATCCCCCGTCCGGCGAACGAATGAACGTCACCGCCAGTATCGGGAACAGCACGGGGATTGCGAACAACACGAAGAGCGTATCGCCTCTCAGTCCCTGTTCCAGAAGGTAGCCTGCGAGCAGCGGAGCGATGATCGCGCCGATGCGGCCAACTCCGATGCCCCATCCGACACCGCTGCTGCGCACCTCCACCGGGTAGACGCGGGCGGCCAGCGCGTACATGCCTGCCATGGTGCCGGCGGAAAATACCGTCAACACGAGGATCAGTACGTAGAGCAACATGAGGCTCGCCTCGGAGAACGAAACCGCAACCATGAAAACGGCCGTGAGGAAGGAGAATCCTCCGATGCTGCGGCGTATCCCCAGCGGGGCAGAGACCACCCCCATCAGTAGCATCCCGCAGATGGCGCCGATGCTGCTGAGAACGCCGGCAAAGATGCCCTGTTCCACGGTGTAGCCGAAATATTTCGAGACGATGGTCGGTAACCAATTGAGTTGGAAGTACGTCTGCAGCATGAGCATGCCGAAGGAAAACCAGATCAGCAGGTTGGTCGTGAGCAATGCGGGAGTGAGCATGCGCTGGATGCCGACCCGGGTCACCTCCCGCGCGGCCGGGAGGGCCTCCAGCGTCTGGATTCGAAGCCGGTCCAGAACCTCGTTCACCCGGCCGAGCGCGTTCGCCGGCCGCCGTGCGATCAGGAATTCCACGGACTCGGGCGTCGCAAAGTAAACCAGCGGAAGCATGACCAGGGACATTGCGGCGCCGAACAGGTACACGGACTGCCAGCCGTACTGGCCGATCAGCAATGCCGCGACCATCCCGCCTACGCCCCCGCCGAGTGCATAACCCATATGCAACAAGGAGATACAAAGGTTTTTTCGCTTGTTGGATGAGTATTCTGCAACCAGGGTATTCAGGCTCGCGAGCATCGCGCCGATGCCCAGCCCGGTAATGAACCGCAGGACGATCAGCGGCGTGAGCGTGCTGACCGTCGCTGTGAACGCCATGCCGAGGCCGATGAGGGTCAACCCGCCCAGGATCACCTTGCGCCGGCCGATGTAGTCGCCCATTGGCGCGAGAGTGAACGCGCCGATGGCCATGCCCACTGCGCCTGCGCTGAAGACGGCCCCAAGCGCTCCGGGCTGGAGACCGAACTCATTCGAAATGGTGGCGGCCGTGAACGCGATCGCAAGCGCGTCGAAGCCATCGAGCAGGTTGATGGCGACGCAGACCGCCACGGCGACGATCTGCATCCTCGTCATCGGCTCATTGGCAATCCGCTCGCGCGGGTCTGTGATGGGCTGTGTCACGGCGCCTCCGTCGAATGACCGTTAGCCTGTTGGCCAGCGGCCATTGTAGATGAGTCGGGTTCGGCCGGGAGATGTGCCAAAATGGGGTTGCGTTCGGAGCGGTCCCGGCGGAATCGGGGAATGAAGCCGGATAAACGGATCAGCGCCCGCGTCGAACGGCCGGCATCAATTCGCGGAGCATCCATAACGCAGGCGCATCATGCATAGAGACTCACTGGAGTTTGACGTGGTCATCGTCGGCGCCGGCCCGGCGGGGCTGGCGGCCGCGTGCCGGCTTGGGCAGCTTGCGGCCAGCCGAGGCGTGGAACTCGACGTATGCGTGGTGGAAAAGGCGGCGGAAGTGGGCGGGCACATCGTCTCGGGCGCCGTCGTGGAGACACGGGCGCTGGACGAATTGTTCCCCGACTGGCGCGAGCAGGGTGCGCCGTTGCGCACGCCGGTGGAGCGCGACACGTTTCACTGGCTGGCGACCCCCGGACGGGGACTGACGGTGCCGGGTCCGTTCATCCCGCGGATCATGCACAATCGCGGCAACTACGTTGCCAGCCTGGGGCGGCTTTGCCAGTGGTTGGGAGAGCAGGCGGAGGGCATGGGATGCCACCTGTTCACCGGCTTCGCTGCGGTCGAAGTGCTCTATGACGAGGATGGGACGGTGGCCGGGGTGGCGACCGGCGACATGGGCGTAGCCGCAGACGGCTCCGAAAAGTCCGGCTACCAGGCGGGTTACGAGCTCAGAGCACCGTACGTGATCTTTGCCGAAGGCTGTCGGGGAAGTCTCGGCAAGGCACTTGAGCGCCGCTTCAACCTGAGGGAAAGCGCCGATCCCCAGCACTATGGGATCGGATTGAAGGAAGTCTGGAACGTCGATCCGGACAAGCATGCGCCGGGAACAGTCGTCCATACCTTCGGCTGGCCACTGGACAACCGTACCGAAGGCGGGGGCTTCCTATACCACGCCGAGGACAACCAGGTTTACCTGGGGTTCGTCATTGCGCTCAATTACGAGAACCCGCACCTGGACCCCTTCGCGGAGTTCCAGCGCTGGAAGCACCATCCGCGCATCCGGGCGGTGCTGGAAGGCGGGGAGCGGGTGTCGTACGGCGCACGTGCGGTGAACAAGGGCGGTTTGCAGTCACTGCCGCGGCTGAGCTTTCCCGGCGGCCTGCTGGCGGGCTGCGAGGCGGGCTTTCTGAACGGCGCCAAGATCAAGGGCACGCACACGGCGATGAAGACCGGGATGCTGGCCGCAGAGACGGTGTTCGAGGCGCTGCAAGGCGACGGGCAATCCAGGCCCCGCGATCTGACCGTGTATCAGCAGCGGGTGGAAGAGTCGTGGGTGTGGGAGGAACTGCACCGGGCGCGCAACTTCAGCCCGGGCTTGCATCAGTTCGGGACCACGCTGGGTGCCGCGCTGGCCTTTGTTGAACACAACGTGCTGATGGGTCGGGCGCCGTTCACGCTGCACAACCGCAAGCCCGACCACGAGTCTCTCCGGGAGGCCGGCAAGGCGCCGCGTATCGACTATCCCAAGCCGGACGGGGTGATCTCCTTCGAACGGCTGTCGTCGGTCTTCGTTTCCAATACCAACCACGAGGAAGACCAGCCGTGCCACCTCAAGCTGGCCGACCCCGGGATCCCCGTCGGGCACAATCTGCCGAAATTCGACGAGCCGGCGCAACGGTACTGTCCGGCGGGGGTCTACGAGATCGTGGTCGAAGAATCCGGTACGCCCCGCTTCCAGATCAACGCCCAGAACTGCGTGCACTGCAAGACCTGCGACATCAAGGACCCGACACAGAACATCGACTGGGTGCCCCCAGAGGGCGGTGGAGGGCCCAACTACGCGGGTATGTAGCGCGGCAGCGCTGTACCGATCATGCAGTCTCGGGTGACCAGGCCGGCCAGTTCCTGTTCCGTCAGGTGTTCCGTTCCCGTCGGCTGCATCGGGACCACGATGTAGCGCAGGTCCGCGGTGCTGTCGTGTACGCGGACATCGACATCGTCGGGGATGTCGAGGCCGAATTCCGAGAGAACGGCGCGAGGTTCGCGTACGACCCTCGATCGGTAGGCCCGCGACTTGTACCAGCCCGGAGAGTCGCCGAGAAGCCTGATCGGGTAGCAGGAGCAGAGCGTACAGACCAGGACGTTGTGGATTTTCGGGGTATTGGCAACGGCAACCACGCGCGTGTGGCCGATGTCCAGGCCAAGCTCGACCGCGCCCGCGTTGACGCTGTCCATGACGCGGGCCGCGAAAGCGTCGTCGGTCCAGCAGCGGGCAATCAGACGCGCACCGTCGGCGGGCGTTCTGGACGCCCAGTAGTCCAGCGCGCCGGCCACGTCAGCGGGCGTGAACACACGTTTCCGAACCAACAGCGCCTCCACGGCGGCGGCCATGAGTTGCTCGCGAGTCCAGGACCCGTCTTCGCTGTCGGGCGGCCCGGGATGAGGGTGATGTCCGCTCATCGCCGATCTCCCGGTTCAAGCCAGTGTTCGTAGAGGTCGACCACCAGCGTGTCGCCGCTGCTGCCGACGTAATCCGGCCACAGATCGCGCTGGCGAATTTGCACACGATACAGGGGCACTCTGGCACCGGTTCGCCCGTAGGCGCGTTCTTCGGCATTGCGGAACGGCCCGGTGACCCGCACCACTTCTCCGGAATGCCCGCGCGTGTAGAAGGGCGCCCGCGCGTGGCCGGAGGGGAAGTGAGCCCGAACCGTGACCGGATCACCTACCCGGTAGCGATTCACGATGGGCCATTCCTTTGCCATCGCTGCTCGATTTCGGCCATCTCCGCGTCCAGTTCCGCCTCGCTGAATACCCCCTTCTCGGTGAGGATCGCGGCCGTGGACCGGGTCCAGCGTTCGTAATAGCCCAGGCGGTCGTAGTCCTCGGGCGGCAGGTCTTCGATGCCGCGGCGCAATTCATCCACGTTCATGGGGGAGTCCGGGTTGCGAACCAGTAACTGCACCACCGCCTTGACGCGCTTGTGCCAGGGCTCGTCAGCCACTTCATGTTGATCGATGGGACCCGCGTCCAGACCGCCCATATCGTGATGACGTCTTGAGTCCATCACGCAATTAGTTGATTCATCTGAAATATTGGCAACAGGATCGCCAGGACGATGGCCAGCACGATGAGGCCCATGAAGATAATGAGCGCCGGCTCCAGGATGCTCAGCATCGTCCCCAGCAGGCTGTCCATCTCGTTTTCCTGGTGGCCGGCCGCGCGTTCCAGCATGGCGTCCAGTTCCCCGGACGCCTCGCCGCTGGAAATCAGGTGGATGCTCATCGGAGGGAACAGCCTCGACAGGGCCAGCGCGCGCCCGATGGCCCCGCCTTCCCTGACCCGTACCGTCGCTTCCTCGACCGCGTCGCGCATGGGCAGGTTGGTCACCACCGATCCGCCGATTCTCAGCGCTTCCAGCACGGGCACCCCGCTCGACGTGAGGATGCTCAGCGTGCGCGTGAACCGAGCGGTGTTGATGCCGCGGCTGACCCGCCCGAAAACCGGCAGCGCCAGCAACCAGCGGTGATAACGGCGGCGGTTGTCCTCCCGGCTCAGAAGCCGGTTGACCGCCACCGCACCGGCGGCGATGCCGCCGAGGACCAGCCACCACCAATTCTGAAGGAAGGTGGAAAGCCAGATCAGCACGCGCGTGAGAATCGGCAGTGTCTGACCGGTGGTCTCGAAGACGCCCACCACCTTGGGTACGACGTAGACGAGCATGAGCACGACGATGGTGAGCGCCAGACCCGTCAGAACCGTCGGATAGATCAGTGCGTGACTCACCTTCTGCCGCAGGCTGTGGCGCGATTCGGTATAGTCGGCCAGCCGCTCGAGCACCGAGTCCAGCTTGCCGGCTTGTTCGCCCGCGGCAACTGTTGCGCGGTACACATGGGGAAATGCGTTTGGAAAGCCTTCGAGACCCGATGCCAGGGTATGCCCCTCCAGCACCTTGGCGCGCACGCCCAGCAGGATGCCCTTGATCCTGGCCCGCTCCGACTGCTCGCTGACCGCCAGCAGGGCTTCCTCCAGCGGCAGTCCGGCCCGGACGAGCGTGGCAAGCTGCCGGGTCAGCAGAGCCAGGTCCAGCGCGGATACGCGCCGCGCAAGGGATAGGCGCCTGAACTGCGTCGGGGACCTGGATTCCACCTCCGTGACCCGCACGGGCAGCAGCGACCGTTCGCGCAGGTACTGGCGGATCTGGCGCGGCGTATCGCCCTCGAGGATGCCTTTCTGCTCCTTGCCACGTTGGTCAACGGCGACGTATCGATAGGCTCCCATGGCTAGTTCCGACTTCCCGCACTCGTGCCACGGGCCGCCGAAGAACCGGACCGATTCGATGAGATACGCGCGTTCGAGTGCACGTGGCTATGATAAAAGGTCCCGACCCCCGATGCATTCGTGATGCTGGAAGCCGCGCTCAGCGCACTGCTTATCGTTTTTGACCCGACGCGACTCGGTATCGTGGCGGTGGGTGTCGCCATCGGTTTGTCTTTGGGCGTGATTCCCGGGCTGAGCGGCATCGTCGGGCTGTCCCTGCTGTTGCCCTTCACGTTCGACATGGATCCGTTCACCGCGCTCGCCTTCCTGGTGGCACTGCAGGCCGTGGTCGCCACGTCGGACACCATCCCGGCAGTGCTGTTCGGAGTGCCCGGTACCGTCGGCTCCGCCTCGACGATTCTCGACGGCCACCCCATGGCGAAGCAGGGCCTGGCCGCGAGGGCGTTCGGCGCCGCCTTCTCCGCGTCTGTGCTGGGTGGCTTGCTGGGTGCGCTGTTTCTCGCCTTCAGCATCCCGCTGCTGCGGCCCTTCATCCTGAGTTTCGGTTCGCCGGAACTGCTCGCGTTCTGCATTTTCGGGCTGTCGCTGATCGGCGTACTGAGCGGCGGGAACCCGCTCAAGGGGCTTGCCGCCGCCGGTATCGGCCTGATGATCGCCACGGTAGGGGAGGAGCCCAATACGGCCATCGAACGCTGGACGTTCGGTTCGCTGTACCTGCTCGAAGGCATCCCGCTGGTGCCGTTGGCGCTAGGGCTGTTTGCGCTCCCGGAGATCGCCGACATGGCCATCGCGCGAAAGCGCCTGAGCCGGGGTCGCGATCTGGCCATGGGCTGGGGCCAGTTGGCCGGCGTCCGGGATACGTTCCGCAATCTGTTTCTCGTATTGCGCGGATCGGGTATCGGCAGCGTGCTCGGCGCCGTTCCAGGGATCGGCGCGCCGGTCATCCCGTGGATTTCGTACGGGCACGCCATGCGTACCGAGAAAGGCGCCGCGGAGAGTTTCGGCAGGGGCGACGTGCGCGGCGTGATCGCATCGGAGAGTTCCAACAATGCGAAGGAGGGCGGGGCGCTGGTCTCGACGATCGCGTTCGGGGTACCCGCCACGGCCGCGATGGCGTTACTGCTTGGCGCTTTCCTTATCCATGGCCTGGCGCCCGGCCCCGACATGCTGACCTCAAGGCTCGACGTCACCTACACGCTGGTCTGGACCGTGGCGATCGCCAACGTGCTGGGATGCGCGATCTGCCTGGTGTTCGCCCGCCAGTTCGCCGCCGTCGCCCGGATCCGGCCCGGAATCCTCGCCCCCGTGGTGCTCGCGATCACATTCATCGGCGCCTTTCAGGCCACGCGCCAATGGGGCGACCTGGTCGCCCTGCTGGGATTCGGTGTGCTCGGATGGGTCATGAAGCGGGTCGACTGGCCGCGCCCGCCGCTGTTGCTGGGCCTGGTTCTGGGCGGGTTGCTGGAACGCTACATGTTCATTTCCTTCCAGCGCTACGGAGCCGAATGGTTGACGCGGCCCATCGTGGTCGTCGTGCTGCTGGTCACGGCCTACAGCCTGCTCAAGCCCGTGGTGAGCGACCTGCTGCAGCGCAGACGCCAGGCGAGATCCAGGTTGGTCCTCGGTTTCAAGCCCGAAAGCATCGACACCGCGGCCGGATTCAACGCAGCCGTGATCCTGTTCTTCGCGGTCGCGATCATCGGGTCCTGGAACTGGGATTTCGGCGCGAAGCTCGTGCCCCAGGTCGTCGGCTGGCTGGGCCTGTTGTTGGCGGGCTGGCAGCTTGCCTGGAGGACTTTTGTCAACGCGCAGGCTGCCGCGCCCGGTGATCCGGCGGCCGGTGCGGTGGCCGGGTCCCATGTTTTCGACGCCAGGTCGGACCTCGGCGATCTGGACCCGCACGAGACCCGTCGCCGCGCCCTGCGTTACTTTGCCTGGTGCCTCTTCGTTCTCGTCGCCGCTCTGGTCATCGGCCTGTTACCCGCAGTGCTGGTCTTTCTGATCGGTTACCTGCGACTGGAAGGACGGGAGCGCTGGTTGCCGACGTTATCCGTGGCCCTCGGGACCTGGGCGGCCGCCTACGGCCTGTTTCACTTGCTGCTGAGAGTGCCCTGGCCGGCGGCCTGGCTTGGGGATCTACTGCCCGTGCTGCGTTCGAGCGGGTTGACCAACCTGCTGTAATCCACCTGGCTCGTTCCGGTGTATGCGGGTTATAACGATCCCAAATGAACGGTCATAACAAATCTGATTGGCCGGGCCATGGTCTCGATCACTGATTGGGCTATGATGCGCACAAGTGTGCCGGGACACGCCCGCTCCAATCAACGAAGCATGCCGTCGACCGGAACGCTGCCGCCTTCCGGAAGCAGGACTGCCAGGTAAATGACATGCAGGATTTGAGAAAGGAAAACTGGGTCTACGGCGGCGCCTTTATCGCAGGCCTCGCAGTCATTGCGATCGTGCAGAGCATCCTCTGGAGCCGGGCGCCAGATGACTGCTCCCTGGAAACGTTCGGTGCGGATGCCGCGGCAGCCTGGAACAATCGCGAACACCTCGCGCATTCCGCCTGCTACCAGAAGATTTTCCGCGACCTGTCCGATCTCGATGTCTCCCAGCAGGCGGCCCGCGACATGGAGGCGATTCTGGCAAGCGAGCATCCACGGCGCGGCTACAAGATCGGCGGCCATGACCCGTCCATGTGGGACGTGATCGGGTTGCCCGGCCCCATGTTCGGTGTGTTCTATGGCGAAGACGCGTTCTTTGAGAACGGCGCCACGGTTCCGATCGACGGGCAGGTGATGAATTATGAACCGGACCTGCTGTTTCGCATCGGAGACGAACGGATCAATCAAGCGAATACCGTGGAAGAGGCGATGCGCTACGTGGACCGCGTCTACGCGTTCATCGAGTTGCCGTTGTTGCTGGGCGACCCCGACGAACTGCAGGATGGCTTCATCTATCCCTTCCTGATGCAGGCCACGAACCTGGGCGCAAGACACGGCGTGCTCGGGGAGTACCTCGACACCGCCGATGATTCAGACATTTTCGAGAACCTCCGCAACCTGACCGTGATTTCCTCGAATACGGACGGCACGCAAAGAAGCATTTACCAGGTTGCCGAGCGCGACTCGGTGCATCCGGTCATCGTGGCCCTGCAGGTGGCGGAATCCCTCGCGGAGCGGGGCGAGGCGCTGCAGGTCGGCGACCTCATCAGTGTCGGGGCCATGATGGAAGCCTTCATCGACGTCGCCGTTCCCATCGAGGGAAAACGGCATGTCCACTACTACATCGGCGACCGGGTCATCTCCGTCTCCGCGGGCTTCGGGGAGTAGCGCGATGGGCAGGATACTTGCGCTGACCACGTTGCCCCGCATGGCGGAAAACCATCTCCTGTTCGTGCTGACGGCGCCCATGACGATCATCTTCCTCATGGCTGCGAGCATGAAGATCGGCGCCAACTGGATGATGATCATGGGTTTCGACGGCTACGGCTACCCGGTCGCCTTCCTGTTCTTCATCGGCTACGCGGAATTGTTCGGCGCGATATCGCTCTGGATCAGGCGATGGGCATTGCTGGGCGCGATGGGCCTGTCGGTCATCCTGCTCGGCGCCTCATTGACGCACATCATCAACAGTGACCCCATCGGCCTGGCAGGCATGGCCTACGCAATGACGCCGGTGATGTTGCTGATCACCTTCTACCACTGGCGCGCCGCCAGGCGGGAAGCCGACTCCACGACCGACGAATAGACAGAGGAGAGCGCCCATGAAGACCAAGTGTCTCCTTGTGATCGCAGTGATGCTTGTTTCGTTTGCAGCGAGTGCCGAGACCATCCTGATCACCGGCTCCAATCGCGGCATCGGATTGGAGTTCGCGAAGCAGTACGCGGACAGGGGTTGGCACGTCATTGCCACGCATCGCCGTGAACAGGTGCCTGACACGCTCGCAGAGCTATCTTCGGAATTCGACAACGTCCAGGTGGAAACGCTGGACGTCAACAATGCCGTCCACCTTCAAGCCCTGGTCGCCAGGCTCGACGGTATGCCGATCGATGTATTGCTGAACAACGCCGCCGTGATGGGGATCAATGCCACGGGAACGCTCGCAGAGCAGACCAACGAAAATTTCGGGACGCTGGTGCCGGAGCACTTCATGCCGTACTTCACGACCAATGTACTGGCGCCCCTGCTCGTCTCGGAGGCGCTGGTCGAGAACGTACTCGCCAGTGACCGCAAGATGATTCTCAACATGACCTCGGGCGCAGGGTCGGTGACGATGGGCATGGAAGCCTTTGCCGGTACCGGGTTCTATTACAAGAGCACCAAGGCGGCACTGAACAGGAACATGGTCAACCTCGCCGCCCACTTGAGGACCCTGGATCCCGAAGCCATCACGTTCAACCTGGCGCCGGGCTTCACGATCACCGAGCGTTTCGAGGGGATGGCCGAGGACGAAATCGGCAATCGCGGCACGCCGGTGAAGGACGTCGTTGCCGGCTTCATCGAGGTCATCGACCAGGCGACGCCCGAATACAGCGGCAGCATCTACGGCTTCGAGGGCGAGCTCCAACCGTTCTGAACCGGCTATGGGGAATTGACGGTACTCGAAGCCGGGGCAGGTCAGTCCATACTGGCTAGACAGACCGCAGATGCCGTAGATCCTGGCCCACATGGTCGCGGGCATCGCCATAGAACTGCTTGCAATAGCGACGATACACTGCGATCTCGCCGTCAGCGCGGCTGAGCCGCGGCCGCGCCAGGTATCGCTTGCGTTCCCAGATGATCACGTCCTGATCGACATCCCGCTTCTGCGCACGGCTCATGATCCTGTTCATCAGGAGCGTTCTCAGCCGCAACGGCAGGAACCCGAGGCCCACCACAAAGCGCTTGGGCTTCCGAATATCCCGGACCTGAGAGACCAGCACCAGTTCGTTATACGTACCGTCCACCGGCGTGGACAGAACCCACAAGCGCGCGTCCATCCCGATGGAGTGCTCGCGGATCTCAACGTACGAGTAGCCGAGTCCGTGCACGTGGGTGATCGCTGAGACGTTGAACAGAACGTCGAATAGTCCCGCGATGCGTCGCCGGCGCTTGAAGTCGAAGCAACTCTTCAGATAGGCGCCGTGGACCGATACGTTTCCCACTGGCTCAACGTGGTCGTAGCCGTGCACGAGCCGGAGATGCGCCAGGTCCACCGAATTCTCGGCAGTCTCCTGGGGATGGCCGCGGAAACGGAAGGTCTTGAACTCGAAGGAAGTCCAATCCTCTCCCGTGGGCGGTTCCTCGGGCAGTCTCCACTGCGGCGATCGGCCTTCGATACCCCACCATGCAAAGACCAGGCCGAGCACGTCCTGGGTTTCGAACACCTTCAGCCTGGCCGTTCTCGGCGGCGGGGCATGGGGTGTGGCGACGCACTGGCCGGCCGCATCGAACTGGAAGCCGTGGAACGGACAGACGAGGCAGCCGTTGCGCACCGCCCCTCCGCCCTCGGGCGTCAGGTCGGCGCCCATGTGGGGACAGACCGCCTCGGCCACGCAGATGCGTCCCTCATCGTTGCACCAGGCGACGATGTTCTGACCCAGCCAGGTTTTTGCCAACAGTTGGTCCCTGAGGATGGACTCGCGGGTTGCAACGAAGTACCAACCCTCGGGGAACGGATGCAGTGCGGAACCCTGGTCCAGTACCGTACCGTCTGTTTGCATGGTGCCCGCCTCCCGGCCGTGGACGCTTGCGGCAGTCCGCTTCGGGGATACCGATCAATGGTCAGAATCGACTTGCCGCAGGGTGTCACTATATCGCCGTAACCGGATGCTGCCCAATACTTTATTCTTTCCGGCGCCATAAGCTCGGCCAATGGAACCCGTGACAGCGACATCGCGGTTAAGCTGCTTTTGACAATGCTGGCAAACACACGGCCGGTTGCCAGCGAGTCCGCCCGCAGGTAAGTTCGCCGGATGAACTGCCTCGCGCGCATTATCAGGGTCTGTATCCGGTCAGTCGGAACCAGGTTACCCGTCGCTCTGGTGACGGCATGGTTGGCAAGTCTCCCCCCAGCCGTCGCGCAGGATGTGGCCGAGTTCTACTCCAACCGCTCGATCACGATCCTGGTCGGCGCCGGGCCCGGCGGCATCACCGATATCACCGCTCGCATCATCGCAGGGTTCCTTGAGGAAACCGTGCCCGGCGAACCGACGGTGATCGTGCAGAACATGCCCGGGGGCGGCAGCGTCACCATGGCCAATCACATTTACCGTTCCGCTGCCCGGGACGGCACCGTATTGGGTTACAGCCTCCCCGCTATCGTGCTTGCGCAGCTCATGGAGCCCAATCGGGCCAGGTACGAAGGCCGCGAACTGACCTGGATCGGTTCGGCGGTCACGTCCACCAATGCGATTACGGTTCTGGCGGGATCTCCGGCGACTACGGTCGATGAGGCGCGGCAGACGGAAATCATTCTCGGCGCCACGGGCCGCGGCTCGTTGCTGTACCAGTTGCCGACCCTGGCCAGGGAACTGCTTGGCATCAACGTGAGGATCATTACCGGTTATCAGGGCAGCGCCGAAATCTCCCTGGCCATGGAACGTGGCGAAGTTCACGGCCAGGCGGCCGGTCTCGATTTCTGGTCGCTCGCCAGGCCCGAGTGGCTCGAGAGCGGCCGGCTTCACTTCCTGGTTCGTATTGGCCCGCCCGATGCCCGGGCGCCGAATACGCCTCATATCGGCGACCTGGTTGCCAGCGACCGGGAGCGGGCGCTGGCGCAGATCCTGGAGATCGGCCCGGACATGGGCTGGCCCCTGTTTGCCCCGCCCGAGGTGCCGCCCGATCGGCTGGCCGCCCTGCGCGAGGCCTTCGGCGCCATGCTCGATGACGAGTCCTTCGCCGACGCCATACAAACTGCCATGCGCGCTCCAGTCACCCCAAGGCTTGGGGCGGAGCTACAGGCGATCGTCGAGAACGCGCTGGATACCCCGGAGTCCGTTGTGGCCGAGGCGAAGGAATTGCTGGGACTCTAGTGCTTCATCAACCCTATTACGCCATATCAGCGCGTTATGAGGTTGGTGCAGCACCAGTCGGTCCCTGATGCCGGTACGCCGGAGATTGCAGGGCTACGCGGCAACCGGCAGATAACGGTCCAGCCAGTCCCTGACCAGCGTTCTGACCCGGTCGTTGCCCTCCGCGAAGAGGAAGTGATCGACGTCGGTCAGCAGGTGCAGTTCCGTGGGCTGTCCCGCGCGCCCGAACAACTCGATGGACTGTTCCGCGGGGCACACCGAGTCGCGCGCTGCGTGCAACAGCAGGAGAGGGCGGGGCGCGATATCGCCGACGACATTCACCGGCCTGAAGTCGAACATGCTCTGCGCGGTTTCCACGGGAAACTGCATGACCGATTTGGTTGCCAGGTGGCCGCGAAGACGGTCGGGAATCGGCACGATGTCGTAGCGTGACACCATCAGAGACTCACCCGCGTGTTCCCGGTGCTCCGCGCCCGCGGCCAACATCGCGGTGAATCTCTTCCACGCTTCCGGCCCGGCGTGCTGGGCGCGAAACTTGGTTTCACCGTTGCCCCAGCCCACCGACGAGATGACTGCGGCGGGGCGCTGGTCGATCCCGGCCGTATAGAGAGCGACCGCCGCGCCGAAGCTGCTGCCGAGCAGTCCCACCCGGTCGGCGTCGATTTCCGGCCGGTCCAGAAAGAAACTCAACGCGTGGCGGGTATCCTCGACCTGGTCCATGCAGATGATCCGCCCGAACTCGCCTTCGCTGTCGCCGCAGCCGCGCATGCTGAAACGAAGCGTCACATAGCCCCACTCGCAGAGCATTTGCGCAGGCGTTGCGGTGTTGCCGGCGCTGTGGTTGCTGCCGAAGCCATGCAGCACGATGAATCCCGGCCGTCTTTCGCCTGGCTGCAGATCGTCGGGGATATGGATGACGCCGGAGAGCTTCAACCCTCCGGCCGACTCGAAGGTGACCGGTTCTTCCATGGATGCGTCAGTCGCTGCGGGTCACCCGCAGGACTTCTTCGAGTGTCGTCTCACCGTCCAGCACCTTGCGAACCCCGTCCTCGCGGATGCTCGGGGCGCTCGTGCGAGCCTGGTTTTCCAGGGCGTGTTCGCCGGCGCCTTCGTGGATCATGGTCCGCATGGCATCGTCAATGACCACGAGTTCGTAAATGCCCGTACGCCCCTGGTAACCGAACTCGTTTTCGTTGGCGCGGTAGAGCGTCGGCGGATTTTGCGGGTCGGCGCCGAGAAACTGGCATTCGTAGTCGCCGGCGGTATACGCCGTGCGAGTCTCCGGATTCAGCACCCGGACCAACCGTTGCGCCAGCACGCCGATCAGGCTGGACGACAGCAGGAACGGTTCCACGCCCATGTCGCGCAGGCGGGTCACCGCGCCCACGGCGGTGTTGGTATGCAGCGTCGACAGCACCAGGTGACCGGTCAGGCTTGCCTGGACGGCGATCTCGGCGGTTTCCAGGTCCCGTATTTCACCGACCATGACCACGTCGGGGTCCTGACGAAGGATGGCCCGGAGCCCCCTGGCGAAGGTCATGTCCACCTTGGTGTTGACCTGGGTCTGGCCGATGCCGTCGATGTAGTACTCGATGGGATCTTCCACCGTGAGGATGTTGCGGGTCAGGTCGTTGATCCGCTCCAGGGCCGCGTACAGGGTGGTTGTCTTGCCGGAACCGGTGGGTCCGGTGACCAGGAGAATACCGTGGGGACGATGAATGAGTTCGTCCATGCGCCGTTGATCACGTTCGGACATGCCCAGGTGCGCGAGGTCCAGGCGCCCGGCCTGCTTGTCCAGCAGTCGCAGCACCACGCGCTCGCCGTGACCCGACGGAATCGTGGAGACGCGAACGTCGACGGCATGCCCCGCGATCCGCAGCGAAATTCGCCCGTCCTGGGGCAGGCGCTTCTCGGCGATGTCCAGCTTGGCCATTACCTTGACGCGCGACACCACCAGGGGCGCCACGGCGCGGCGGGACTGCAGGACCTCCTGTAGCACGCCGTCGATCCGGAACCGGACCGCGAGGCGGTTCTCGTAGGGCTCGATGTGGATATCGGAAGCATTCTTCTTCACCGCCTGGGTGAGGACCGCGTTGATGAGGCGAATGATGGGCGCCTCGTCGTCGCTCTCCAGCAGGTCGGAGGGCTCCGGGAGTTGCTGCGCCACCTGGAGCAGGTCGGTCTCGTCGTCCAGGCCCTCCATCATGGTCATGGCGGCGCCGCTCTCGTAGGCGGCCTGCAGTTGCGTCTCGAACGTCTCGGCATCCACGCCGGAGTAGGCGACCCTGGCGCCCACGAACCGGCGCACCTCGGCGAGCGACTGGGGCGAAACGCCCGGTCGGTAGATGACCTGAGGATACTCGCCGCGATCGTATTGCAACAGCACGCCCTGGCGCTTGGCGAATGCGAACGGCAGCATGCGCTCGCGCGGCGCGGGCTCGGCCGCGCTCCGTTCCGTGGCGGCCTGCGTCTCAGCCACTTCGTTACTCCGCCGGTTCGTCCGGCTCGTTCGGTTCGTCCGGGGGTTGAACGGGCGGGAGCTCCGGCAACGTGGGGCGCTGTGCGTCGCTCATCAACTGCACGCTCTGCTCCCCTTGCTGGAGTTGCAGGTCGCGGATGTAACGGTACTTGGCGTCGGTCTGAAACGCGGCCTGGGCGCTGTCGCGCAGAATGGTCGGACGGATGAAGACCATCAGGTTGGTCTTGTCCAGTTCCGTGGTCTGGGACCGGAACAACGCCCCGAGGCCCGGAATCCGTCCGAGTACCGGCACGCGCCGCTCGACCTCGCGCAACTGGTCGTCGATCAGGCCGCCCAGCACGAGGATGTTGCCGTCGTCCACGAACACCGAGGTGGTGATGTTGCGCTGGTCGGTCACCAGGTCCACGGCGCCTTCCACCGCCGGGCTGATGCTGGAGGTCTCCTGCACGATGACCAGCTTGACACCGGAGCCCTCGTTGATCTGGGGCGTGATCGTCAGGGTCGTGCCAACAGGGTTACGGCTGATCGTCTGGAACGGATTGAGCGTGCCGGCCGTTCCCGCCGTGCTGCCGTACTGGCCGGTGAGGAAGGGCACTTCGCTGCCAACCGAAATCGTGGCTTCCTCGTTGTCCAGCGTGACGAGAGTGGGCGTGGCGACGATGTTGGTGGCGGTGTCGGAGGCCAGCGCGGAGAGCAGCGCTGCCCAACTGGAGCTGCTGTCGGAGATGCGCCCGACGGCCGCCAGCAGGCCCTGGGGATCCAGGGAGAGCCCGGTGGCGCCCGACCCCGACGCGCCTGCGGCGGCGCTGGCCAACTGCAGAATTCCGGGCGCGTTGGCCGAGGAGAAATTGGTGCCGCCCACGGGGGCGTTTTCCTGGGAGCCCTGCAGTATCCAGTTTACGCCGAGCTCGTTCGCCCGGCGCTCCGACAGTTCGACGATGATCGCATCGACCTGGACCTGGGCGCGGCGGATATCCAGCCGGTCGATGACGGCGTTCATGTCCTGCATGATGCGGGCCGGCGCGTTGATGATCAGCGAATTGGTGCCGGCATCGGCCCAGATATTGATGCTTTCGGGCGGGGCGCCTTCAGCGGAGGCCGCGCTTCCGAACTGCGCTTGAAGGTTCTGTGCCAGATCTTCGGCGCTTGCATAGTTCAGGTACCGAACCTGAGAGTTTCCGGCTTCGCCCGAAGGCGTATCCAGGTGCGCGATCAACGCCCGGTACCGCAGGCGCCGGTCGGTCGGCCCGGACAGCAGAATGCTGTTGGTGCGGTCATCCGCGGCGATCTGCATCGGCGGAATGCCCTCGGTCACCGCGCCCTGTTCCAGGGCTCCGAGCATGGTGACCACTTCGCTTGCCGAAGCGTTCTCCAGCCGGATCACCTCGATTTCCTCGTCCGAGGCCTGGTCCATGCGGCCGATGATATTCAGCATCCGATCGACGTTGGAACCGCGGTCGACGATGATCAGCGTGTTGGATCCGGGGTGGGCCGCCAGGTGTCCGTACTGCGGAATCAGGGGGCGAAGGATCGGCACGAGCTGTGCGGCGCCGACGTTGGCGAGTTGCACGACCTGGGTGACAATTCGATCGCCGCCGGTCTCCTCGGCGAGCCCGGGGTGCACCCGGGCCGTGGCATCGGGAACGATCCTGACGACATCTTCGGACTCGACCGCGATGAAGCCGTGGATCTGCAGCGTGGCCAGAAATGCCTCGTAGAACGCCTCGGCCGACATCGGCGAATAGGACAGGAACGTCACCTGCCCGGTCACCCGGGGGTCGACGAGAAAGTTCCGGCCGGTGACCTCGCCCACCGCCTCGACGACCTGGCGCAGATCCGCTTCCCGGTAGTTGGGCATGATCTGCGGGCCCGGCTGCTGGGCATCGGCTCGCATGACGGCAAAAAACGTTGCCAGCGCGAGCATTGCCGGCAAGGCGGAAATCCTGGTGCGAATGACCTGTTCCATAGTTTGCCTCCCGCTGCTATCGAGCGGCGTCCATTTCACCCAACAGGGTCGTGTCGATCGTCAGGACCTGCGGTGCGCCGTCACGGACCACGGTGACGTTGGCCATGGTGCTCTCACCCAGGCTCTCGAAAACCTGCAGTCCGCGGCTCGGATCGGACATGGCCGTACCGTTGATCTCCGTCACCACATCGCCCGGCTGGAACCCCAGCGCCGCAAATTGCTCGGGCTGCTCGCCGGGGTTGAGCCTGAAGCCGACCATTCTACCCTGTTCGATGTGGGCGGCGACCCGGACGATCTCGTTGATGCGCGTCGCGTTGTCGCTGATCACGCTCCTGAGCGTCGCCTCGACGGGGACCGGCACGGGGGGCGCCGCGTAGACTGCACCGACGTTGCCGGATGCGTACTCGGTGGGCAGGCTCAGGGTTTCGAGCTGCCCGGCGCGGTTGAGGATCACCCGGTCGTTGTAGATCGCATGCAGTTGCGCTCCGCCGGCCCCCTCGATGACGTCGGAAACGGTATAGGTCTTTTCCACCTGGCCGCTGGCGATGATTGCGGCGCCGCGGCGATTCTCCAGCGTATCGGCCACGGTGGCCTTGAGCTGCAGGTTGAGCGTGGTCTCCGGCGCCTCCAGCACGCTGACCGCCGGCGCCGCCACCGGTTCGCTGGAAACCTCGCCGAAAAGGTCGCTGTCCATGATCCGGGTGATGTCGATGGCCTGTGTCGCGCCGGCCGACTGTTCAGGGGCGATAGGGTTCACTACCGGGGAGGGCGCGTCCGCCGGCACGCCGGGAATCAGCGCCCACGTCAGCTTCGCTGCCTGCCATGCGAGCGCCAGAATCAGCAGCGCGCTGACGGCCGGGGGCAGATAGCGGTTGGCGGCCCTGGCCCATCGCTCCGGGGCGAACTGCCGCCATCGCAGAAGTTGGGTCGCGAAGTCCATGAATACGCCGCGCACTCCCGGGTTTTCGGTGCCAATGGCTAATGTTAGGTGGGCCGGCACGCGGTAACAAGTCACCGTGTGCGATTGTCACGACGCCGAACGTGTCACGGCACGGATCGTGTCATGACACGGGCCGCGACACGGTATGGATTGCCGGTCCGATCGACCGTTCGTTCGTGTAGCATATTGCCGTTATGGCTGGCAGTCCGTGGCACATGTCCCAGGAACCGGATCGATTCGACGACGAGGGCGATCACGGCGTAGCTACGGCCGAGAGCAAGCCGAAGCTGAAGAAGCCGCCGCTTTACCGCGTCGTCCTGCTCAACGACGATTACACGCCCATGGAATTCGTCGTGCAGGTGCTGCAGAAGATCTTTTCCCTGGAGCGCACGGTCGCCACCCGGGTCATGTTGCAGGTGCATACGCAGGGCAAGGGTGTCTGCGGCGTGTACACTTACGAGATTGCGGAAACCAAGGTGGCGCAGGTGACGGCATTGGCGCAGCGCAACCAGCATCCGCTGCTGTGTACCCTGGAAGAGGACTGATGTTATCCAGCGAACTCGAATTCTGTCTGAACGAGGCGTTCCGGGGCGCCCGTGACGAGCAGCACGAGTTCATCACCGTCGAACACCTGTTGCTGGCGCTGCTGGATTCGCCGGAGGTTGTCGGGATCCTGCGGGCATGCGGGGGTGATCTCGACCGGCTCAGGCGGGAACTCGGTGACTTCATTGACGAGTCGACCCCGCGGCTGCGCGGCGAAGACGGCGAATCCACCGACTCGCAGCCGACGCTCGGATTCCAGCGGGCGCTTCACCGCGCCGTCTCCCACGTGCAATCCAGCGGCAAGAACGAGGTGACGCCGGTGAACGTGCTGGTCGCGGTATTCGCCGAACGGCAGTCCCAGGCGGTCTACCTGCTCGAATCCCAGGAAATCACCCGTTACGACGTGGTCAGGCACATTTCCCACGGGGTCCCGAAGGTGCCCGACGGCGCTCCCGGGGAGCACCAGCCGGGCGCCGGGGCCGACGGCCGGGAGGACGCGCAGCAGGCCAGTCCGCTCGAGCAGTTCACCACCAACCTCAACCAGTTGGCCCGGGACGGGGGGATCGACCCGTTGATCGGCCGGGAGGCCGAGGTCGAGCGCACGATCCAGATTCTCTGCAGGCGGCGCAAGAACAACCCCCTGTACGTGGGCGAGGCCGGCGTCGGCAAGACCGCCATGGCGGAGGGGCTGGCAAGGCTAATCGTCGAGGAACGGGTGCCTGAAGTGCTGGGCGAGAGCACGATCTACGCGCTGGACATGGGTTCGCTCATCGCCGGCACCAAGTACCGGGGCGATTTCGAAAAGCGCCTCAAGGGCGTGGTCAACGAACTGAAGAAGATCCCCGGCGCGATCCTGTTCATCGACGAGATCCATACCGTGATCGGCGCCGGGGCCGCCTCGGGCGGGGTCATGGACGCCTCCAACCTGATCAAGCCGGTGCTGGCCAACGGCGACCTGCGGTGCATCGGCTCAACGACTTACAGCGAGTTCCGCGGCGTCTTCGAGAAGGACCGCGCCCTGGCGCGCCGGTTCCAGAAGATCGATATCGTGGAGCCCACTGTTCCGGAAACCGTGGAGATCCTCCAGGGTCTGCGCAGCCGGTTCGAGAAACATCACGACGTCGAGTATGTCGACGAAGCGCTGCAGGCCGCGGCGGAGCTGGCGAGCCGGCACATCAACGACCGCCACCTGCCGGACAAGGCGATCGACGTGATCGACGAGGCCGGCGCCAGCATACGCCTGCTGCCGGAAGCGGAGCGGGAGAAGGTCGTCGGCGTCGAGCGGATCCAGCACATCGTGGCCAGGATGGCGCGGATTCCTCCGAAGAGCGTATCGGCGTCCGACCGCGACGTTCTCGGTCACCTGGAACGCGACCTCAAGCTGGTCATCTTCGGCCAGGACTCCGCCATCGGCGCCCTGGCGTCCGCCATTAAGATGTCGCGCTCCGGCCTGGGCGACGAAATGCGTCCCGTGGGTTCGTTCCTGTTCTACGGCCCGACCGGCGTGGGCAAGACCGAAGTGACCCGGCAACTGGCCCTGACCATGGGCGTGGAACTGGTGCGCTTCGACATGTCCGAGTACATGGAGCGGCACACCGTGTCCCGGCTGATCGGCGCCCCGCCCGGCTACGTGGGCTTCGACCAGGGCGGCCTGCTGACCGAAGCCATCACCAGGAACCCGCACTGCGTACTGCTGATGGACGAGATCGAGAAAGCCCATCCGGAGGTCTTCAACCTGCTGCTGCAGGTCATGGACCACGGCATCCTCACCGACAACAACGGCCGCAAGGCCGACTTCCACAACGTCATCATCGTCATGACCACCAACGCCGGCGCCCAGGAAGCGAGCCGCGCCTCGGTCGGCTTCACGCTGCAGGACCATTCCAGCGACGCCATGGAAGTGATCAAGCGGATGTTCTCGCCGGAATTCCGCAACCGGCTGGACGCCATCATCAAGTTCGATGCGCTGGATGAGGACTCCATCGCCCGCGTCGTGGACAAGCTCATCGTGGAACTTGAAGCGCAACTGGACAAGAACGACGTCACCATCGAACTGGAGCCCGCCGCCCGGTCATGGATCGCGCGCAAGGGCTACGACGAGAAGATGGGCGCACGGCCCATGGCCCGGGTCATCCAGGAACACATCAAGCGGCCCCTGGCAGAGGAGTTGCTGTTCGGCCGCCTGAGGGACGGGGGCCATGTGCGCGTGGACGCCGGTAGCGACGGCGACAGCCTGGTGCTGATTCCGGAACCGATGGTGCGGGAACTGGAGCACGTACCGGAGATCTGAGCCGGCGCCAAGTTCTTGCTCAACCAGCGAAGCGTGTCCGGCTCCGGCGAACGGAATCGGCCAGGTCAGGCGATCTCGCGCCGATCTCTCTTCAATGCAGAGTCGCGCCTGTTCAGGGCATGCTGAAGGAAACCGGCGCGGCGGGGCCGAGCGGTAGTCCCAGGAACACCCAGAGTATCGTCAATACCAGTCCCGAGAGCAGCAGGAACATGGAATAGGGCAGCATCGTCGCCACCAGGCTGCCGAGGCCGAAATCCTTTTGCCAGCGCTGGGCGAACACCAGCACCAGCGGCAGGTACGGCATCAGCGGCGTGATGATGTTGGTGGCGCTGTCGCCGACGCGGTAGGCGGCGGTGGTCATTTCCGGAGAGATGCCCACCAGCATCAGCATGGGCACCAGCACCGGCGCCAGCAGCGCCCACTTGGCGCTCGCCGAGCCGATGAACAGATTGAGCAACGCGCCGAACAGGATGATCGAGGCCATCAACAGCGTGTCGGGCATGTTCGAGCTTTCCAGCACGGCGGCGCCCTGGATCGCGAAGATGAGGCCCAGGTTCGACCAGTTGAACATGGCCACGAAATGCGCCGCGGCGAACGACAGCACGAGGTAGTAGGCCATGTCCCCCATGGCGCCCTTCATCATGTCGACCAGGTCGCGGTGATTCTTCACGGTGCCCGCCGCCGCACCGTAGGCCCATCCCGCCGCCAGGAAGACCACGCAGAATCCGGCCACCAGGGATTGGAACAGGGGATTGAAACGCGACTCGATGGGAGCGGATTCGTCGATCAGCGGAGTACCCGGGCCGATGCACAGAAACACCCAAACTGCTACCACGCCGAGGACAGCCCAGCCGGCTCGCTTGAGTCCACGTCGCTCGGCTTCGGCGACGCTGATGGCGGGGGCCTCGGTGCTGCCCGCGCTGCCTTCAGGGTTCTCCGGATCACCGCTGCCGGCTTCGGAAAGCCCGATGTCGCCGCTATCGGTGTCGAAACTCGTGCTGTCACCCGTTCCGGTGGCAGCATCTTCGATATTGCCGGCGCTGCCGCCCTGGAAGCCGCCTCCGCCGTAGGGACCCATGCGCGGTTCGATGACGCGGTCGGTGATGTACCAGATGATCGGCAGGAACACCAGGGTCATGGCGACGATGAACCAGGCGTTGCCGGCGATGTTGGCGTCCCAGGCCGGCAGGATGGTCTCGTCCGCCGCTTCGGTGATGCCGAACAGCAGCGCATCGAGCTGGCCCGGCAGCAGGTTGGCGGAGAAGCCGCCGGAGACCCCGGCGAACGCGGCGGCGATGCCGGCGACGGGGTGCCGTCCGGCGGCATGGAAAATCACGCCCGCCAGCGGGATCAGCACCACGTAGGCGGCATCCGCCGCCAGGTTGCCGAGCATGCCGACCAGCGCAACCGCCGGCGTCAGCATCAGCCTGGGTACATTGCTCACTGCCGCACTCATGGCTGTGCCGAGGAGGCCGGAACGCTCGGCGACACCGGCGCCCAGCATGACGACCAGCACGTAGCCCAGCGGGTGGAAACCGGTAAAGGTCCTCGGCATGTCCACCAGCAGGCGCCGCAGGTTGTCCGCCGACAGCAGGCTTTCGGCCCTGATCACCAGCGCGTTGCCGGCCGCGTCGACCTGCGTCGGATGCAGAGCGTAGGTTCCGGTGGCTGCGGCTACGACGCTGATCGCGATGACGGCCAATATGCAGTACAGGAAGATCACCACCGGATCGGGCAGCCGGTTGCCGCCTCGCTCGATCCAGCCAAGGATGCCTCCGGTTCCGTTGCTTGCAGATTCAGGGTCAGTCGTCATGTTTTCTTCCAGAAATGTGCCTGCGGCCCCACCGCAAGAGCCGGACGAGTTTCCGCAAGTCTGCCACAGAAACGCCTCTGACCGTCGGCAAGGCGGCATGATCCGCCTGGGGCGGCAGCCCCATTTTCAGCCTCAAGTTTGGTGTGGGCTCGCTGTCTAGCGAGCTCGATAGACGATACGGCCCTTGCTGAGATCGTAGGGCGTGAGTTCGACGGTCACCGCGTCGCCCTTCAGGATCCGTATGTAGTTCTTGCGCATTTTTCCCGAGATATGCGCGGTGATGATGTGTCCGTTCTGCAATTCGACGCGAAATGTCGTGTTGGGCAAAGTCTCCGTGACCAGTCCCTCCATCTGAATGGCTTCTTCTTTCGGCATCATGCAATGGCTGCTTCTTTCGCGGCGCACGATTGTTGCATACAGGGGAAGATGCCCGCAATGCGCTTAACCTTTCTTCATGGAGGTTTCACTCGGGGCGCACGGAGCAGCCCGGCGCGAAAAACGCGCGTGGTCCCGGCGCCAGTTACCCGGCGCACCGGGCCGGGCGCATAGCCGGTTCAAGTACCGGAGGAATTCTCGCCGGGGCAGCGTCGTCGCGCCCAGCGTGCGCAGGTGTTCCGACCGGACCTGGCAGTCAATGAGTTCAAACGACCGCGCCCGCAGGTAGTCGACCGCGTTGATCAGCACGGCCTTGGAGGCGTCGTCGACCCGGGTGAACATGGACTCGGCGAAGAAGACCCGGCCGATGGCAACGCCGTAAAGTCCGGCCGCAAGGTCGTCGCCCAGCCAGCCTTCGAACGCATGTGCCCAGCCCATCTGGTGGAGGCGCCGGTACGCGTCGACCATGTCCCGGGTGATCCACGTCCCCGGGGACTTCACGCGCGGCGCCGCACAGCCTTCGATCACGGCGTCGAAAGCGCTGTCCGCGCTGAATCGAAGGTCCATCTTGCGCAGCGTTCGGGCCAGGCGCCGCGGGATGTGCAGGTCCTGCGGCCACAACACCGCGCGCGGGTCCGGCGACCACCAGAGGATGGGCTGGCCCTCGTCGTACCAGGGGAAAATTCCCCTGACGTAGGCCGAAAGGAGCCGCTGGGGGTGCAGATCGCCCCCCGCGGCGAGCAGCCCGTCGGGGTCCCGCAAGGCCTTCTCTGCAGGAGGAAAGGCCGCCGGGTCCCCGGAGGCCGGCAACCAGTGAATCCCGCTCACAGCGAGCCCTGCCGGAGCACCGCGGCGGCTTGGGCAGGGCCGGGTTCGGGCCGATCCTTCCGGTACGGGGTATGGGTGGCCAACTCATGCATGTAGGCGTTGACGTGGTCGCGTTCCTGGTGGAGGAATCGCCCGATCGCCTGCGCGAATCCGGGGTTGGCGATCCAGTGGCCGGACCAGGTCGCCATGGGCGTGAAGCCGCGGCTCAGCTTGTGTTCACCCTGGGTGCCCGGTTCGAATCGGCTCAGTCCTTCCCGAATGCAGTATTCGATGCCCTGGTAGTAGCAGGCCTCGAAGTGGAGGCTGTGGAAGTCGGCCAGGCTCCCCCAGTATCGGCCGTACAGTGTATCGTCGCTGCGAAAACAGATGGCCGTGGCAATGGGTCGCCCACCGAATCGCGCGAGTACGATCACCAGGTTCTTCGGCATGGTGCGCGCGATCTCGGCGAAGAATTCGCGGTTGAGGTAGGGCGCCCGGCCGCGGCGCAGAAACGTGTGCGCGTAGTACTCGTAGATCGCGTCCCAGTCCTCGTCGCCGGGCTCATCGCCCCTGAGATGCTCGAATGTGACATCGGCTTCGGCGATGCGCCGTCTCTCGCGGCGCACCTTCTTCCGCTTCATCGACGTAAACCGGTCGAGGAAGTCCTCAAAGGAGGCGTAACCGTCGTTATGCCAGTGGAACTGGCAGCTCTTGCGGGCCATGAGCCCCTGACCGCAGAGAAACCGCTGTTCCACGTCCGTCGGAAACAGAACATGAAGCGACGAGGCGCGAATTTCCGCGCCAACGGTCCGCGCCGTGACCAGGAGTTGCGCCGCGACGGACTCGAAATCCGCGTTCCCGTTCACGAGCAGGCGCTGGCCCGTGGCCGGCGTGAAGGGCACTGCGGAAACGAGCTTCGGGTAGTAGGAAAGGCCCGCCCGCTCGTAGGCGGCCGCCCAGCTCCAGTCGAATACGAACTCCCCGCGGGAGTCGTACTTGATGTAGAGGGGCAGGGCGCCCGCCAGGCGGCCGGAGTCGTCCGACGCGGTCAGGTAGGCCGGGCGCCAGGCCGTTTCCAGTCCCACGCAACCGGCGATTTCCAGGGCGCTCAGGAACTCGTGGCGCAGGAACGGCGAGTCCGCCGCCAGTACGTTCCACGCAGCCGGGTCCACATCCAGGATGCTGTCGTGTTGCCGGACTCGCCAGGCCATTTTCCGTTCGTCGTGGCTCCTTGTTGGCTGTATACTCACTCGCAGCGCCACCGCGGGGCAATCCCCGGCGGCGCCGACCCGATATGCGGCGTCGGGCCCTGTTAGTTTCGGACAAAACTTGAGCAGATCCAAAGTCAGCGATGTATCGCCATCCGCGTTGGGTCCGCGAATCCGCGGGCTGAGGGAATCTGCACTGTTGATTCTGGCCGGGCTGGCCATCATTTTATTCCTGGCGCTGGTCACATACGACCCGGCCGACCCCGCGTTCAGCGTAGCCGGAGACTCCCAGGGCGTCCGTAACCGCGTGGGACCGGCCGGTGCGATGTTCGCCGACGTGGCGTATCTGCTGTTCGGACGTCCGGCCTATCTCTTTCCCGTGCTGGTTCTGCTGGCGGGGGTATTGATTTACCGATCGGGGAAGCGGGACAAGGCCGTGGCGCGTCCGGTCGTATGGTGGCGTACCGGAGGATTCGTGTTGTTGCTGGCCACCAGTTGCGGACTGGCGACGCTGCATATCCTTGCGCCGAGCATGCGCGAAACGGCGGGCGGGATCCTGGGCCAGGTCGTCGGGAGCGGATTGGAGCAGGCGCTGGGCCATCTTGGCGCGACCGTGCTGTTGCTCGCGTTGTGGATCGTGTCCGTGTCGCTGGCCACGGGCGTCTCGTGGCTGTCCGTCATGGATACCGTCGGCCGGGGCGTGATTGCCGGCGTGAGCGGAAGCCGCGCGTTGCTGAAGCAGATGGGCGTGCGCAGGAAAGGCCGCCAGGTCAGGCGGCAGCGCCGACGCGTGGTGAAGAAGACCCGTCGCGCCAAGCGCAAGCGTGCGGAGCCCCGGATAGAACCGACATTCGATGCACCGCCGGTCAGCGCACGGGCGGAGCGTGAGAAGCAGGTGCCGCTGTTCGAGTCGATTCCATCCGGCGCGCCACCGCCGTTATCGCTACTGGACGACGCACCGCCGCGGGAGGGGGGATACTCCGACGAAGCGCTGGAGGCCATGTCGCGCCTGGTGGAATTGAAGCTGGGCGATTTCGGAATCGACGTCGAAGTTGTCTCCGTGCATCCGGGGCCCGTGGTGACGCGCTTCGAACTCAAGCCGGCTCCGGGCGTGAAGGTCAACCAGATCAGCAACCTCGCCAAGGACCTGGCGCGGTCGCTGTCGACCGTGAGCGTGCGCGTCGTCGAGGTGATTCCCGGCAAGCCTTACGTGGGCCTTGAAATTCCCAATGAGGCCCGGGAACTGGTCACGCTGGGAGAGATCATCAAGTCGGAGGCGTACGAAAAGCTGAAATCGCCGCTGACGCTCGCGCTCGGCAAGGACATCGGCGGTCAGCCGGTGGTGACCGATCTGGGCAAGATGCCTCATCTGCTGATCGCCGGCACCACAGGCTCAGGCAAGTCCGTGGCGCTCAACGCCATGGTGCTGAGCCTGCTCTACAAGTCCCGTCCGGAACACGTACGGCTGATCCTGATCGATCCGAAGATGCTGGAGCTTTCGGTATACGAAGGCATTCCCCATCTTCTCGCGCCGGTGGTGACCGACATGAACGAGGCCGCCAACGCGCTGCGCTGGTGCGTTGCGGAAATGGAGCGCCGCTACACGCTGATGGCGGAACTGAAGGTACGCCACCTCTCGAGTTTCAACCGCCAGGTGAGCGCGGCGCTTTCCAGGGGCAGCCCGATCCCCGACCCCACCGTCGAGGCCGGTACGCCGGAGGAGGAGATTCCGCACCTCGAGCCGTTGCCCTACGTGGTCGTCGTGATCGATGAACTCGCCGACATGATGATGCTGGTCGGCAAGAAGGTGGAGGAACTCATCGCCAGGCTCGCCCAGAAGGCCCGCGCGTCGGGCATCCACATGATCATCGCCACCCAGCGTCCGTCGGTGGACGTGATCACGGGCCTCATCAAGGCCAATATTCCCAGCCGAATCGCGTTCCAGGTGTCCGCCAAGGTGGATTCGCGCACGATTCTCGACCAGATCGGCGCCGAGCACCTCCTCGGGCACGGCGACATGCTGTACCTGCCTCCGGGCACGTCCACGCCCACGCGAATCCACGGCGCCTTCGTGGACGATCACGAAGTCCACGCGGTGGTGAGCAATTTGCGCGCCTCGGGAGAGCCCGAATTTGCCGACGATGTGCTGACCGGCCCGCAGGAGTCGATACCGGGGATCGATCCGGTGCAGCGGGGCGGGCTGGACGGGGAGGAAGACCCGCTCTACGACGAGGCGGTGCGGATCGTAACCGAGTCGCGCAAGGCATCCATTTCAAGCGTCCAACGGCGGCTCAAGATCGGCTACAACCGCGCCGCGCGAATTGTCGAAACCATGGAAGAGGTGGGTATCGTGGGCGCCCTGCAGCCGAACGGGACCCGCGAGGTCCTGGCGCCGCCGCCACCGTCCCTTGACGATTGATCCGTACGTCCGGGAGTGGATTGTGAAGAAGGCGAAGGCGTTCGCGCTGACGGTAGTGCCGGGAGTATGGGCGGCGGCCGTCGCGGTTGCGCAGACTGCGGCGCAAGAAGAAGTTTCGCCAACGCAGCTACCGGCTGCAGCTCAGGAAGAGGTTCCGGACACCCGGTCTTCGGCGGCACTAGACGAGGCTTCGCAAACCCGGGCTCCAGCGGTGGGCGGCGTCGGCTCCGGACCGCTTGACCGTTTTCTCGACGAGACCCGCACTCTGCAGGCGGAGTTCAGTCAGGAGTTGCTGGACGGCGGTGGGAACCTGATCGAAGAGGCGACCGGCACGTTCTCGCTCAAGCGGCCGAACCGGTTCCTGTGGAGTTATTCGGAACCGTTCGAACAGCAGGTGGTGGCGGATGCCCAGAACCTGTGGATCCATGACGTGGAACTCGAACAGGTGACGGTCAGCCCGCTGGAGGGCGCGATCGCCTCGTCGCCTGCGATGCTGCTCAGCGGTGACGGCCAGGTTCGCGACGGGTTCGAGATTGTTGAGACTTCCGGAGAGGGGGCGATTGCCTGGATATCCCTCGCGCCGAGAGAAACGGGTGTGGACTTCCGCTCCGTTCAGGTGGGATTCGATGCCGGTGAACTCTTTGCGCTGGTGTTGGTCGATGCACTGGGCCAGGTGACATCCATCCAATTCCGTAACATGGCGGTCAACCTGGAAATCGAAGATGAGTTCTTCCGGTTCGAGCCTCCTGCGGGCGCGGACGTCATCGGCGAGCCGGTTGACAACGTGCGGTGAGTTGATGGACGGTTGCGGCCCTTAACCGACCGGACCGAGCTGGACATGCTGGACCCGAAGGTATTGCGCACAGATCTCGAAGCCGTCGCCAGGAATCTGGCGCGGCGCGGGTTCGTGCTCGACCGCGGCAAATACCATCGCCTGGAAGACGAGCGCAAGCAACTCCAGGTGCAAGTGGAGTCGCTGCGGCACGAGCGCAACGAGCGCTCCCGGGGAATCGGCCGGACGAAAGCCGCAGGCGAGGACATCGAACCGCTCAGGCTCCAGGTGAAGGAACTCGGCGAAGCACTGACGAAGGCGGAGACGGACCTGCAGTCCCTGCAGAATGAGTTGAGCGACTTTCTCGCGGGTTTGCCAAACCTGCTTCACAAAGGCGTGCCCGACGGCGCCGATGAAACGTCCAACGCTCTGGTGAGCAAGTGGGGGCAGCCGCCGTCATTCGACTTCGAGCCGAAGGACCATGTCGCGCTGGGAGAAGGACTCGGTCTGCTGGACTTCGAAGGTGCGGCCAAGCTGTCCGGGAGCCGGTTTTCGGTCCTTCGGGGCGACCTGGCCGGACTGCACAGGGCCCTGATCCAGTTCATGCTGGATGTCCACATCCGCGAGCACGGCTACACCGAATGCTACGTACCGTACCTGGTCAGGGACGCCGCGTTGTTCGGCACGGGGCAGTTGCCGAAATTCGGCGAAGAACTCTTTTCCGTTGACGGCGACCGGGACCTGCGCCTGATTCCCACCGCCGAAGTGCCCCTCTCCAACCTGGTTCGCGACGAAATACTGGCGCCCGGGCAATTGCCCATGCGCCTGACGGCGCATACGCCGTGCTTCCGGTCCGAGGCCGGGTCGTATGGTCAGGACACCCGCGGGATGATCCGCCAGCACCAGTTCGAAAAAGTGGAACTGGTGCACGTGGTGGCTCCCGCCGACTCCGACCGGGCACTGGAAGAGCTGACGGACCATGCGGAAGTGATTCTCCAGCGTCTGGAGCTGCCTTATCGGAAGGTGACCCTGTGCGCGGGCGATACGGGCTTCAGTGCGGCCAAGACCTACGATCTGGAAGTCTGGCTGCCCGGCCAGAACCGTTATCGTGAGATTTCCTCGTGCAGCAATTGCGGGGATTTCCAGGCGCGGCGCATGCACGCGCGCTGGCGCAACCCGGATACCGGCAAACCGGAACCCGTGCATACCCTCAACGGCTCGGGGGTCGCCGCCGGCCGCGCACTCATCGCCGTGATGGAGAATTTCCAGCAGGCGGACGGCTCTGTTATCGTTCCCGGAGTATTGCGTCCCTACATGGCGGGGTTGACACGAATCGGCGCCCAGGGTCGGTAAGCGCTGTCCCGGGTTGCTCTGCCGAGACCTTCGTCTTGTCCGTCAACGTGGAGCGAGCGCGGTGAGGTCACCACGCATGGAGGAGGGTACCTGGCATGGCAGTCATCACTCTGGATGTCGACGGCACGGCCCACAGACTGGACGTAGAGCCCGAGATGCCCCTGCTCTACGCCCTGCGTGACGAGCTGGGCCTCAACAACCCCCGCTTCGGTTGTGGCCTCGCGCAATGCGGTTCCTGCACGGTACTGATGGATGGGCAACCGATCCGCGCGTGCGTGGTGCCGGTCGCCGCCGTCACCGGCAAGGTACAAACGCTGAGCGGACTCGGCACGGCGGAGGAGCCGCACCCGGTCCAGCAGGCGTTCATCGACGAGCAGGCGCTGTTCTGCGGGTACTGCATGAACGGGTGGATCCTCTACGCAGCCGCGTTGCTGGAGAGCGATCCCAACCCCAGTGACGAGGCCATCCGCCAGGCGTTTACCGGGCTGAAGTGCCGCTGCGGCTCCCACTCGGCGATTCTGCGCGCGGTCAAGCGCGCCGCCGCAACGCTTTCGGACCGGGAGGGCTGACCGGTGGGCTGGTACGGCACGGCAGTGAAGCGGCGCGATGTACTCAAGGGCGCGGGGAGCCTGGTGGTTTCGCTGGCGGTCCCGGGGGCGCGGCGGGCGATGGCGGCGGACGACAGGCCGCTGTGGCGGGCTCTTTCGCCGGCGCAGCTCGATACGTACCTGAAGATCGACGAAACCGGCCGCGTTACCGCCTTCTTCGGCAAGATGGACATGGGGCAGGGCGTGGACATATCCATCGCCCAGATCGTCGCCGAGGAACTGGACTTGCCGCTGGACCGGGTGGACGTGGTCATGGGCGATACCGCATTGACCGTCAATCAGGGGGGCGCCAGCGGTAGCACCGGCATCGAGCGGGGCGCCAACCCACTGAGAAATGCGGCGGCGGAAGCTCGCCGGGTGCTGTTGGAGCTGGGCGCCGAAATGCTCGGGGTTGACGCAGGGGAAGTTGCGGTTGCCGAGGGCGCGGTCTACCTGCGCGCCGATCCCGTGCGACGAGCCGGCTTCGGGGAGTTGATAGGCGGCGGGCACTTCGATGTGCGACTCGAGTGGAACGGGAGTTACGGCAACGCCCTCGACGCGCTGGGCTCGGCAGCGCCGAAAGATCCCTCGGAGTACCGGGTCGTCGGGCAGCCGTTCCCGCGGCGGGACCTGCCCGAGATCGTGATGGGGACGCACGAATACATCGTCGACGTTAGGGTCCCGGACATGATGCACGGACGGGTGGTCCGCCCGCCGGTGGCCGGCAGCGTGCCGGTGTCGGTCAACATCGACTCGATCGGCGCCATAGCGGGTGCGAGGGTCGTCCACGAAGGCGATTACCTGGGTGTGGTCGCCGGGCGGGAAT
Source organism: Gammaproteobacteria bacterium (assembly GCA_022820625.1). Classification (GTDB taxonomy): domain Bacteria; phylum Pseudomonadota; class Gammaproteobacteria; order Steroidobacterales; family Rariloculaceae; genus UBA6522. Next base: position 14,414 of record JAJEFE010000168.1, on the reverse strand, counting down.
GGGATGCGGTCAGGGCGGCTCAACAACTGGAGGTGTCCTGGTCCGAAGTCGAACCGCCGTTTCCCGACATGGACGACCTCTACGATCACATTCGCCGGGCTCCCGTGGTGCGGGAAAGCGCCGGCGGCGGCCGCGGCGCCGATGTCGCCCCGGACCGCGACGCGGTGGAAGCCGCGCTGGCCCGGGCCGACCGTGTGCTCCAGGCCGAATACGAGTTTCCGTTCCAGTCCCACGGCTCGATGGGCCCGGCCTGCGCCGTGTGCGACTACCGGGGCGACAGCGCCACGCTCTGGACCGGTTCGCAGAAACCTCACTACGCGGCGGAGGGTGTGGCAAACATCCTGGGATTGCCGGCCGGCAATGTCAGGGGCATCTGGGTACCGGGTCCCGGCAGCTACGGGCGTAACGACGCCGGCGACGCGGCCATGGACGCCGCGGTGATGTCGCGTGCCGTGAGCCGGCCGGTGCGGGTCCAGGGAACGCGGGCGGAGGGCACGGCCTGGGATCCCAAGGCCCCGGCTTCGGTCCACTTTGCCCGGGCGGGGCTCGACGCCGCCGGGAACGTGGTGGGATACGAAATGCGCATGAAGGGATTCTCCGCGGGCGACGTGGAGAGTAACGAGAGCAACCCGAGCTACAGTTACGCAGGCGCGCTGCTGGGCTGGCCCAACACCTCGGTTCACCGGCTCTCCAACCCGGGCGACCGCTACGGGTTTCCGGTCAACGTGCGCTACTGGCAGACCATCGCGCCGTTGCTGGAGCGTGCATCGCCGTTGCGGACGGCGCATCTGCGCGATCCGCTGGGCCCGCAGAATCACTTTGCCAGCGAGTGCTTCATGGACGAGATGGCCGTGGCTGCCGGGGCCGATCCCGTGGAGTTCCGCCTGCGGTACCTGCCGGACGGCCGCGACGCGGACGTGCTCAGGGCCGCTGCCGAGCGTTACGGTTGGGAACCGGCCGTGCCGGGACCGGAGGCGCCGCCATCGGACGGCGTCGTGACGGGCCGGGGCGTAGCTTACACCCGGCGCGGCTTGCCGGTGGTGGCAGTGATCGCGGATGTCGAGGTGGACCTGGATACGGGTCGGGTCTGGCCGCGCCGCTTCGTCGTCGCCTCCGATCAGGGTATCGTCGTCAACCCTCTGTGGCTGCGGCGGACCATCGAAGGCAACATCATCCACGCCGTCAGCCGCACGCTTCACGAAGAAGTTCGGTTCACGCCGGAACGGGTGACCAGTGTCGACTGGATCAGCTACCCGATCCTTGAAATGGTGGATGCACCGGAGGAAATCGACATCGTGCTGGTCAATCGGCCGGAGCTGCCGCCCTATGGCGCCGGGGAACCTTCAACCCGCACCGTCCCCCCGGCCATCGCCAACGCGGTCTTCGATGCCACGGGGCTGCGGATCCGGCGCGCGCCGTTTTCGCGGGAGCGAATCCTCGCTGCACGGCGCGCTTCCGCCGACCGGCAGCCAGGTTAGCCGGCAGCCAGGTTAGCCGGTCGAATCGCGTCCCCGTGCCTTCCGGTTCAGGCGGCGCAGGCGCTTGAGTTTCTCCGCGATGCGTTGTTCCAGGCCTCGATCGACGGGCCGATAGTAGGTCTGTTCCGGCATGCCTTCGGGAAAATAGGATTGCCCGGCCGAGAACGCGCCTTCTTCGTCGTGTGAGTAGCGGTATCCTTCGCCGTGGCCGAGTTCCTTCATCAGCCGGGTGGGCGCGTTGCGCAGGTGCGGCGGAACGTCCAGCGAGCCGTACCGTTTGACGTCACCGGTGGCTGCGAACATTGCCTTGGTAACCGCGTTGCTCTTGGCCGCACAGGCAAGAAAAATCGTTGCCTGAGCGAGTGCCAGTTCGCCTTCGGGGCTGCCCAGGCGTTCATAGCTTTCCGACGCGTCCAGCGCCAGGCGCAGCGCGCGCGGGTCGGCGTTACCGATGTCCTCCGTGGCCATGCGTACCAGCCGCCGCGCGATGTACAGGGGGTCGCAGCCGCCGTCCAGCATTCGCACCAACCAGTAGAGCGCCGCATCCGGGTCCGAGCCGCGAACCGACTTGTGCAGCGCCGAAATCTGGTCGTAGAAGACGTCGCCCTGCCTGTCGAAGCGTCGGTAGCTGCCCTGGAGCACGGAGTCGATTGCGCCGGGCGTCAACGTCGCGCGGCCGTTGACCTGCTCGCTCAGTTCGGCGGCCAGTTCCAGCAGGTTATATCCGCGGCGAGCATCGCCATCCGCCGAATCTGCGAGCCGCCGGATAAGTTCCGGCGCCGCCTCGAGCCGCGCCTTCCCGAGACCGCGTTCGGGGTCTTCCAACGCGCGATGCAGCAGCTTTACGATATCCCCGGCATCGAGTGGTTTGAGCACATACGTTCGGGCGCGCGACAACAGCGCATTGTTCAAGGCGAAGGACGGATTCTCGGTTGTGGCGCCAATGAAGACCAGCGTGCCGTCCTCGACGAAGGGCAGGAACGCATCCTGCTGAGCCTTGTTGAACCGGTGCACCTCGTCGAGGAAAAGCACCGTCGCCCGACCGTCGCCCGACCGTACCAGTCGCGCCTGATCGACCGCCGAGCGGACGTCCTTCACGCCTGCCAGGACGGCGGACAGCGCAATGAACTCCGCGTCGGCGCCGGTCGCGACCAGCCTCGCCAGGGTTGTCTTGCCGCTGCCCGGCGGTCCCCACAGGATCAACGAATGCAGGCCGCGCCCTTCGAGCAGCGCCCGCAACGGCTGACCACCCCCAAGCACATGTGTCTGACCGACCATCTCGGCCAGGTTCCGGGGCCGCATCCGGTCGGCTAACGGTCTGTACTCCATGGTGGTGGGAGTATAGGTCACGCCGCTGTCATCGCGGCGGGAAGGCCCGTCGCGGCGAGTCCAGGACGATCCGCCACCGTCACCGAGTCCGCTATTGTGCTGGCCGCCAAACCCGCGAATCCAGGGGTCTTCTGTTCTCTACATACGATCAGGAAGTCTAGCGCTTACGTTGGGGGTTGACGCTTACAAGGACATGATCGCGAATTCCGATTTGGCAGCCGATTCTTCCCATTTGTGGCGGAAAACGCCATTTTCTCGTGCTGACTCTCCGATTTTGCCTCTCTATGGTGGACGCAAGCCTGCAGTTGCCGAGGAGGGCTCATGGTTTCGTTGCAGTGGCTGGGCAAGCTCCTGCCTTCGCCGACGCCCCAGCCGGAGGATCATGTCTCTATCTGGAGCGTCAAGGCGAGGGACGCCAGGACCTTCTTCAGAATCGTCGGGCTACTGTGGCTTGTGGCGCTGGCGCGCATTGGCTATAACATGAATGGCCAGTGGGCGGTCGCAACGGAACAATTGTGGGGAGCCGTCGACTTGGCGCTGGCCGTGCTGGGCCATTTCAGCAATGTCGGCGCGGCCATCGCGATGGTGGCGATGCTGCTGACGCGACCGGTGAACGTAATGGGAGAGATTGCGATGTCAGTGTATCAAGCGATGGTGAACCGATACGTCCTTCCGGTCATCGAGAAGCACAAGGCCGAGGGCCGGGCGGAGGAACGGGAAGAATGGCTGGCGTGGAACCGACGCCGCATCCATGCGGAAAAGCACGGTCGAAACTTCGACGAATCGCCGCCGGGCACAGTACGCCAGAAAAAATAATAGTGACAGTTTGTTTTGCCGTTCGCGCGCGGTCGGTTGCCATGCCTGCGCCGCACATGCTATCGCGGCACATGCAAACGCTTGTAACGTCGGCAGCAGGCAAGCCACAATGAAGATGGCTCATCACTCTTCAGGTTTACTCGAATGCTGGATTTGCCGCGCAACTCGGGAATTCTCGCGATTGGATTGCTGGTTGGCTCTGTCAGCAATGCGGAGCCGGATACGTATATCCGTGCCGGTGCGATCATCGACGTTGCGGCGGGAGAGATTCTCGACAACCGGATCATCGCCATAGAGGATGGCGCGATTGCTGCCGTGACTCTGTCAACGGGTGCGCCAGTTCCAACGGGTGCCGAGTTCATTGATCTCTCTGGCTATACCGTTCTCCCCGGCCTGATCGACGCCCATACTCACTTGTTGAGCGACTCCGACGATCACGGGCTGAATTCGCTGGTTGTTTCACTTCCGGAAGCGACGATCAATGGCGTCAAGAATGCGGCGACTACCTTGCAAGCCGGATTCACGACTGTCCGCAACGTCGGCGCTCCGGGGTACGCAGACGTTGCTCTGCGCGACGCGATCGCCGCCGGGGAAGTGCCCGGACCGAGAATGCTGTTTTCCGGTCCGCCGGTCGGGATTACGGGCGGGCATTGCAGCGACAACAACCTGTTGCCGTACGAGTACGGCGTGACGGAAACCGGGGTCGCTGACGGACCCTGGGAGATTCGGCAGATGGTGCGCCAGAACGTGAAGTTCGGCGTGGACCTGATCAAGACGTGCTCGACGGGCGGGGTCCTGTCGGCCGGAACCCGCCTCGACGCGGTTCAGTACACGCTGGAGGAACTGGAGGCGCTGGTCGACGAAGCCCATGCACATGGACGAAAGGTTGCGGTCCATGCCCATGGCAACGCCGGTATCCGCAACGCGATCCTGGCCGGCGCTGACTCGATCGAACACGCCAGTTTCCTCAGCGATGACGTCATTGAACTTGCGAAGGAGCACGGTACGCGCTTCGTCATGGACATCTACGTCACCGAGCACATTCTCACGGAAGGCGAAGCGAATGGCGTATTGCCGGAGTCCCTGGAAAAGGAGCGCGAAGTCGGGGCGATTCAGAGGGAAAGCTTCAGTCAAGCGCATGCGGCCGGCGTCGCAATGGTGTACGGCACGGACAGTGCGGTGTACCCGCACGGCGACAACGCCCGCCAGTTTTCGCGCATGGTGCAATTCGGAATGACGCCCGCTGAGACGATACGGTCAGCAACCGTCAATGCGGCGGACCTGTTGGGGGTCGGGGACCAGGTGGGCCGGATCGCCGCAGGGCTTCAGGCGGACCTTGTTGCGGTTTCCGGAAACCCGTTCGAGGATATCAGCATCCTCGAACAGGTCCAGTTCGTCATGAAGGGCGGGGTCGTTTACAAACAACCTTAGAGTTCCCGTGGCCATGAAGCAGAAAGTCAGGCGGCCGGCGATCGTCTTGCTCCCGGCCTTGGTTTTGTCCGGCGGGCTGTACGCGGCGCCGAATATTCTGCTTCTCATAGGCGACGACATGGGTGTGGAGACTCTGGCCTCGTACGATGTGGGCGAGAATCCGCCGACCACAGCCGCTCTGGACGAACTGGCCAGTCAGGGCGTGCGCTTCACGAATTTCTGGTCGCAGCCGATCTGCTCGCCCACCCGCGCGACCCTGCTCACGGGCCGCTACGGATTCCGGACCGGTGTCGGCCGGCCCATCGCGCACGGACCATCCATGCCCGAACCCCCGGCGAAACCCGATTGGGCGCCTTTCGAGCGTCCGATACCCGTCAGACCCGAGTTTGAGGTGCCTGTGTACCTGCGGCTCGAAGAGTTCAGCCTGCCCATGGCGTTCAATGCCAATCCCGACCTGGGTTACTCCACCGGAGCCATCGGCAAGTGGCACCTGGCCGATGGCCACAATGGGTGGATCGACCATCCCAATCTCGCGGGGTTCGACCATTTTTCGGGGCTGATCCTGGGGGAACACGCGTCCTATTACACCTGGATCAAGGTCGTTGACGGCGAGGTCAGCGAAGGGACCGGTTATTCGCCCGTCGACAAGGCGGACGACGCGATCCGGTGGATCGGCGCGCAGGGCGACGATCCGTGGTTCATGTGGTTCGCGTTCAATCTTCCGCACGTGCCGCTGCATCTGCCGCCCGCAGAGACCTGGCAGTCGGACTACTCGCACCTGGACGCCGAATCCGTCCCCGACGACAGGATGGCCGCTTACTACGCGGCAATGATCGAGGCCATGGATACGCAGATCGGACGGATTCTGGCATCCCTGGACCCCGCCGTTCGCGACAACACCTACGTCCTGTTCCTGGGGGACAACGGAACGCCCAACAGCCATGTGGGTCCGCCGTTCCGGCGGGGACGGGCAAAGAACACGGTCTACGAGGGCGGCGTCAACGTGCCGTTCATCGTCGCGGGTCCGGGCGTTGCCCGCGGAGCCGTGTCCGAGGCCCTGGTCAACTCGACGGACCTGTTCGTCACCATCATGGAGATGGCCGGGATCGATCCGGCAGAGGCAGTACCGGATGAGGTGATTCACGATTCCGTGAGTTTCCTGTACTCGTTGTCGAACCCCGACGCCCCATCCCGCCGGGATTGGCTCTATGCCGACCGTTTCGACGATGGTCTTGCGGGCGTGGCGAACGGGGATCATGCGATGCGCGATCAGCGCTACAAGCTGGTCCGGTTCCGGGGCGAGGAAGGGTTCTACGATTTGCGGGAGGACCCCTACGAACTCGTCAATCTGCTGGACGGAGACCTCTCACGGGAAGAGCAGGCCGCATACCGTTCCCTGAGCGAACGGGTTCTGGCTCTCCGGGACAGCGGGCGATCGCCGCCGGAGGAGCAGTCGGATCGCGAACGCTGATGCTGGCTTTGTCACGCTGGCATTCCTGGTGTGTAGAATGCCGAGGACCAAGTGAGTTGGTGAGGCATGCGCACTGATTTTCTCGGGATATTTGCATTGGCGCTGCTCACTGGCTGCGGTGGCGGAGGAGGTGGCGGCGATAGCCCAGCCGACGATGGCGGCGGCGGCGGACCTGGGGCCGGGAGTCAGCCGGACCCCGGACCCACGCTGAATGAACACCCGAACATCCTGCTGATCATCTCGGACGATCTGGGGCTGGATGCCTCGTCCGGATACCAGGTGGGGACGGACCTGCCGACGACCCCCACGCTCGACGAATTGGCGGCGAATGGACTGATCTTCGACAACGTCTGGGCAACGCCTCTGTGCTCTCCTACCCGCGCGACCATACTGACGGGCCGCTACGGCATCCGCACCGGCGTGCTGGCGCCCGGCGACCCCATTTCGCTCAATGAGACGTCGCTGCAATCGTTCATCGATTCGAACGTGCCCGACACCTACAGCCATTCGGTGATCGGAAAGTGGCACCTGTCGGGGCAGGGCAACGGCGGCATCGACAATCCCAACCTGATGGGAATCGACCATTTCGCCGGATTCCAGAGAGGCGCCGTGGGTGACTACTTCGATTGGACGTTGATCGAGAATGGCCGCGAGTCGCGCAGCAACGTCTACACCACGACCGCGTTCGTCGATTTCGCCATCGACTGGATCGCCGCACAGGAGGCGCCGTGGTTCGCCTGGCTGGCGTTCAATGCGCCGCATACGCCATTTCACTTGCCGCCGCCCGGCCTGCACGGCAGGGATTCGCTGTCTCCCGATCAGGAGGCGATCGATCAGGGCCCGCTGCCCTATTACCTGGCCGCGATCGAAGCCATGGACCGCGAGATCGGTCGGCTTCTGGATTCCTTCTCCACCGATACGCGGGCGAACACGGTGATCGTTTACATGGGCGACAACGGCACTCCGCGGCAGGTCTACCAGGGACCGCCGGGGCAGCGCGCGAAGGGCTCTGTCTACCAGGGCGGCGTGGCGGTACCGATGATTATCTCGGGCCGGGGCGTTGAGCGCGTCGGCGAGCGCGAGGACGCGCTGGTGTCAAGCGTGGACCTGTTCGCGACCATCGCCAATCTCGCGGGCGCGGGCACGACTCAATTCAACGACAGCCTGAGCTTCGCCGACCTGCTCTCCAGCGCCGGTCCGGGACCGCGCGGCTACGCCTACGCAGAAGTGGTGCTCGAAGACGTTAATCGGGATGACTGTGCGATCCGGAACGACCGGTTCAAGCTGTTGCGCCGCCTGCCGCGCCTGGAGGAACTGTATGACCTGCAGGCCGATCCCACGGAGCAGGAAAACCTGCTGACGAACGGCAGCAACGTCGACTCGATCCTCGCGGAACTGCGGGGTCAGTTGGCGATGATCAGGGAGTAGGGGCCTCTGCCGTAGGCCACCAGCACGTGGCCGTTCCCCGCGATGCGTGAACGGCTGGTGGAGTACAGCCTGGGGATCCTGCGGCGCATGGTCCGCTCGGAACACGGCTGTCGCGCCAGCGCTAGGGGCGATCCTCAAGAATTCACAAGAATTCTCAACAGCTGTTTGCGTAGGCCGTGGGCGGGATAGACTGGATTCTCCGTAATCTCGAAGCCCGGGAGGGCATTGGCAGCATGAAGGCACATGAGGCAAGAATTGAGTTTGAAACCGCTGCGGTGACGCGCCGGAGTGTTCTGAAGACGGTCGGCGCAACGCTGACGATGCCGCCACTTGCCGGGCTTGTGGGCTGCGGGGGCGGCGAGGCCGGGTCGGTGGGCGCGGTCGAGCCGGATGAGCCGGGCGGCGGCGGCGACGGAGGCGGTGATGGCGCAGTCGGAGGTGGCGACGCGACCGGAGGCGGCGTCAATAGGACGACCTGGCTCGCAGGGGGCACTGCCGCCATGACCGCAGAGTTTCCGCCCGAATCGGATCCGTTGGACCTCAGCCTGGGGAACGTCATGTGCACGATTACCGGCACCGACGCCTACACCATCGGGCCGTGCTTTTTTGACGTGGACGATTTCCGGGAGGACATCTCGGAAGGCGAACCCGGCGTGCCGATGACGCTGGTTCTCAAGTTGGTGGACGCCGATTGCGCACCGGTCGAGGGCGCATACATTGAAGTCTGGTGGTGCGACCGGGAAGGCATCTACTCGGGAGACAGCTCCGAGAGCACGGGGGCGGTCAGCGGGTTCCGTGCAGACTTCTGCACCGGCAATGATGCCGACGGGCTTGCGGCGCGATGGTTTCGTGGTATCCAGCGAACCGACAGCGTCGGCAACGTCTACTTCCTTGGCTGTTTCCCCGGCTGGTACCGCGGGCGCACCACCCATATTCACTTTCGGGTCGTCGTCGATGGCGTGCAGCGCCTCGTTTCGCAGTTCTGCTTTGACGACGACATCAGCAACGACTTATACCTCAACCACCCCGACTACACGGGCGAGCCGAAGGACACCGACAACGGTTCAGACTCGGTCTTCCGCCGGGACTGGCAGGACTACATGATAATCGTCGACCAACAATGGGATGGCTCGATGCTCGCCTACAAGGGCATCCAGATCGTCTGACCAGCTAGAGTTCCGCCGGTCCCACCGAACCGAACCCGGCGACGTCAACCGCTTCCCGCGAGACGGTACCGAAGTATTCGATTTTCCCGGCGCCGGCCAGGCCGCCGGTCAATTCGCCGCCGTCCATGGTCAGCGTAAGGTTGGATGCGCCCGCAAGCTCCACGTCCGCATCGGTGAAAGTGAAGCCGGCGAGCTGAATGTCGTTGGCGCCTGCGACCGACAGTTCCAGTTCGCCGTAGCGGCCGTCTTCGCCGGTTACTTGATTCGCGCCGGCGGCGGCGATCGTGAGCTGTTCGCCTTCAAAGCCCGTCAGCGTCACGCGGCTGCTGCCGGCTGCCTCCAGTTCCACCAGTGCGGGCATGACGATGTCTGCCCCGAATCGCGCATTTGACCGACCGAAAAAGGATCGCATCCCGGCATCGTCCAGGCTGAGTCGTTCGCCCCTTACCGATGCGTCGATTTCACCCACGAGATTCTCCGGATAGGACAGTTCCACCTGCCACTCGTCACCCCGGGTGACGGCGACGCTCCAACTGCCGTTGATCTCGATGCTGCTGAATCCGCTGAGGTCCCGGCTCGCCGTTTCAGTCTCGCCGGGATCGATGTCGGTCTGCGCCCGCGCCTGTCCGTCCCAACCGATGGCTACACGCGCCACCACCGCGGCCACCACGATGGCTCCCGCGACGACACCGCCAAGTGAGAGTAGTGCGATTTTGCTGGCTTTCATTTCTCTTTATCTCCGTCTTGTCGAGCCAGGTATCCGGCCAGTTCGTCGAGGCCGATACCCAGCGTTTGCATGACGCGAATCACTTTTGGAAGCTCGTCGCGCACGAATTCCTCGCGCATCCCGGTCAACGCCCGTTCGGCAGCCCTTTCGCTGACGAAGTAACCGCGCCCGCGTTGATTGGCGACGATGCCCCAATCCAGCAGCGCCTGATAACTCTTCGTGACCGTATTCGGATTCACGCCCAGCTCGATGGCCAGTTCGCGGATGGACGGGATCCGTTCCCCGTCCTGCCATTCGCCCTGCAGGATGCGCTCGCGGATCTGGTCCGCGATCTGCAGGTAAATGCTTCTGGGCTCGCTAAATTCCATCGCTGACCTGTGTCTCCCGGACCCTCAGCCAGGCAATCGTCCAGCATGCGGCCGGCAGCACGACTGCGAAGAGCCCGCGCAGGGCCTCGAGTACCTGAAACAGCCCCTGGTAGGACCCCGCCGCCCGTGCTATGAGGCCGTCCAGGTCGGACAGGTCCACTGTCGCAAAGGTGAGCCGCAGCGTGAGCACGATGAACAGGGCCAACCCGATTCCAACCACGGTGATGGCCAGGCCGGTCTTGATGAAATGCCGACTCCTGAACCAGGCTGCGCCGAGAAAGAAGAAGGATTGCAGGAAGAAATAGCCGAAGATGAGCGGCCATACCACGGGGTCGAGCGGATTAAACAGTCCGTAACCGGTACCCGGCAGCACCAGGAACACCGCTTCGACGAGGACCGAAACCACGGTGGTGAAGACCAACAGGTAGACGGCCAGTCCGACCGTCACGGCGAGCAGCCGGGCCACGGTCTTTTCGACCGCGGAGGCGGGCAACAGCAGGTACGCCTCGTTCCGGGTCTTGTCGTGAAGTTCCCGGAAGGCGCGGCTCGAGGCAATGACGCCCCAGATGTAGAGCATGCCGCCAAACCACGACATGAAGAACTCCTGGCCTCCGCCGCCGGGGCCGAACGAGATCAGGGATGCGATCAGGATGACGCCGGCCAGCGTGCCCGACACTGTCAGCAAGATGCGATAGCCGGCCGTGAAGTCGGCGCGCAGCAGCCACCAAAGTCTTTCGATGGAGAAATGTTCGTTCATTTCCGGTTCTCCGTTGTGAGCAGTGCGGCGCAGGCGGCCGGGTTCGCGATGACGGCCTTGAAGAGCAGTTCCATGTCCAGTGCACCTTCGTCACCGCCGCGATCCTTGAAGACGTTTGCGTAGCCGCCTACGGTGCGCTCGGTATAGATCAGCCCGTTGCCTTCTTCCGGGCGGTTTCCGCTGACCGAAAATCTCAGGTTTCCGCTCAATTCGGAAACCGTGTGGTTCAACAGCACCTTGCCCTCGTGAAGAATCACGATCAGGTCCACCAGCGACTCGACGTCCCGGACCTGGTGAGTCGAAACGACGATGGTCTGGTCATCGCTCAGCGCTTCGGCCACCAAGCGCCGGAAGAGACCCTTGGAGGGGATATCGAGGCCATTGGTCGGCTCGTCCAGGAGCACCAGCGACGCATTGCAGGCCAGGCCGAACGACAACAGGAACTTCTTCTGCTGTCCGTGGGAGAGGGCCGTGAGCCGCTTGCCCTCGGGAATCCCGAACTCCCTGAGGTAGCGTTGCATCTGGCCCTGATCGAAAGCCGGATAGAACGGCGAGCGGGCGGCGACGTATTCCTTGCCTGTTACGCCGGGGACGTTGAGCTCTTCCGGCAAGAGGAAGACCCTGGACAGGAAACCGGGGGCTCGCCGGGCAGGATTGTGACCGCAGGCGGTGATCTCGCCTGAATTAGGGAACAGCAACCCCGTCATGAGCTTGAGCAAGGTGGTCTTGCCGGCGCCGTTGAGCCCCAGCAGCCCGTAAATGTGACCGGGTGCGAGCGTCAGGTCCGTGTCGCGAAACAGGGGATCGGGTCCGTAACCGAAATTGACTTGCCTGGCTTCGAGCATCTTGTCGATCCGTAAACTGAGTGTACTAGTAATCTAGTACAGTAGGATAAACATGTCAACAGGCAGGACAGATGTTTGGTGCTTGCTATGACAGTGATCGGGAACATCGCCCATAATCCGATCAACGTCGTTGAGGCGCGAGATGAAATTCTCACCCGTTTTCCTGGCCGTTGCGTTTTTGGCTGCGGTCAGCGCATTGGGCGCCCTTGCCCAGGAACGTCCCGGCTTGCCGGAGGGTTTCGTGTATCTGGATGAGGCGATTCCGGATATCGCAATCGAGCTCAAGTACGCCACCGGGGACAACTTCGTCGGGCAGCCCATTGATGGTTATAGGCACGGACACGCGATCCTGTCCGAGCCGGCCGCCGCCGCGCTGGCGGACGTCCAGGCCGCGCTCCAGCCATTCGGGCTCGGGCTGAAGGTCTTCGACGCTTACCGGCCGCAGCGCGCTGTGGATCACTTCGTCCGCTGGGGCGAGGATCTCGACGATCAGCGAACCAAGCCCGACTTCTACCCCGATGTGGCAAAGGAGGACCTGTTCGAGGAGGGCTACATCGCTGCGCGCTCAGGCCATTCGCGGGGCAGCACGGTGGATCTCACCATCGTCTTTCGGGACGAGGCGGGCGCAGCCCACGAACTCGACATGGGCTCGGGCTACGATTTCTTCGGCCCGATTTCCTGGCCGGACAGCCCCGCCGTCACAGCCCAGCAACGCGCCAACCGTGCGCTGCTGCAGAACGTGATGACCTCGCACGGGTTCAACCACTACGCCCGGGAGTGGTGGCATTTCACCCTCGCCGACGAACCCTATCCGGACACTTATTTCGATTTTCCTAACTGAGGGCGATCGGAATCCGACATCCGGGCGAACTGCACCCGGTCAAAGCCCAGCCGGTGGAATTCCCCGATGCCCTTGTGAATGGCGCGGCTGAGATTCACCATGGGGTTCCTGCTCTTGCGGGTTCGATCGCCAATGGTCGAGATTTCGGCTTGCGGCGACATCTTCACCACGGGCGGGTCCAGTACGTAGATGGGCGTACGATGTATCCAGGTGTGTTGCAGGAACTTGTCGACGGGTGCGAACAGGGTCCGGCTGGCCAGTACCAGAGCACGGGCTGCCCCTGGGCTGACGGCATAAGCCAGCGCATAGAGCGGCGGATCGGACAGGTAATGCAGGGTCGTTCCGTCATGGCGCCGGACTTCGTAGGCGGCGGGCCTCAGGCGCTTCAGCGGCGCTCGCGGCCCGTGCATGGATTGCAGGCGAATGAACCCGAATTCGTTCACCATCGGTTCCAGCCCGCCTATGACTTCGGCAAAGCCCGGTTCAAGCTGGAAGTCGTCTTCAAGGACAAGGACGGGTTGGTCGAGGGAGATCGCCTTGTTCCACAATGACAGGTGACTCGCGTAGCAGCCGATTTCTTGAGGCTTCGGCTGGCGGCGAAGCGTATTGAGCAGAAAACGCCGGTTATCAATTCCCGAAAACCAGTCGGCATGGCCGGCGGTCCCGTCAACGGCATCGAAGAACTCGAACGCTACGTCGCACCTGGCCATCTGTTCGGACGCTTCTGCACGCCGGGTCTCGGCCGTGCGGAGGCTGATGACGAATATCTTCACATGAGGGCCCTGCTGCGGCGGGGCGATTATCGCGGAAGGCGAGAGATTTGCGCAATTTTCGATCTATGGCCGGAGCGACAAGCCTGGCGTCTGCTTTCGGCCGGGAGCGGCCGCTCCCAACATACGGAGAATAGCTCAAACGGCTTCTGGAATCCGGCTTCGTGGACTGAATTGGACCTCCCTCAGCACGCGAAACGGCTGTCAAAATCGCTATGGCCAGATGCTGTTTCGGTGCGGTACCGTTCATTCGTTGACCGCCTTTGAGGTGTGAATCACAATATGCTGAAACTACTCGAATAAAAGTCACTCGGCACGGGATGAAGCAATGAGAAAAACGGCCGTATCGTTGTGTTTTTCGCTTGCAGGAACTCTTCTGCTGGTGAATCCGTCCGGCGCACAGTCCATCGAGGCGGCACGGGCCGCATACGCCGACGGCCGGTTTGCAGCGGCCGCGGAAGCGGGCGAGGCATTGGGAACGTCGGAAGGGTACGCGCTGGCGGCCGAGTCGCTGTCCATACACGGCTACTACCTCGCCGCCGAGGACGAACAGCCGGAGTTGTTCGCGCGCGCGATAAGCGCCGCGGACGAGGCGATTCGCCTCGATCCCGAAAACCCCGAAGCCCACTTCCAGTCGGCCCATGCCATCGGCCGCGAAGCCCAGACCGTGGGCGTCATGGAGGCACTCAACAGGGGATATGCGCGCAGAACGCGCGAGGCGGCCCAGGAAGCACTGCGCCTGGATCCGGAAATGGCCGAAGCACACCTCACCCTGGCATCCTGGCACGCGGAAATCGTGAACAAGATGGGAGGGCTCGTGGCCCGCGTGACGTATCGGGCCACGAGGAGAGCCTCTTGCGCTGTTCGGAAGCCTTTGATCGATAAAGGTTTCGAGCAAGTCCAAAAAGAACTTTACCCCAGGAATCGGCGGTTTTGGCGGGATTTTGGGCCGTTTCCGGTCTCGGCGCCGGATTTTCACCCCAAGCG
>JAJEFE010000077.1 GCA_022820625.1 Gammaproteobacteria bacterium | reverse complement strand
CGAAACCGTCGTCATCGAGGGCAAGAGCTACCGCATGAAAGACGCCAACACCGAATCGTGATCGCGATCACCGAAATGACCTTACAGAAACCTGCAACTTCAAACTGCTGGCTTTAGTGCATCTTCACAGTGTTGCTAGCATCGACAAGGAAGCAACGCCCGACGTCGTACCGAAGGGCGCGATTATTCTCCAACCGAGCGAGGAGCGCCGGCGCTCCGGTTCGCACTACACGCCGCGGGAGCTGACCGAACCCATCGTCCGAACGACGCTTGAGCCGATACTTGGGCGGTTGCGCGGCGAATCGAATCGTTCACCGCGTGCCGAACAAATCCTTGAACTGAGGGTCTGTGATCCCGCCATGGGTTCGGGCGCCTTTCTCGTGGAGGTCTGCCGGCAATTGGGCGATGCGCTGGTCGAGGCATGGCATGCGCGTGCTGAGGTGCCGGACGTACCGCCGGACGAGAACGAAACCGTCTTCGCGCGGCGTCTCATCGCACAGCGCTGCCTGTACGGCATTGACCGCAACCCCACCGCCGTGGACCTGGCCAAACTGTCGCTGTGGCTCGTTACCTTGGCGAAGGATCATCCGCTAACGTTTCTGGACCACGCGTTACGGCATGGCGACGCGCTGGTAGGGCTTTCTCGCAGGCAGATTGAGGCGTTCCACTGGAAGGCCGACGCTCCACAGTTCCAGGAAGGAATCGAGTCCGTCAGGATTCGCGAACACATCACGGAAGTGGACCGGTTGCGCCGCCTCATTCGAGAGGCCGACGAACGAGTATCGGACTGGAAACTGCGCGACATCTGGGACAAGGCCAAGTTCGAAGCGGGGAAGGTGGCTTTTCTCGGCGACCTAGCGCTGGCCGCGTACTTTCAGCGACCCAACCAAAAACAACGTGAAAAGCTGCGCAGCCAATTCGCAGGCGCAGTTCTCGCGAATCTCTCCGACAAATACCGAAGTTGGCTTGAAGAACTGCGTCATGAAGAGCCGCCGCTGGCGCCCTTTCACTGGGAAATCGAGTTCCCGGAGGTGTTCGACCGAGAAAACTCTGGTTTCGATGCGATAGTCGGCAATCCCCCGTTCGCAGGCAAAAACACGGTGGCGGCGGCTAACTTCGACTACTACCCTAACTGGCTCAAGCAGTTGCACACCCAGAGCCACGGTAATTCGGATCTGGTAGCGCATTTCTTCAGGCGCGCCTTCAACCTGATTCGCAAAGGCGGCGCCTTCGGGTTGATCGCCACCAACACCATTTCCCAGGGCGACACGCGCTCGACGGGTCTGCGCTGGATCTGCGAGCATGGCGGCGAGATATTCTGCGCGCAACGGCGGTACAAATGGCCTGGTCTCGCCGCCGTGGTGGTCAGCGTCGTGCATGTTGCCAAAGGCGGCTTCCACGGGACGAGGCGGCTGGACGGCAGCGACGTGGAGGACATCACGGCGTTTCTGTTTCACCGTGGCAGGCACGGCGACCCGGCGCGGCTGGAGGCGAACGCCGGGAAGAGCTTCCAAGGCAGTATCGTTCTCGGAATGGGCTTCACCTTCGACGACACCGACAAGAAAGGTGTCGCGACATCGTTGGCCGAGATGGAGCGTCTGATCGAAGAGAACCCGCGCAACCACGAGGTGATCTTTCCGTATATCGGTGGCCAAGAGGTCAACACAAGTCCTAGGCACGCGCATCATCGCTACGTCATAAACTTCCGAGATTGGCCGCTGCGGCGGGAGGATTTGGGGAGTACATGGAAGGACGCGGACGAGACCCAACGCCGCGAGTGGCTGCGGAGTGGGATCGTCCCGCTCGATTACTCTGACCCGGTGGCCGCAGATTGGCCCGAGATATTGGAGATTGTAACGCTCCGAGTAAAAGGCACACGTGCAAGTCACTCAACAGCTTCGTGGTGGGAGCTTGAAAGGCTGCGGGGAGAGTTGTATGAAGCGATTGAAGGGCTGGATCGGGTGATGTTTCATGGGTTTACGTGTCAACACCTACAATTCGCATTCTTACCCAGAAACATGGTCTATGCTGGTCCACACAATGTATTCGCCCTCACTTCTAATGCCGCCTTCTGTGCCCTACAATCACGTCCCCACGAAATTTGGGCGCGGTTTTTTGGATCGTCATTAGAAGACCGGCTCCGCTACACCCCTACCGACTGCTTCGAGACATTCCCCTTCCCGCCGGACTGGGAAAATTACCCCGCACTCGAAGGCGCCGGAGAAGCGTATTACGATCTTCGAGCCAAGCTGATGATTGAGAACGACGAGGGCATGACGAAGACGTACAACCGTTTCCACGATCCGGACGAACGCGATTCCCAGATCGCCGAACTCCGCGAATTGCATGCGGCCATGGACCGCGCCGTGCTTGACACCTACGGCTGGACCGATATTCCCACCGATTGCGAGTTCCTCTTGGACTACGAGATCGACGAAGAGAATTGGGGCAGGAAGAAGAAGCCCTGGCGCTACCGCTGGCCTGATGTAGTCCGCGACGAAGTGCTCGCGCGACTGCTGGCGCTGAACGCAGACCGTGCGGTCGAAGAACGTAAGGCTGCGACAGCGCCGTGACAATGGTCGCAACTGGGGCGGGCAGGCATAATCCCATTACACAACGGATTGGTGGCGGCAGGACGAGCCAGACTCGATCGTCGGGATGGAACCGCAAACCGCTGTTCAAGGACATGGAGAGCGAGGTGGCGGCGATCCGCATCTTGTGCCAGTCCTTCCCCCGGGGCGGGCACCCCGCTGCAAGCGCGGATGACATCGGCCATATCGGTGTGTAGCATCCCGGTTCCTCGTAACGGACGGGCAGTCGGTCGACGTAGACGCAAAGTGCAACGAACAATCAAGCCCCCCGAACGATAAGGCGGATTGATGGCGCAGCCGAGAGAATTGATCCTGAAGGATGTTCGCTGTTTCGAGGGCGAACAGCGTGGCCTCTTGCGCCCGATTACGCTCCTGGTGGGCGAAAATAGCACTGGCAAGAGCACGTTTCTGGCCTGTTTCTCCGTCATTCACCGGATGTTTTCTACCTTCGAGGATGGCTTCAGCGACTCGCCTGATTTCAATCGGGAACCATTTTCGATGGGCTCGTTCAGGGATATCGTCCGTTCCCGCCGCGGGCCGAGCGGTCGCATCAATGAATTTCAGCTTGGACTCAAATTCGCTCAACACGACAGAGTTGGGCTGCCAACAGAAATTCTGGCCAAGTTCGGGGAGCAGGGTTCACAACCCGCGCAGCACTCCTGCATATATCGGTTCGGCCCGTCCGACTACTTCGAATTGCGCCAGGATAGCGACGGAAGAACGACATTGGCGATTCCGGGCCGGGAATTGGATGTCTCGTTGCCTTCCTTCCCAGCCTGGCATTTTGGTCTGGACTTTCTTTTGGACGGCAAAGAACTGCGACCTGGTTCTACCGATGCTGACGCCGTAATCTCCTATGTGCGGAATCTACTCGAGCCCGGCGATGGCAAGAGCCGCGGAGTCGGTCTAATTCGCTTCGGATTTCGGGAACTGCTCCGCTCGAAACTGATCGCGGTCGCTCCGCTTCGCGCCAAGCCCAAGCGCACCTACGATCCAGTCAGGGAAGTCGACAGCCCCGAAGGCGAACACATTCCCATGCTCATGATGAGACTGGACCACAGCGAGAAGAAGACGTGGCAGTCGCTACACAATGACCTGGTGGATTTCGGCGAGGAATCCGGACTGTTCGCCGATATCAAGGTACGGCGGCACGGTAAACAGATCAGCGACCCGTTCCAGCTTCAGGTCAAGGTTCAGTCAGGCTCGCACGCCAACATTATGGACGTAGGCTACGGAGTCAGTCAGAGCCTGCCGATATTGGTCAACCTACTGGCCGGCGAAGCAAGCAGAGCTTCCGGTCGTCGCTACGGCCGGGCGGCCAAGACATTTCTGCTCCAGCAACCCGAAGTGCACCTACATCCCCGGGGACAGGCGGAACTTGCCGAGTTGTTTGCCAAGGTGGCGAAAAAAGGGCGTAACAGGTTCCTGATCGAGACCCACAGCGATTTCATTGTGGACCGAATACGCATATTGGTACGAAGAAAGCAGTTGCGCCCGGATGACGTCTCGATCATCTTTTTCGAACCAAAGCGCAACGCCGCGAAAATGCACAACATCGCCCTGGACGAGTTCGGAAACGTCCAGAACGCACCACCAAGCTATCGATCATTCTTCCTGAAGGAGACGGATCGCTTGCTGGGCTTTGATGACTGAGCCCAGCGCATATGTGCATGATCATCGACGCAAACAGGCTCGGCGTATTTCTGTCCGACCAGATGGCCGAGGACGCAAAACCGATTCATGGTTGGCTCAACAAGGGATGGGGAAACCTGGTGTATTCCACGGGTGGCGCGTTCGCTGATGAGATCTGCGGGCGCAGCAGGAAGAAACTTGCTGGATACGCACAAGCTGGTCGGGCGACCGTCATACCTGCCGGAGAATTCGAGGAAGACGAACAACAGCTTCGCGACAACGAAGCGGTGCGTTCTGATGACCCGCATGTGCTCGCTCTGGCCAGACTTTCCGGCGCAAGGGTTTTGTACACGGGCGACCACGCGTTGACGCAAGACTTCAAGGACAAGCAGTTGATCGACAAGCCGCGCGGCAAGGTATATTCAAGCGCGAAAAATGCCAATTTGCTTACACAGTCGACGTGCAAGACCTAGCAATCCGTGTCTGAGACATTAGTGCCGCAGCCGACTACCGGCATTCCGCCGGATTCCCCGGCAGTCCGCGAACGCCTAGTCGAGGCTCTCAATCTCGACTTGATAGGCCCCGGCGCCAATCACGAACTCGCCGCCGAGCGCCTTCCCGGCTGGGTGCGTCCGTCAAACTGGTATCTGACCGGCTTTCTTATTCCCTCGGGCACGCGCCCGGAAGACAGTGCGGACATAGACGAGGATGACGACATTGACGAGGTACCCGAATCCGCTGGCCTTGCCGAAGAGTCGACGGAGGAACGCAAGGCGGCGAAGAAAGGTTTCTTTCCGTCATCAATGGGATTGAGCTTTCTGGTTGCCGCAGATACCGACATCCTTGCCGTCACCGTTCGCTGGGGCGACTACGAGCGAGGAGAGATCGAAGGAAGAGACGGCGGCAAGGTGCCAGTCTGGCAGCGTCGACCGGAAGAACGGACAGTGCCCGTGACGTTGGCGAGTTCCGGCAACCACCCCGTTCCTCGATCCGGTGGCCTGTCGCTCTATCTGGCCGTGAAGCCGATCGATTCCGACAAACTCCCCGAAATTCCCAGGGACACGCGATCCGTTTCCATCTTCCTGGTGAATCATCGTCAACCCGACGACGCGGACCCGGATGCCCAATTCGCATTTCAGGCGGAAATCGAAGTATCCAATGAGCGCTCGTTCGTTGCGAGGCCGGACCCGCGCGGAGTAAGCGCATCCGATGCGGACGACCGGATCGCCGATCTCCACTACGCGGCCACGCCCGAGTACGCCACCGGGCACGGCGTGTCGGCGGACTGGGACATAGGCGAGGAAGACGCCTGCCGGGTGTTGAGAACGACATGGATTCCAGGCGCCCATGTGGAGAAAACGGTAACGGTCGACGTTCCCGGCGTCGAACTCGCCATGGAAGCGCTCGGGTCGGCGCCTAGCGGAAAGGCCATCGAGTCAGCGTTGCAGCCGGTTGTGTCCGAATACCGCGTCTGGATCGAATCCCAGCGCGGCGGTCTGGACGCACTTGCATCCGGTCGACGCGAAACAGCAAGTGAACTGCTGCGCCTCGCGGGGGTGGCAGCGGACCGGATGCAGCGGGGCATCGCGACCCTTGCCAACGATGCCGACGTTCTCGACGCGTTTCGCGTCGCAAACCGCGCGGTGGCGATGGCGCTGCGAAAGAGGCTTCCTGACGAATTCGTCGATGAACCGCCGAAATGGCGCGCCTTTCAGCTGGCTTTCATACTCCTGAACCTTCCCGGGCTCGCGGACCGTAACGACCCGGAGCGGGAAATCGTCGATCTGCTCTTCTTTCCGACTGGTGGTGGCAAGACCGAAGCCTATCTTGGCCTGGCCGCTTTTGCGATGGTGCTGCGCCGACTGCGCAATCCGGGCCAGGACGGCCGGCAGGGCGCGGGCGTCACTGTCATCATGCGGTACACGCTTCGATTGCTTACCCTGGATCAACTCGCCCGCGCCGCAGGTTTGGTTTGCGCCCTGGAACTGGAGCGCGAGGCGAATCCCGAACGCTACGGCATATGGCCGTTCGAAATCGGGCTTTGGGTGGGCAAGGCCGCGACGCCCAATCTGATGGGCCGCAAGGGCGAGAGACGCTCGGATTCCGCCCGCGCCAAGACCCGGCAATTCAAGGCCAATCCGAAGGGCCGCCCGGCGCCCATCCCGTTGGAGAATTGTCCCTGGTGCCGTACGCAGTTTGAGCCATCCTCGTTCACACTCTTGCCCAACGATGACTATCCGACGGAATTGCGCGTGGTCTGCATGAACTTCGAGTGCGACTTCAGCGGCGACAGGGCCTTGCCGATCCTGGCCGTGGACGAACCGATCTACCGGCGGTTGCCGGCTTTTCTCATCGCTACCGTAGACAAGTTCGCTTCGCTGCCGTGGACGGCCGAAACCGGAGCGCTTCTCGGCGGCTCGGACCGGTACGGGAAGTCTGGTTTTCATGGCGCGTCCAGGCCCGGACAAGGCCACCTTCTGGAGCGCCCCCTACTTCCCCCTGACCTCGTGATTCAGGACGAGTTGCACCTGATCTCCGGCCCGCTCGGCACCATGGTGGGGCTATACGAAACGACAATCGAGGGTCTGTGCATGCGGGCCAACAGCGGCCCGGAACGCGAAGAACTCGCCGTGCACCCGAAGATCGTCGCCTCGACAGCGACCGTGCGCCGCGCACAAGACCAGATTCAGGCGTTGTTCGGGAGGCCGATCACGCAAGTGTTTCCACCTCCGGGACCAGACCGGCGCGATTCCTTTTTCGCCCGTATCTCGCCAATCGCGAAAACGCCGGGTCGCCTTTATCTCGGAATTGTTGCTCCTGGACGCAACCCAAAGGTCCTCATGCGCAAGACGGTGCTCGCGTTGATGGGTGCGGCCGAGAAGGCGTTCCGAGACGCGGGCGGACACAACAACCACGAGAACGCCGCGGACCCCTACATGACCGTGCTGAGCTATTTCAACAGCCTGCGGGAATTGGGTGGCGGACGGCGCATTCTGGAAGAGCAGGTTCGCAACACGATTACCAAGTACGGAGAACGCAAACGCATTGGCGAGAAACGCGGCCTTTTCCGGGACCGGAAGACGTTTTCGGAGGTCGTTGAGTTGACATCGCGTGTGCCCACGAACAAGGTCGCCGAAGCCCGCCAGCGCCTGGAGTCCAGGTTCCACGAAAAGCGCCGGGTCGATTGCGCGATCGCCACCAACATGATTTCGGTCGGACTGGATATATCCCGACTGGGATTGATGGTGGTGCTGGGTCAGCCAAAAACGCACGCGGAGTACATACAGGCGACCAGCCGCGTCGGCCGTGACGACAAACGGCCCGGACTGGTAGTCACCCTTCTGAACATGCACAAACCGCGGGACCGCTCGCACTTCGAGCGGTTCCGGCACTATCACGAGACGTTCTACCGTTCCGTGGAGGTGCCGAGCGTGACTCCGTTCTCGGCACGCGCTCTGGACCGCGGGTTCGCGGGTGCGCTGGTCGGATTGGCGCGGCATTTGGAGGCCCGATTGACTCCACCAGCGGGCGCCGAACAAATCGCAGACGTGCGCGCCATGATCGAGCGCGAACTGTTCGACAGCTTCCGGGAGAGAATCGAACAGCAGCCACTGAACGACGAGGCGGAGAGGGACGAACGGCTGCGAAGCGTGCGCAACCGGGTGGTCGACCTGCTCGACTCATGGCTCACGGTTGTCGAGGATTACCACGCGGCCAACGTTCAGGTGCGATATCAGAAGTACGAGGCGCGATCCGGGAAAACCGGAAAACCATTGCTGCGCGAAATGCTCGACAAGGATTTCGAGTCCGAGCACCACCGCAAGTTTCGCGCCAACCGGTCGCTGCGCGATGTCGAACCGGAAGTGAACCTGTACTTGAAGGACTTGCACGGCCAGGATGTGGGCACGGGTCGATGAGCAAGGCCCATGGACAACTTCGGCAAAGCCAGGTCATCACCACGTACGGTCCGGGCGCGTTGGTCGATTTACCGAAACACGCGGCGATCATGGGCGGGCTGGACACTTGGCCCAGTGGGCTCGATGAGATTATCGAGCCGCGGTTGACGCGCGTACTCGGCAATCTCACCGGTGTGCCATCGCCAAGGTTGTATGCACCGCCCCCGGCGCCCAGCGAGCCATGGGCTCCCGGCAGGGGCATCGGCGCCTGGCGCTTTCCGGAATGGTTCGTTGTTCAGGAGACCGGCGGCGGCGAAAGAGAACGATCGCGCCGCCTGACGCATCGAAAATCGTTGGATCGAGGGCGCTTCGAGGGCCTTGAAGTGGTCCCCACGCGCTTCGTCCGCGCCTGTCCTCGCGGCCATGTGGACGACTTGCCATGGATACGCTTCGTGCACGGTAATGATGACAGTTGCCGGCGGCAGCTTTGGCTGGACGAAAGCGGCACGACAGGAGATCTGACAGAGTTGAGCGTGCGTTGCGAATGCGGCAAGCGGCGCTCGCTCCACGAGGCAACCGAAATCGATCAGAATTCACTCGGCACCTGCCGTGGCGCGAGACCCTGGCTTGGCGCCCATACCGAAGAGAATTGCAATCAGCCCAGCCGCCTCCTCATTCGGACGGCAACCAACGCCTATTTCCCGCAAGTATTCAGCGTGCTGTCATTGCCCGACACGGGTGGGTCGGCAGAGAGCGCCGTTCGGGACGTCTGGGAAATACTGCAAGCCGTGGACTCGCCCGCGACACTGGACGCCTTCATGCGGATTCCCAATGTTTCGGAGCGGCTCGACGGCTTTGGGAAGGACGAAATTCTGCAAGCTATCGGCGCCGTTCGAGGCGACGCGGCAGGTGAGCGAAACGTGAAGGACGTTGAACTCGATGCATTGCTTCGCGCGCCGGAAGGATATGGAGACGACGTTCCCATCGATCCGAATTTTCATGCGCGCAAGTTACCCGACGATGCCTGGAAACTCTCCGATTTGAGCGATGGAGTCGCCGCCGTGGTTCAGCTTCATCGTCTCCGCGAAGTTGTCGCGTTGATCGGATTCACTCGCCTGGAAGCGGCAACTCGGGATATTCACGGCGAGTATGACACGGATGTCGAACGCGCGGAGATTGCCCTGGAGCCCACATGGTTCCCCGCTGTGGAAAATCGTGGCGAGGGCGTCTTCGTGCAGCTACGAGCCAGTGCCGTTAATGAATGGCAGCTTCGCCGAGCAGTCCAGAAACGCGAACACGACCTGGCCGATGGCTTCCGGACGTGGGCTGCCAGCCGAAAGGTCAAACATCCGTTTCCTGGCGCCGCATACGTCTTGCTCCATACGCTGGCACACTTGTTGATTCAGTCGCTGGCCATGCGCTGTGGTTATCCGGCCACCTCCATCCGTGAACGAATTTACGTCGAGAGCGACCGTTACGGCCTGCTTCTCTACACCGGGACGCCCGACGCGGAAGGAACGCTGGGCGGTCTGGTTCAGCAAGGACGGTTCATCGAGGATCATCTGGCGGACGCGCTGAGGATGGCGCAGTTGTGTTCCAACGACCCGATCTGCGCACAGCACGCGCCAGGAGAGAGCCTGGAACAACGCTGGCTCCACGGCGCAGCCTGCCATGCCTGCGCCCTGATCGCCGAGACATCATGCGAAATGCGCAACGACTTTCTCGATCGCGCGCTGGTCGTTCCTGTTCTTGGAGTGGATGACGCCGCATTTTTCTCGCCACCGCCATGATCGAAGCACTGGCTGCCCTATCGCCGCACCTTCGAAAACGCCTGGCAAGCGCCTTGCAGACCGGTCTACTTCCGCCCTCCAGTTCGATTGCCGCTGTGCGCTCGACCCTCGGCCTCCGTGCCGGCGGAGAGGAAGTACTGAGCGCGCTGAACAGACTGGAACAACTCGGCATCTCGGGCAAGGCAGCCGCCGCCTGGTTGCAAACGTTGGAGAAAGCCACCAATGCCCGAAGCGCGACGCCCGATCTGGTGTGGTCTGGCCCGGAGGTCCCCGGTATACACGCTCGGGACACGCGGCGCGTTTACTGGGAACTGATCGGCGAGGCGGAGCGCTCCCTGTGCATCAGCACATTTGCCTATTTCGACGGCCCCCGCGTTTTCGCCGATCTGGCTCGGCGCATGGAGGCAATTCCAACATTGCAGGTAAAGATACTGTTGAACATCCAGCGCCGCCGACGCGATACGACCGCAGCCCCAAACCTGGTGCGCCGCTTCGCCGACGAATTCTGGGGAACGGACTGGCCCGGGTCAACGAGGCCGGCAGTCTACTATGATCCGCGCTCCCTCGAACCTGACGGTCCGGCGGGAGTCTTGCACGCGAAGGCAGTAGTCGCCGACGGCGAAGTCGTCTTCGTCACCTCCGCGAACCTCACCGACGCCGCGCTTGATCGCAACTTCGAACTGGGAATCCTCTTGCGCGACAGAGCGCTGGCTACCAGCGTATCGAGTCACTTCCAGGGCCTGATCGACGAAAAATGGTTGGTGCCCCTGCCGCCATGAGGATTAACCGGACCCTGCCCTGATGTTTCTTGAGCCGGGCGGCAACCAGGCGTCTCGCTATATTGCGACAGCGCCCCCCACGACCAGGGAGGCGAACTTCCCCACTTCAAGTACCACATACACATGATGCAGGTGACTCGCGCCAACCTGCTCCCCGCGTATCAACCGGCGGGTTCGTGTATCAAGCGGCGGCATGATCGCGAGCCGTTGGAATGCGAGTATCACGATCGGAACAACCAGCCACTTCCAGGCATCGGTGGCGCCCAGTAGCAGTGCGCCGACGAGCACGACGCACAGAATCGCTTCCGTTACGCCAACCCACAGGAATTGGGCCCGCCCGACCTCAAGCGCGATTGGCCGGGTCAGCGACGGTGCGCGAAACTTGGCGGGGGCAGCGACCAGCGACCCTCCGAGGGACACTCCCGCCCAAAGGAGAGCCACTAATGGGACAAGGACGCCTGCATCCGGCACTGTCTGCGCCTCTTGAATCAGGCGGCGACGCCGGCCCGGTTCACTCTCGCCATGCGCCGTTTACGCCCGGCGCGCAAAGCACCACGCGTTATTCGAACCCGCCTTGCCTGGAAAGCACGGGATCACAGTCGTACCGCAACAGTTCCAGTTCCGGCGAATAGACCATCTCGGTATGGCCATTGAACGGTTCGGCAAGGTATTCCGGGTCCTCGAGGAAAACATCGATCTGGGCGCGCCGGCCGTCGTCACTCAGCGAGTACCGCTCGATCAGGTGTTTCTGCGCACCCGAAGGCACTCCCCGGCCGTTGCCCTCCGGGTGGTCCCTGAAGTGGGTCGTATCGACGACAAGCGTCTCCCCTTCCCACCAACCGATGGAGTGGCCCTCCCAAGAGGTGCGCTCATCGGTTTCCGGATGCCCGCGCCCATCCATGTAGACGATTCGCGTCTGGTCGAAATACTCGTTGCGCAGGATGACCTGGTCTTCAAGAATCTCGATCCCGTTCAGATAGGTCGTCGACGCAAGCAAACTCGGTGGAGGCGGCGCCACGCAGTCCCTGACCGGGGTCTGGGTGAAATAGTCGTACTCCGCCCGCGCGGCCTCGGCGGCCGGAGTCAGCGGCACCTGGTTCAATCCGCGGCGCAGGCTGAACGTGCTCAAACCGCGCCAGACGCCGTTGAGACTCGTCGCCGCCACGGTTTCCTCGGGATCTTCTTCCACCTGGTACCAGAGCTGACCATCGGTGGTCTGCATCGTGTTCAATATGGCTCGCATGCGGCCGCTTCTCTCCGGGTGCGCCCGAATGGTGACCGTATCGCCCTCGCTGATCAGATCGGGCGTCCAGCCGCTGCGAATCATGATCGGCGTGGAGCCGGTCTCGATGTCCCACTCGATCGTCTCGCCCTGCTCGTTCTCCGTTTCCACCAGAATCGCGATATGCGGATTCCGGAACGAATAGCTCGTCACCACACCCTCGAACGCCACCACCGTATCCCGGTCGTAACCAGCGTCGCTATGGTGGCCGATCGCCGTGAAAGCGATTGAGGCGCCAGTCAAGGCCAGCAATGTATAGATGAACTTCACGTGCAGACTCTCCAGTTTTTCCAGCACCCGAAGGGCTTCAATTCCGGTTGATACCACCGGATGTCTTTCGGCGGGATACCGCCATCGCCCTGCCAAACTCGGACGAGGCGGAAGAATATCACGCCGGCACCGTACCCGACGCCAACTGAAATTCAATTCATGTTGTAATCTCTGAATTCCACGCCGCCTGAAAACGCGCGAACAAACACGAACAGGGACAATACGCGACGCAATGGAAACCAGTGTGCCCGCCTTCGTCCTCTTCGGCCTGCAGCACTGGGTGGGAACCGGCATTACGATAGCCATTGCCGTGCTCCTGCCCCTGATGGTGCGCTGGCGTGCGAGCCCTCGGGGCCAGGATACCGCGCGCAAGGTCCTTGCCGTCTGCATGTTTGTCGACATCTTCCTGGGACCGGCGGTCAGGGCGGGCATATACGGAATGCCGCTGGCGGAGCATCTGCCGCTGCATCTGTGCGGAATGACGGTGACGCTGGGCGCGTTCATGCTGTGGACGCGCAGCTATCGCCTGTACGAAGTGCTGTATTACTGGGGAACGGGGGGTGCGCTGGTCGCACTGATGACGCCCGACGTCCTGCAGGCGTTCCCTCACCCCGTTTTCTTGCTGTTCTTCCTGAGTCATGGTCTCGGGTTCATGGCGATCATGTTCGCCACCGTGGTCATGGGCTTCAGACCCAGGCCGAGGTCTCTCCTGATCGTCATGCCGGTGACCGCCGCCTATGCCCTTCTGATGTACCCCGTCAACCTCCTGCTCGGGTCGAACTATCTCTTCCTGCTCGCAAAGCCCGCGCAACCGTCGCCGCTGGACTGGTTCGGGCCCTGGCCGTCGTACCTGCCGGGCCTGGTAGGGATGGTGGCGTGCGCCCTTTTTCTGCTTTACGCACCTTTCGCCGTTATCGACCTCGTCAGTGCAAGGAAGTCTGGCCGGGGATGACCCGCAGCCGCCACCCGTGCCATTCCTGCCGAAACGACGTGTACTGACGAATTCGTTTACCGACGAATTCATGTACTCGCGATCATTTGCCGGGCGGCCCTGTGGCACTATATGTTGCGCGAATCGACGAACCTGAGCGCAGCAAATCCCCCAAGGAGACCCCCATGTCGAACATCTCAAGAACCTCGGTCTTCACCACGTTGATCGTACCCCTGACAATTGCGGCCACCGGCTTCGCGCAGGACGAACCGCGCCGGACCATTACCGAGATAGCCGACGGCGTCTACCGGGCCACCAACAACAATCACGGCACCGTGTTCATGGTCACCGACGAGGGCATCGTGTTGGGCGATCCCATCAACCCCGACTTTTCCACCTGGCTCAGGGGCGAACTGGACAACCGCTTCGGTGTCCCGGTCCGCTACGTCGTCTACAGCCATCATCACTGGGATCACGCTTCGGGCGGCGGCGTCTTTGCCGACACAGCGCAGTTCGTCGGCCACGCCAACATGCTGCGCCACCTGGCGCTTCCGCCGGATTCGACGCAACTGACGGATGTCGAGGGCCAGTACGCACCCCTGGCGGCGTTGGATACGGACGCCGACGGCGTCATTTCCCGTGCCGAGGCAAGCGACATGGATGCACCGCGGTTCGCCGGACTGGACGCCAACGAAGACGAAGTCATCAGCGGCGCCGAACTCATGCGCGGCCCGGTGAGCCTGGTTCATCCGCCGAACATCACGTACACGGACCAGATCGAGGTCAGTCTGGGCGGCAAGCGCGTGCGCATGAACTGGGTCGGCGAGATGAACCATTCGCTGGACTCGAGCCGGATCACGTTTCCGGACGCGAGCGTCATGTTCGTGGTCGACTACATCACCTTCCAGCGCCTCCCCTTCATGGAGATGGATTTCGAACTGGGCATGTACGAAGAGTGGATGGCCGCGATCCGCGAAACCGAGGAAATCGCGCGAGACTTCGACCATGTGGCGACCGGCCACGGACCGGTGGGAACCGTGGACGACATAACGGACTGGAGGCTGTACTTCGAAGCGCTGGAGGCGGCGGTGGCGGCGGCCATCGAGGCGGGCCAGTCGCTCGAAGAGATGCAGCAAACCATCGAGATTCCGGAATTCAGCCACTGGAACGGATACAACTGGCTCGACATGAACGTGCTGGGCATGTACCACTTCCTGACGGACTGATCCCGTGCCGGATACGAATCTGAAACGCGCGTCGCGCCTGGAAACCGCGACCCTCAGCGATGCGCTGGACAAGCTGCGGATCCCCGGCCAGTGCCTGGGAATCAAGCCACGCGATCATGCCTTTCGCATGGCCGGCCGCGCTCACACGGTCCTCTATGGGCCCACGGACACCGCCGAGCCGGGCAACGTCGGCGATTTCATCGACGACCTTGCGCCCGGCACCGTGGTGGTCCTCGACAACGGCGGGCGCGAGAACGCCACGGTGTGGGGCGACATCATGACCTGGCTGGCTCACAAGAACGGCCTCGCGGGCACTGTGATCGACGGCGCCTGTCGCGACGTTCACCTTTGTCTGAAACTGGGCTACCCGGTGTTCAGCCGCAGCTACTCCATGCGCACCGGCAAGGACCGCGTCCAGGTGGATGCCGAACGCGTGCCCGTGACCATCGGCCAGGCGCGTGTTTGCCAGGGAGACCTGCTGGTGGGCGACAGCGACGGCGTCGTGGCCATTCCAGGGTCCCGTGAGGACGAGGTTCTGGACGTGGCCGAGCAGATCAACGAGGCGGAGGAACGGATTCTGGGCTACCTGAAACAGGGTCACCGCCTGGACGAGGCCCGGGTCAAGATGGGCTATCACGCCCTGCAAACGCCGGACGAATAGAGCGCTCCTGCCGGAATTGCCGCAATACCCGGCCCTGCCGCCCAACTCCTGCCCAACAAACCCATCGGCGCCGCGCAGTCAATGACGGAGACACTCGACAAAGGCGTCGTCGTCGCTTCGGAACCGCTGGCCCGGTTTTGCGCCGGCGTATTCGAGCGCGCGGGCATGGACAGCGATTCGGCCCGCACGCAGGCCGACGTCCTCGTCTGGGCCAACCTCCATGGCGTCGATTCCCACGGCGCCCTGCGAGTTCCCAGGTACCTCGCCTGGCTCTCCTCGGGCGTGATGAATCCCCGGCCGCGGCTTCGCATAGACGACAATTCCCCGGCGACGTTCGTTGTAGATGCCGACCGCGCTGCCGGCGGGGTCGCGATGCAGGCCGCCATGCAACACGCCATCGAAAAGGCGCGCAGCAGCGGTCTGGCCTGGGGCATCGTTCGCGAAACGACCCATACCGGTCCCATGGGCTATTACGCCGCGCAGATCGCGGCCGCGGGCATGCTCGCCATCGTCGCGTCGTCAAGCCGGCCCCTGATGGCCTACCACGGCGCCCGCAAGGCGGGCGTCGCGACCAGTCCCATCGCGATGGCGGCGCCGGGCGACAAGTCGGGTCTCGTCATGCTGGACATGGCCACGGCTGAAATCGCCATCGGCAAGATTCTGAAAGCCCGGGCGACGGGGGACCCGATACCTCCGGGTTCAGCGCTGACCGCGGACGGCAAGCCGACAACCGATCCCCTCGAGGCGGCCGTGCCGATGCCGCTTGCAGGTCCCAGGGGCGCCGGCCTGTCGCTACTGCTGGAGTGTTTTCAGGGCGTGCTCGTGGACCACCCGCTCCTGGCGCCCGCGCTGGGGGGCGAACGGGCTGTTCACAGCCAGAACGGCCTCGTCGCCGCCATCGACATCGGGCTGTTTGGAGACGTCGGAGCGTTTCGGCGGCGAATCGATGAACTCCACGCGGCGATCAAGAGCCTGCCGAGGGCGGAAGGCGTCGACGCAATCTACCTGCCGGGAGAAATCGAACGCGAAACGGCGGCCAAACGCCGACAGGACGGGATCCCTCTCCCCATCAGGACCTGGAACGTCCTGAGGAAGATCGCGCGGGACGTTGGCGTGGAACCGCCGGTACCGCGCAATCAACCATAGACATCCGAATTGTGGCTAACGATAGATGTTGAGAACGCGATCACCGGTGGACGCCGAAATCACGGTCAGCGGTAGACGTTGGGCGCCCGGTCGAACTGGCTGGCCTGATCGTAGTAGCGCATGGCGCTGGCCATGGGCGGCACTGCCTCGCTGACGCGCGCCAGGTGCTCCGCCGACAGGGTGACGTCGGCGGCGCCGAGATTGTCCACCAGTTGCTCCATGATCCTGGGGCCGATGATCGGCGCCGTCACGCCGGGTTGCGCTGCCAGCCACGCCAGGGCGAACTGCGACGGCGTGCAACCCGCTTCCCGGGCCAGTTCGACGAGCAGATCGATCACCTCGAACGCCTCCGGGGTTGCCGGACGGTTGAGATTGTCGCGCCCGCCCTGCCAGCGACCCTCGGCTCCGGTGTCGTCGCGCCGGTACTTGCCGGACAGCAATCCGCCGCACAGCGGCCCCCAGGGAAGAAACGCAAGACCGTAGTTGCGCGCCGCGGGAATCGCCTCCCGCTCGGCGGCCCGGTCCAGCATGTTGTAGGCCGACTGGTCGCAGACAAACCGGTGCAGCCCCAGTTCCCTGGCGACCCACAACGACTCCACCATCTTCCACGCCGGGAACATGCTGCAGCCGATGTAACGGATCTTGCCCTGACGGATCAGGTCGTCCAGCGCCCGCAGGGTTTCGTCGATGGGCACATCGGGCAGGGAACGATGCAGGTAATACACGTCGATCCAGTCCGTGTTCAGGCGCTGCAGGGACGCTTCGCAGGCGCTGATGAGATACCGGCGGCTCAATCCGGCCATATTCGGATCGTCCGGGTCCATGGGCATGCACGCCTTGGTGGCCAGGATCACGCGTTGCCGGGCGCCGGCGCCGGCCAGCGCCTTGCCGACAATGCGTTCGCTCTCACCAAGTCCGTAAATGTCCGCCGTGTCGAGAAAATTGACTCCCCCGTCCAGCGCCCGATGAATGATGGGAATGGACTCCGCTTCATCCGTGCTGCGTCCGAACATCATCGTGCCAAGGCAGAGTTCGCTGACCTTGACGCCGGTCCTTCCGAGATTGCGGTATTCCATTGGGACACGGTATGGCATCGGAGTGTACGCTTCAACAGGTACAGCAAGTAAAATGTGAACAACGCAAACGAAGTCAGGTACCGGATCATGAACAGGATGCACCTGTATTCACTTGCCGCAGCTGTTGTCGCGGCATCGAGTAGCCATTCGCTGGCGCATCATGCCTTCATCACCGAGTTTCTCCCGGACCGGGAGGGCGAGGTTGAAGGACGGGTCACCGAAGTCATCTGGGCCAATCCGCATATCCGCTACGGCGTCGAGACGCAACTCGACGACGGATCCAGCGAGGTATGGTTCCTGCAGCCGCCGGGAAACCTGCCCACGTATCAACGGGAGCAGTGGTATGAGGACACGGTCCAGGTAGGCGACCGGGTCAGGGCAACGGGCAATCTCGGCCGCGACGGCATGAAGCGGCTGTACGCCACGTGCATCTATCTCGAAAGCGGCCGCCGGCTCGGACGTTGCGTGGTTTCGGGCTCG
Organism: Gammaproteobacteria bacterium; assembly: GCA_022820625.1. Lineage (GTDB taxonomy): Bacteria > Pseudomonadota > Gammaproteobacteria > Steroidobacterales > Rariloculaceae > UBA6522. The sequence continues at coordinate 184,621 of JAJEFE010000077.1, read as the reverse complement.
GTGGAGGAAATCGTCGCCGACCCGAACGTCGACTATACGGTGCAACCGAACGACTACGAGGTCGACATCAGCGGTTACTGGATGAACCGCTACAACTTCCGGGCGACGGTGGACGACCTCGAACCCAAACCCATGCCCCTCACGCCCGAGAGCCGAGCCATCTACGAATCCCGGGAGTTCGGCGACGACCACGTCCTGCGTTGTCTCGCGCCGGGCCTGCCACGCATCTTCGGTTCGCCCTACTCCATGGAGGTGCTCGACGGCGGCACGCACTACTTCATGCTCTTCCTGCAGAACAACAGCCCCCGCTGGGTATGGATGGACGGGCGCTCCGCGCCGGACAACCATCCGCTCACGTCCATGGGCTACTCCGTGGGACGCTGGGAGGACCGCACCCTGGTCATCGAGACCACGCACCTGGCGCCGGGTTGGCTCGACGGGTCGGGCTATCCCATGTCCGGCGGCGACGGCACGAGGATCGTGGAGCGCTGGACAGTTGCCGGGGACGGACTGACGATGGACCGCATCATGACCATCCACGACGACCTGTATACCGAGCCGCTGGTGCGGACCCGCGGCTCGCAGCGAGCCGATGCCTCTGACGGACTCATGGAGAGTCCGGTCTGCGATCCCAACAGCCACTATCGGGATCTGTACGAACGCGGCATTCTGGAAGACACGCTTTATGATCGGTGATGCCCGCTGTGTCACCTGAAAGGCGCCATTCGCCTGGACGCCTCCGTTGGCGACAACGCCGACGCCCGTTTCTGCGCGGGATGTTTGCCGCGGCATTGGCGGTTACGCTCGGCGCATGCGGCGACAACACCGGTGTCGTAGACGACAGTGACACGCCCGGGGTCGTAAACCTTACAGTCGAGCCGAGTTCGGTCACGGAAGGTGAATCGCCGATCGATGTGTCGGTCACGGCAACATTCGAGAGCGGTACCGCCCAGGCCGAGACGGCCATAACCGTTTCGCTGACCGGCGATTCGGCCGGCGCCAACGACTTTTCCGAGGTGGAGTCGTTTCAGATCACGATCGCGGCCGGATCCGGCTCTTCATCCGAGAGCGTGTCCTTCGTTGCAACGGACGACGACGAGGATGAGGAAGACGAAACGGTTCGAGTGACCGGCACGGCCTCGGGCCTGACCGTCAATCCGGCTACGCTGACCATTGTCGACAACGATGAACCGTCCGAAACCGGCTGGGTCCAGGGACAGTTCCTGCCGGATTCGACCTATGCCGGCCAATGCCTGTCACCCAGGTCCGGCATCGATGCGCAGACGGGACGACCCTACCCTGACACGCAGGGCCGGACAGTGGACGAGAACAACTGGCTGCGATCCTGGAGCAACGACACCTACCTCTGGTACGACGAAATCGTCGATCGCGACCCCGGACGATACGACGACCCGCTGGAGTACTTCGACCTGATGCGGACCACCGCAAGGACGGCCTCCGGCGCTCGCAAGGACCGCTTTCACTTTACTTACGATACCGAAGTGTGGGTTGCGTTGTCGCAGTCGGGGGAATCCGCCGGGTACGGCGCCACCTGGACGGTCATTTCCCGCTCGCCCCCGCGGGAGACAGCCATTGCCTATACCGACCCGGATACGCCGGCAACCGAGGCCGGACTCCGGCGCGGCGCGCGAATCGTTTCCGTCGACGGCATCGATTTCGTCAATGCCGACGACGAGGAAAGCGTCGACGCGATCAATGCCGCCCTGTACCCGGAATCGGCCGGCGAGACCCATACGTTCGAGATCCGCGACGTGGGAGAGCAAATCACCCGTACCGTGGAGTTGACCTCGGAGATCATTACCTCCACACCGGTCCAGCACGTCGGCACACAGATGTCTCCGGCAGGAGCCACCGTCGCCTACATGCTGTTCAATGACCACATACGGACGGCCGAAGCCGGCCTCATCGAGGCGGTCCGTACATTTGGTTCGGTTGACGGCGGCATTGAAGACCTGATCGTCGACATGCGTTACAACGGCGGCGGGTTTCTGTACATCGGGAGCGAACTCGCCTACATGATCGCCGGTCAGGCAGCTACCGCGGGCCAGGTGTACGAACGGCTTGAATTCAACGACAAGCACCCGGAAACCAACCCGGTAACCGGCCGACCGCTGAGCCCCATTCCCTTCTACAATGCCACCGAGACGGATTCGGGAGTCCAGAGGCTGCCGGCGTTGAATCTGCGCCGCGTCCTGATTCTCACCGGCCCGAATACCTGCTCTGCCAGCGAGTCGCTGATCAACGGACTGCGAGGCATCGACATCGAGGTCATCCTGATCGGCGATCCGACCTGCGGCAAACCCTATGGCTTCTATGCGACCGACAACTGTGGCACGAGTTATTTCACGATTCAGTTCCGCGGCGTCAACGCCAAGGGGTACGGCGACTACGGGGACGGATTCGTGCCCACCCCGGGAGCTACCGGGGACGAAGCCGATGTGCCCGGTTGCCGCGTCGCGGACGACCTTACGCGCGCGCTGGGCGATCCGGCGGAAGGCAGGCTGGCCGCCGCGCTCGCGTATCGCGACTCAGGCACTTGCCCGGTATCCGAGGCGACCTCGCGGGGATTCGGTCCTGAAGCCGATGCCTCCGACAGTCTGGAACCCGGGGACGGCACTGTCCATAAACCGCCCTGGCTCACCAACCGGATCATCGAACGCTAGTGCTCCATCAACCCTGTAACGCCGTATCAGCGCGTTATGGGGTTGATAGCGCACCAGTACGGTATACTCCGCGACTGCTCCGGCGGCGCCTGATTCGCCGGATCGCAATCAACCATTTCTAACGGACCAGCGACACGGGGAGCAACGCAATTCCATGTCTACCGCACAGGATCAACTTGACAAGGTACGCTCGCAGGACGGGTTCATCGCGGCTCTGGATCAGAGCGGCGGGAGCACGCCGAAGGCACTGAGGCTGTACGGTGTCGGCGAGGGCGCCTACGCCGGCGACGATGAAATGTTCGACGTGGTACACGCGATGCGCGCCCGGATCGTGACGAGCCCGTCGTTCAACGGCGACCGGATCATCGGCGCCATCCTTTTCGAGAACACGCTCGACCGGGACATCGGCGGCATGAACTCCGCCCGCTACCTCTGGGAAGAAAAGAACGTCGCGCCCTTCCTCAAGGTCGACAAGGGGCTGGCGCCGGTGAACGACGGCGTTCAGGTGATGAATCCGATGCCCAACCTCTCCGAACTCCTGGACAAGGCCAATTCCAGAAACGTGTTCGGCACCAAGATGCGCTCGGTGATCAAGTCCGCCGACGCTGGCGGCATCGAGCGGGTCGTCAGCCAGCAGTTCGAGATCGGCCGGCAGATCGTCGCGGCCGGACTGATGCCCATCATCGAACCGGAGATCGATATCCACGCGCCCGACAAGCGCGAGGCGGAAGACCTGCTGAAAGGCCAGTTGCTGGCGCATCTGAACGATCTTTCGGCCGACGAGCTGGTGATGTTCAAGCTGACGTTGCCGGAGGAACCGGGTCTGTTCCGGGAATGCCTGGAACATCCGAACCTGCTGAAGCTGGTTGCCCTCTCCGGCGGCTACAGCCGAGAAGAGGCCAATCGCCGGCTGGTGGAAAACCCCGGCATGGTCGCGAGTTTCTCCAGGGCCCTGACCGAAGGACTCAACGTCGATCAGTCCGACGACGCATTCAATGCCATGCTGGACGCATCGATCCAGACGATTTTCGACGCGTCCTGTACCTGATCGCAGCGGGCGTCGTCAGCCGGATGTTCTCGCGTTACGCGCCGCAGTACGGGTTACCGCCGCTTATGCCAAAGCGAGCGCGCCGAGAGCTTCGTGGGATTGTACAGCCGACCAGACATGCCGTTCGCATTCGGCCGATATCGTCCGTTTCTCTGCGATTTGGCCAGAATGAGAGGGTCGCGCGATTCCGGTGACCCTGCTACGCTTGAATCATGAATGCACAGCCCTTCGACACATTGACCGCCGCCGACGAATTGGAAGCCGCCGGCGTTGACCGGAGTCAAGCCGAGGCCATCGCAAAACAGTTACGCGGCGTCGCCGCGCCCCGTCTCGACCAACTTGTTACCAAGGCCGATCTCTACAAGGCCCTTCTGGCGTCATCTCTCGGCACTATCGCCGCCACCGTCGGCTTGGTGACCTTGATCTTGGGTGGCTGGAACAACCCCGTTTAGGCGCGATAGGTATCCGCCGGTCAGCTACCTCAGATTGTCGTGGTGCGAAAGATCCTGCATGTGCGGCAGGTCGCGCTCGATACAGGGCGCGGCCTCGACCAGTTCCTGATCGGTCAGGTGAGCGATCCGGGGCCGCTGCACCCAGGGTTCGGCGAGAACCGCCGGATCGTAAGAGGTCGCCTGCCACTCCAGTGTGTCCCCGGTCCGGGTCAGGCGCTCCACGACGCGCAGGTCGCCCGTGTGAAATGACCCGTCATCGGTGAGCCATGTCGTGTCGATCAGGTTCACCGTTTCCACGACCAGCGTGTCGCCCTCCCAGCGACCCACGGAATCGCCCAGGTAGGTTTCCTCGATGCCCTCGCGGTAACCCCGGCCATCGGTTGGAATGATGCGGAAATAGTTGCCGTTGACGTCATCGTAAAGAAACACGATCTGGTCAGGAACCTGGACGATCTTGTCGGGCGGCCCAATCCTGGGCAGGCCCGGATTCGTGCAACGCAGTACGGGGTCCTCTTCAACTTGGCGCGCTTCCAGATCCCGTACTTTTTCCATGAATTCCGGCCGATATGTGGGCCGGTCCGGGGGCAGGCGAACAGCGCTGGGTGGGGACGCCGACTCCGGCTGCGGGCATCCCGTCACACAGATCGAACCATCGATATGCTGCGGCCTGACAAAGTCGATTCCCGAGCCGTTGTCCCAAGTGCCGGTCAAGTCCGGGTACCCGTCGGCGGTTCGCGGGATCGTGCCCGTGCCCGACGCGTCGTCCTGGGCAGTACTCACCCTCGGGAGCAGCGCCGCCAGGGCAAGCACCGCTGTATGCATTCTAATGTTCATGGCGCACTCCTCATCGACGACAGCGGGACACCGCCGATCAGCTACCCGAAATCTGAAAATAACGGCCATCCTCAAAGGTCATTCTGCGAATCCAGCCGACATTGGGCAAGGTGTGGGAGGCGATACCCGTAACCGTGACCGGTTCCCCGTCACCCTCCAGCATCGCCTTGGTGATGCCCGCCTTGCGCATGAACGCGGTCGGTGCGGTCTCCAGTTGCCATCGGGTGACGCTGCCGTCCTCTGCCGTCACTTCCAGGTGCAGGTAGATGTGTGGGTTGATCCACTCCACTTCCGTGACGACACCGTTGATCTCGAATGGCCTTTCGGAGTCGAAGACGCCTGAAACCGAATGGTGACCCCGGGCAGCCGCCAGTGCGAACACGGCACTTGCTATCACCGCAAACCCTTTCCAGATCCTCATGAACGAAACCTCGGCAGCATGATTCGCATTCGATTTGGTATACCCCATTTTTCCGGCCCGCACAACAACCTGCAAACGGTCGCGGCCCCGGAATTCTCTCTCGATGAAGAGCGGGTCTACGGCCAAATCCTCCCGCGTCAGCGTCCCTTCCCCGGTGTGAGAGAATCCCTCGGATGAGAGCCACCCGACTCGCCGCCTTCTGCAAGGCACACCGGCTGCCCGACTCGTTCCGGCGAGTAGCGGCCACGCACTACGTCCCGCTGGCGCGTTGGCTGCTTGAGACTCCGTGGCCGGACCCGCCGATCATCGGCATCTGCGGTGCGCAGGGAACGGGGAAATCCACGCTGGCGGAGTTTCTGGCCGCAGAACTGAACGACGTGGCCACCTGGTCGGTCGCGGTTCTTTCGATGGACGATTTCTACCTGTCCCGCGCCGAGAGGCTTGAATTGAGCCGCACGGTTCATCCCCTGCTGGCCACGCGGGGACCACCCGGAACCCACGACTGCGATATGATGGGCGACCATCTGCAGCGGCTGAGGCACCTCGGTGACGGCGAGTCCATGACGTTGCCCCGTTTCGACAAGAGTCGGGACGACCGGGCGCCGCCGGAAGCCTGGCCGCGCGTGGCCGGACCGTTGAATGCCATCATTCTGGAAGGCTGGTGCCTCGGCGTACCGCCACAGGATGCCGGCGAACTGACCACGCCGGTCAACGACATGGAGGCCCATCATGATCGCGACGCCCGCTGGCGAACCTACGTCAACAACCGCCTCGGAAACGAGTACGCGGAAGTATTCTCACGGTTGGACCGGCTGATCTTTCTCAGAACCCCGGACATGGACGCAGTGCTGCGTTGGCGCAGCGAGCAGGAGAGCAAGCTCATCGCGAACACATCCGCCGCTCAGCCCGGGATCATGGACGCACCGCAACTGAGGGAGTTCGTCCAGCACTTCGAAAGGCTTTCCAGGGTCGCCATCGCCAGACTCCCGGCGACGGCCGACGTCACGCTGGTGCTTGAAGCCTCCCACGAAGTCAGGGATAGCCTGTATCGGCGCTGACCCGGGCGGTGCGGTCGGGCGCATCCGGCAGAGTTGCCGGAAGCCGCGTTCTACAACGAGTCCTCCAGGAGGCTGCGCCGTAGGGAATCACGGCTGCAAGTTCGCTCGCGATTTCCTTTGGCGCAGCCTCCTAGCTGCCGACCACCTGTACCGGCTGACCTTCCATCAGCCGCTCGGCGCCCCGGATCACGATGACGTCGCCCGCCGCGAGTGCGCCGTCGACCTCGATGAGATCCCCGTCACCCACCCCCGGCATCACCGGCACGCGCTGGGCGCGCTGTTCGGGACCGACCCGAAACACAAAGGCGCCCTCGCTCCTCAGGACCAGCGCATCGCGGGGCACGACGAGGGCTTGTTTGGGCGGCTCCGTCGGCACATCGACCCGCACGCTCTCGCCGACGATCCACTGCTCGGCGGGCACGTCGATTCGCAACTCGAACATGTGCGACTGGGGATCACCGATCGTCACGATGGTGCGCACCATCCCCGCCCCCCGCCGATAGTCGTTGTAGATGGGAACTTGCGAACCCACCTCGAGAAATGCCACTGCATTCAGGGGCGCACGCGCGGTCACCTCGATGCTCGCCGGGCTCACCAGTCGAATGACCTGATCCAGGCGATTGATGTACTCACCCGGATTGATCGAGCGCTCGCTGACAACACCATCGAAGGGGGCCACGATCGTCATCTTTGCGATCTGGTCCTCGATCTGCCTGAGGCGGGCCTCGGCCACGGCCAGGTCCCCCCGCGCCACCTCCAGGTTCGACCGCGTCTGATCCAGCAGGCTCTCGGCCGCGATGCTCTCGGCCGCCAGAATCTCCAGCCGATCGACTTCAGGCTCCAGGAACGTGAGCCGTCCACGCTCTCGTTCCACCTGGCCGCGGTATTCGTCGCGCTGGATCTCCAGGGTCGTGCTCTCCAGTCGCACCACGGGATCGCCCTCGGCAACGACTGTGCCGACATCGGCAAACCAGATGACACGCCCCTCCACTTCCGTGGCGAGCCTTGAGTCCGCGCGGCTCACCACCGTTCCGGGAATGCTCACACGAGGAGAAATTTCCGTGCTCCGAACTTCGTCCACAACCACCGGAGCGGGCGGTAATCCCATCTGCTGTGCACCTGCCCACCACGGCATCAGGGCGGCCGCCCCGACAAGAACCGAACGAACCAACCTGTTTCCGTGCATCATGTTCCTTCGCCCTGACGGACTGCGTAACCGCCTGCCAATGTCCCACCGACCGTCCCGATCCGGCGTTCTTCGCCCAGTCGCAGCAAACTCGGCAGCAGTATCAGGGTAAATGCGGTGCTCACGCTCATGCCACCCACGATGACTGCCGCCATGCCGCGGTAGAGTTCCGTGCCGGCCCCTGGAATAACCAGCAGAGGCAGCATACCGAACAGGCTGGTCAGCGTACTCATGAGGATGGGCCTGAGACGGATGCGGACGGCTTTCTCAACCGCGTCGCGCCTTGCAGCACCCGCACGTTCTGATGTACGCGTCTGGTAAACCAGCAGGATCGCATTGTTGACGACCAGGCCAAGCAGCGTGATGAAGCCGATCATGGTCAGCAGGTCCATGGGCTGGAATACCAGCAGATCGGTGATCCGCAGGGCGACCACGCCGCCAACGGTTGCAAGGGGAATCACCAGCAGCACCAGCAGGCTGTCCCTGAACGAGCGGAACAACGCGCTGACCAGCAGATACAGGATGATGATCGCCAGGAGAAAGCTTCGCCCCATGTTACCCAGCGCGATTTCCAGGTCGTCGGCGCTGCCGTAGAAGCTCAGCTCACCGTCCGAGGGAAGCTGGCCCAGCAAGGCAGGCGAGACGTCGGACCTCAGCGTGGTCAGGGCCTCCTCCAGCGACATGTCCGAGGGCGGTGTGACGACCAGGGTGATGGTCCGGCGCCGATCCACCCGGCGAATCTGGTCCGGTCCCACGGTGCGCTCGATACGCATCAGGTCTCCGGCGGGAACCACGCCCCCCTGGGGAGTGGCCAGTGGAACCGCCGCCAGTTCCTCCGGATCGCTCCAGTCAAGCGCACGAACCACGATGTTGCGCTTCCTGATGCCGTCGAAATACTCGCCCACGAAGAGCCCGTCGCCCAGGGCGCGGGCAATGTTGGACACGACGTTGCGGCTCCAGCCGACCTCCGCGATACGCCGCTCGTCCGGGATCAGCCGCAGTTCGGGCTGCGCCAGCACCACCCCCGGGTCCGGCCGTACCTGCGCTCCCGGTATGGCCTGCGAAATCAGGCCCATCCCCATCCGCGCGACCGTCAACAAGGCATTGATGTCCTCGCCCTGGAGGTTCACCTCGATGGACCGGGCGCCCTCTACCCTGGTAAAGATCGAGACGCGGTTTGCAAAGGCCAGGGTGTCCGGAAAACCGGCCAGGATCTCGCCGTTGAAAATCTCCAGGATTTCGTCAACGTCACCCGGATCGGCGGCACTGAGACCGATAAAGCCGAAGCTGCCCATGACTGCGGCAAAGTAATAGTCGATGGCCGGTTCCTTCCCGCCCTCCTGGTAGGGCGCCACCCGGTCCGCGATCACGTCCACCAATTCCGTCTTTGCAGACTCGACGCTCAGCCCCGGCGGCGGAAGCACGTAGGCGAATACCCAGTTCTGCTTGCCTTCGGGCAGGTAGTCGGCAGGCGGCAGCAGCAACCAGGTGAGGCCGGCTGCCGACAGGACCAGGCCGGCGATCCAGCCATGGCGGCGCCGCGGCGTGTCGGTGGCGCGCATGACGAATCGCGTACCGCCTTCCCACCAGGAGCGATGGGGATCATGCAGGTTGACATGGCGCAGCCAGCTGTGCGCTGCGGTCGGAACGATGCCGATGGCAATGAACAGCGACACGATGATCGCCACCGAAATGGCAAACGCCAGATCCGCAAAGATCTGCGCCGAGAAGTCCTGCAGAAACAGGATGGGAAGGAAAATCGCGACGGTGGTGGCCGTGGAGGCCAGCAAGGCGCCCCAGACCTGTTGTGCGCCCGCCAGCGAAGCCGCGGAACTCCGCTCGCCGTTTTCCCGCAGCCGGACGATGTTCTCGAGCACGACAATAGAGGCATCCAGCACCAGGCCCATGGCGAACGCCAGCGCGGCCAGGGAAACCACGTTCAGCGTCCGTCCTCCCAGGTTGAGCGCGAAGAAGGAGAAGAACAGCGAAATCGGGATCGCCACGGCAATCACGAGTGTGGCCTGAAAGCGCCGCAGGAACCACCACAGGATGCCGACGGCCAGCATGATCCCGATCAGAAGATTGTTCCTCAGCGCCGCAATGGACTGCAGGATGTAGTCGGTCTCGTCATAGATCTGTTCCAGGACCAGCCCTTCCCGCGCCAGCGGGCCTTCCTGCAATTCGATTGCGGCCTCCTTGACACCCTCCATCACCTCCAGAATATTGATGCCTTCTTCGGGCTGGACGTTGAGGGCGATGGCGGGACCGCCGTCCTGGGTCAGGACAACCGTCTGGTCCACGAGACTCCGGTCCACCGCAGCGACGTCGCCCAGACGAACCGGATTGCCGTCGCGCCATGCCAGAACCATGTTCTCGAATTCGGAGACGGCGTACTGACCCGCGTAGCGGACGGTGTACTGGCGGCGCCCGATATCGGTAAAGCCCCCCGTGGTATCCACGTTGTTGCCTGCCAGGGTGGCCACCGCAGGTAGCTGGATGTCCAGCGCGGCAGCCTTGTAAGGATCGAATGTGATCCGGATCTCGCTTTCGCGGCCTCCGAAAATTCCGGCGGTGGACACACCGTTGACGCGTTCGAAACGCGTCTGAATCACTTCCTCGACGAAATCCAGATACGAGTCGATATCGTTCGTGTTACCCGGTTCGGGGCGCAGGGAAAACCAGGCGGCCGTGTTCTCTTCCATGGACGAGCCGATCACCAGCACCGGTTCGGTGGCATCGACCGGATACCTGGGCACCTGGTTGAGCCGGTTCATCACCTCGATGAGCGCACGCTCCACGGATACGCCCACGTCGAACGTCAGTGTGACGGTACCCGATCCCTGCGTCGCCGTGGACACCATCTGGTCCACGCCCGGAACGCCCCGCAGGACGTCTTCCTGCACCTCGATGATCTCCGACTCCACCTCGTCGGGCGCCGCCGCGCGCCAGGCCGTGGTGATGGTGATCCGCGGCAGGACCACCGTGGGGATCATCTGCACCGGTATCTGCGTCAGCGCGATGGAGCCGAACAGCAACACCAGCAGCACCGCCACGGCGGCGGCAACTGGGTTGCCCAGAGCAAGTCGCGTCAGCGTCATTGCAGAGTTCTTCCGAAACAGCGCGTTGTGAACGGATACGGGGATTCGGCAGGATTTGCGCTGCAAATGCCCCTTCCCCCGCGGAGCGGGTGTACTATACGCGCAGACCTCCCTGTTACCAAGGTCGCCCTCGGGAATATTGATGGCAACCTTTGGTGACAGACACTGTCGAAGACTATAAGTTCACACCAGACAAGGAACGTAACGATGACCAGTAGAAGAGTCCTGATTTCCACCGCCGTCGGCAGCCTTCTTGCAGCAGGGGCCCTTGGCGTATCCGCGCAGGATGCGCCCGAAATGGAGAAGTGCTACGGCATCGTCAAGGCCGGCGCCAACGACTGCGCAGGACCTGGACATACCTGTCAGGGACAGGCCGCCACGGACGCCGACCCCAACGAGTACATTCTGCTTCCTGCCGGCACGTGCGATCGGATCGCCGGCGGCGAAGTCAGGGAATGACGCCGGGCGTCGAACACGCAGCTATCAATTCGGAACCGATCCCGGCAACCGCCGGGATCGGCCTTCGCGGACCCTATCACGGCGAAATCATCAACCGGCGCCCGCCCATCGCGTGGCTCGAGGCGCATAGCGAAAACTATTTTGCCGAGGACGGAATCGCCAGCAGCGCGCTGGAACGAATCCGCCCGAACTATCCGCTCAGCCTCCACGGGGTCGGTCTCTCCATCGGCTCCACGGACCCGCTGGACAAGGACCATCTGCGCCGCCTCCGGGCGCTCGTCCACCGCGTCGAGCCCGCCCTGGTCTCCGAGCATCTTTCCTGGGGCGCCGTCGGCGGGCGACACCTGAACGATCTGCTTCCGCTGCCGTACACGGAAGAAGCCCTGGAGCACATGGTGTGCCGGGTCCAGGAAGTACAGGACACGCTGAAGCGGCCCATCCTCATCGAAAATATTTCCAGCTACCTGGAATTCGTGGATTCGGCCATGCCCGAACATGAATTCCTGGTGGAGGTATCCCGGCAGAGCGGCTGCGGGCTGCTGCTGGACATCAACAACATCCACGTCAATGCCGTTAACCACGGCTTCGATCCCCTTGCCTATCTGGATGCCATCCCGCCGGCGCGGGTCGCGGAGATGCACCTGGCAGGCCATACCGCACGCCGATTCGGCGAACGCGAGATCCTGATCGATACCCACAATGCACCGGTTTGCCGGCCGGTATGGGAGCTTTTCCGTCATGCGGTCGCACGGTTCGGCCCGCGCCCCGCCCTCATCGAGTGGGATTCCGACTACCCTCCCCTGGAACGGCTGATGAGCGAGGCCGATACCGCGCGGCGGATTCTGGACGAGGCCTGTGAACTCGCTGCGTGATTTGCAAACGACCTGCGGTCAGGCGTTCACCGGCGAGTCGAGCAGGCTCCTGGCCCTGGTAAGGGACAACGGAGTCGCGCCGGCCCAGCGGGTGGAGGTCTACCGGAACAACCACCGGGAGATCTTCAGAAAGGCCCTTGCGGCGAGCTACCCGGTCATCGAGCGCCTGGTCGGCGATGCCTGCTTTACAGGCCTTGCGCGAGAATACACCCGGGCAAATCCCTGGCGATCCGGCGACTTGCAGCGTTACGGACAAGACTTTTCCTCCTTTCTCAAAGTCAGTTACGGCGAGACGCAGTATCGGTATCTGCCGGATGTGGCGTCGCTCGAATGGGCGCTGGAAGAGGTGCACCTGGATCCCGACGAGCCGGCCCTGTCGATTTCCGAGTTCGGCCGGTTCGACGAAACTGACTACGGCAATCTGGTCTTTGTCCCACGCCGTGCCATGCGCCTGCTTCGGTCGCGCTACCCGGTCTTCTCCATCTGGAGGGCCAATCAGTCCGGAAGCGACGACCGAGTCGACCTGGACCAGGGCGGGGAAAGTGTCGCAATCGCAAGGCAGGGCCACGATCTGCAAGTACACAGGCTCGACCGGGCTGCATTCCGCCTGGCGGCGGAACTGGCCCGCGGCACCCGCCTTCAGGATGCATGGCAGCCAGTCGACGGGGCATCGGAACGAGACAACAACGAGACTGCGCCGGACCTTGCCTCGGCGCTGCAAACCATCCTGAGTCTGGGGCTGCTCGCGGGCGTTTCCGCGGCGGGCGCGCAATCGGCAACAACTGATCGAGGTTCGCAGGTATGGAAGCAACCATCAAGTATCTGATAACGGGTCCGGCAAGGATTCTGAACTCGCTGCGCTGGGACCTGTTCCTGGTCCTGATGCGATTCTACGTCGGCTACCAGTTCTGGAAGGCCGGCATGATCAAGCTGAACTCGTGGGACTCCACCCTGTTTCTTTTTGAACACGAGTACCGCGTCCCGCTGCTGTCACCGTATCTTGCGGCCTTGCTGGGAACCGTGGGTGAACTGCTGTTCCCGCTGATGCTGTTTGTGGGTCTTGCCGGCAGGCTTGGGGCCCTGGGACTCTCGATCATCAACGTCGTGGCCGTCATCGCCTACGCTCACGTCATTTTCAGCGCCGGTTTCGAGAATACGGTGAATGATCATTGGCTCTGGGGGCTCATGCTGCTTGCGGTGATGGTCTTCGGTCCGGGGAAGCTGTCCATGGACTACCTGATCAACCGCTCCCGAGGGGGTTCGGAACCCTACTGAGCCGCAACCGGGCGCGAAAACGCGCCGGGCGGCACGGTACGCCGCCGGTGCGCGGCAGCGCGCGACGTTATCCCGGTAGTCCTTCCTGGAAGAAGTCCGGCGGTGCCTCTGTGCAGGATGCGGGGTCTCCGTCCGCCGCCGGCTCCTGAGACTCTCCAGGCGCCTGCGATTCGCCAGCCACCGCAGAGCTGCCCGTGGCCGGTATTCGCAGGGCCTCGGCTTCCCCCGGTGGATCCAGGTCGTCCGGGATCATGAGCGGTGCAACCTCCTCTGCCGTGTCGTAGCGCGCCTGGTTCTCGCAGCGCAACCCTGCGTTGCGGGAGCAGCCGCAGACACAGAACACCAGCGCGATTGCCGCCGCGACGGCGCGCTGCATCATGGAGCAGAGACCTCGACCCCTGCCTCGGACATGGCCAGGCGCAGCGTCTCCCGATGTCCCCGGGCCAGCCTCGTCAGCGGCAGGCGGATTCCCGGCGCCGGAAATCCAAGCTGCTCCACCGCCCACTTCACCGGGATCGGGTTGCTTTCCAGGAACAGGGCACGATGCAGCGATCCCAGTTCGCCGTCGATTCGCTCGGCTTCGATCCGTTCGCCCGACCGGGCCGCATCGCAAAGCGCTCTCATCTGTGCCGGCGCCACGTTGGCCGTCACCGATATAACGCCGTCTCCTCCTCTGAGCATGAATTCGCATGCCGTCACATCGTCGCCGCTGAGCAGCACGAAGTCCCTGCCGCATAACCGGCGCAATTGCGTCACGCGGCCCAGTTCTCCGGTAGCCTCCTTGATCCCGCTGATGTTTCCGTGGCGCGCCAGGCGGGCCACCGTTGCGGAAGTGAGATCCACACCTGTCCTGGACGGTACGTTGTAGAGCGTCACAGGCCTGCCAACGCCATCCGCCACCGCGCAGAAGTGCCGGTACATGCCCTCCTGGGTCGGCTTGTTGTAATAGGGGGTCACGAGCAGGAAACCCGCTACAGGCAGGTTGTCCACGGCGCGGGACAGGTCCAGCGTCTGAGCCGTGGAATTGGATCCCGTGCCGGCAATCACCGGCGCCCTGCCATCCACCAGTTGGCAGGCCCGTTCGATCACTCCGATATGTTCGTCGCGCGTCAACGTTGCCGACTCGCCCGTCGTCCCGGCAATAACGAAGCCCTCCGTGCCTGCCGTCAGATGGAATTCGACAAGGCGCGCCAACTGCGTCTCGTCGATACCCCCCGCGGCGTTCATCGGGGTCACCAGCGCAACGATACTCCCAAAAGACATCCACTCGCCTCGGAATACGATTGGCCGGGATGGTACGTTTGACCCTGCAGGTACGCAACTGTTCCCGCCTGGAAGCGTTCCTGCCCGGGGGCAACCCGGTTTCGCCCGTACGCCGTCAACCCTGTCCGCAGGACGCTAACAGGCCCTGGCTTGATCGGAGTAAACTGAGCGAATGGAACCGTCGGAATCCGCACGAATGGAACAACTTCTGGTCATCACCGCGGTGGGCAACGACCACACGGGCGCAGTACAGACCATCTCCAGGATCATCCTGGAGTGCGGCGCCAGTATCAGGGAAAGCCGCATGACCGCGCTGGGCGCGGAGTTTGCGATGATTCTGCTGGTTGCAGGCAACTGGCACGCCATCAGCAGGCTGGAGCAGGATCTGGGGCGCTACGCCGGAAACGAAGACCTGACCATTCATGTGCGGCGCACCAGCGCCATGGAGTACAACAAGGAACTGCTGCCCTACGCAATCGACGTGGTTTGCCTCGATCAACCGGGCATCGTGCATCACCTTTCCGGATTCTTTGCCGAACGCAAGATCGGCATCGCCGAAGTCACGACTCGCAGCTATCCGGCGGTGCACACGGGGACGCCCATGTTTTCGGTTCAGATGTTCGTGAATATTCCCGCGGGCATCCACATTTCGGGCATTCGGGAAGAATTCATGGAATTCTGCGACCGGCTCAACCTGGATGCCATCATGGAACCCGTCAAGACTGCCTGATGGGAGAACTCGACAATGGGGACGTTACGTCAGGGCAGCAAGGTGCCTGCGTTCAGCGCACCGGCTACGGGCGCGACCCGGGTGGACTCCAAAGATCTGCTGGGCTCGCCATACGTGCTGTATTTCTATCCAATGGACAATACTCCAGGCTGCGTATTTGAAGGTCGGGACTTCAGCAGGCATCATGAGCAATTCGTCCGCCGGGGGGCTGCCGTGTTCGGCGTCTCCCGCGACACGATCGACTCTCACGAGAAGTTCAAGGCAAGGCATGGCTTCCCGTTCGAACTGATAGCGGACGAAGACGAGAAACTTTGCGGGCTATTCGGGGTCATCAGAGAGAAGGTGCGGATAGGAAGAAAGCTCTTCGGCGTGGAAAGGAGTACGTTCCTGATCGACGCCAAGGGCGTACTGCGCCGCGAGTGGAGAAAGGTGAGACTCCCCGGTCATGTCGACGAGATACTCGAGGCGCTGGATGAACTGTAGCTCCCGACAATCGCAAACATCCGCCACCGCAAGCCGCCATTGCGGCTGGCCGGCCGTCCTGTTGCTCGCTGTCGGCGTCAACGCCGTCGCGCAAACGCCCAACCTGCCCGATTTCGGCACGCCGGCCGACTCCGTACTGAACCGAAGCCAGGAAGCCCAGCTTGGACGCGGGGTCATGGCCCAACTTCGCAGCGCCGGCGCGATCATGGACGACCCGATCGTGACCGAGTACATCCAGACCCTCGGCGCGCGCCTGGCCGGGCACGCCAACGATGGCGACCACCGCTTCGAATTCTTCGTGGTGGACGACAACGCTATCAACGCATTCGCGCTCCCCGGAGGTTTCATCGGCATGAATACCGGGCTGGTACTTGCCAGCGAAAGAGAGAGCGAAGTCGCCGGCGTGCTGGCCCACGAGGTCGCCCACGTCACCCAGCGCCATATTGCGCGCTCCATCTACAGCAACCAGCGAAACAGCATCCTGTCGATGGCGGCCATGATCGCCGCGGTGTTGCTGGGCGCGGCCGCGGACGCCGACGGCCAGGCCATGCAGGGCCTCATCACCGCGTCACAGGCAGCGGCGATCCAGGCCCAGATCAACTACACCCGCGCCAATGAACACGAAGCCGACAGGATCGGCATCGGTACGCTGGCCTCAGCCGGGTTCGACCCCACAGCCATGGCGACCTTCTTCGAGAAGCTGTCACGACGTTACGCCTTCGTCTCGGACCGGGTGCCGTCCTTCCTGCAGACCCACCCGGTGACGTCCGAGCGCGTCGGCGAGGCCCGGGAACGGGCGCGTCTGCTACCGGCTGTGGACGTGACCGACAGCGTCAGCTACGAGGTCGTCAAGGCCCGCCTGGAGGTCTTGAGGGCTCCCTCGGAGGAGGCAGCACTGGAAATTTTCTCAAAACGCATGGATGCCGGGGGCGACAGCGTGGCCGGCCGGTACGGCTACGCCCTGAGTCTGCACCGCGATGGACGCCACGACCTGGCGCAACGGGTGTTTTCGGACCTGGTCGACGAGTTCCCGGGCGTCATTGCCTTTCGCATCGGTGAAGCCGAGGCATTGATGGAGAGCTATCAGACGGGCCTTGCGCTTGCCCGGTTCGAAGAGGCCATCGAACTGTCCCCCAGAAACGTGCCGCTGACTCTCAGCTACGCCAACGCGCTCATTCCGGCCGGCTATCCCGCAAAGGCGCACGACCTGCTGCTCGACCTGCTGAACAACTCCGTCCCCACGCCGGAGCAGTTTCGATTGATAGCCCGAGCCGCCAATGCCGAGGGGGACATCGGCAATGCCCACCATTACATGTCACACTACTACCTGAGCATCGGGAACCTTGCCCTTGCCTTCAACCAGATCCGCATGGCGCTGGAGTCGCCCGGCGTGAATCCGGTGGATCGGGAGCGTTTTCGAACAGAGTTCCAGGACCTGGAAGCCCACGTCGGCGAACAGATCCGTGCCCGCGCCAGCGGTCGCAGCGACGGCCCGCCGGTACCCTTCCGGTAGATTCGACCCCACGCCAAATCAGCCGTACGCGCATTTTCCTCGAAATAGTACTAAAATAGTCCTAGTTGTCTGCCCGAAGGCCCTCCCATGCTGCGAATGAGCAAATTAACCGACTATGGGACCCTGGTGCTCGCCCAGTTGGCCGCAAGTGAAGGCCGACTGGCCAGCGCGCACCAGGTATCCGTGGATACGCACCTGTCACTGCCCACGGTCAGCAAGCTGCTGAAGTCCCTGGTCCGCGCAGGTCTGGCTGTTTCGCAGCGGGGCGCCCGCGGCGGCTACGCGCTCTCACGCCCGGCAGAAAAGATAAGCGCCGCGGAAATTCTCGACGCACTGGAAGGGCCCCTGGCTATTACCGAATGCAGTTCCGCCCCCGGTCTATGCGGACTGGAGTCTTCGTGCCTGGTCGGCAGAGCCTGGCAGAGAATCAACGTGAGCATTCGCGAGGCGCTTGACGAAGTCAGTCTGGCGGATTTGCAACAGCCCGCCGGTCCAAGCCTGCCTCCTGATCGTTGGAAGCATGCAATACGACAGTCTATCAAACATTAATTTATAGATATTTCATATATATGTCAGTACACCCTAAAGAAATTACTGATCTTGTGAGAAGCCGCTACGAGCACGGCTTTGTCACCGACATCGAGCAGGAATTGGTGCCGCCGGGCCTGGACGAAGATGTGGTCAGGCTCATATCAAGGAAAAAGGGCGAGCCGGAATTCCTGACGAAGTGGCGCCTGAAGGCCTATCGCCACTGGATCACCATGGACGAACCGACCTGGTCCCATGTGCGCTACCCCCCGATCGACTACCAGGCCATTTCCTACTTCGCGGCTCCGAAGAACCAGGACGATGCCCCGAAAAGCCTGGACGAGGTCGATCCGAAGCTGCTCGAAACATACGACAAGCTCGGCATCCCGCTGCACGAACGCGCGAAGCTGGCCGGCGTGGCCGTCGATGCCGTATTCGACAGCGTCTCGGTCGCCACGACGTTCAAGACGAGGCTCGCCGAGGCCGGTGTCATCTTCTGCTCCTTCTCCGAGGCGGTGCGCGAACACCCGGAGCTTGTCGAGCGGTACCTTGGAAGCGTGGTGCCCCAGCGGGACAACTTCTTTGCCGCCCTGAATTCCGCGGTCTTCAGCGACGGGTCGTTCGTTTACGTTCCCAGGGGCGTACGCTGCCCCATGGAGCTGTCCACCTATTTCCGCATCAATGCGGCCAATACCGGGCAGTTCGAACGCACGCTGGTCATCGCCGATGAGGGCAGCTACGTCAGTTACCTCGAAGGGTGCACGGCTCCCATGCGCGACGAGAATCAACTTCACGCGGCCGTTGTGGAGCTGGTGGCCCTGGAGGATGCCGAAATCAAGTACTCCACCGTTCAGAACTGGTATCCGGGCGATGAGAACGGCGTGGGCGGCATCTACAACTTCGTGACCAAGCGGGGCGACTGCCGGGGTGCGAATTCGAAGATATCCTGGACCCAGGTGGAAACCGGTTCGGCCATTACCTGGAAGTACCCCAGTTGCGTGCTGCGTGGGGAGAATTCCATCGGCGAATTCTATTCCGTGGCGGTGACCAACAACCATCAGCAGGCGGACACCGGCACGAAGATGATCCACATCGGCCGCAACTCACGCAGCACGATCATTTCCAAGGGTATTTCCGCAGGCCAGGCCCAGAATGCCTACCGCGGTCTGGTCAGGGTCATGCCGAGCGCCCGCAGCGCGCGCAACTATACCCAGTGCGATTCGCTGCTGATCGGCGACCGCTGCGGTGCGCACACGTTTCCCTATGTTGAGGCCCGGGAACGCAGCGCCCATATCGAGCACGAGGCCACAACCTCCAAGATCAGTGACGATCAGCTCTTTTACTGCCGCCAGCGCGGCCTGTCCGAGGAGGACGCCGTGAACATGATCGTGAACGGCTTTTGCAGGGAAGTATTCAAGGAACTCCCCATGGAGTTCGCCGTGGAAGCCCAGGCGCTTCTCAACGTAAGTCTGGAAGGAGCGGTTGGCTGACCATGGACGAGACACCACTTCTGCAAATCGAAAATCTGTGCGCCTCCGTTGAGGACCGCGCCATCCTTAATGGCGTGAATCTCGATGTGCGCCCCGGCACGGTACACGCCATCATGGGACCCAACGGTTCCGGAAAGAGCACCCTGGCCCAGGTATTGGCCGGCCGCGATACCTATGCGGTGACCGGCGGATCCGTCCGCTACCGCGGCATGGACCTGCTGGACATGGAGCCCGAGGAGCGCGCCCGGGAGGGATTGTTCCTGGCCTTTCAGTACCCCGTAGAGATTCCCGGCGTCAATAACGCCTATCTCCTCAAGGCTGCGCTCAATGCCCAGCGCGCATCCAACGGACGCGAACAAGTGGATGCCTTTGAGTTCATGAAGCTTATCAAGGATAAAATGGAACTCATGAGAATTTCTAAGGATTTTCTCAATAGAAGCGTCAACGAAGGGTTCTCCGGCGGAGAGAAGAAACGCAACGAGATACTGCAGATGCTGGTGCTCGAACCCACGCTTGCGGTGCTCGATGAGACCGATTCGGGCCTGGATGTGGACGCTCTCAAGGTTGTAGCCACTGGCATCAACACCCTTCGACACCCCGAACGGGCGGCTGTCCTGGTGACTCATTACGAGCGGCTTCTCGAGTTGGTGGTGCCGGACTACGTGCACGTGCTCTCGGAGGGGCGCATCGTCAAGTCCGGGGACCAGCAACTGGCGCGTACGCTCGATGAGCGCGGTTACGACTGGCTGCGGGACGGTTCCGACGGCCCATGAACGCCACGGAACTCAAGGCCACCTTCGATGCCAGCCTGCAGCGCCTCGCCGAGTCCGACGGCTCGCGCGCGGCGCGCCGGCAGGCGATGGCGGCGTTCACCCGGCGTGGATTTCCCACGCGCAGGGACGAGGACTGGAAATACACCGACCTGAAACCGATCCTGACGGGGCGCTTCGATCCCCTGCCCGGGACCCCGAGCCAAAACCACCGCCGATCTACGTTGAACCGACTGTCGAGTCTCGAACTCGCTCCGGATACGCCGCAACTGGTGTTCGTGGACGGGCAGCGGCTGACAATCGGAGATTCGCCCGGACTTCCGCCGGGAGTGGAAATAACGGATCGGCACACGGCCTGGCAGCGCATCCGTTCGATTCAGACCGAAGGTCAGTTTCGCGAATATCCGCTGACCGCGATCAACACCGCGTTCTCACCCGACTGTACGCTGATTCGAGTCGACGCGAACGTCATCGTTGCCCAACCGCTGCACCTGATTTATCTCGGTGGCGCAGCGGTAAACAGCGCCGAGCAGGCTCGACTCCTGATCGACCTCGGCGCGAACAGCCGCCTTTGCGTCGTTCAGCACTTCGCCGCGCGCGACGGCGGCGGCTGGACAAACTCGGTGACTCAGGCGACCCAGGAACCGGGCTCGGAACTCACGCTTCATCGGCTGCAGGAGCATGCCGAGGAGCATTTCCACACCGAGTTGCTGGACGTCACCCTGGCGCGCGATGCTTCCGCAAGGCTCGGCTACGTCGACCTCGGCGGCCGCCTGGTCCGCAACGACCTGCGGGTCCGTTTGGCCGAACCCGGAGCGTCCTGCGACATTTCGGGCGTTTTCCTGGCTGCCCGGGGCCAGCACGTGGACAACCACACCCGCATCGATCACATCGCGCCCCACACCACCAGCGACGAAGCCTTCAGGGGCATTGTCGGGGAGCGGGGCCGCGGCGTCTTCAACGGCAAGGTGGTGGTCCACGCCGGTGCCCGGGGGACCGATGCCCGCCAATCCAGCGACAACCTCCTGCTGTCGGAGCGCGGCGAGGTGGACACCAAGCCGGAACTGGAAATCTATACCGACGACGTCAAGTGCGCTCATGGCGCCACGGTCGGTGAACTGGATGCCGAGCAACTCTTCTATCTCCGCTCCCGGGGGATTGATGAAGAAACGGCCAGGGGCCTGCTGATATTCGCGTTCGCGAACGACCTGCTGCGCCGGATCGAGGTACCTGAACTGCGCAAGCGGGTCGTGACCGCCGTAGCAGGCCACCTGCCCGACTACGAACACTGGGGAGGTCTGCTGTGAGCGCGGTCGGCAACGTGGCAAGTTCAGCACGATTCGCGGGTATCGCCGCTCGCCGCGCCGATTTCCCCGCGCTGCATCAGGAGGTTCATGGCAAGCCGCTGGCCTACCTGGACAGCGCCGCCTCGGCCCAGCGGCCCCAAGCCGTGATCGACGCGATGGTCGCTCACGAGCGGCGCAACCATGCCAACGTGCATCGCGGCGTCCACCAGTTGAGCCAACGAGCCACGGATGCGTACGAAGGCGCTCGTGAAAGGGTGAGCAGGTACATCAACGCGTCGGGGTCCGATGAAATCATCTTTACCCGGGGAACCACCGAATCCATCAATCTCGTCGCCGCCAGTTTCGGGAAGATGCGGCTGGAACCGGGCGACGAAGTGCTGGTCACCTGGATGGAGCACCACTCCAACATCGTGCCCTGGCAGATGATCTGCGAGCAGACAGGAGCGCGCCTCGTGGCCGTACCCATCACCCATACCGGTGAACTGGACCTGGAGGCCTTTCATCGCTTGCTGACCGACCGCACCCGGATCGTCGCTGTAGTGCACGTCTCCAACGCCCTGGGAACGATCAACCCCGTGCAGGACATCATCGAAGCCGCTCACAAGGTGGGCGCCGTGGTCCTGCTGGACGGCGCCCAGGCCACGCCCCACATGCGCATCGACGTACAGGCTCTGGACTGCGACTTCTATGCACTGTCCGGCCACAAGACGTTCGGCCCGACCGGGATCGGGGTGCTCTACGGCAAACGCGCACTGCTCGATGCCATGCCCCCTTACCAGGGCGGCGGCGAGATGATAAGAACCGTCACGTTCGAAAAGACCACCTGGAACGCCCTGCCCTGCAAGTTCGAGGCCGGAACGCAGAACATCACCGGGGCGGTCGGTCTTGGCGCCGCCATCGACTATCTCTCCGGCATCGACTTCGCGGAGGTGGCGCGGCACGAGGCCGACCTGCTGGAATACGCAACCGAGCGCTTGTCGGAACTGCCCGGCATTCGCCTGATCGGAACCGCGGCCGCGAAGGCCAGCGTTCTCTCGTTCACGCTCGGCGACATTCACGCCCACGACCTGGGCACCGTCGTCGACATGGAAGGGGTTGCGATTCGCACCGGGCATCACTGCGCCATGCCGGTGATGGAGCACTTCGGCGTCCCGGCCACGGCGCGCGCCTCGTTCGCCCTGTATAACGATCGCGGCGATGTGGACCAACTGGTGACGGGACTGAACAGGGCCGCGGAGCTGTTCCTGTGAACGAACTGCAGGAACTGTACCGGGAGGTGATCCTCGACCATAACCGCCAGCCGCGCAATTTCGGCGAGATCGAGAATGCCGACCGGGTCGTGGAAGGCGTCAACCCGCTCTGCGGGGACCGCATGACGCTCTACGTGAGCCTCGACGGTGAGCAGGTAAGGGACATTCGATTCACCGGAACGGGCTGCGCGATCTCGGTCGCCTCCTCATCGCTGATGACCGAGAAGGCGAAGGGACATTCCATCGACGAACTGCGGACGCTGTTCGACCGGGTTCACGAGATGCTCACCGGCGACGGTACCGAAGCCGATGTGGACCTTGACGAAATGGACAAGCTCGCCGCCCTGTCCGGCGTACGCGCCTATCCCACCCGGGTGAAGTGCGCCACGCTGGCGTGGCACGCACTCATCGGCGCGATTTCCGGGTCCCGGGACCGAATCTCGACGGAGTGAGCGATGTACTACGGACACAACGAGCCGGTCATGTTTTCAAGGGATTGCGACGCGGTCATGATCCCTTCCGGAGATGAGGTAACGTTGCCCGAAGGCGTGTCGGGCTTCCTGACCCAGTCCCTGGGCGGGAGCTTTACGATTTACATCGAAGGCAATCTCTTCCGTATCGCGGGCGTGGATGCCGATGCCATCGGCAAGGAGCCCATCAGACCCCCGAAAGTGCCTCCCAACGCCACCGAGGAAGAACTCGAGACGGTGATCTGGAACCAGCTCCGAACCTGCTACGACCCGGAGATTCCCATCAATATCGTCGACCTGGGCCTGATCTACAGCTGCGAACTGTTGCCGGGTTCATCGCCGCAAGAACGCATCGTCAGCGTCGAGATGACGCTGACCGCGCCGGGTTGCGGTATGGGAGATATCCTCGCACAGGATGTCAGGGACAAACTGGAGATCATCCCCACGATCATGGCGGCGAATGTGGATCTGACTTTCGATCCACCGTGGAACCAGTCGATGATGTCAGAGGCCGCTCTTCTTGAAGCGGGAATGCTTTAGCGGCCCGCCGCAATGCGCTTGACGCTGTTTCGTCACGCCAAGTCGAGCTGGAACAATCCCGGCCTCGCCGACCACGACCGGCCTCTCTCGAAGCGTGGCAAGCGGGATGCGCCGATGATGGGTGACAGGCTGGCGGCCCGTGGCGCAAGACCGTCGGCCATTCTTTCCAGCACGGCCCTGAGGGCGCTGACTACGGCCAGATGCGTCGCGGAAGCGCTTGAATACCCGCTTGAAGAAATACGATCAAGCCGCCGCCTGTACTTCGCCGACACGCAAGAGATTCTCCAGTTCATCATGGAGCAGCCTGCCCAATGGCGCGAAATCATCGTGGTCGGACACAATCCCGGCTTTACGGACCTTGCGAATCAGCTGCTGCCCGAATTGCGTCTGGACAACCTCGTCACGGCGGGATGCGTCGCCATGGACTTTCTGACGGATGACTGGTCGGAAATTACGCAGGTCAGAGCCAGGTTACTGTACCGGGACTACCCCAAGAACATTCAACGAATGTCGCAGAAACAGTAGGCGTATATGTCCTGCGGATCATTGAGATGATCCACCATTCGGAACGGTTCCGCCGCGATCTCCAGCAACGCCTGAAGCGATTCGGGCAACCGCGGGCCCAGATTCAGTGCGCGGCTGACCGGACTCGCCATGCGAATCATTTCAAGCGCAAGCTGCTCGGCAATCGTCAGTTCCTTGCTGTAGTACTGCACGCGGTATTCGTCCTCCGGGAGGTCGGCCAGCATGGCCGCCGAAGCGATCGCGTCCTCCAGGTTGCCCAGGCCATCCACCAGGCCGAATGCCTGGGCATCGCTCGCGATCCATACTCGGCCGCGCGCGACCATGTCGACATCTTCCACCGTTTTGTCTCGATATTCGGCGATATTGCCGATAAAATCCGCGTACACACGCTCAATGCTGTGTTGAACCATCGCTGCGAACTCGTCGCCGAGATCGCGCAACAGGTTATCCTGGCCCGACAACCGGGTGGTGCCCACTCCATCCACATGAACGCCGATCCGATCCAGACTGCGGCTGAAAGTGGGAATCGTGGCGCCGACTCCGATGGACCCGGTGATAGTGGTGGGACTGGCCCAGATCTCGTCCGCGCCCATGGAAATCCAGTACCCGCCCGAAGCCGCCACACTGCTCATGGACACCACCACCGGCCTGCCGCTTTCCCGGAAGACCTGCAGCTCGCGTTGAATGACTTCGGAGGCGAACGCGCTCCCGCCGCCGCTGTCTACCCTGAGCACCAGCGCCTTGACGCCGTCGTCCTCGATGGCGCGGCGAATGGTGGCGGCAGTGGAATCGCCGCCGATGCTTCCCGGCGGCTGTGAGCCGTCGAGGATGGTTCCCGAGGCCACGATGACGGCAACGCTGTCCTCCGCATCGCGATTCTCTTCGGTCGAATCCACCGCAGCCAGGTATGCAGAGGTAGTTATCGTGTCGTGCTCGTCATCGTCGGCCTCCCCCACCAACCCGTCCAGACGGTTCCGGATCTCGTCGCGGGTCAGCAACTCGTCCACCAGGCCGAAATCCAGCGCCATGCGCGCCGTGTCTCCGTCGGCAGCCGCAAGAAGCTCGACCATGTCGTCCGCAAACCGCTGCAGCGCATCGCCCGGGAGCTCGCGCGCCGCGGTCACGTCCGCCTGGTAGGCATCCCAGAGTGCACCGAGCCAGGCCTCCGAGGCTTCTCGATCTTCCGGCGACATGTCGTCGCGGCTTATGGGTTCCACGAACGACTTGTACTCCCCTACCGTCCACACGTGGAAGTCGATGTAGAGGTTGTCGATGGCGGACTTGTAGTAGGAAAGGAAGCGGCTGTAGCCGGAAATCCAGACGATTCCCATGGGGTTCATGTAGATTTCGTCGGCGTGGGCGGCGAGATAGTACTGGTCCCGCGTAAAGTTGTCGCCAATGGCGATGACCGGTTTCTCGCTTTCCTTGAATCGTACGATCTCATCGGCCAGTTCCTGCAGCTTGCTCAGTCCGCCGCCGGTCAGGCCGCTCGGATCCAGCACCAGAGCCTCGATGCGGTCATCGTCCGCGGCAGCGCGTATCGCGTCGATCACATCCTTGAGCAGGGTTTCGCCGATGTTCACGCCCCGCGCCTCCGCAAGCGCCCGGTCCAGTACATCGCCCGAGAGTTGCTCGACCAGCCTGCCTTCCGGGGCAACCATCAACGCGGCCTGTTCCGGAACCCGCGGCGGGTCCTGGGTTGCTATAGCCGCAATCAGGACACCCACGACAAGGAGCAGAAAGATCAGGTGCAGAATCTTCCTTACGCCTTCGGCGGCACGCCAGATGCCCACAAACAATGACCTTATCAATCTGGGTACGTTCATCGACTACTCACATTTTTTGAGATGCCCATAACCGGAGTTTGACCCGCCGTGGGCTACAAGTTCAAGAGGACCAGGGAAAGTCCGGGCCAATAGGCAATGACGACCACGGTGATCAGCAACAGGATGAAAAACGGGAAGGTTGCCCGAAAGACGTCAGCGATGCTGCGTTCGAACCGGAAGCTCGAGATGAACAGGTTCAATCCCACCGGAGGCGTGAGGTATCCCAGTTCCATGGCAGCCAGAAAGATGATGCCCAGGTGAACCGGGTGAACGCCGTAGAGCGAAGCGACCGGGAGAATCAGCGGAACCACCAGGACGATCGCCGAGAAAATGTCGAGGAGAGCGCCGAGGATCAGCAGGAAGATCAGCAACGCCAGCAGGAACGTCCCCTGCCCGGATACATAGGTATCGATGATCTCGAACAGGCGCTGGGGCACGCCCGCGTCGATCATGTAATTGGTCGAGGCCAGCGACACGCCGAGAATCATCAGGATCGCCCCCACCAGCACCATCGACTCGCGAATGATCCGGGGCAGCTCCCGCCACGGAATCTCCCTCAAGATGATCATCTCCACGAGGATGACGTACAGGGCGGTCACGGCCGCAGCCTCCGAAACCGCGAAGTAGCCGCTGTAGATTCCTCCGAGCACAATTACCGGCAGGGGCAACTCCCATATCGCCTCGCGCAGGGCGCCTGCGATTTCCGCCCCGGACGCCTTTGACAACGACTGCCGCACATGCCGGTTCTTCCAGAAACTGTAGCCCGACAGCACGACCAGCATCAGCATGCCGGGCAGGATTCCCGCAAGAAACAGTTGATCGATGGAAACGCCGGCGACGATCCCGTAGAGAATCAACGGCAAGGAAGGCGCGAACAGGAGTCCCAGGCTGCCGGAGGTGGTGATGAGCCCGAGGTTGAAACGGTCCTCGTATCCCGCCTGGGACAGCGCCGGGTAAAGGAGCGCACCAAGGGCGACGATGGTCACGCCGGATGCGCCTGTAAAGGCGGTAAAGAGCGCACAGGCGGCCAGCGAGATGATCGCAAGCCCCCCGGGGAGCCATCCCAGGAGGGCGTTGGACAGGCGTACCAGCCGCCTGGCGCTGCCGCTCTCGCTGAGCACGAACCCGGCGAAGGTGAACAGCGGAATGGCAACCAGGATGGGCATTTCCGAGATTCCGAAAAATTCGATGGCGACGACCGACAGGTCGATGCCGGAGCGATAGAATCCCAGCATGGCGCTGGCCGCGATCACGGAGAACAACGGCGCCCCGAGCAGCACCAGTGCAAGCAGCAGCAGGCCGGTGAGGATCATCGATCCGGCCCCGGCATCAGGGCTCGCACAAAATAGCGGTAGGCGATGGCCGCGAATCCGATGGGCAGGATGATCTGGAAAATCCACGCGGGCCAAACGCCGAACACCGTATCCCCGAATGCGTAGGAATCCCGCACGAAGCGCAGCGAATGCCATGCGATCGCGGTGGTGATGGCGGACGTGAACAGGCAAGTGGCCGTTTCGGCTATACGGCGCGCGCGCTCCGGGAGCAGCCGGGTCACCACGTCGATGGCGATCTGCTTGCGATCCCGTCCTGCGGCGATCCCGCCGGCCAATGCCAGCCAAAGGACCATCATGCGAACCGCAGGATCCGCCCACGGCAATCCCGTGGAGAAGATATTGCGAAGCGCGATCTGGCTGGCGGACAGCACGATCAGACCTCCCAGCAGGAAGAACAGAACGGCGTTTTCCAGCCAGCGGCCCCAGCGGTCCGCCTGCTGCAGCCAACGCGCGTGCCGGGCGTTCACGCCACGCTCAACAGCATGTGGAGAGTTCGCTAAGGTTCCGTACCGGCGCTTCCGCCATGCCGATACTCTTCAAGGATGCCTTGTAACTGGTCATAGAATCGGGCGTCGATTATGTTGCGCTGGATCAATTGGGGCATTGCGCCGGAGATGGTCGCCCGCCATTCCGACACATCGGCCGGGTCGACCGAAACGAATTCGATCCCCATGTTCTCCATCGCTTGCCGGGCCTGCGCATTGTCTGCCCGGGCCTGGCGGTCCAGGCGCTGAACGACATCCGTCATGACTTCACGAACGACCTGCTGATCGCCTTCGGGCAATTGCCGGAACGTCCGCGCGTCCAATGCGAAAATACCCATGGAATACACCACCGGCAGATCGGTGACGTATTTGATCTTTGTGTGCCACTGCAAAACCAGCGCGACCGTTGGCGGAGCCGCCACAATATCCAGAAGGCCGGTTTGCAAACCGGTGAGAACGTCGGTGATCGGCAGTACGACTGGTGATAACCCCAACGCCTCCAGCGCCATGATGCTTGCCTGATCGCCCTCGGGAATCCAGACCTTTCGCCGGCGCATGTCCTCCACGCCGCGAATGGGTTCATTGGCCATCATGAACGAGAAACCGCCTTCTATGAATCCGAAGGAGATGAAGCCGGAGTCTTCCAGGCCCTCATGCAAGCCCGGATCCATGCGCTCGCGGACATAGTCTATTTCGTCGTGCGACCGTATCAGCGACGGCACCCCGTACAGGCTGATCGCACTGTAGCGGTCCAGCATTCCCGATACCGCGAACGCGCCGCCGTGAATTTGCCCGACGCGCATCCTGCGCAACACCTGGGCGTCGTTGCCCATGACGCCTCCGGGATAGAACTTGAACTGAACCCGGCCGCCGGTCCGTTCCTCGATCAACTGCGCTCCGGCGCGCATCTCCCGCATCCAGGCCGTACCGTCGGGCGCTACGGTGGCGAGCTTGAACTCGACCGCAAACGCCTGGACGGCGAATGCGGCCAGTGGCAGCAGCGATGCCAATTGCAATCCCCGCTGCAGGCGCACCCGAGGGAGCCCGCGGTAACAGCCCTGTCGCATCGCCGAATTTTCGTGTTTGACGTCCTGCATCAGAAGTAGTCCCCGGAGGACGCGAGCAATTCTATCGCATCCTGTTGAGCCAACACGTTAAATAGTGTCCGCCCGGGCTCCTCCGCGGGCGCCTCGATTACTTCGGTCAACAATCGGTCATGAAGTTCCCTGTCGAACACCATACGCGCATAGCGGCGCGCGTATTCCACCTTTGCCGACAGATCCCTCCCTCCGGAAATCGCGATGGAGCGGTCGAAGTGGTCCCTGGCCAGGTCAAGCTGTCCTCCCAACGCCGGGGGCCGCAAGGAATACAACATACCGAGGTAAACATGTATGCCGCCGTTATCGTACGTGTCGTCCAGCGCCACGACACGTTCCATGGCGGCCTGCACCCAGGGCACCTCGCCTACCGCGTTCCAGTCGGAACTGGTGGCATCCAGATGGCTCAGCCAGCTCAGGGCGTATGCATACAGGTAGCGCACCTGCCGCCGGCCCACGTCATCCAGTTCGGAAACGAACTGGTCGTATGACAGGCCCTCCCAGCCACAGGCCCGACTGTACGCCTGACAGATGGCGCGCCGGCCGTAATCCCGGCCTTTCGCTGTCATGAACGCCGAACGTTCGTCGTCCTCCACGAAGCGGGAACCGTAGAGAGCGTAGAGTTCCGCTCCGGCCGCCAGCATTGCCGGCTGTTGCGGGTTCTGGCTGATCATCCCATCGACGAGCAGAAGGTAGGCGGGCAACCCGGATTCCACGACATCCGGGTCATCCTGATTGAGGACTGCGGCAGACAGCGTGTCGGCAGCCATGTTCCCGATGTAAGACGCACAGCCTCCGAGCAAACACAACTGCAGGGCGGCAGCCGCCGCCGCGGGCGCTCCGGTGAGAAGACTAGATCTTCTCCTTGATCCGCGCGGACTTTCCACTGCGCTGACGTAAATAGTAGAGCTTTGCCCGGCGTACATCGCCCCGGCGTTTCCGTGTGATGCTGGCTATCTGGGGACTGTGGGTCTGGAATACTCGTTCCACCCCTTCTCCATGGGATACCTTGCGAACCGTGAAGGAGGAATTGAGGCCACGGTTTCGCTTGGCGATGACCACGCCTTCGTAGGCCTGGAGCCGCTCCCGGCTGCCTTCCTTCACCCTGACCTGAACAACGACGGTATCGCCGGCGCCAAACTCGGGAATATCCGCATTCAGCTGTTCCTGCTCGATT
Organism: Gammaproteobacteria bacterium; assembly: GCA_022820625.1. Taxonomy (GTDB): domain Bacteria; phylum Pseudomonadota; class Gammaproteobacteria; order Steroidobacterales; family Rariloculaceae; genus UBA6522. The sequence goes on along the minus strand of JAJEFE010000077.1, from coordinate 154,446 downwards.
TCCTGGATGAGTTTCGACATCGCTGAATTCCTCTTGTTTCTCCGTCCATCCGCCAGCCAACCTGGCGCCCGGGGTCCGGACTCGCTTACGACAATCGTTAGCGGGAAAGGCGCGTTCGCCCTTGCGGAGCGCAGGGTACCTTACCCGCGTCACACCTGCCAGAAAATTTTACTTCAATGGCCCTCAACCTTATGTTCGCGCATGAATTCTTGCAGCAGTTCCTGCTCTTCGGGAGTCATCTCGCGACGTTCAAGCAATTCAGGCCGCCTGAGCCAGGTGACGCCCAGCGCCTGCTTGAGCCGCCAGCGCCGGATGGCTTCATGATGGCCGCCCAGCAGTTCGTCGGGCACGCTCATGCCGTCCACCGTCTCCGGACGCGAATATTGGGGATGTCCCAGGAGTCCTTCCATGTGCGAGTCGCGCAGCGCGGATTCCTCGTGGCCGAGCACCCCGGGCAGCAACCTGGCCACCGCGTCGATGACCACCGCAGCGGCGAGTTCACCCCCGCTGAGCACAAAGTCGCCCAGCGAGAGTTCGCCGGAAACTTCGCCCGTCACGATTCGCTCGTCAATGCCCTCGTAGCGCCCCGCGACCAGCAGGAGCCCGGAGCCTGCCGCCAACTTTCGCGCCATGGACTGGTCGAATCTCCTGCCCCTTGCGCTCAAGACAAATTCAGCGCTTTCCTTCGGCAATTCACGTCGCGCCGCTCGAATCGCGTCCCTGACCGGTTCGTACTTGAGCACCATGCCTGGCCCGCCGCCATAGGGACGGTCATCGGTGGTGCGGTGGCGGTCGGAAGTGAAATCCCGCGGGGAAACCAGGTTCACGGACAACAGCCCCCGTTCGCAGGCGCGCCCGACGACGCCGGCGCGAAAAACCGGCTCAATCAATTCCGGAAGTAGGGAGATGACCGCCAATTGGAACATGCCGTACCTGCCGTGCGTTGCGGCCCCCGCACCTCGCGCCAGCCCCCGCCAGTGCTTTCCGAGGTAACCGGACCTAGTAGTCGCGATCCCAATCGACCACGATCAGACCGCGCTTCAAATCGATCTCTCGAACCACTCTTTGCATGACGAACGGAATCAGACGTTGCCGATCGCCTGCGACTACCAGGATATCGTGGGCTCCCGTGGAGAACAGGTAGTCAACATGACCCAGATTCTCGCCTGATTCAGTATGAACCCCCAGCCCTTCCAGATCGGCCCAGTAGTACTCGCCGGGCTCACACGGCGGCAGGTCATCCCGTTCGACGGTGATCTCCGCGCCGATCAGCGCCCTTGCCTCGTCCCGATCGTCGATCTCCCGAAGCTTGGCCACAACGGTCCGCCCCTGCAGTCTGCCATCCTCCACCGCCACCGGCGCACGGTCACCCCCCTGGCGCAGCGTCCAGCGGCGGAAGCTCACGATATTCTCTCGCGGGTGGGTGTAGGAGTGAACCTTGATCCATCCCTTCACTCCGTAAAGCCCGGTCACTCGACCGAGCAGGATCGGCTTGGGCTGTTCGGCGGGTTCGCTCAGGACGCCTCGCTGCGCCGATACTTCTTCATCAGGCTGGCAACCCGGTCGGATGGCGCTGCCCCCTGGGAGATCCAGTAGTCGGCTCTCGCAAGATCGATGTTCAACTCGGTTTCCCCACCGGTCGCGATCGGATTGAAGAAACCCAGTCGTTCGATGTAGCGGCCGTCCCGCCGGTTACGGCTGTCCGTGACGACGATGTGGTAGAAGGGGCGTTTCTTTGCGCCACCCCGTGACAGACGAATGCTTACCATGTTCGATCCGGCCCCTGTGTTGAGAATCTACGGGCGCAGCCGCCGCTGCGGCCCGCGGGAGTGCGCATTCTACTGCTTTTCCGCCGGTTGTGAAGTGTGGTTGTGAAACACCCGGCCCAGCGCCTGATCAAGCCGCTCCACAGGAATCACCTCCAGGGGGCATTGGCCGCGCGGCCGGTTTGCAATCGGTATCACCGCTTGCCTGAATCCGTGCTTGGCGGCCTCCTGAAGACGCTCTTCCCCGAAAGGCACGGGCCTGACTTCCCCGGTGAGGCCGATTTCCCCAAAGGCGACCAGGTCGCCGGGAATTGCGCTTTCCCTGTAGCTTGAGATCACGGCCATGCACACCGCCAGGTCTGCGGCCGTCTCGCCGACACGCAAGCCTCCAACCACGTTCGCAAATACATCGCTGTTGGCCAGGGAAACACCGGCGTGGCGATGCAACACTGCCAGCAGCAGACCCAGGCGCCTTGAGTCCAGCCCCTGCGCAAGCCGGCGCGGCGGCTGTCCGGCATTGGCATCTACCAGCGCCTGCACCTCCACCAGCAGCGAGCGCGAACTTTCGCGCGTGACCAGGGTCGTGCTCCCCGGCACCGGCCGCGTACGGCGGGCGAGAAAGATGGCCGAAGGGTTCTTGACCTCCCTGAACCCCTGCTCGCCCATGACGAAAAACCCCAGCTCGTTGGCGGCGCCGAAGCGGTTCTTCGCAGTACGGATGATGCGAAACCGGCTGCCCAGGTCGCTTTCGAAATACAGCACGGTATCCACCATGTGCTCCAGTACCCGGGGTCCTGCCAGTGTGCCTTCCTTGGTCACATGGCCGACGAGAACGGTGGATACGCCCTGCTGCTTGGCAAACCGGACCAGTTGCGCGGCGCATTCGCGAAGTTGAGCGACGGAGCCCGGAGCGGATTCCAGGTTCTCGCTGAACAGCGTCTGGATGGAATCGATGACCAGAACCTCCGGAGGATTCGGGGACAGCGTGCCGATGATGCTTTCAACGCAGGTCTCCGAGAGCAACTGCACCGGTGCCTGCCCGACGCCCAGCCGGTCGGCGCGAAGGCCGATCTGATCGAGCGATTCCTCCCCGGTCACGTAACAACCGCCGCCATCTCGACTGAGGTTGGCAATGGCGCTGAGCAGCAGCGTGGACTTGCCGATCCCGGGATCGCCGCCGATGAGGACCACGGCGCCGGGCACCAGGCCGCCGCCGAGGACACGATCCAGTTCCCTGAGCCCGCTGCTGCGGCGATGCACACTGGCCACCTCCAGACTGTCCAGACGCGTTAATGAGGCTGCACCGGGCGCAGCAACGCCGCGTACGACGCGACCGGGCCGCGCCGGCGTGGCTTCCGTCAGCGTGTTCCACTCACCGCAGTCCGGGCACTGCCCCTGCCACTTGAGTTGCCGGGCGCCGCAGGATGAGCAGGCATAGAGTCGTTTAGGCTTGGCCACCGGTGGAGAATATCACCTTGAATCGGGGGCGGCTGCGCGACGGAGGCTGTATGGGGGCGGCTATGCGAACCCGGTGGCTGCGCGAGGCAGCGTTCCCGCCTGGCAGCCCGTCGCCTACCCGTAAACCCCCTCGCTGTAATCTTCCGGGATGTGGCTTTCGAATCTCGTGAACTCGCCCTTGAACGTCAGCAGAAACGTGCCGGTCGGGCCGTTTCGCTGCTTGCCGATGATGATTTCGGCCACGCCTTTCCTGGGCGTCTCTGAATCGTAGACTTCTTCCCGATAGATGAAGATGATGACATCGGCATCCTGTTCGATGGCGCCCGATTCCCTGAGGTCGGACATTACCGGGCGCTTGTCGTTGCGCTGCTCGACGCTTCGGTTGAGCTGCGACAACGCGACGACCGGAACGCTCAACTCCCGCGCCAGGCTTTTGAGCGAACGCGAAATCTCGGAAATCTCGGTGGCGCGATTCTCGATGGACCCGCCGACCTGCATCAGCTGCAGGTAATCCACGACCACCATCCCCAACCCGTGCTCTCTCTTGAGCCGGCGCGACCGGGCACGAACTTCTATTGGCGTCAGCCCCGGCGCATCGTCGATGAAAATGGGTGCGTGCGACATCATCGATCCGGCCGAATTGATGCGCGTCCAGTCGTCCTCCGTCAACCGGCCCGACCGCAGGTGCGACTGGTTCACACGGCCAATGGAGCCGATCATCCGCATGGCGACCTGCTCCTTGGGCATTTCCATGCTGAACACACCCGTCGCCAGGTCATGGCCGATGGCTGCGTTTTCCGCGATGTTCAGAGCCAGCGTGGTCTTGCCCATGGACGGACGGCCGGCGATCACGATCAGGTCTCCGCCCTGCAGCCCGGCGGTGAGCTTGTCCAGGTCCTCGAATCCGGTTGCAACACCGGTGATTCCGCCTTCGCTCTTGCTCAAGGCGTCGAGCCGGTCGATGCTGGGCTGGACCATATCCTTCACGGCGATAAAGCCGGCGCCGCTGCGCTGGCCGCGTTCGGCGATTTCGAACACGCGCTGCTCGGCCTGATCCACCAGTTCCTCCACCTGGCGGCCTTCGGATTCGAAGGCGCTGGCGGAGATATCACCGCCCACCTCGATCAACTGGCGAAGCATGGCATGCTCACGCACGATGGAAGCATAGCGGCGAATATTGGCGGCTCCGGGCGTGTTCCCTACCAGGCGCGCCAGGTAGGCGCGGCCGCCGGCATCGTCCAGCTTGTCCTGCCGCTGCAGGTGATCGCCCACGGTGATGGCATCGAGCGGCTGGTTCCGCTCTACAAGATCGCCCATGGCAGCGAAAATCAACCTGTGATCCGGTCGGTAGAAATCCTTTCCGCCGACGACATCCGCGATCCGGTCCCAGGCCCGCTCCTCGAGCATGATACCGCCCAGCAGCGACTGCTCCGCGTCTTCGGAATGAGGCGGCTGGCGCGGTACCGGTACGGGTGAACCAAGCTGGGTTGTGGACAGGACTTCGGCCATGGTCCAGGGGCGTTTTTTCGTCGATTCAGCTTAGCACACGCGGTCCTTGCGAGGCGCGTCCCGGAACCGGGTCGTGCGGCGATTTATTCGTCGTAGTCGTCGCCTGTCTCTTCCGGTTCGGCAGTATCCTCCGGAATATCCGCCAAATCGGACGAGCCATCAACGACGACCGTCAATTCCGCATCGATGTCCACATGCAGATGCACTTCGATCGTGTACTCCCCCACGACGCGAATCGGCCCGTCCGGCAAGCGGATTGCGCTGCGTTCGACCGTGATGTCACGCTCCCCCAGGGCATCGGCAATATCCACGGCGCCCACGGAACCAAAGAGCTTCCCTTCGGGCCCGGTGTTGGCGTGAATGGTGACCGTCCGGCCCTGAATCTGCTCGGCGAGGATGCGCGCCTGCTCGACAAGATCCGCCGCCTTGGCCGCCAGTTCAGCCCGGCGCGCCTCGAACTTGGCAATGTTTTCGGGTGTCGCGGCAGTCGCCTTGCCCTGCGGCAGCAGATAGTTGCGCGCGTAACCGGGTTTCACCGTGACGCGCTCGCCGAACTTGCCGACATGATCGATGTTCTCCAACAGAATGATTTCCATCCCTCAATTCCTCTTTTGAGGTTGCCCGGCCAACGGCCTGCGCAACTCGATCCAGTTATCCACCAATCCCACCGATGCCAGCAACAGAATAGTGACCGCAGCCGTGATCGGCATGATCAGAAGCACGTACATCGGTACCAGGAAACCCGCGCTCCAGCGCTTCGCCCACGCCCAGGCGTGCACCACGGCGATCCCCTGAAACCAGAAGGCAAACAGCACCAGCGGGAAAAGATTCCGGACGACGGGCCCGTCCAGCAGCAAACTGGAAGCCATCAACAGGGTCGCGGGTATGCCCAGAATCTTGCCGAGACGAAGCTGGCGAAACTGTGGGCCGAACTGGGATTCTTCCTGCGTTTTCGACGCCCACCAGCTTCCCGTCAACAACGCCGCCATGAGTTGCAGGTAAATACCCGCCACCATCAGACCCGTAAAGTATGGCCCCAGGTTTTCGACCAGTGAGTTTACCTGCTGTTCCGTAGCGCCTCCGGAGCGCGCCACTTCGGCGAGCCCATCCAGAATGGCGATCACCCAGGCGCCGGGTTCCGGCCAGAGCAAGGCCGCCAACAAGGCTCCGGCCGCGCAAACGAGCCCTACGCCCTGAAACGTCAGCGCCAGCGAACCTGTGCGGCGCAACAGTGTGCCCAAACCAACCCCGGCGAAGAGCACGGCGCCGGATTCCAGCGCCATCCCCGTGGGGCTGACTCCCCAGGCCCATGCAAACGGGATTGCCACCAGGGTCGCCGCCGCTGCGCTGAAAACGCCGTTTCGGGAACCGCGGTAGAGCGTCTCCAGCGTCATCAGCGCCGAAGAGACGAATACGAGCACCGGAACTGGCGCGAGGACGGCAGCCAGAATGATCAGCCGATATCGCCGTAAGAGTAGCCACTGCACCAAACCTGCCATGAATCTGGCCCGCTGCCGCGGGCAGGATGCCTCAGTGCTGATCGGTGTATGGCAACAGCGCCAGGTAGCGCGCCCGCTTGATCGCGGTTGCCAGTTGCCGTTGATAATTCGCGCGAGTGCCGGTGATGCGGCTGGGAACGATCTTGCCCGTTTCGGTAATGTACTGCTTCAACGTTGCAAGGTCCTTGTAGTCGATTTCCTCCACGTTGTCGGCCGTGAAGCGGCAATATTTCTTGCGTCTGAAGTAACGTGCCATGTCGGTCCTCCCTACTCTTCGGTAGTCTCTGTAGAGGCTGCTTCATCCTTGGCGTCCCCGGATTCATCCCCGGATTCCGCGGAATCGTCGCCCTGCCCCGCACCCGCTTCCGCGGCGTCTGCTTCCAGTGCAGCTTCCCCGGCGTCTGCTTCCTCCGCGGCCTCGACGGCGCCCGCCTCTGATTCGTCCTGCCCGGCGGCCGACTCGTCCCCGTCCTGCCCGGAATTTGTCTTCTCCTCGGCCTGCTTGGCGTCAGCCTTTTTCGTGCCCTGTCCGGAGCTTGCCTCATCCTTGACCTGATCGGCGCTCGCCCGTTCCCTTTCCCGTTCGGCCTTGCGCTGCGCGGCCGCCTTGGCGCGCGCCGCTTCGGCCTGGGAAGCCGCCTCCTCGCGAGCGCGTTCCTCTTCGCGCGCCCTTGCCATGGGCGACATGTCCGTGACCGCCTTGTCGCGCTTGATCACCAGGTAACGCAAAACGGCGTCATTGAACCGGAACGCGCCCACCAATTCGTCCAACGCGTCCTGGCCGCACTCGATATTCATCAGCAGGTAGTGCGCCTTGTGGATCTTGTTGATCGAATGGGCCAGCTGCCGCCGGCCCCAGTCTTCCTCGCGGTGCAACTGTCCGTCAGCACCCTCGATCATGGATCGATAGCGCTCCATCATGGCAGGGACGTTCTCGCTCTGGTCAGGATGGACCAGAAACACGACTTCGTAGTGTCTCAATGCAGGCTCCTTACGGTCAAAGCCTCCCGATTTCCGGTGAGGCAAGGAGAAACGAATTTTTCGGCCTTCTCCTCCGTCCATTTGCGAGTGCGGCGGAACATTCGCTCCCGGCGTCAATTACGGCCGCGCTGCACGCACATTGGCGGGTAATGCAGGCCGGCGCAGATGCTACTTCATGATACGGACAGTCTCAACCCTGCTGGCCCGGCGCCCCACGGGCACGGCCGGTGCCTGCATGGCCATGCAATTGCCGCTGCACCTCGAACAACAGCACACCGACGGCGACCGATACGTTCAGGCTTTTCACCACACCCCGCATGGGGATCGACAGCGTTTCGTCGCACAACTCGCGGGTGAGGCGCCTCAGCCCTCTTCCCTCGCCACCGACCACGAGCGCCAGGGGCAGCCGGAATCCGGCCCGGTAGATTGTCCGGGAGGCTTCGCCATCCGCCCCGACGACCCACACGCCCACGTTACGAAGCCAGCGAAGCGTTCCGGCCAGATTGTTGACGCGCACGAGCGGTACGGTCGTGGCGGCCCCGCTTGCCGCCTTGAGCGCCGCCGCGGTCAGACTGGCCGCGCGGCGCCTGGGTACGACGACCGCGTCCACTCCGGCGGCGTCGGCGTTGCGAAGGCAGGCCCCCAGATTGCGCGGGTCTTGAACGCCGTCCAGCACCAGGCAAAGGAAGGTCCGGCCGCGCTCGATCACCCGCTCCTCGAAATCGGCGATACCCATCTCCACGATTCCCGCTGTCCGCACCAGTACGCCCTGGTGACGCCCGCCGCCGCTCATTCGGTCCAGTCGCTCCCGGTCAGCCTCCTCCACGGGGATGCCCAGCGCCTCAAGCGCACGACGAAGTGCAGGCAGGGCGCCGGACCGCGAACCCCGCAACAGGACCGCCTCGCGAATCGTTTCCGGACGCGTTTCCACAAGGGTACGCACGGAGTGCACGCCATAGATCCGGTGATACTCGCCGCCCATGGGTTCAGTGTCTCGCCTTACTCGTACGCTCCACCGGGACAAAGTCGATCTTGCGCTCCCGGACACTCACCGACGTCAATTGCACGCGCAAGCGGTCGGCCAGACGGAAACTCCTGCCTGAATTCTCACCTGTCAATGCGCTGCCTCCGGCGTCGACATGATAATAGTCGCGGGGCAGCGAGGAGACGTGTACCAGGCCGTCGATCCCGAGTTCCGGCACACGCACGAACAGTCCGAAAGGCGCGATGCCGGCGACGGAAACCGTGAAACGGTCTCCGACACGATCCTTCAGCCAGGCGCACTTGAGGCGCTCCTCCACGTCCCAGACGGCTTCATCCGCGCGTTGCTCGGCTTGCGAGCAATGGCGGCCGAGATGCTCCATCGCCGCCAGATCGTAGCTGAATCCCTTCACGCCGCCCTTGCGGAGCAGATGCTTGATGGCCCGGTGCACGAGGAGATCCGGATAACGGCGAATGGGCGAGGTGAAGTGCGCATAGGCGGGCAGCGCAAGACCGAAGTGCCCGCGGTTCTTCGGCCTGTACTCTGCACGGGCCATGCAGCGAAGCAACATCGTTTGCACCAGTTCGGCCTCGGGTCCCGATTCCGTCGCCTTCAGAATCCGGTTCATGTCGCCGGGTTGCAGACGACCGGGAGACACAGACGTGATGCCCAGCGTGCGCAGAAACAGGATCAGCTCGTCGACCCGCTCCGGACCCGGTCCTTCGTGCACCCGGTACAGGCTGGGGATACGAGCCTTCTGGAGCCACCTGGCGGCTTCAACATTGGCGGCGATCATGCACTCTTCAATGATCCGGTGCGTGACGAGGCGCTGCCGGGGAGCGACGCTGGCGATTCGACCCCGGTCATCCAGTTCGAGGACAACTTCATTCAGATCGAATTCGAGGCCGCCGCGTTCGCGGCGGCGCGCCAGGAATGCATCGTACACACCAGCCAGGGCCTTCAGGCTGCGAAACGTGGCCGAATCGGCTGAAGGTGCATCCTTCCCACCAGAGTTTCCGGACCTTCCGGACTCCCCAGAATCTCCAGACCTGCCGAAATTTCCGGACTCTCCGAACTCCCCAGACGTTCCGGACTCGCCGGAAAGCAGCCAGGCAGCCTCGTCGTAGGTGAATCGCCGGGCCGAGCGCATGATCGCCTCGTAGAAGCGGGACTTCTTCACCCTGCCCTGCTCCGAAACGGTCATTTCGCAGCACAGGCACAGACGCTCAACGTCAGGTTGCAGCGAGCACAGCCCGTTGGACAGCGCTTCAGGCAGCATGGGAACGACCCGATCCGGAAAATAGACCGAAGTCCCCCGTTCCCGGGCCGCTTCATCCAGCCCCGTCCCGGCGCGAACGTAATGAGCGACATCGGCGATCGCAACAATCAGCCGCCAGCCATTACCGGCCGGTTCGCAGTAGACTGCGTCGTCGAAGTCCTTCGCATCCGCGCCGTCTATGGTGACCAGAGGCAGTTTGCGCAGATCCTTGCGTCCACGCCGTGCGTCGGCCGTGACGCCCGTGGGCATCTCCGCCGTCTCCGCCTCGACGCCGGGAGAAAATTCGTGCGGGATTCCGTGCGACAGGATGGCCGACAGGGTCTGCACACCCGGATCGTCGAAACGGCCCAGCACGCGAACGACGCGCCCGATGGCATTGGTCCGCCTGGTGGGATGTGAGGTGATCTCGACGCGAACCAGGTCGTCCGCCCCGGCACCCTGGCCTTGCCCGCTGGGAATGAGCACCCTTGTGCGCTCACGACCCTCAACTTCCACCCAGTCGAATCCCCGCTCTTTGACCAGGCGCCCGGCGACTTCCGTGACAGCCCGCTGCAAAATCTCGACCACGCGGCCCTCGGAGCCGCGCTGAGTGGCGCTGATGCGTGCGGCCACGCGATCACCGTCCCAAAGGCGGCCCATTTCTCTCGACGAGAGGAAGACGTCCTCGCCGCCACTGTCCGGTGTCAGAAAGCCGTAACCGTGTTTGCGCGCGCGCACCCGGCCGATTACCAGATCCAGGTGGTGAGCCAGGCAATACTCCCGTGCACGATTGCGAATAAGTTGCCCGTCACGAACCATGGCCTTGAGCCGACGCCTGAGCGCGGCCTCGTTCCTGGAGCCCTTGAGCCGCAAATGCCCTGTGAGCGAGACAAGCGTGAGCGGACGCCCCGCTGTCTCCATCGCCTTGACGATCTCGCTGCGCGATGGGATGGGATGCCGATACCGGCTGCTACGCACGATTGACACTCATCGGTACAGCCAGTAAATTCTGGCGCCTTCCTACCCCGGCCGAGGTGGCGGAATTGGTAGACGCGCTGGCTTCAGGTGCCAGTGGGGGCAACCCCGTGGAGGTTCAAGTCCTCTCCTCGGCACCAGACTAAAGCGTGTTCCAATACATTCGCACTGGCGCGCGTACCGCGCCGGGGCGATTTGAAATCAATCCATCCCGGCGATCTGCAGCAGCAATTGCCCCTTTTCGCTTTCGGCGGGAACGAAGCGCTGCACTCGCTGGCCGGTGAAGACCTCGCCCGTGTAGATGTTGCCGCCGCTGTCCACGGCGATCATGTGCAGGCCGAAGAACTGCCCGCCGTTGTCGGCCATGGTGCCCATCTGCCCGATCAGGGCGCCGTCGGCGCGGTTCAGGAACCAGATGCGGTTGTTGGTCAGGTCGGAGATGTACAGGTAACGCTGCTCCGGATCATGGGAAAAAGCCACCCCGCCTGTGGAACCGCCCGCGCCTGTTTCCGGCGCAAGGATGAATTCGTCAACAAATTCGCCTTCCGTGGTGGTGACGTGGATGCGGTTGGCGTTGCGGTCGGCCGCGTACACGAGACCGTCGTTGGAGACGTTGATCGTCAGGTGTCCGGCGAAGTCCGGCGGCATGGGGCCGTTGGGCGTGTAATCGTGATCCGCGTCGTCGACACTGATCTCCGCCAGCGGCTTGCCGTAGGCGCCCCAGCCGCGCTTGAACTCGAGCGTATCCAGATCGAATACGAGAACACGTCCGCCCAGGTAGTTGTCGGCGACGTACACTTCGTTTTCGGCATCGACGATCCGGATCTCCTCGATACCGCCAACGACCATCGGAGTCGATGGCGGATAGCGCTCGCGAAACGCCATTTGCGCGGCGGCCCGCTGCTCCAGCACGGCCGGGTCGGCGGCGGCCATACCCCCGGGCGGCCCGAGGAAATTGATCACCGGACCGCGACTGCCCTGGCCGGGCTCGCGCTCCACGGGCGGCGGCAGACCCACCCGGGCACCGTTCTCACGTTCGGGCGTGCGCGCGATTTCCGCCACCACCTCGCCCGTGCTCGGGTCGTACTTGCGAACGGTGTCCTGACCCAGGTAGACAAACCCCTCGGCGTCCACGTCCATGCCGTGACCCTGGGTCGCATCGAACGACCCGATGACGTTGCCGCGCCGGTCGAAGTGAATCATCGCCGGCGGCCGCGCGCAGCACAGCGCAATGGACGGTGAGGGTTCCGCCCTGAGTTCCAGTGCCGTCAGGTCGTTCGGCCGGTTGAGTACCCAGATGTTGTCGTCGGCGTCCACGGCAAGGCCCGTGATTCCGCCGATTTTCCAATTGTTCGGCAACGGTTGGGGCCAGCTTGGATCGAATACGAATTCAGGCGCCTGCGCCCGGCCGACTGCGGAGAACGCGGCCAATGCGGCCCCCGCCAGCAGAACCCACGTGCATCGAAATCTTGTGTTGTTTCTCATCTTGGTTGCCCTCCTGCGAAGGCTGAGTTTACACCGGATAGAGTCACTCGATCATGCCCATCGGTGACCGCACCGGCACAAATCCGGCTCAGTAGTCGAGGACGATACCCGCGACCGGGTCGATACCGCCGCGAAATCCCCCCTGGTCCCTGACGACCCGGGGACTTCCGTCGGCGTCGTAGTGAACCCAGACCAGACCGTGGGGCTCGCCCCAGTTGGGCATGTCGATGACGTGAGTCTGTTCGCGGGTTGCCGCATCGTATACGAAGATCTGCGCGTCACCGTTGGCGGTGGCCCACATTTCCCTGCCATTGGGCGACAGCAGCACATGATCCACCACGTACCCGGAGAACAGGGTTTCCAGCGGATTGCCGGTCGCGGTATCGAAGACGGTCAGCGTGCGCCCGAAGAAGCCGTTCGCCTCGCCCTTGTCCGCCACCCAGATTTCCGACTGATCCGCATTGAACGACGCCCCATAGGGGCCGATGCCCGTCGACCGGTGCCATGCGATGTCGCCGGTCGCAAGCTCGATCTTGGACAGGCTGTGGGAGCCGCCGCCGGGGACGTAAATGTATTCGCTGGCGTCGTCGATGAGGATCCAGTCGCCACGGTATCCCGGATAGGGGTATTCGTCCACCACTTCCCAGGTGTCCGGATCGATTCGAGACACCCAGAATGGGCGCAGCGCCGTGACCTGTCCCAGCCCGAGATTGACTGCTCCGATGTATCCGGTCAGCGACATGGGGCCGTAGCCCACCGGTTCCATGAGCACGTAGATGTACTCGTCGTCCGTGTACGCGGTGTAGGTCGCGCCGCCCAGGTCCTCGTCGCGCACACCGCCGATGATGCGGTCCGTTTCCGGATCGAACAGGAACAGGTCGAGCCCATCGTCGTCCCGGGCGAACGTGTCTATCAGCAGGAATCTGTCCCGAAAGATCTGCCCGTGGTGCAATCGCCCTCCCACGTTCATCTGCTTGACCGGCTGGAGCGTCAGGGCGTCGACCTTTATCAGGGAAGCCGAAACGGCGAGTCCCGCCAGTCCGGTGGGTTCCCCCGACGGCGAGCCGATGATGAAGACATACCGTCCGTCCGGAGACATGAACGTGGTGTGCATGCTGCTGCGCATCTCGGGCGCCAACATGTAGGATGCAATGACTTCCTTGGTCTCGGCGTCCCCGACTACGACCTGGTTGCCCTCCACCGCCGCTTGACGCCGACCGGCGGAATAGAAGACGGTCGAAGTACCCAGGTTTTCGTAGAAATACGTCTTGCCGGGCTGCGGCTCAAACTTCTGCTCGCCCGGGTCGTAGGTTTCGATCACCTGCACGTCATACGAACTCATGATGTTGCCGGTCCTGGCGCGGCGCTCCCAGCCGTCCAGCACCTGGTCGAAGGACTCGATTGCGCTTACACGCCGGTCATGTTCGGAAATCGGATACTGCTCCAGCGCATCCGGTGACGCGGGTGGAAACTGGGCGTTGGCCAGTCCGCCCAGGAAGACCGGCAAAAGACCAGGCGCTGCGTTGGCTAGCCAACTTAGTCTCATTTTATTCATAAATAGTTAATCGTTTTCTCATGTATTAATTTATGTATGCCAAGTCAGGTCGAGTCTTGTGCCCGGCGCAGCCTGATGGCGCCCCGGCGAGGCACCGGCCTTTTTCAAGTCCTGACGTCGAACTGCGCGGTTGTGTTTGCACGAATTTCGTCGAGGGATGCCCCGGGCATGACGCCGACCAGGGCCAGCCGCCCATCCACGAAACGAAACTTGGCCAACTCCGTTACGATTACGCTCACGGCACCGACGGCCGTGAGCGGCAGCGTGCACTCCGGAACGATCTTGGCTGCCCCGTCGCGGCTGGTGTGCATCATCGTGACGATCAGCTTCCGCACGCCCGAAGCAAGGTCCATGGCGCCCCCTACTCCCAGAAGCGGCTTTCCGGGAACGGCCCAATTGGCGAGGTTGGCGCTCTCGTCCACCTGCAAACCGCCCATGACCGCCACATCCACGTGCCCGCCCCGGATCATGCCGAAGGAACTGGCGCTGTCGAAATAGCTGCTGCCCGGTAACGCGGTCACCGGGATCTTGCCCGCGTTGACGGGATAATCCATCGCCCCGCCGGACTCCGGTTCCGGACCGACACCCAGCATTCCGTTTTCCGTGTGCATGATGATGCCGTGCTCCGGTGTGATCAGGTCCGCCACCAGGGTGGGAATGCCGATGCCGAGATTGACGACGTCACCCGGATTCAGTTCTTCCAGCGCCCCGCGCGCCATGGTCATGCGCGCCTCGCTCACCTTCTTGAGGCTGCCCGCTACCGAAGCCGAACTGCCCAATTCCTCGAGCGTGGTGTGAGCCTCGACCAGGTAGTCGACAAAGCACCCGGGCGTATGAATGTGATCCGGGTCCAGTTCGCCCACGGGAACCACGGTTTCCGCCTCGGCGATGACCAGTCTTCCGGCAGTCGCTGCGGCCTGGTTGAAGTTGTTCTCGGTCCTGCGGTAGACGAGGTTGCCGGCGGTATCGGCCTGCCATGCACGAATCAGCGCCACATCCGCGGTCAGGGCCGGTTGGAATACGTATTCGATGCCGTCGATGATGCGCGTGTCGCGCCCCTCGGCCAACGACGTACCGGCAGAAGCGGGCGTATAGAATCCGCCGAGGCCGGCACCTCCCGCGCGGATCGCCTCGGCCATGCTGCCCTGGGGCAGCAATTCTATGTCGATCTTCCCTGTCTGATACGCCTCGACGGCTTCGCGATTGCTGGTGTAATAGGAACCGATCGCCTTGCCGATCTGCCCGTTGCGCAGCATCCGTCCGCCCCCGAGGCCGGGTTCGCCGATGTTGTTGGCAATCATCGTCAGGCCGTTGACATCCGTTGCGGCGATCGCGTCCAGCAGGTGAATGGGCGTACCGGTCATGCCGAATCCGCCAACGACCAGTACGTCTCCGGTCTTGACCATCCGTGCAGCCTCTGCGGCTGAGATCAGCGGCACTGTCTTCATGTCGTCCCGGCGAGGTCAGTCAATTCCGTGAAGCGCCCCCACGGCACTTTCGAACACCTCGCGCACGGCTTCGAAGTCGCTGGGTTCCACTTCCCGCGGAGGTACTCCCACCGCAATTTCTAGGGCTCGTAGTCGAACGAGAGGTAGGCCACCAGGGCTTCCAGATCCTCATCGCTGATTTCCGTCTTGCGGAAAGTCGGCATGATGGAAACACCGGTGCGCACGTAGAGCCTTACCAGTTCTGCCGGCAAGTCGGTACGCTCCTCCAGGTCGGCGGGCTTCAACCCTCCGTAGAGCACCTGCAGGGCCTGCGTACCCGGCGTGCCGGGAAAGCTCCCATGACACTGGATGCACCAGTAGTCGTAGACCACCTTGCCCCGCCGTGCCTGCTCCTGTGCCGTCGCCGAACAAAAGATTGCCGCCATGGCCACCAGGAACAGGACGCCCGTCAATCTCTTCATGGCCGTTCCTCCCTGACCGGAACCACAGCGAACCGTATTCCAGGCAGAGCCGTTCCGTTTTGGCAATGGTCCTAGTATAGGGAAATTGGCGGCTCCACGGCACCTTCAAGCCAATCTTCGATCCATCCGGAAAATCGACAAAGCAACCCGGGCAGCGTAGTCTTTCAACGCACCCGGAATCATCGCATTACGTCACGGGAGGCGACAAGTGAGAACGATTGCAGCCCTTCAGGCGGTCCTTGTCGGCTGGCTGACGTGCGCCGCCGCCAGCCACGCTCAGGACGACCATGCTGCACATTGCGAAGGCATGATGGATACCCGCAACCTGACCCTTTACCGGGCGGAATGGCGCCCCGCCAACGAACGGTTTCCCGACCATTGCCACGTTCAGGGCCTGGTGGCTCCCGGCATCACCTACTACGTGCAGTTGCCGCCACCGCAAGCCTGGAACGGGCGGTTCCTCCACTGGGGCGATGGCGGTCACGACGGCGACCTGGACTACGCGCCCCACCGGGTTGCCGAGGGCTACGCGGTCGCCAACAGCAACATGGGCCACGACAGCGGTTCACAGCCCGGGGCTTCGTGGGCGTTCAACAACCGCCAGGGGGAAATTGTCTACGGCTATCGCCACCTGGAGGTAACGGCCACGGCGGCCAGGAGGGCCATCAGAGCCTACTACGGCCGGCTGCCGGACTACGCCTACCACGAAGGCTGCTCCACCGGCGGGCGCCAGGGGCTGATGGCCGCGCAACGGCTGCCGGCCATCTTCGACGGCATCGTGGCCGGCGCTCCGGCCTCATTCCTGCAGCGTTTGAATCTCACCCACAACTGGGACATGCAGATCATGCTCAAGGACAACCATGCCGGCGCTCTCGCGTTCGACACCACCGGCGACGGCCAGCTCGACAGCCTCACCAAGGCCAACATGCTGACCGAAGCCGTGCTCGCCCAATGCGATGCCAATGACGGGATCACGGACCGCGTGGTCAACGACCCCCTGTCCTGCGACTTTTCGCCCGTCAGGGATCTTGCCCACGCAATGTGCCCGAACGACGTGAACGCGGACGACTGCTTCACCACTACGCAACTTGCAGCCATTGAGGCCATCTACAGCGGCCCCCACGATTCCCGGGGCAGGTTAATCTACAAGGGCAAGTCGTTTGGGTCCGAGGTACTCTGGCCGAGGGCCGTGATTCCGCATCAGGGCAACAACCATCGGCCCGGCCAGATGGGACTGACCTCCGACTACGTGAATTACCTCTTCTACGACACCGACCCCGGCGTCCCCACGACGCGCCCCGCCGACCTCTCGCTGGCGCCCGATCCCACCCGCGAACCGCCGGAGTACGCCTGGTGGCAATTCGACTTTGACGACTTCACCGCCGGACTCGGCGATACCATGCGCGACATTACCGATGCGGACGATCCGAACCTGACGCGTTACCTGGTTCAGGAGGGCGGCAAGCTGCTGATCTACCATGGCTGGGCCGACACGATCATCCCCGCCGAGCCGATCGTGGACTATTACAACGATGTGCTCGACACAACCTACGGCGGCGACCGCGCGGCTGCGGAAGATGCCGTGCGGCTGTTCATGATTCCGGGCATGGCCCACTGCGGGGGCGGACCCGGCCCGAGCAATTGGGACCGGCTGGCGCATATCGTTGACTGGGTGGAAAACGACACAGCGCCGGATTCAATGACAGTTCAGCGCCTGACCGACGGCATCGTGGATAATGAACGGATCGTTTGTCCGCACCCCCAACGGGCGGCCTACATCGGTAATGGCGATCCGAATGACCCGGTGAACTGGGTTGCCGGCAACTTCATGTGCGAATGAGCGGCGCCGGCCATTCGCGGATCGAGATCCGATCTCCTGTGCAACCTCTCGCTATCGGGCTCGGCCACGACGTGACCCGCTATTACAGCCGGGCCATCGAACTGCAACGCCGCGCTCAATCCGGCAGCGCGAAGACGAACAGATTGGTGTCGGTGCCGGCCCGAAGATCCTCGGAAACCAGCCGATTCAGCCCCATCAGGGTCAGGGAACCGCCGGTACTGACGGCAACATACTGCTTGCCGTCCACGGCATAGGTCACCGGGTATCCTGTTACCTGGGCACCGAGATCCGTCTCCCAGAGCACCTCGCCCGTCATCTGGTCCAGCGCCCGGAACCAGCCGGCGGCGTCGCCGGCAAAGACCAGTCCGCCATCCGTGACGATCAGCGAGGCAATGCCGGCGGGTTGTTCGTAGGTCCAGGATGTCACGCCGGTTTCGGCGGAAATGGCGCGCACCGTACCGACGTATTCCTCTCCGGGCGTGATTTCCCGGGCCGGGTCGATCGCGTAGAGTTCGTCCAGGCTGGGCTCTTCCGCCGTGGACCGAATGTTCATGCACGTGTTCTGAAGCGGCATGTACATGGTGTTGGAAGCCGGGCTGTAGGCGCCGGCGGGCCAGTTCTTCCCGCCGTAGGTTGCCGGGCAGACGAAAAGCGTCTGCTCCGCACCCGTAAAGAGCATGTCCTGCGCTACGTGGACGGCGCCGGTAGCGCCGTCAATACTCTCGACTACCGTTTGTGCCACTGTCGGCGTCGCCCAGAGAAACTCGCCCGTATCCCGGTCGAGCGTGTAAACGATTCCTGTTTTCCCGGGGATCCCCGTGACCACCTGGCGGACCACTCCGGACTGCAGATCCGGGTTGATCCAGCGGACCGCGTCGGGGTTTGGCGCCACCACGGTGTCCACCAGCAACCGCTCGAACGGATGGTCCAGGTCCCAGTGATCCACCAGGTGCTGGTAGTACCACACGATCTCGCCGGTGACAGCGTCCAGCGACAGGGTGGAATTGTGATAGAGGTACTGGTAATCGTTGCCGGCGAGCATGAATTTAGGCGCCGGCGAGGTGACCGATGTACCGATGAAAACGCGCTGCAGTTCCGGATCGTAGCTCGGCACCATCCACGTTCCGACGTGCCAGCGCGCCTCGAAGGGAACATCCCCCCACGAGTCGCCGCCGGGCTCACTCGGCGCCGGAATGGTCCGTGTGCGCCACAGTTCCTCGCCGCTGGAGCCGTCGTGCGCCATGATGACGCAGGCGTCCGGCCCGCCCTCCGGTTCGCAGCCCCGTCCGGAAATGATCTTGCCGTCGCCGATGATCGGGCCCGAGGTGTGCTGGGCGCCGGCCCGGTAGTCCATGATCAGGTGTTCCCAGACCAGCTCGCCCGTGGCCATGTCGAGCGCAAAGAGGTAGTCGTCCGCGCTGGTATTGATGATCTTGTTCTCGTAAATCGCCAGATTCCGGTTGATGCCGGGCGCTGGAAAGTAGACGTTCAGATCCGTCGGCAGGGCACGGGCGTACTCCCAGAACAATTCGCCCGTGGCCGCATCCATGGCCTGAATGACATCACTGGGATTGGGAAAGAACATGACCCCGTCATAGACGAGCGGTGTGCCTTCCTGAACGCCCGAATGCAGCGGCCGCGACCAGACCAGTTCCAGTTCGCCGGCATTGCCTCTGTTGACCTGATCCAGAGGGCTGTGCCCCCATTGGTTCAGCGTGCGGCGCCACATGAGCCAGTCGGCAGGGTCGGGGTCCTGCAGCATCGCATCCGTAACGGGGGTTGTCGGGCGCTCTTGCGCAAGCGCGGGCAGGGTGGAACAGACAAGAACCAGAAGTGCGGTCTCCGCCTTCATTTCAAGCCGGCTCATGTCCGGTACCCGGTGCCCTGTCGCAGTGATCGCGTCGCCCTCCACCAGGGCTTCGTGGAAACACGAATAACGAACCCGCATGCGGCGAATGCCGCCGCGACGCCCACCAAAATCTCCCGGAAACGAATTGAAATGCGCAATCAGTTCTCCCAAAGCGCTTCGATCAGACCCTGCTGCTGCAAGTCGCGATAGTAGCCTCGAGGGTCGCAGCCGGGATCCAGCACGAATTGCAGGTCGTCGTTGCGGGCAGAACCTCGTACACGCACCAACGGCTCGGTGTAGTTGGGATCGTGGATGGTCATCCGCCGTTCCATGCTCAGCCGATCCTCGCTGATGGTATAGGTCTCGACAAGCCGGGTGCCAACGCCTGCCATCGGCAGTCCGGACCCATCCAGCCAGCCGGGCTCGAGATGAGTGGTCTCGATGACAAGAACCTCATCTTCCCAGCGCCCGGTCGAAAACCCCATGGGACTCGGGGCAGAACCGGGCGGCGGCGCCGTGCGCCCATCCATCCAGATCCTTCGGGGCCGATTTGCCTGGGTGATCAGGTAATAGTCGCCGACATCGAGGATTTCCATGTTCGTGGGCGAACCGAAGAGTCTCGGCAACCCGCCCGAGCGGCAACTCTTGCTGGGATCGCGCCAGTTTTCGTTGGCCTCGAATGCGGCCTTGCCCTCAGGTGTGAACGGCGTTGGCCTGGGTTCCAGGTCGTCCACCGTCAACCTGAATCGATAGGTATTGTCCCAGAGCCCGGTGATGTCGATCGGATAAGCGTTGGTGACGACCCCGTATGACTGGTTCGGATCGGCGTTGATCTCACTCGTCGTATAGGCATCGGCAACCTCGCCGCCGCGCGGCTCGAATCGCGTGCCATCGGCCAGAACGACCGAATCCATCGAGAGTTTCCTGACACCGTTACGACCCAGTGCGCCCGAGACTTCGATACGGTCGCCCACCTCGATCGTCCCGGCTGTCCACCCCATGCGCACCATGGTCCGGACGTTGTGGGTCTGCAGTTCCCATTCTTCGACGGACCCGCTTTCCAGCTCCGCGCGGATACGATAGCGCACGTGGGGATTGACGAACTGCACATCGACGATTTCGCCCCGCAGCGTGCCATGCCTATCGGGATCGTATTCCGCCGCAAACGAATGATGGGCACGAACCGGCCCTGCAGCCGCAAAGGCGATCAGCACCAGTACCGCTGCGCAATGACCGTAAATCCTGCCTTGGGAAATTGCGATTGAGTCATTCACTGGGACTCATACCATGACTTCCATGGGTGTTCGGTTTTCGTTCGTCGCAAGAATATCAGATGGGACTTGAATTCTTGTCGCCGACGCCATGATTTTCAACGCGGCATTCACGTCCGCGTTGCCGTTGCGTCCACAACGGACACACTCGAATAAAGGCCACCTGCGCGATCCTTGTGACGCTACCTGCCGTGACAGTTCCCGCAGACCTCACTTTGGGCCAGGAGGCTTTGCCTGTTGTCCAACGGCGCGAAGGGCATCTGCGCCGAGTGGCAGAGTACGCACTCGTAGTCCCTCTCCAGGGCGAGTTCATGGGATACTTCGAAGTGCCAGTAACCGTCGCGCTTCAGGGCTATCAACCCTTCGAGATCGTCCGCCGTCAATGCCGGTTCCCACGGGCCGGCATCGGACATCGGCGCCAGTGGCGAAACTTCCGCGATGGGTTTCCGGGAAATATCTGCCGTAACCACATCCGCTATGGTGCGACCGGCGATGCGCCCCGTGACCAACGCCGGGCCGAGAAACATGCCGTCCATGCCGTGGGTGCCGTTGATCCCGACACTGCCGGTGAGTTCGCCCACCGCGTAGAGCCCCGGTACGACTTCGCCCGCGTCGTCCAACGCCCTTGCCTGCATGTCTATGGCGACGCCGCCCATGCTTTTGCGCGGCATCGGGAAAAACTGGATGGCGTAGAACGGCGCCTGATCGATTTTCGGCGGCGCCTCGTCAGGGTGGGCAAAGCGGCCAAAATCCTCGTCGACGCCGGCATCGATGAGTGCATTGAAGCGCTCCACGCTGGACTTCAGCGGGTCCGGGGGAAGTCCCGTCGTCGAGGCCAGTTGCTCAAGCGAATCCGCCCTGATCGTCGCCTCGGGATGGTCGAGAACGGCATGGCCGTCAGTGGGGTTGTTGATCCACTCGCGGCCTCGCATGGAAAACGCGTGCCTGGAGGATTCGTCGAAAATCATCCAATAGGTCGTCGGCTCCTGGTCAAGGACATGCGCCAGGATCGTCTTGTCGAACCCCGCTTCGTTGGTGAAGCGCCGGCCCTGGGCATTGACCCAGAGCGCTGCATTGTTCCCTGCGGTAATGGCCAGCGTCTGCTCCGGATCGCGAGGGTCCACCATGCCGTTGGTATAGATGTAGTGGCGGTTCATCCAGGTCAGATCGGCGCCGGCTTCCTCGGCCATATCGTGGCCGGTTCCGGTGGCGTGAATCGACGCGCCCAGGAGCAAACGGTCGGGCTTCGGCAAATCCGTTCGCCAGTATTCCAGCACCCGTTCCAGGTTACCTTCGAAACCGCCGGTGGCCAGTACCACGTTCGGCGCCAACAGGGTGCGTTCGACACCGGTACGCAAATTCCGCGTGGTCACGCCGGTCACGCGCCCGTCCTCGACAACCAGCGATTGCACCTTCTCGTTCCACTCGAAGGCGACGTCCGGCAGCGCGAGCGCCTCGCGGTAAAGCGCGAGAACCACGTCGAGCGCACCCCTCGGAGTGAAATGGAATCGCGGCACGCTGTTCTCGTGGCCCGCCTGCACGCGCACGAAATCCACGCCCATTTCGGCCATCCAGTCGTAGATCATCGTCCGGGAGTTTTCGGCGTAGTAACGCGTCCACGCTGGATCGCCGTCATCGGTCCAATCCATCCAGTCCACATACGCCTTTTCGGCCGAGTCCTCGAATCCCGCCTCGTGCTGAATGGGCGTATCGACGATGGCGAAACCACCGGCCATTACGGCGTGCCCGCCCATGACGGAATTCATGTCAAGGAGAACCACGTTAACGCCTTCGCCGCCCATTTCCACGGCGGCGGCGAGTCCCGACAGACCGGCGCCCACCACGATCGCGTCGGCGTACCGCGGCGTTGACGCCTGCTCGGTGCAGGCAACCAGCGACGCGGCGAATACCCCGCAGCCCAATGCATTGAGGAGCCTCGATCGCCCGTGTCGGCTCGACATCAGGCGCTCTCGATACAGGAGCTGTCGATCTGCGCGACCGAAGTCACGCCGACTTCCCGCATGACCCGGCGGAATTCAGCCCGCAACAGGCTGAGCACCTGCTCGACGCCCGCCTGACCGAATGCCCCCAGTCCCCACACGTAGGGCCTGCCGACGCACACCGCATCGGCGCCCAACGCCAGCGCCTTGAAGATATCCGTACCCCTGCGAAAGCCACCGTCGATCAGAACCGGGATTTGCCCATTAACCGCAGCAACGATTTCCGGCAGGCTCTCGATGGTGGAACGGCCGCTGGCCTCGGAACGGCCGCCGTGATTGGAGACGATGATCCCGTCCACACCGTGCTGCAGGCACATCGTCGCGTCCTCGGCAGTGACGATTCCCTTGAGCACCACCTGCATGGACGTCGCCGACTTCAGTCGGTCGACGAACTCCCACGTGAGCCCTGTCGCCTGCGTGCTCTCGATGCCGTCCAGATCGATCCCCGTCCAAACGCCCCGGTTGCGGAGCCTTTGCTGAGGCGTTGCACCGGGAATGTGGCACGCCGTGCAGTCTGTGGCGTCCGAGCGCGCGTACCGCTCGTAGGTCTCCATGTTACGGGGCGCCGAACGGTCCACGGTGACCGCCACCACCGGGCTCCCGGCCTGCTCGGCACGCTTGACCAGGGCCTCGGCAACGCGCCAGTAGTTGGTCGGATAAAGCTGGAACCAGACGGGTTCGTTCCTGGCGGCGGCGACGTCCTCGATGCTGCGGCTGGTCATGGTGGAGAGAATCTGCGTATGCCCGCCCGCCCTGGCGGCGTGCGCGGCAGCCACTTCGGCATCCGGATGGTACTTCGCCTGCCCGCCCACCGGCGCAAGCGCGATGGGGTTGCTCCATGGGATGCCGAAGACACGGGTGGAAGTATCTGCTTCGCGGGCGTCCACCAGACGCCGCACTCGGATTCGATAGCGGCGGAAGCCCTCGCGATTGGCCAGCAGGGTCTCGTCGTCATCGGTTCCGGAAACCGTATAGCCGTAGTGGGCGGGCAACATGCGCGTCTTGGCAACCGGCTCGAAATCGAAGACATTGAGCGCATCTCCGGCCGACTCGATCAAATCCGTCGGCAGTTCGTCCGCCAGGATTTTTTCGGCCAGCAGGGGAAGCAACCCGGAGCCCGCGACGACCGGCATCCCGGCCAGGTATCGCAGGAACGCCCGCCGTGCGGCGAGGCCTCCACCGCTTGAGGATCCGCGTCTGGACATCGTTTTTCTCCTGCGGCGATGCGGCCAATGAATTTCCTGCCTCATTGTACAGCCTGAGTTGCCAGCGCCGACGAGGCCGCTATCATGGCCGGCAGCATACGACGGGCGGCGTGGAGTAGAAATGGGACTTCTGGTCGACGGGCAGTGGCAGGACCGCTGGCACGACACACGAATCTCCAGGGGGCGATTCGTCCGCAAGGAATCGCAATACAGAAACTGGGTGACTGCCGACGGTTCGCCCGGCCCCAGCGGTACGGGAGGCTTCAAGGCCGAGGCAGGACGCTATCACCTGTACGTGTCCCATGCATGCCCGTGGGCTCACCGGACGCTCATCTTCCGCGCGATCAAGGGGCTGGAAGACATGATTTCGCTGTCCGCCGTTCACTGGTTCATGGGTGAGTCCGGCTGGACGTTCAAGGATGCCGAGATACCGGATACGGTGAACCAGGCGCAGTTCATGCACCAGGTCTATACCGCGGCCAAGAGCGACTACACGGGGCGGGTCACCGTACCGGTGTTGTGGGACAAGCGTCGGGGGACCATCGTATCCAACGAGTCCTCGGAGATCATCCGCATGTTCAACAGCGCATTCGACGGCGTCGGTGCCGCGCCTGGCGATTACTATCCCGAGGCACTGCGCGAGGAGATCGACACGATCAACGAGCGCGTCTACCACACCGTCAACAACGGCGTTTACCGATCCGGATTCGCCACCACACAGGAAGCTTACGAAGAGGCCGTGGGACCCCTGTTCGAATCGCTCGATTGGCTGGAGGACCGCCTTTCAGAACAGCGTTACCTCACGGGCAGCGCGATCACCGAAGCAGACTGGCGCCTGGTGACGACGCTGTTCCGTTTCGATCCCGTCTACGTCGGGCACTTCAAGTGCAACCTGAAACGAATCGCGGACTACCCCAATCTGTCCGCCTACACGCGGGATCTGTATCAGCAGCCGGGCATCGCCGAAACCGTGCGCCTGGATCACATCAAGGCGCATTACTACGGCAGTCATGAATCGATCAATCCCACGCGCATCGTGCCGAGCGGTCCCGAAATAGACTACGCGGCCCCGCATGACCGGAACAGGTTCACCTGATCCATGCAGACCCGGGCGCTGGTCGGCCACGAACGCTGTTTAACCGCGAACTCCGATCGGCTGCGAACGCCCGTCGGCCGCGAAGGCTATTCGGCCGCGAAACAGTAGAACAGCCCGTCTCCACCGGTGGCCTGCAGATCCTCCTGGGAGCAACTCCTGGAGGCGTGCGCCGAATTCCAGGACGTGTTGCCGCCGCCATGCCGGTCGTGATGCCCCACCTGGGCGCTGCCTTCGCTGCTGCTGGTCCAGTTGTTGCAGGTGTGGTCCGCATCATCGGGGAAGTAGGCGGTCCCGTCGGCCATGGACCCTGTGAGGATATCGTGCCTGTTCGGCTGGTCGCCGCGCGCATTGACACGGTTACCATTCTCGTCGAGTCCGGTGCTGGCGAACATGTTGGGGCTGACGTGCAACTGGTCCAGGTTCTCCGCGATCAGGTCGCCGTTGGCATTGTGCCAGGGACCCTCACCGATACGGCTGCGCGCGTCGATGCCGCGGCCGCCTTCCCGTTCCGTACCCAGGTAGGCGCGCCAGGTGTTGTCGCCCGCACCGGCGGATTCGGCCAGCGCCTGACAGTGGGCGTCCGCTCCTTCAAGGCCACCCAGATCGCCGCCGTTACCGAGTCCCACGCTGGTAATGAAGAAAGTCATGTCCTGCGCCAGCGCCCCATGAGTACCCGCAAGCGCCAGAAACACCGCTGCCAGAACGTGGATTGTTCTTCTCATCTGCGTCATCCCCTTGTCGTCAAACAACCGAGACCGGAGTCTAGCCCGAATTCCAGTCCCACGAATTTTAATTTTGATTCATGAACGATTCCTGGAACGCGGCAGATCCCAGATCACCCGGAGCCCGGGTTGGTTATCCTGCAACTCCACCTTTGAATCGTGGAGCTTTGCCACCGCAGCCACGAGACTCAATCCAAGCCCGTTGCCCTCCGACTCCCGATGAGCATCTAGCCGATAGAAGCGCTCGAACACACGGCTGCGTTCTTCTGCTGGAATACCGGGGCCCGTGTCGGCTACCACCAGTCGTGAAACCTGGGCGCGCCGGTGCAGTTCAAGCTGTACCCGCCCTCCCCTCGGTGTGTACTTGACGGCATTGTCAACCAGGTTGCATATCGCCTGAAAAAGCAGATTGCGGTCGCCGTTCACATGCACCGCGACGTTGAGTCCCAGCCGCAGGTCGACATTTCCGTCGCTCGCAACGGGTTCGTACAACTCGGCAATGTCAACCAACAACGCCCGCATGTCCACTTTGCCAAAATCGCTTCGACGGCTGCCGGCCTCGAGCTGGGCGATGTGCAGCAGTGCATTGAACGTGGCTAGCATGCTGTCGGCCTCTGCAATGGACTGTTCCACGTCCTCTTCCAGTTCGCCCGGCTGGGCTTCGCGCAGCCGTTCCAACCGGGTACGCAACCGCGCCAGCGGCGTCCGAAGATCATGGGCGATGGCGTCCGATACCGTACGCACGCCCTCCATCAGGGACTGGATCTGATCCAGCATGCGGTTCAGATTGCCGGCCAGGCGATCGAACTCGTCGCGGCCGTGGCCCTGGGGCATGCGCCGCGACAGATCCCCGTGGCGAATGTCCTGGCTGATTCGGTTGATCTGCTCGAGCCGCCCGGCGATGCTGACCGCCATCAGGTAGCTGCCCATCACGGCAAGGACCGCCATGGCGGCCACTCCCCACGCCATGGCCTCTCCGATCACCTGGCGCATCGAATCGATTATTCCGCCCATTCGGCCATACAGAAGTTGACGGTTGGGGGCGATAGGGATAATTCGCGCGTATACGTTGTCATCCCATTCGGGAATTTCGGCACGAAAACCGCGCGGGATCTGCAGTTCGAACTGCACCCATCCGTCCGTGTCGGAAGCACTGGTGCAAATATCCTGGATCGATTCATCCTCGTCCAGCCGCTGGTACCCACCGAACAGGCCCTGACAGGCGTCGTCGAGAATGATGTAGATGCCGGCCGGGTCTATCTCCGCCTGCTCGTCGATTTCACCGAGAAAGGATTCTTCGCCGCGCTCCAGGTAGAACTGCCGGGATCGATTCAGTTCAAGCTGGATCAGGGCCTGTACTTCCTGTTCCATGAAAACCAGCGTCTGGCGGTAAATGAATCCGCCGAGAACCAGGAACGACGCCGAAAACAACACCATGAACAGGAGGCCCAGGTGGAAGGTGGTGCTGCGCCAGACGTTATTCTGACGCACCCAGTACATATCCGATTCCGCGTACCGTGTGAATCAACGGCTGCTCGAATCCCTTGTCGATCTTCTGGCGCAACCGGCTGATGTGGACGTCGATCACGTTGGTCTGGGGGTCGAAGTGATAGTGCCAGACGGCCTCCAGAAGCATGGCGCGGGTAACCACGTGGCCCGCGTTGCGCATCAGGTACTCGAGAAGCTGAAATTCCCGGGGCTTGAGATCGATCTCGATTTCCTCGCGAAAGACCTGTCTGGCCAGTAGGTCTATGTACAGTCCACCCACCTGCAGCGAAGTGTTGATCTCGCGGCTCGTTGCTCGCCGTGCCAGCGCCTCTATCCGGGCGACCAGCTCGGAGAACGCAAACGGTTTGACCAGGTAGTCGTCTCCACCCGCCCTTAATCCGTGAACGCGATCGTCCACGTCGCCCAGGGCGCTCAGGATCAACACGGGCGTCTGGTTTCCGGCGGCACGGACCGCCTGAATGGCGCTCAGCCCGTCCATGCCCGGCAACATGCGATCCACGACGAACATGTCGAGCGAATCGTCGGCCGCGGCCCGCAGCATATCGCGGCCATCGCCGACGTGATCGACGTCATGGCCGGCCTCGGTGAGACCGCGCACGATGTGTTGAGCCATGGTCGAATCGTCTTCGACTACCAGGATACGCATTCCCGCTCTCCGGATTCAACGGGCGCCGGGCCGTCCGGCCAACATCTCCAGACACTAGAGAAAACGGTGTGGCCGCGCCAGCGAAACCCCAAGACATTACAGGAAGTTAAGTTTGCCCTGCGACCTGCCGCAGCGTGCTCTCGATGGCATTCGAGGCTGTATACTTCATTTCGTACGACCGAATACGAACAAGAATTGCGGTGGCCGCGCTCGGAAACCGTTGTTCGCAAAAAATCCAGAAAGGAGTTCACCATGGCAGATCGCAGAGACTTCCTGAAGGCAGCAAGTGGGGCGGCCGGCGCCATTTTCCTCTCGCCCATTGCACGTTCTCTCGCTCAAACCGCGCGGCGCGAGATCCACGTCGGCTCCCAGCGGGCTACCACCGTGGACATTCACGCGCACTGTGTCTTTCCCGAGGTCGCGGAAGCATTGCAGGAAACCGAATTCGCGGATGTGGGCTTTGCCGCCTGGCAGGCCCTCGGACCCGATCGCCTGGAGGTCATGAACGAACGTGGCATCGACTACCAGGCTCTGAGCATCAACCGGTATTGGTGGTATGGAGCCGACCGGGATCTGGCGGCGGAAATCGTCAGGATCCACGATGAAGGCCTGGGGGCGTGGGTGGAGGAACATCCCGACCGGTTCGTCGCCCTGACTTCGCCCGCCCTGCAGTTCCCGGACCTAGCAGCGGAACAGTTGGAATACGCCGTGAACGAACTCGGTCACAGGGGCGCCTCGGTGGGCGGGTCCTGCAACGGAGAGAACCTTTCCGATCCCAGGTTCGACCCGTTCTGGGCCAAGGCGGAAGAACTGGGTGCGCCGGTGTTCATGCACCCCGGAAACGCCGCCAACCTGATCCGCGAAGGCGCATTCGACGGCCGCGGCGACCTCGGCAACATCATCGGCAATCCCCTGGAGACCGCCCATTTCCTGGCACGATTGATGTTCGACGGCACGCTGGACAGGTTCCCGGGGCTCAAGGTGGTTGGAGCGCACGGCGGTGGCTACCTGCCGTCCTACCTGATGCGGTTCGAAGTGGCCTGCGAGGTGCGCGGCAACGCGGACTGCGCGAGCACGCGGCTGCCCAGCGAGTACCTCAGGGATCAGGTATTCGCGGACAGCATGGTGTTCTCGCACGAGGGCCTGCGGCACCTGGTGGCGGAGATGGGCGCCGGCCAGATCGTCTACGGCACGGACGTGCCCTTCAACTGGCCGGATACGCTGGACCTGATCCTGGAGGCGTCCTACCTGAGCGACGAAGAGAAAATCGCCATCGTCGGCGGTAACCTGATGGAGTTGCTGCGTATCGAGACGTAAAGAATACGGACACAACGATTCGGATCGGCAAATAAACGAACCGCAAGTCTCGAGCATCAAACCGATTATTGGGGGGGGGGTGCGCAAGGAGAAAGGTATGGGGACAATGAGCACATCCAGGCGACTTTGGGTCACCGCCATGTCAGCCGCAGCATTCTGGAGCGCCAACGGTCAAGGGCAGGAAGTGGCGATCGACGCCGACGATATCGGCGGCATCGTCACGAGCGAGAACGGGCCCGAAGCCGGTGTCTGGGTCATAGCCGAAACCGATGACTTCCAGACGCGGTTCGCCCGGATCGTCGTGACTGACGACGACGGCCGCTATGTGGTGCCGGATCTTCCCGATGCGGACTACCAAGTCTGGGTGCGGGGCTACGGGCTGGCGGATTCGGACAAGGTCGGTGCGCGCCCCGGCGATGCTGTGGACCTGACCGCCCGACCGGCCGCCGACGCCGCGGAAGCCGCCGAAGTGTATCCGGCCATTGCCTGGTACTCCATGATGCACCTGCCCGACGAAAGCGAAGTGGCGCACCTGCCCGGCGGTCTGAACGAATACCTCGGCACCATGAAGAATCAATCCTGCGTAGGCTGCCATCAGTTGGGCCAGTTGTCCACGCGGACCTTCCCCGAGGAATTCATGCACATCGAGTCATCCGAGGAGCGCTGGATTCGCCGTGTTCAGGCCGGACAAGCCGCCAGGCAGATGATCGAACCGCTGGCCTCCCGGCTCGCCGGCGTGCCGTTCAAGTACCTGGCCGACTGGACCGACCGCGTTGCCGCCGGCGAAACGCCCTCCTGGATACCCGAACGTCCCCAGGGTGTCGAGCGCAATGTGGTCGCAACCGTGAGGGACTGGGCCGATCCGAAGTCCTACCTTCACGACCTCTCGACCACCGATCGGCGGGATCCGACGGTCAACGGCTATGGAAAGATCTTCGGGGCGCCCGAGTTGAGCACCGACAACTTTCCGATTCTCGACCCGGTCAACAACACCGACACGACCTTCCGTGCGCTGGTGCTCGATCCGGAAACGCCCACCACCAACAGCGATCCCATCGGTATGCCCTCGGCCTACTGGGGCGAGGAACGGATCTGGGACAGCCAGGCCAACGCCCACAATCCCATGCTGGACGAGCACGGGCGAGTCTGGTACACGGCGCGCGTCCGCCGGCCCCAAACGGCGGATTTCTGCCGTGAAGGCTCCGACCATCCGTCGGCGCAGCACTTCCCCACCGCGCGCGTCAACCGCCATCTGGCTCTCTACGATCAGGAGACCGGGGAATACACACCCATCGAGACCTGCTTCGGAACCCATCACCTGCAGTTCGCGTATGACGAGGACAACACCCTCTGGACCAGCGGCGGCGGCGATGTCGTGGGCTGGCTGAACACCAACATGTTCGACGAGACCGGCGACTACGTGGCCTCCCAGGGGTGGGCGCCGGCGATCCTGGATACCAACGGCAACGGCCAACAGGACGAGTGGGTCGAACCGGGCGAGCCCATGGATCCGGAACTGGATACCCGTGTGCCGGCGCGATTCTATGCGGTCATGCCCAACCCGGCGGACGGCCGCACGGTCTGGGGTTCATGGAGCTTCACCTTCCCGGGCGCGATCATGCGGCTTGACCCGGGCGACAATCCGCCTTTCACGGCACTGGCGGAGCGCTACAACATCCCGCTGCCGGGGTTCTCATCCCGCGGCGCGGACATCGACCGCAGCGGCGTGATCTGGGTCTCGCTCGGCAGCGGCCACCTGGGCGAGTTCAACCGCGACAAGTGCGAGGGTCCGCTCAACGGCCCCACGGCCACGGGCGATCACTGCCCCGAGGGCTGGACCTTCCACCGCCTCCCCGGCCCGGGCTTTCCCGAGTTGCCGGAGTACAGCATCGAGTCCAGCTACTACACCTGGGTCGACCAGCACAATTCGTCGGGACTTGGAGAGAACACCCCCATTGCCACGGCAAACCTGTACGACGGCGTGCATGCCCTCGTGGACGGGGAATTCGTTACCATGCGCATCCCCTATCCCCTGGGCTTTTACAGCAAGGGCTTCGAGGGCCGCATCGACGATCCCGACGCCGGCTGGAAGGGCCGGGGTCTGTGGGTCCCCAGCGGCGACCGAACGCCGTGGCTGATGGAAGGTGGCCAGGGATCGCGGCCTCTGGTCGTTCACTTCCAGGTGCGTCCGGATCCGCTGGCGAAGTAGCGACACCTCGAAAACGCCACCGTCTCCGTGCTGGTGTGGCCACGGAGCCGATAGTGCCTGAACGATTCGTTTCCGTGTGCCGCCGACCGGCCCGCAACAAGCGTCAAATTTGCCCTGTTCCGAAGGTGTCGGAATGAGAAAATCGGACAGATACTTGAAGATCGTGGAATGGTCGGAGGAAGACCGCTGCTTCGTCGGCAGGTGTCCGGAACTCATGTTTGGCGGCGTTCACGGCACAAGGGAACAAAGGGTCTTCGCCGAGCTTTGCGACGCTATTGACCATTGGGTGGAAACTTCAGAAGCGAATAACGAAACCCTGCCTCCAGGTTTCGCCGGGAAGAAATATTCGGGGAAATTCAATCTTCGGCTAGGGCGGCCTCTTCACGAGCGACTGGCGTTGGAATCGGCAAAACAGGGCAAAAGCCTGAATACGTACTGTGTTGAGGCGCTCGAAAATGCGATCAACGACCGACAATAAGTTGCTCTGTTGCCGGTCCGGCCGTGAATTCTCATGAAGAGTCCGGTATCCGCACTGCTCGCACTGTGTCTCGTATCGGGCGTCAACGCCGAACAGGCCACCGTGGCGGTAGCCGCAAACTTTGCCGGGCCCATGGGCGATCTGAAGACTCTGTTCGAGGAGTACGGAATCCACGAACTGACGGTAGTCCATGGCTCTACCGGCCAGTTGTATGCGCAGATCATCAATGGCGCACCCTATGATCTCTTCCTTGCCGCGGACGCGGAGCGGCCACGTCAACTGGCCGAAAAGGGCCTGGGCGACGTTCCATTCACCTACGCGCTCGGGCGCCTGGCGCTGTGGACCCGGCACGAGGAATTCTCTGCAAACCTGACCGTCGACGCATTGGCCGGCGCCACTTTCCGCCGCCTCGCCATCGCCAACCCGCAGCTCGCCCCCTATGGCGTCGCCGCCAGGGAAACACTCGAGGCGATGGGACTGTGGGAATCAATGCAGCCGAGGGTCGTGCTGGGCGAGAATGTCGGACAGGCATTCGCGATGGTGGAAACCCGCAACGCGGAACTGGGCCTGATCGCGCTTTCCGCAGCCCTCGCCTACCCGTCCGGGGCTGCCTATGTGACTGTTCCGGCGCAACATCACGAGCCGATACGGCAAGACGCAATGCTGCTGATGCGGAGTCGGGACAACCCGGCAGCCCAGGAATTCGTCGGTTTTCTGCGGTCGCCCGAAGCGCGGCGGACAATCGCCGCAGCGGGCTACGAACTACCCTGAACGAGCGCTACCCGCGGCGCCGTCTGTACCAGCGCATCGCGTTGAACAAGGAGGCAAGAACGTTTGTGCACGAGAACTCAATCGGTGTTAGCGTAGCCGGACTTGGTCCTTCCAGTCGGCCGGGGAGACTCGTCGAGCCATGAAATTTTCAGTCGGAATCAGAACTTCGACAGTCGTTGTCGCTGTCAGCGTGGCGGCTTGCGACATCGGCGGTCCCGCCACTCAGACCCGGGAAGCGACCCCTGCCGTGGACCAGCGCCCGAACATTCTCGTGATCGTCACCGACGATATGGGCTATACCGACCTGGGTTCGTTCGGCAGCGAGATTCCAACGCCGAACCTGGACGAATTGGCCTACAGTGGCGTGCGCCTGACAAACTTTCACGCGGCGCCCGTGTGCGCACCGGCACGAGCGATGCTCCTGTCCGGCATGGACAATCACGAGGCCGGAATCGGGTCGATGAATATCAAGCGTTTCTTCGACAACGGCACCGAGCCTGTCCAGACCGCCACCGGCTACGGGCTTCCGGGCTATGAAGGCTACCTGAGCCACCGGGTTGCAGCCTTGCCCGAAGTCTTGCGCGATGCAGGCTATCACACCTACATGGCGGGGAAGTGGGACCTTGGCCGGGCCCTCGTCGACGAGACAAATCCCGCTGGACGCGGCTTCGAGTCCTCGTTCGTGCAGACAACCGGCACCGCGTTGCACCTGAGACCGGCCGACGGCGGCGCCCACGGCGGCATCAGCCGAGCGGACCCGCTTGTCTATCGGGAAAACTGGGATGTGGTCACCGCCTTGCCGGAGGATTACTTCTCCACAGAGGCGTACACCGACAAGATCATCGAGTACATCGATGAGAACCGGGACGACGGCCGGCCGTTCTTTGCCTACCTGGCGCTGACCGCGCCTCACTGGCCGCTGCAGGTTCCGGAGGACTGGCTGGATCGGTTCGCCGGCCAATACGACGACGGTTACGACGTGGTTCGAGATCGCCGTGTGGAGCGCGCCCGCGAGTTGGGGATTATTTCACCAAACGCCGACATGGCGGATTTCCGGCGGAGTTCCATACCCTGGGCAGAACTAAGCGAAACCGCCCGCACCGAACATGCGCGCCGCATGGAAATCTACGCGGCCATGGTCGCCAACATGGATCACCACGTGGGCCGCCTGGCCGAATACCTGCGGTCCATCGGTGAATTCGACAACACATTCATCCTGTTCATGTCGGATAACGGCGCCTCGGGTAGCGCGCCTGCCAGCTTCGCCGAAGGTTACGACAACAGCCTCGCCAATATGGGCCATCGCGATTCGTTCATCGAATATGGCAGGGGCTGGGCGGAAGCGGCTACTGCGCCCTATCGGGACGTAAAGGGGTCGATGGCCGAAGGCGGTGTACTGGCGGCTGCATTCGCTGCGCACGCCTCCGTCACGGACAAGGGGGGGTTCTCCCGGGAATACCTCACCATGCAGGACGTGATGCCGACGCTGCTGCAACTGACGGGCGTTGAGCCCCCGGCAGGTGAATACAACCATCGACCGGTACTGCCCATTCGCGGCAAGTCATTCCTGAACCACCTGCAGGGTGGCGATAGCCCTGTACACGGGGTTGACGAGGCGATCGGCTGGGAGCTTCACGGCCAGCGTGCCCTGGTTCGCTGGCCCTGGAAGTTGCTGTGGCTCCCCGCCCCCGAAGAGGAAACCCGCTGGGAACTGTTCGATCTGGGAAGCGACCCGTTCGAGCGCCACGATCTGGCGGCGCAGCAGCCTGATCTGACTGGCGAACTGATCGACGCGTGGTACCGCTACGCCGAGGACGTCGGGGTTGCCACGGGTGAATAGCGAGACCAGGTGCTTCGCTTGACAGGGCTCACCGGCAGTCCAACACACTCGATACAGTAACCGAGCTTCAAAAACTTGTTCCCGATACGCGACGACAATCCCCAGATCCTGACGCCGTATACGACCTATACGATCATCGGTCTCAACGCGCTGGCGTGGATCTTCGTCCAGGGGCTGGGCTCAGACCCCGCGCTGGCCGGTTCCATCTGCCGACTTGGCCTGATCCCCGGCGAGCTTCTGCAAACGATACCGGTTGGCACACGGTTTCAGGTCGGGCCGAACAGCGTTTGCGTGTTGGGCGATGCCTCGGTCTGGCACACGACGCTGACGTCGATGTTCCTCCACGGCGGCTGGTTCCATCTCATCGGAAACATGTGGTTCCTGTGGATCTTCGGCAACAACGTGGAGGACTCCATGGGACACGGGCGCTTCGCGGTGTTTTACGTGCTTTGCGGACTGGCGGCTGCAGCGGCGCAGATCGTGTCGAATCCCGACTCCGCCGTACCCATGGTAGGAGCATCAGGGGCCATTGGTGGTGTGATGGGCGCCTATATCCTGCTGTATCCCCGCGTGCACGTCCATATGTTGATCTTCTTCGGTTTCTTCATCACGACGATTGCCGTGCCCGCGGTTTTGATGCTTGGGTATTGGCTGCTCATACAGGTCCTGAGCGGGTTCGCCACTCTCGGCGCCCAGGGAGGTGGCGTGGCATTCTGGGCTCATGTGGGCGGGTTCGCCACCGGGGCCGTGCTCATTTTCCTGTTCAGAGACCGCGAGTTATTGCGCCGCCACCCTTACCACGGTTGGCGCCAGCGCCGCTCGCCTACGCGCAACTGGCGGAGAATTGACCGTTTCTAGCTGGTGAACGGATAGCTCAGAGCCCCGCCAACTCCAGCAATTCCCGATCGTACTGAGTCCGGGCTTCGGCGTAAATCGGCTGAATGGCCGCAACGAACGCGTCAACCTCTTCGGGGGTAAGTTCGAGGATCTCCCCGCCGGCTTCCCTGATCGCCGCCGCGGCGTCGGTCTCCTCGCCGTCCTTCAGGCTTCGCTGAAAGGCCACCGCATCGGTCACTGCGGCACGCAGTTCCGTCTGCACCTCTTCAGGCCATGAATCGAACGTGGGACGGTGCACGAAAATCGGGCGAGAGATGTAGAAGTGGTTGCTGGCGGTATGGTACTGATGGAAGTTGTGGACGCCGTAGGTCACCGTGTTCGCGAAGGGATTCTCCTGGGCGTCGAGGGTGCCGCCAACGATCCGCTCGATGGCTTCGGAAAGATCCATGATCTGCGGGTCGGCGCCGAGTAGTTCGAAAGTGCGGGCATGCACCTGGCTGGGCAGGACCCGCATGAGCAGACCGTCGAGATCTGCCGGGGAACGGATCGGACGCACCCGATTGGACATGTGGCGCAGACCGTTCTCGAAGTAACCGAGAATGCGATAGTCCGTCTGCGCCTCAATGGCGTCAGTCAAGACGCGTCCCAGTTCCCCGTCCATCGCCGCACGAGCGCTGACGTTGTCCCTGAACAGGAATGGCAGGTCCACAAGGCCCAGTTCCGGAACGCGGTCGGTAAGATAACTGCTGGATTGGTAGCCAAGAGTCAGAATGCCCTCCTCCACCAGCCAGAGGATATCCAGACCCCGGTAACCGAGATCCAGAATGTTGTAGACGTAGCGCACTTCCACGTCATCGCCGAAGCGGGCTTCCAGCCGGTCGCCCATGCGTTTCAGAGCCAGGCTGAAGCTGGTCGTGGACGGACCGTAACCGGCCATCATGATGCGGATCGGTCCGCCTGCCGGACCGGCCTGCTGCGCGCGTGAGGCAGGCGCTACCAAACCCGCTGCCGCGGCACTGGCCCCAAGGGCCGCCGAACTCTTGAGAAATTGCCGTCTCGACATGGCGATCGCTCCAATGCGCCTGCTTCGGCCTGCTGAGGGGACCTCATCTTGCCGGTAGGCAGAATATCGCGCAAGTGTCAGCGGCTGGCCGCAGGCGTGATCACATCGTTCCCGGTCCGAATGGCATCGAACAGGTCCGCAACGTCGCCGTTGGGCAGGATTACGGTATGCAGCCACATCACGTTCGACTTGTCGAGGCTCGGGGAGCCGGTAACCGTCAACGTGTCGCCCGGGCGGATGAGGTCAGCGGGAACGCGGGCCCGGCGAAGGTGGCTGGCACTCATGGCGCCCGCCGTCCACTCCACCCGGTTGCCCTGTTCGTCCGCTGCCGCGAACACCAGTTGCGAGTGGGGGTTCACTACCTTGAAGCTCACGGCGGTCACGTCCCTGAGCTCTATGGTCGTGTCCATGTCGAAGTACGCTGTCCTGCTGTGATGCGATAATGCCGGGAGAGATCCCAGCAAACCTGAAGCAATCGCACAAACCAGGATTCCAGGGCGCCTCATCTCGTTACTCCCTTCTTCATCGTCAGAATCCACTGTATTCGGAGAAACACTCGTACTCAAGGATCATCGCATCCGGAGACCTCGTCCGGGAGCTGAGGATGACGTACGGCTCTTGGTAGTACCTCGGATCGAATACTTCGGCAGTGAGGAACAATTCGTCGCCGTCAAAGCGATAGCGCTCGACCACATAGGCCTCCGCATCGCCGGAAAAAGGCATGCCATTGTGCCAGGTGAGATTCGGTGCCAGATGGGTCGTCCGGACCACCAGCGTGTTGCCCTCCCAACGGCCCACGGAGAAACCGACCAGCGACGGCCACCAATCCTCGGGCGCCTGCCTGCCATCCATGAAGATCCTGCGCACCATGTGAAAGTGCTCGTACAGCAGCGCGATCTGGTGATTCTGCTGGATGATCTCCAGCGGGTACGGATCGTGAATGCCGAGGGGAACGCCCGGCATGATGCATTTCAGGGTCGGATCGTTCTCTTCCGAAAACCGTTCGAACTCCGCCCGCCCTTCCGGTGTAAGGCTGATGTCAGCCACCGACGGGTGACCCGCGGGCGCGCCGCGTGTGGGCTCCCATATTCCGTCTATCTCGGGTACGGACTGAGCCTGTGCGCCGAGCGCGAGACCCGAAGCGACGGCCGCTACAACACCCATTGTCGGTCGCGCATTCATCTCGTTTCCCCTGCAACTTGTCCGGCCATGCGTCTACCGTCGGCGTATGGACGAAATTCTAGCCTGATGGGGCCGCGCGAGCGATCTCCCGGGGGTCGCTCTTGTTTCGACCTCGCGGGCGACACGCAACAGCGAGCGATAGAACACCTTCGCGGCCGGCGAAAGCGTCGTGTGGGCGCGAAGAATTACGTGCAGCGTACTCGGGATGCTCTCGTCTTCCTGATCCATCAACTCCGGAACCTGCAACAGGACCAACGCGGTCCCCGGTTCGGATCGTTCAAGTTCCAGAAGCGGCGCCAGTCCGAGCCGGTCGCTGTTGCCGACCACCGCCGCCATGACTTCAAACGTGCTTGTTTCGATGAGGTCGGCGGACAAGCCGCCCCCGTTGTCCGCCAGAAACCGTGCCAGCCACCGGCTCTGGGGCGTATGAGTCGGGGGAATGATCCATTTGCACTCCGAAAGCTGTGCCGGCGTGACCGCCGCCACATTCGCCAACGGATGCCCCTCGCGCGCAAAGACATAGAACGGTGAATCGATCATCGGCAGAACAAGCACGTCGGGATAATCGGACGATGCCGAGCGCGTACCGATCACCATATCCAGGTCGCCGGCGCGAAGGCCGGCTTCCAGCCCCTGGAAGTCGCCATCCCGGACACTCAGTTGAATCTGCGGACAATTCGACAGCACGCGGTTGATGGTCATTGGGAGAATGGTCTTGGTCGGCGGCAGGGTACCGACCGTGACCCGGCCCCGCGGAACACCATCGATGCTGTCAAGTTCGGCGATGGCGTGCCGAATCTCGGCGAACGCCAGCTTCACGTGGGTCAACAGGGTCTTGGAGAAGGGCGTCGCTTCCAGGATTCCGATGGTCGAGCGTTCGAACAGACGAACGCCAAGCTGTTCCTGGAGTTCATGGAGCGAGCGATAGATTGACTGTGCAGTCACCCCCAAGCGGTCGGCAGCCCGCTTGGCGTCTCGACACTCATGAAGCGCAATCAATGCATCCAGACGCTGATTACTGATTTCCATGCGGAAAAACGGCAGATTCAGGTCCCGGTCCGCTTCCGCGATCATGTTCAGGTACTCTGCACGCGCCAATTCGAACTCCCGGGCCACATTTTTCAGGCGCCGCAGCAATACCCTGCCATGCGAAGTCGGAAGCATGCCCGACGCGGTCCGGTCAAACAGCGACACCTCCAGTTTTCTTTCAATATGAGAAACTGCCTTCGTGATGGCGGACTGGGACCGGGCGAAAGCAGAACTCGCGCCGGTGACACTGCCTGTCTCGCCGACCAGTAGCACGGCCTTGAGCTGTCTCAAGCTCAGCGAACGGGGATCAATCGTCGTCATGACAGTTACCCGCCGAGCTTCGCGCGTTTCATCTTCGGTCCCCCCGATTGTCGATGGTTTTTTCGGCTCGGTCAGCGTTAGCGGCCTGTTCTGCCTCCGTTTCCAGGCATTATTCCTCCTCGGCCTCGTCCTGTATGGCGAAGTTCACGGCTCCGATGGGAAAACCGATCGGCCAGTTTTGCTGGTATCCCTGCGATCCGGGCGCACCCGGGCTGGGCTCCCGGTACCGGTACAGGTAGTCCCACATGGAAATCACGTTGGCGCGCAGCCACGGCCCGTAGTTCTCGTAGTCGGAGAAGTCCTCCATGGTGACGCGCTCGACAATCTCCTCGACGGTCGCGCCGGCGAG
Organism: Gammaproteobacteria bacterium; assembly: GCA_022820625.1. Taxonomy (GTDB): domain Bacteria; phylum Pseudomonadota; class Gammaproteobacteria; order Steroidobacterales; family Rariloculaceae; genus UBA6522. The sequence goes on along the minus strand of JAJEFE010000077.1, from coordinate 115,535 downwards.
CATTTCGTCGTAGACGCGTTCCCTGAGCGTCATGGTCCACTCGCGGAAATAGACGAACGACTGCTGGTCGGCGAGACCCGCGTGACCGGGAACGACGATGTCCACGTTATCGAGCTTCGACAGCTCGTACAGCGCATCGATGACGCCGTCCACGTCGGAGTCGCGGAAATCCGGCAGGCCCAGCGCCTTGCCCGAGCGGACCATGTCGGTCGCCACCAGCACACCCTCCTCGGGAAAGTGCACCTGGATCAGGTTGTCGCTGTGGGTCTTGCCGAAGTAGTAGAGCACGGCGCGGTGGCCGCCGAGAAAGATCTCCATCTCGTCCTCGAACACCACGTCGGGAATGGACGTGTTGCGATTCTCCCGGATGAGGTGCTCGCGGATGTTGCTATGCCCGATGGTGACTGCGGTGTCGTCGAAGACCTGCAGGCCGCAGATGTGCATCTCGTGATCGTGGCTGAGGATGACGTACCTCACCGGAACGCCGAAGCGCCGGTCCAGTTCCTCCTTGAGCCACTCCATCCCGCTGCCGGAACAGGTGGCGTCCACCATGATGATACCTTCGTCGGTGACAAGGAAGGTATTGGACGTCGGGCCGCGCCGGTACACGTTGTCGGTGAGCTGGACAATCGTGTCCGCACCGGCTCCGCCCATGCCCTGGCCCACGGCGGTGTGCCATGACAGGCCACACAAGGCAGCAAGAAAAATCATCTTCGCAGTTGTTCTCATCGTTTCTCTCCAACTTTACTGCCGCGAAAAGCCGTGCCCGACCTTGCGGCGAAACTCCCCGGATCAGCGCACCGTGCACTCGAAGGGCCTGATCTGAACGCCGGACTCCCAAGCCCATACGGCATCCCAGACGGCCGGCTCTTCAAGGTACTGGGGATCCGTAACAATGACTTCGTAATCCATCCGGGTATCGTCTTCGTTCAGCGTATATCGCTCGACGATGCGAACGTCGCTGCTCATGGGCGTACCTGAATCGTCCAGCAGCGGATAGTCCACGTGGCTAGTCTCGATGACCAGGGTCTTGTCTTCCCAGCGGCCCACGGAGTAGCCAAGCGGCGTCGACTCCACATCGTCGGGAATCTCGCCGTTCAGGTGGATCGTGCGTACCGCATCCCACTCCTCGATTCGCAGCACGATCCGGTCGCCCTCGTCCACGAACTCGATGGGATAGGGGTTCAGGTTGGCGTTAGGCATCCCCGGCGCCTGGCAACGCAGGCTCGGGTCGTCCGTCAGGGGATCCCAGGACGCCCTGGCCTGCTCGGCAGCCGCGGTCGGCGACAGGGGATTTCGGAGCCTGTGGATCCGGCCGCCGTTCACCCACACCCGGAAGATGCCCTGCGCGGCCGCTTCAGCCGCGGGGTCCCGCTCCGTATTGCCGGAGAGCGTGTCCACACCGGCGCGCATGACTACCCCGCCGTCCGGCGACAGCACCTGTCTGAGGTATATTTCGTTCGCGCCTCGCCGAGAGGCCATTCCGATCACCCGGACCCTCGTTCCGACCGCAATCGTCGACTCATCGAAGTTCATGCGCACGAGTTCGTTGTACGTGCCTCCTTCGATCTGCCACTCCTCTTCCTCGCCTGTTTCGCTTTCCACGAGCAGGGTCATGCCGATGTGCGGATTTCTCAGGAAAACATCCGTAATGGTGCCTTCGACCTCCGCTGTTTGGCGTGGGTCAAAGATCGCGGTTGTGGAATGGTGCGCGTTCGCAATGCAGGTCAGCAAAAGCAGACCGATCGGCGTGGCCAACCCGAGTGCGAGCCTGGTACTGGTAACAGACAAGGTACTTCCTCCCTGATCCCTGCGTGGAAATGTCTTGTTTGGCAGCATACCCGATCCCCGTTACCTGAGGCCCGCCCGGACGTGCGCAACCGCGTCCCGAAGCTCTTCAAAGACTAAACGCGCGTCGGGCTCGAGCGCGTCTACCCCGTTGGCGAGGAGATCGTCGGACTCGCGAGGATCGCTCAGGAGATCGTAGAGTTCGTAGGACTTGACCCGTTCGTCGCGTTCGCACGGCACAGGATCTTCCACCGTGGGTTGCGGCCCGTCTATGCAGATAAAGCTGCGATTCTCGTCCTGGACCGTAGCTTGCATCAGCTTGTAGCGGTCGTTGCGGATTGCCGTGGATTCCCTGCCGCCGAAGCGCGGTTGCTCTTCCCAGGCGGGATTGCCCGCGAAGGCGCCGCCTTCCGCGAGAATATACCGGCGTCCCGGTACGGGTTCGCCCCTGAGCGTGGCCGCCAGGGATCGCCCGTGGATCACGACCTCACGCGGAATGGACGCCGGTACGCCGTCCGGTCCCATATCTGCTCCCGCGAGATCGAGAACGGTCGGGAAAATGTCGCTGGTGTGCACGAGTGCGCCGGAACGGCGGCCCCGATCCTCGATACCCGGGCCCGCGATCACCATGGGGACGTGGATACCGCCCTGGTAGAGGCTTCCCTTGCCGCGGCGGCCGGGCACGATGGCCGGGTCTGAAAGCGATGCGACCGTGCCGTTGTCGCCCAGGAAGATCACCACCGTCTCTTCGAGATCCACCCCCTCCAGCAACCGCCCGATTTCGGTGTCCATGGCCGAAACCATGGAGTCGAACACGAGCCGACCACCCAAAGGATCCTCACGTTCCTGAACCCAGAGCCCGGCCTCGTAGCTGCCGAAGTGGTCCTCAATGCGCTCCGCAACACCCGTGTCGACCAGGTGTTCCGGGGGCAACTGAAGCGGCGTATGAGGCGTCTGGAATGCCAGCCACAGGAACCACGGTGAATCCGCCCGTTCCGAAATCCATCCAAGCGCCTGATCCACGTCCCAGGTGGTCATGTAGTTGCCATGAAGGCGATCCGGTACGGGCGCCGGACGGGGGCTCTCCGGGAACATTACCTGCTCACAGGCCGGAGTGCAGCGCCAGGTTTCCAGGTAACCGCCCCAGTAGGCAGCGATCGAGTCCTCCGGCGCGCCGGCGCCGGCGCCGAAGCTGCGCGGCCGGCCCGCAAAGAAATCGTACCCGGCCAGAACGGGACCGTCTCCCGTGCGGGTCAGGTGCCACTTTCCCACCATGCCCGTGACGTATCCGAGCTTGCCCAGTTCCCTGGGCAGATAATGTGGGTAATCCAGGCGATGGACGAGCCCTTCCAGGGGCGGCGTGATGACTCCGGGCACCCCGTTTCGGGATCCGAACTGTCCTGTGATCATGGTGGCACGAGTCGGGGAGCAACTGGGTGACGACCACACGTTGTCGTAGGTCACGCCTTCGCGGGCCAGCGCCTCGATCACCGGTGTCGGCGGAACGTGCTCGCCGGAGACATGGAGCGACGATTTGTCGAAACCGTAGTCGTCGGCAATGATCAGCAGAACATTGGGCTCGGCGCCGGCCCATCCGCCCCAGCCCAGCAGCAGGACGGCAATCGCGTGACGAATGCGCAGCGTATTCGGAATCCGGGCCCTAATGGGATCGCCTCCCCGCAACCTCAAGAAAACCAATGCCAGAGCGGGTCATACCCGGTCCACCCCTTCCAACGTGATATGCGATGAACTGATCTTCGGTTCGAACGGCGCGTTCATGGCGGAATCCACCTCCAATTCTCGACACGTCGAAAAAGACTTCACTCGTGGAAGGGTAACTATACCGCTGACGGCGACCCGGCAACGCTGCGATTTTGTACACGCGGCATGAAAAATATGCCCCGACAGACCTCAACAACCGGCCACGCAGCGGCCCTGTCCGTCGAACTCCATGGTGCGCCCGCTGATGGCCAGGTGCGCCGGCGTCCCGAGTTGGTCGATTACCGCCGCGGTACGCGACTGCGGACTGAGAATTCCACCTTCCGTGGCGGGCTCGTTCACATGCGTGAGAATCACCGACGCCGGCTGGACCAGTTCGTCGATCACGTGGGGGGCCGACATGTAGATGCCGGGGTTGTTACCCAGGTTGAGTACGGCGAGGTTCGCCCCGTGAAATTCGTTGACGACCGTTCTCATCTCCGAGTGGATACCGGTATCGCCCGAAAGCCAGGCGGTCAGTCCGTTGGTGAACTTCACGACATAGCCTGTGGGCGGACCGTACTCGAGAATCGCGCCGTCGGCCTGAAGGGCGGCCCGCTGCGCTTCGGAGAGTAACGCGGGTGGGGCGTTGTTCACATGTGACGCGAATACGATCGTGATCTCCACACCAGCGTCCGCATCGACCATACCGGCGACAAACACGCCGCCCAGATCCATGCTGGATCTGCAGGCTGTCTCAGCGGGAACGGTGGCGGCAACGGGATTCGCACACACGCCCAGGGGACGTCCGCGCATGCCCTCGACCTTGCTGGCCACGAATCCGGCCATGGCACGGGTCGTCACGAGCACGGCGTCGTGTGCCACCACAACCTCCGCAGTCATGGAGTTCGGGGCGGGAACGCGCTCGGAGTTGGCGCAGTTGCCGGCGCCCTCGGCCCGAAGGCTGCGATCTCCCAGGTGGTCCCCATGCATGTGGGAGAACAGCACCACATGAACGTCTCCGAGCCGTGGGTCGTCACCCGCGACAAGGTTGTGGGCGGGGTCGTAGAGCAGGCGGACGCCGGTCGGGTCCTCGAACACGATGGCCCGGTCGTTGGCGCACAACTCGCCGGGATGAGAGCCGATCGGCGTGATCGTCACGTTCTGGGCGAACCCGGGAGAGGCCGCAAGCAAGAGTGAAACAACTGCACGAACCGACTTCATATCCTTTCTCCATTCATTACGGGCGAAACCTCCACCCGCAAATGTCCTCATCCACCGTGAGTTCACTGGGTACCGACCGGGAAACACGGAGGGGCGCTACTCGCATCTTCACAAAAAAGGCAACTGTCCCTCAACCCACCGGGCAACTCAGTATGGGGGTTCGGCGACGATACCGAGGTTGCGTAGCGAGATTGAGGCACGCGGCTATTGTGACGGCAGTGATTTCTACATAACCTTCCGGTAACGCCAATTTCAGAGAAAGACTATTTCGCTCGGGGGATTGAAATGAGATCGACGCTTTCCCTTACTGCCATGATGGCCTGCCTGGCACTGGCCTCGTGTGCAAGTGCGCCACCACAATTGTATGAGGGGCCGGCGCTTCCTGACATTCAGACAGCCCTGATCGGTGCCCCGCGAGCGCCGAATGACCGTACAGCAGCAAGAATTCGAATACTGTCGGCCGATAACGCCCGAGGTGACCCCATACGGGTGACGAGCCGCAGTATCCGGGTAAGGCCTCGCGGCGTTTGCATAGAAGCGCGCGCGACGACTTCCACACTGGATTCCATGGAATCCGAGCTGTGCTTCAATGCTTACGCGGGCAACAACTACGAAGTGCGTGCCTCTGTTACGGGCGCCTCTTCCGGTCTGCCGACAGCGGTGCCGGATATGCACGAAATGCCTGAACTGGAGGATGCGCAAAGCGGCCCCTTCTTCATTTCACGATTGTTCGTGATCGATATGACGACACGAGAGATAGTGGCGAGCACGAGTCCATAGCACCGAAGCGGCTCGAAAAAGCAGAAAAAAAGAAGCTTTTGGAAGTTCGTGAAGCTGCTTTCGGGACGTAATGTTGCAGTCTGTCGAAAAGCAGGCTACAAAGACTCAAACCCTGGTTTCTGCGACTGAAACCAGCCGCCTGGAAAATGACCGTTCTCCGTTGGACGAGGGACAAGCCATGTACAAGACAACGCGTTCAATTTTCCTTCTGCTGTGGTCCGTCATGATCGTGGGCTGCGATGGCGGCCCGGTGGATTCAATCGATGGCAGCACGACCGAAACGGCGGCCTTTCCGGCGCCTGACCGGATCCTGTACAACGGGAGGATCCTTACCGTCGACAACGATTTCAATGTCATGGAAGCCATTGCAATCAATGGCGAGAGGATTCTTGCAACAGGCGCCACCGACGAAGTGGTCGCGCTTGCCGGTCCGGACACGGTAGTCATGGACCTTGAAGGCCGCACCGTAATTCCGGGCCTCATCGACAATCACGTGCACTACATCCGCACCGTGCAGCGCTGGCATCAACAGGCGCGAATCGACGGCGTGGCATCGCGTGAAGACGCGCTCGCCATCATCGCGGAGCATGCCGCGAGCCTTCCGGCCGGCGAGTGGTTCATGGTCCAGGGCGGGTGGTCGGTGGACCAATTCGCCGATCGGAAAGGTGGCTTTACGCTGGAAGAACTCGATCGTGCGGCACCCGACAACCCGTTCTACGCGCAAACCAGTTATCGTGGCGCATACGCAAACAGCCTTGCTCTGAACGCTGTGGGAGTTGGGACGGAAGCCGGCGCCTGGCGGCAGGGCCGGCAATCCTTCAATCGTATGTTCCGCGAGATGCCCCCGCCGACCGAGGAACAGCTAAAGGAAAACCTATACCAGTTCTCAGCCGATCTGAACGCCGTGGGATTGACGACCGTCTACGATGTCGACCGCCCCTCCGCCGGCGACATCTCCCTGATCGCACGCGCTTCGTCGGAAAGACATCTGCCGTTGCGGGTGTTCCATACATTGAAGTACCGCGCCGAAACATCGGCCGAGGCGGATGAAGCGGTCGAGCTGATTCGGTCGCACACGCCCTTCTCCGTGGACGACCGGATCGGTCTGCTCGGTCTGGGCGAACACGTTTACGGCCCGATGCACGACTCGTCCAACACGGTGGAGTCGTATTCGGACGAGATCTGGAACGAGTACATGAAACTTGCCACCGTCGCCGCGGAAGGCGGCTGGCACATTCACGAGCACGTGATGGCCGACCGGACGACCATAGACTTTCTGGACCGGCTGGAGACGCTCAATGAAACCGTGCCCATCACCGATCTGCGTTGGACGCTGGCCCACGTGCTCACGGTGACGGAGGAAACCATTCAGCGCGCCAGAGAGTTGGGCCTGACGGCGGCCGTCCACGGCCAGGCAGTGCACCAGGCGCGCCCGATCGTGCCTCGAGGCAACGCAACCAGACCGCCGATTCCGCCGATGGCGGCTTTCGAAGCCAGTGGAATGATTTGGGGACTTGGCACCGATACGGGTGTCGTGTCGCACTACCAGCCTTTCGTGACACTGATGTGGGCCGCCACCGGCCTCGGAATCGACGGCACGCCAATTCACCCGGATCCGGTGGGTCGGGAAGCGGCGCTTGTCGCCCATACGCGTTCGAACGCATACCTGATGTTCAAGGAAGACGACCTGGGGACCCTCGAGGCCGGCAAACTGGCGGACCTTGTCGTGCTTGATCGCGACTACCTGACGGTGCCCGCGCACGAAATCAAGGACATCGAACCCGTGATGACGATGGTTGGAGGAGAGATCGTATACAGCATTCTCTAGAGGCCCGTGGCAAAAGCCGCGTGAAACAGCTAGACCGACGAGGCGCCCGCTGAGTTCTATTGGCTACTTAGAAGTGTTTCAGACTTTTTTCCTGAAATCCTCAGGTTCAGAGATCAAGTCGTTCCAATTCCAGGCTAGAAATCGTAGTTCAAACGAAGGCCGTAGCTTCGGTTTGCGTGTGAGCTACGATTTTTGGAGAAAGGGACGGCCCAACACGACTTCGAGACTTGGGCGATTGAAGTCTGAGCGTCGAAAGGCCCCGCGGTTCCCGGCGGGGCCGCGATGGCCGACACGGTGACCAGAAACAGCCACGGTAGTGTCCTGAGTCTCATTCGCCCACCTCGCTGTTGTAGTCTTCCTGCGTTCGCGTATACCACTCCTGATAAGCCGCCAGGGTATCGCTGCACTGTTGCAGCGTAAGGGTCTTGATCTGGTGCGGCGAGGTACCGCCCATACCGAACGTCGTTTCGTTTCCTGCCGTCAGACACATGCCCGGCGCGCTTTTCGGGCTGATGCTGCCATTCGCCGACAAGTCGAATTGCTGCAGTTCGCTTCCATCACAGGCTGACAACTCAACTTCCGCACCCGCTTCCGTACCGTCCATGGTGGCGCATACATCAAAGGCAATGACCTTGAATTCGCCACCGGCCATCAGTTCGGGGTCGAACGCCTGGTCCGAGCCCAGGTCCCCGCGATAGCTGTAGCAGGTATGCGCCTGCAGCCCCTGAGACGGGTCGATATTCTGGCCGCCGCCCCGGATGTCCAGGCAATAACCGTTGAGGTTCCCGTCCAGACGATCCTTGAGCGTCACTTCGACATCTGCGGAAACCGCCGCCAGGGCAAGAAGAGAACCAGCACCCAATACAACACGCCAAAAGTTTGTATAGTTCATTTGCCTTTCCTTATTTGGCTTTGTATTCCAGCCATCTCACCCCATAGTAGCAGACCGCCTGAAACCCGATCAGGATGCAGCCGTTGTTGACCGAAGGAACAACCTGTGATGTAACGCGTGTCATGCACCGTAATCCATACATTGCGCTGCCCCTGTTGTTGGCAACGCTGCAGTCGGGCGCACAGTCGGATTTCGCGGAAGAACGCGAATTCATGGTTGAACAGGTTGTTCGGCTTGCCGAATTGACCGGTGCGGAAACGGGGCGCCCTCAGTTCAAGGACCAGGTCATCGAAGCGCTGCGCACCGTGCCTCGACACGAATTCGTCCCCGAGGCATTTCGCGGCGCCGACGCCTATCGCAACAGCCCCTTGCCCATCGGCAGCGGACAAACCATCTCGCAGCCCTATATCGTCGCGCTGATGACGGATCTTGCCGAGGTCGGACCTGATTCGGTGGTGCTGGAGATCGGCACCGGCTCAGGCTACCAGGCCGCCGTGCTTGCCGAATCCGTCGATCACGTCTACACCATCGAGATCGTCGAACCGCTGGGCCGCCGCGCCGCGCTGACCCTGGAGCGCCTGGGCTATTCCAACGTATCGGTCCGAATCGGTGACGGCTACCAGGGGTGGCCGGAGTACGCGCCGTTCGATGCGATCCTGGTTACCGCGGCGCCGGAGGCGGTTCCGGAGCCGCTGATCACGCAGCTCAAGCCCGGAGGACGGCTGGTCATTCCGGTTGGACCGGAAAATGAGGTCCAATCCCTGCAGGTATTGGAGAAAACCGAAGACGGGCAGACGCGCGTGACGCACGTTCTGCCCGTCAGGTTCGTACCCTTTCTGGACGAGGACAGCGCGCCCCGGTAAAAACCATCAACGCGCAAATGCGATCATGAGTGGCGGGCGCGCCGGGACAGGTCTACAGCAACAGGGGTTTGAGCAGCGCCTCCTTCAGAGACTTCTACATACCCTCCCTGCTGCGCGAAATTCAGGCTGCTTGTCACGGAAGTAATATCTGTGTGTTTTTTTGCAACATATCGACATGATACTGTATGCGAATGTCGTAAACGCGAAGGAGAATTGGCCATGGGAAAGAGTCATATTGTCCAACGTGCCCTGCCCGGAGCAGCGGCCGTAGTTCTTGTGGTATCCGCGTCACTTGTGACCGGCGCGGTGCACGCACAGGCACTTGAGGAAATCGTCGTCACGGCGGAACGCCGGGAGACGCTGCTGCAGGATACGCCGTTATCGGTGGCCGCGTTCACGCCGGAGACCCTCGAAGCAGCGGTGGTTACCGACTTTTACGACCTGCAGTCGATCGCGCCGAACCTGAACATAGCGCCCACCCGGGGCAACGGAGGAAGCCAGCCGTCATTCAACATTCGCGGTATAGGCGGTGGCGGCGGTCCGGGGCTGGATACCGACAGCGGTGTGGCGCTGTACATCGACGATGTCTACTTTCCGAGCATCGCGCGAAATGCCCTGAGGACCATCGACATCGAATCCATCGAGGTGCTGCGGGGGCCGCAGGGCACGCTGTTCGGGCGAAACAGCACCGGCGGGGCCATACGCATCACCACGCGCAAGCCGTCGGAGGAGTTCTATTCCGACGTGACGTTGCGGGCCGGTAACTTCGGCCGCGCCGACCTGGAGGCAACGCTCAACGCACCTCTTGGCGAGAATTTCTTTTTCAAGGGCGACATCGCCAGCCTGAACCGGGACGGCTACGTCACGCGCCGGGGCGTGTCCGGCGATCAGGCCACGCTCGGCCAGGTCGACGATACCATCGCCAGCCTCGCTTTCAGGTGGGTTCCGGACGACTCCATGACGGTGGATTTCAAGATCCGCTCCGAACAGACGCGTGGCAACCCGTCCAGCCGGGACATGGAGGAACTGGACATCATGACGGCGCCCCTCGGCGCCCACATCGCGCAGCTCAACCGCCAACTTATCAACAACGGCGAACCCGCGCTGGTACAGAACGACCCGCGGCTGCTTCTCGACGACTACACGGTTTCGGGCTATTGCTTCCTGGTCGATATGGACCCCTTGAGCTGGGAGTCGGACTGCGCCACCTGGGACGATTCCGACAACCGGCAATACACCGGCGCGCTGACCTGGGACCTGAACGAGAATCATGGCCTGCAGGTCACCTTCGGCCGGCACGACGTATCCAATTCCGAGGCGACGGACTGGATCACCTACGGGGCGGAAATCCGTTTTCGCGACTATGAAGGCGACGCCACCATGCTGGAAGTCCTGCTGAATTCCGCTCTGGCCGGCGGCGCCATCGACCTGGTATCCGGAATCAACTACTACGATACGACCCGCAGCACGTTGCAACATGTCCTGCGCAACCAGAACAACGATAACGGAGACGCCGATACGCGCGACATCTGGGGCGACACTTTCTCGGGAACGGCCTTCGGCGTGTTCGCCGAGGGCGTCTACCATTTCCCCAACGGCGCAACGAACCTGACCGTGGGCCTGCGCAATACCAACGAAGACGCCAGTTTTCACATGCGCGAATGGGAAAGCGGAGACTTCAACATCACCGGATGGAACAATTGCTCGACGGCATCGAGCACCACCGGGCAGGTCGTACGCGATCCCGACTGCCTCTGGGAGACGACCGGCGACGAAGGCTGGAGCGAGACGGACTACCGTTTCGTGCTCGATCACGATGTATCCGACCAGGCGATGCTCTACGGATCGATCTCAAAGGCCTATCGCGCCGGCGCGTTCAACCACGATGGCTCGATGGGCCTGGGCGCCATCGACCCTGCGACTTATGAGATCAACGCCATCGAGCCGGAAAAAGTCATCAGCACGGAAGTCGGTATGCGCACGAACTGGCTAGAGGATCGCGTGCGCCTGAATCTCACGTACTTCGACATGGACTTCACGAATCGTCAGGGCGCCATGTTGGTCACGACCGGAGACTCGGCGGTGGTCGAAATCGTCAACCTCGGCGACGTATCCAGCAAGGGCTGGGAGCTTGACTTCGCCTTGGCCGCGACCGACGACCTGACCATCAGTCTCTCCGCGGGCGGGACCGACGCGATCATCCTGAATCCCAGTCCGCCGGGGACCGTGTTCATAACCAGCGCGCCGGAACTGAGCTACAACCTGTCGCTGAGTCATCGGGCCGATGTCGGCGCCGGAAGCCTGTCGACCAATCTGAACTACGCCTGGCAGGATGAGTTCTACAACCATTCATCCGAGAACACGGACCAGTCCTACACGACTCCGGCCAGGGGGCTGCTGAACGGCCGTATCGCCTGGTTCCTTCCGGACCAGGCGCTTACCGTAGCGCTTGAGGGAACCAACCTGACGGACGAAGTGTACGGGCGGTGGCACTCCAAATTCGCCCGCTTCTTCCACGGAGGGAGGCCCGGAAACCGCCCGAACACGGAGAACTACGGGATATTCACGGACCGCGGCCCTCCACGCATGATCTCCCTGAGCCTGACCAAGGATTTCGGGACTCGCTGACCCTCAGATTCAGGGACTGACAACCGGCGCGGCCGCCTGGCATTCGACCGACAGCGGCGGTCGCGCCTTTCCCGCATTTCACGGACCGGCGAGAGACCGGACGGCGGGCATTGGGCGGCAGCCACGCCACGCGCGAGAACTTTGCCGGGGCTTTCAGTTCAGCCGCTCTCCGGCAACTCGCAGTTGAACGGCATGATCTCGTGACCCGGGACCCAGGTCCAGGCGCCTTCCATCACCACCGGTTCGGTGTAATTGACCGGGTCGGCAATCCGGGCTTCCCAGTCGAGGCGGACACCGTCCTCGCTCATTGCGAAGCGTTCCTCAATGACCGCGTCCTCGCTCTGAGGGGTACCCAGGTCGTCCACGTAACGCCATTCCATGTCCGTCGTCTCTACAACCAGCGTACGTCCCTCCCACCGCCCCACCGAACGGCCCATTCGAGGCCGCACCGGGCCGCCCTCGCCTACCACGTAGATCGTGCGCACTCCGTTAAAATTAGATAGATACGAACCATAATTCAGTATCTGCTTGGCAAATTGAGCGTGTCAGAACCTGAACGTATGCCGGTATTGTACGGACAGGTCCGCGAAAGACGAATGGAAGCGGTTATCCAGGTCAGGATCTTCCAGATTGTGATTGAGGACGACGAACAGTTCCCGCCCCGCCTCGGGTATCCAGTGGATGCGACTGTTGATGCCGGCGACCTCCGTGTCGTTGCTGTACTGCACCAGGTTTACCCAGGAGAGCCTGGAGGAATGAATGTAGTCGATCCCGATTCGCGCCAATCGGCGAACGAAATCGCCCTGGGGGAGTTCGATGTCGTTGTGGTCGTAGGCAATGAGGGTCCTGAACTGCGGGATGGGCGTCCATTCCAATTGCATGTTGACGGTCCTGCGATTGCCGTCATAGAACTTGCCCCCGCCAGCCCTGATGTTCGCCACCAGCCGTCGGTGGGGTCCCGTGACCAGAGCGACACCGTACAAGTCGAAGGCATATTCCCCGACGGGAATGACGATGCCGCGTGATATCTCGAACGGCTCGACAAGACCCTCGCGCTCGATTTGGGCAAGGAACGCCAGGGTGTCGCCGGTCTGGTTCTCCAGTCTTACGCGAAAATTCGTTGCCTCGCTCTGCAAGCCGCCCGTCAAGCGCTCGATCCGCTGGAATGTCGCGCCCGTATAGACCGACCGCACGTAAGACCCGGTCGGACGGTGGGTATATCCGAATTCGCCAGTCGTATCGCGGATATCGCGGCGATTGAGATAACCCAATGCGGGGTTGAAGTTCCGCTGAACTTCCTTCCGCCCGACGCCTCCCCGAAGTCCGGCATTGTTCGGCATCCAGAAACGCGCACCCCAGGCGCCGTCGTCGCCGTCCAATCCTTCCGTCTCGGTCTTTTGGTACCAGATTTCAGATTCGATCGTTCTGCCATTCGGCAGACGCGTATTCTGGTATCGGAAATCGATGCCGGCCAGGCTGTTGTCGGCATTCGATTGCGGGTCGCCGTCGGTGACGATGAGACCCACGGCGGATTCTTCCAGGACGTTTGCGGCCATTCTGCCGACGAAGAGGTCCTTGGCCTCCACGCCTTCGAACTCGTCCTGCTGAATCGCCAGTGCCCCCAGGTTCCAGCGGCCCACCCGGCCGCTGAGCTTGCCGCCGGCCTCAAGGTCCACCGGCTGGCCCCGGGCGCTCAACCCGATGGTGCGCGAAAAAAACGGCCGGGCGTTCTCGGCCAGCGGCCTTTCGAAGGTCGAGCCCTGCTCCCGCTGACCGATGCGGCCGAACTCGAAAATATCCGCATCCTGCAGGAAGAAGTCCCGCCTCTCGGGAAAAAACAGCCCGAACCGGGTCAAATTGACCTGTCGATCGTCCACTTCGGTGGAGGAGAAATCGGTATTCACCGTCAGGGATGCGTTCAGGGCCGGTGTGACCTTGTAGAAGAGATCCAGCGAGGGCTCGAATTCGGAGTCCTCCGTGCCGGAAGAAAACCCGCGCCGGCTGTTTGCGGTCACGGATGGCACGACATCCAGACCGAGTCCCTGATCCAGACCCACAAGACCGGTGATTTCTCCTGCAACACCCGGATTCTGGGTGCGGTTCCGGGATACCCAGCCTACAGATTCGTTGTTACGGGCGATTCTGCGGTTGAAGTTGATGCCCCAGGTGTCGTTGTCCGGATGGAACGAAACCGTCTTGAAGGGGATGCGCGTCTCGGCGACCCAGCCCTCATCGTTCCGGGATGCCGACGCCTGCCAGATGCCGCTCCATTCCCACTGCATCTGGTCGCCGCCCCTGAAAAGCCCCTCTTCCCAGACCCCGTTCGGATTGACCTGGAAGCGGTATCCGCTGCGCTTGTCGTTGAACGGATCCAGAATGATGTTGAACTGATCGTCCAGCCAGGACATGCCTCCCTGCCGCAGGACCTTGGCCACCACGCGGTCGGGCTGATCGTCGTACATGCGGGCCGCCAGGTAGAGCGCGTCGTCGTCGTAGAGGACAAGAAACTCCGTATGCTGTGACGGCTCGGAGTATTCGACCGGGAGGATCTGGTGGAGGTCCGTGATGACCGTGGCGTCGTTCCAGGCGTTTTCGTCCAGTCGCCCGTCGATGCTGATAGGCTCGTCGGTGCGAACGGCCTCCGCGGTCTTGATCTCGCCTGTCGCCACGGGCTCTTGCGCCTGCGCCGTCCATACGGCCGGCACCAGCAGCCCTACGAGGCAAATCGGAACCCCACCTCTGCAGTGCCTCCTGACTGCCGTCCGGTCATCCATGCGGGTCATCATCCATCGCGACCCGGACCGGACAGTTACGGGAGATGCGCGCTCTGATAGTGCCTGGATAACAGGTCATCCCCGAAATCGCCGCTCTTGCTCCGCCAGACCGTGTGAATGTGGTTGGCATTGTCCTGAACATTATCGTATTCGAATACGAAGTCGACGCCTTGAAGGCGGTAATAGTGGGGTTCGCGCCGGTTGGTACTTCCCATCCAGGCAAAACTCAGGTCGTCGACATCGATGGTATTCAGGTACGCCTCGGAGATTTCGGGACGATACGTCCTGACGACCTCGTCAAGGAGACGCTGAACCATGTGGCGTTGTTCCGGCCGAAGATCCTCAACGGCGACGCCCTCGGGCTGCAGGGCCTGCTTCCAGGCATCCCAGTCGTCTCGGGGACGGCCAAGATTGGTCGCAAAAATCTCGCGCGGCGCCTGGTCGTCGACGATAGCGACCTCCCGCTGGGGCGCATCCATGCTCAGTATCAGCGTACGGCCCAGATCCTCCACGGCCGCATGAGGTCGGAAGCCCGCCATGGGCCCCTGGGGCACCTCGGCCGGATCGGCCCCGAAAAACGTGGGAGTGACTCGCACGCTCCCGGGCGCCACGGACACGTTCAGCGACACGTGGTGGCCCTCAAACCGCCACGCCCAGGGCTCATCCATTGACGGCGTTCCAAAGAATACAAGCCAGTACTTTTCGTTGCCCCGCGGCAAGCCGATATCCTCCCAGAGGTTGAGAATTTCCTCTGTCTGCATCACGTGGACGGTCTTCAGGTAGCCGACCGCGCTCAACGATGTCTGCAGGAAATCGTGAACCAGCATCCGCTGCTCGGCGGTCATGTATTCCAGCGTCAGCCCGACCCGGAACCGTGGCCAGTACACCCAGTCCCGCTTGGCCTCGTCTTCCGCCGGCAGGCTGAGAAGCGCTTCCCTCGAGTACCCCACCATGCGCTCGACACGGTTGGTGCCCGCGTCCCGATCGCCCTGCTGTGGTACGCCGTCGCGCGTACTCTCCAGAATCGCCTGGGCTGCCTTCACCATCTCCCCGGTCACGCGAATGTCGATACCGTCCAGTGGATTGGCGTCCGGTACAGCCTCCTGCGAAGAGACAGTGGTCGACACCAGCAACGACGCGCTCAACGATAAAATCAGTTTTCTGGTCATGGCGAACAACCTCGCAACTTGTCCAATGCCGGCCTATTCGTCAATCGCCGCACCCGATGCGCCGATGCCATCGTAAGCGATTCGCCCGCCCACCATGGTCAGTACCGGCTCTATGTCGAAAATCTCGTCTTCCGGGATGGTCATGTAATCCCGGTCCAACACCACCAGATCCGCAAACTTGCCCGCCTCCAGCGTACCCAGATCATCTTCCTTGAACAGCAGCCAGGCGTTGGCGCGAGTGTGCGCGATGAGCGCTTCCTCACGGCTCACGGTCTGGTCCAGAACCGTATTGCCGGAAACGTTCTTGCCGGTTACGGCCCAGCCCAGCGTGATGAAGGGCTGATAGTGCGCCACGATGGTCGCGTCCGTGCCGAGCCCCCAGACGACTCCGCCATCCTGAATATCGCGCAACGGCACTCTGGCCTCAGCCAGAGAGGCGACGCTGTGCACGGCGATCGTCATATCCAGCGCCCTGATCCTTTCGATGCTTTCCGGTGACAACGAGAATACGTGAATGAACGTCCAGCGCAGCGGCGCAAGCGGGATCGTTTCGTTCAACTCCTCGTACCTGTCCAGCAGGCTCCGCACCGTGACGTCCTGCATGGTGTGCTCGTGCACCTGGAATCCGCCCTCGGCCGCAGCGATGGCGATCTTCATGAACTCGTCGATGATCTCGTCGGAATAACGCTCCGTGGTACCGGGGTTGTCGAACATGGGTAGATAGATATGTTCACCCAACCCGAGCAACCCCAGGTAATCGCCATTGTCCGGGGCACTGTTTTGCACCAGTGCGACCGCAGCATCGGCGCCCTGGGGGTCGTAGGCCTCGTACTTGAGCGTGTGCCAGACCCGCAGCGGCAAGGGTTCGTCCGCCGTGGACATGCGTTCCAGCAGCGAGATATCCCCTTCCGGTGGCCGGCCGACATCGTAGACGCTCGTCAGGCCGACGCGATTGAGCTCATGGATGAAGTCGAACAGGTTCCGTTCCAGTTGTTCCTGCGAGACTGAAGGCATCTGCTCATTGAGCAATCCATAGGGAGGCTGTCCGGAAATCAGCGGCGGGCCCCGATGGTAGGCGCCCTCGTCAGGGGACACGCCGACCGCTTCCAGCGCCAGGCTGTTGGCATACACCGACTGGTACGTGATCTGCAGGAACAGCGGGTTTTCAGGGGCTGCCGCGTCGAGTTCCTCCAACGTAAATGCGCTCGGTCCGTCGACGAACTGGTTTTCCCGCCAGCCGCCTTGCACCATCAACCACTCTCCGGGCTCCATCGATGCGGCCTTGGCGGCCATGATGTCCAGCGCCTGCTGTTTCGAATTCACGCCGTCGATCCGTGCCTGCAGATTCCAGCGCTGCACGGCGCGAATGAAATGCATGTGATTGTCGATGAGGCCCGGGATGACGGTTCTGCCCCCAAGATCGATCACCCCGGTGCCGGGCCCGATTTGTTCCTCGATGTCGACGTTGCTGCCTACCGCAACGATGCGTTCGCCCTGAATCGCCAGGGCCTCGGCGATGGAAAAGTCGTTGTCGACCGTCAGGATCCTGCCGTTGCGAAGCACCTGTTCGGCGTAGTTCGGCTGTTCGGTTTGGCAAGCCGCCAGAATCATTGCCGTCGACGCGAGGAGGATCCAGGACCCAGATGCAATCAAACGCCTGATATTCATGTGATCACTCATATATATTTTATATCTATTTGTTATACATGAAATTATATTCTCGAATACGTACCTAGTCGAAATCCAGTTCCGGAATCTCTTCCAGCGGCGGCGGCTCCGGGATGGATAGTACAAAGGCGTATATCTGGCGGAGTTGCGCCTCGCTGAGCACATTGGGCGAATAGGCCGGCATCAGGTTCGTATGCCGCACCAGCACGGCGAACGCTTCATAGGGATAGAGCGTCGGCGCGATCCGCACGCCGGCCACGCTGCCCTGCCCTTCGTACCCGTGACACTGCCAGCACTGGTGGCTTTCGTACAGCGCCCGACCTTCCCTTGTGTCCTCGTCGTCGTCCGGTTCCTGTGGGAATGCAACCGCTGTACCCAGCGCCCACAGCGACATGACCAGCATGCCGCGTCCGGGTGACAGGGAGAACCGCCGGTTCAAGTTCATCTCGGCTGGCAGCGCACGTCGACGAAGGCCGGCTCGCCGCCATCGACCACCTCTACCGCCCGCGCCAGAGCCGGGCCGAGATCCTCGGGATCGGTGATCGGGCCTTCCGACCATACGCCCATTGCGCCGGCGATCCGGGCCAGGTCGATATCCGGGTTGCGCAATTCGTTGCCCACCCACGAACTTCCGTCGATTCCGCGTTGCCGTCGCGCAGCCATTCTCTGCAGATGCATGAACTCCTGGTGATAGCCCTGGTTGTTGTGGGTCACCGTCAGGAGCGGTATCCCATGGTATGCAGCAGTCCAGAAGGCGCCCGGCGTGTACATCATGTCGCCGTCCCGCTGGACGTTGACCGCCATGCGGCCTTCAGCGCGGTGAGCCAGCGCGGCGCCCACGGCCGCCGGCGCTCCATAGCCAAGACCGGCGCCGCCCGCGCGGCCGATATACTGATAGTGCCTGTCGATCGGCCACAACCGGCGCGCCCAGCGGCTTTGCATATTGTCATCCGACACCAGCGCCCAATCCCTGTCCTTCACCACGTTCCACAGCTCCGCGTACAGGCGCGATGTGCTGACCGGACTGGCGTCCCAGCCATACCGGGCGTCGTTCAGGGCCAGTTCCCTGGCTTGCGCGTGTGCGTCCCGCCAGCGGGATTCCCGCTCGGCGTTGGTTGCCCGCCGCGCCCGCAACATGCTGGAGAGCACCGCGTCCGTCAGAATCGGCAGTGTCGCCTGAGCATCCCCGGCGATGGCGAGATCCGACGGGTAATAGCGCTGAAAGCTCTGGTAATTGGACTTGGTGAACAGGTCGCTTGTCCCGATACTGATCACTCGCGCGTCGGGGCGTACCCTGCGCACGGCGTCGCGGTGCACGCGGTCGCGGAGCGTATTGATGACGCCCCAGGTATCGAACAGCTCCAGCCCCAGCACCACATCGGCCTGCGCAACCGCGCCTGCGCCCTGTGAAAGGTAGTGGGTGTTGGGGAAGTTCATCCGTCCGTACTGGTTGACCACCGGAGCCTGCAACGCCTCCGCCAGCGCGACCAGCCGCTCCACGCCCTCCTGGTCATGGGCCATCAGGTCGGCAACGATGACCGGCGACTCCGCTTCCACCAGCCAGCGAGCTGCTTCGGCGATCGCGGCCTCGTCACCTACGGGGGGTTGCACCGGCGTCACCGGCAGCAGTTCGTGAGCGTGATCGCCGACCTCACCCTCCTGCAGGTGTCCGTCGATTACCACGGCCACCGGCCCCATGGGCGGCGTCATGGCGATCCTGTACGCACGGGCCATGGACTCCGCGAAGTGCTGCAGCGAGAACGGCGTATCGTCCCACTTGATGTAGTCGCGCACCACGCGTACGCAGTCCTGGGCCGAATGCGACCACTCCACGCCCGCGCGGCGCTCGGTGGCGTCAAGATGGTTGCCGGCGAGCAGGATCATCGGCGTGCGGTCGCACCAGGCGTTGTAGACCGCCATGGACGCATGCTGCAAACCCACCGTCCCGTGGCACAGCACGCCCAGCGGACGTCCGGTGACCTTGTAGTAGCCATGCGCCATCGCGGCCGCCTGCTCCTCATGAACGCAGGTCAGCAGCTCCGGGGCCTGGTTGCCGCCATAGTTGACGATGGACTCGTGAATGCCCCTGAAGCTTGAGCCGGGGTTGGTGGTTATGTAGTCGAGGCCCAGGCGCTTGATCATGTCCACCATGAAATCCGAGCCCGGGTTCCTGACGAAGTACTCCCTTGCCTGATCGGCGCTGTAGCCTTCCGGGACATCGCTTTCCATCGCCTCCTGGAGGGCTGTGGGCGGCAAGGCCCCGGGCGCCGACTCGTTGCTGGCGACCTGCTGCGCCGCCGCCTTGTCGGCGGTGCCGACCGATGCCGCAGCCAGGCCTGCTACCGTTGCGGAAGAGAGGAATTCCCTGCGGTTGACGCTTGCTGATTCCCCCTGTTCGGACATCGTTGGATGGGATTTTTCATCAGGCATCATTTTCCCTCCCCGACATGGCGTGCTGTAGCCATACTGCCGCAATGCATCGAGGCTCCAAGCATAGACCCTGAAGGGCGGCAATACTACTCTCGACCCGCCGCCTGGATCGCGTTCCAGACCCGCAACGGCGTCGCCGGCATCTCGATATCACGCACACCGTACTCCGACAGCGCATCTACAATGGCATTGATGACAGCGGCCGGCGCGGGCGTGGTCGGGCCTTCTCCCCCGGACTTGATGCCCAGCGGATTGGTCGGTGACAGCACTTCATTGAGCTCTGTCCTGAATGACGGAAGCTGGTCGGCGCGGCAGAGCGTGTAGTCCATCAGGGAGCCGCAAATCGGCTGGCCGGAGTCCGGATCGATGACGCACTGTTCCCACAACGCCTGCCCGACGCCCTGAGCGATGCAACCGTGTGTCTGGCCATCGACGATCAACGGATTGATCACCCGACCCACATCGTCCACGGCGACGTATCGTTCGATGCTCACGGAACCGGTCTCCGGATCGACTTCCACCTCACACGCGGCACAGCCATTGGGAAACACCGGCTCGTCCATTTCATGTTCCCTGACGACCGCCAGATCGCCTTCGGCAGCCAGCTCGAACCAGCCCACCGATTTACCGAGGCTGGGAATCCGAAACTCTCCGTCGCCAAAGGTCACGTCGGACTGCACCACGCCGAATCGCTTCGCGGCAACCCCGGTCGCTTTTTCGATGAGGTCCCGGGACGCCCCATGGATAATGGTGGCAGCCTGACGCATGGATCGCCCTGAGTGCGAGCCACCACCTGCCTTTACGATGTCGGTGTCTCCGAGGACGATCCTTACAGCATCCACGGGGACGGCCAGGAAGTCCGCCGTGACCTGCGCGAAGCTCGTCTCCTGGCCCTGTCCGGTCGGTTGGGTGCCGATCACCACTTCGACCACGCCGGTGGACTTGACCGTGAGTTCGGCTCGCTCCGCGGGCGCGCCGATGGAGGACTCCACGTAGTTGGCGAATCCCCGGCCCAGGCACTTGCCCCGTGCACGGGCCGCGGCCTCACGCCTGGAGAATCCGTCCCAGTCCGCCAGGGCGATCGCCGTGTCCATATTGGTTTCGTATTCGCCGCTGTCGTATCGGATGCCAAGGGGATTGGTGTGCGGCATGGCGGCCGCAGGCACAAGATTCCTGCGCCGCAACTCGATCGGGTCGAAACCGAACTCCCGGGCAGCCGTGTCGATCGCGCGCTCCAGCGCGTGAGTAACCTCCGGCCGCCCGGAACTGCGGTAGGCCTGGGTCGGCGCCGTGTTGGAGAACACCGCCCTCGCCCGGGCGGTCGCGGCGTCGAAACGGTAGCCGCCGGTCACCAGTGCGATGCCCTTCCCCAATGGCGACAGCGATACGATCCAGGCGCCCACGTTGCTCAGGTTCGAAGCCCTGTAACCCAGGAAACGCCCCTCTGTGCTCAGCGCCAGTTCGACCTCGGTGACCAGGTCCCTGGCCTGGTAGTCGCTCAGGAAAGACTCGGACCGGGATGCGGTGTACTTGACCGGCCGACCGAGTCGCCTGGCTGCCCAAAGGACAAGGCAGTACTCGGTGTACACCCGGTTCTTGGTACCGAAGTTGCCGCCGACATCAAGGCACAGCACGCGCAGCGCGTCGGGATCCTCTCGCAAGGCGGCGGCAATCTGGTGCTTGTGCCGCACGGCGCCGTTGCTACCCGCGTAGAGCGTGTAGCGACCGCTGTCGGGATCATATGCGGCCAGTGCCGCACGGGGCTCCAGCGGCACCCCGGTGATCCGCCCGATCCGAAATGTCATCCTGAGAATGCGATCCGCTTCTTCGAAGGCCGCTGCCGTGGCTTCAACGTCTCCGAAGGTCGTGTCGCAACACACGTTGTCCGGCACCTCCTCCCAGACAGAAGGCGAATCCGAACCGGCGGCCGCTACACTGTCGGCCACCCAGGGCAAGGGCTCATAGTCGACGTATACAGCCTCCGAGGCATCCACCGCCTGTTCGCGGGTCTCCGCCACCACCATGGCGAGAGCCTCACCTACATGGCGCACCTTGTCCTGAGGGAGAATCGCGTGCGGCCCGACAAATATGGGACCGCCGTCCGGCGCCGTCAGTTTCAGGTCGGTGCGAGTGGACGGAACCGGGCTGTGGGGTATCGTCCCCAAGCCGCCGGCCGCGCAATCCCTGCCCGTGAATATGGCTGCGACGCCGGGCATCGTCCTGGCTTCACTGGTATGCACATCCAGGATCCGGGCGTGGGGATGCATCGAGCGGACCATGGCCGCATGGAGTTGACCGGACAGGCTGAAATCATCGCTGAACCGTCCCCGGCCGGTGAGGAGCCTGGCGTCCTCCCTGCGGGGCACGGATCGCCCGATGGAGCGAAACGTTCGATCGTCGAATCCTGTCGTCACCGAACTTTGCTTACGGGCGTTTCAGGCTCGATTCCAGAACGTCTGCGAAGCCACGTGGCCGCGCCGTTCTCGCTCCACCTGCCGGCCACCGCATTGCGTGCGAAAGCTTCCCAGGCGTCGGTCCACTCGCCCATGGCGTAGCCGTGCCACGGACTTTGCGGTGACAATGCCGGAAGTTCCAGCTCCTCCCAGATCGCCCGGGCGTTTTCCATGTACTCCCGTGCCGGTAGAGCCAGCGGCGTCATCGGACCCTTGCGGGTAGCGTCGACCAGAATCCCGGACTCCATCTCTGCTGCGGCCCCCTTGGGGCCGTGGCCGCTGCTGCGGCCGGGGACGATGCGGACATCGTTCACCGGATTCATGCGATAGGCCAGAGACCAGAAAATGGCATCGGCATTTGCCGGGTCGATGTCCTCGCTCACGGCGACGACGATCTTTCCGCATTGGGCCTGCAACGTCGATGCGGCTTCGAGCCCGCGCCAGACTTCTTCCCGCGCGGTTCCTGCAGTGAAGCGCACGAAGATCACCGGACGCAAATTGGTCAACGGTTCGTGCATGTTGACGCTGACAACGCCCGGGATCTTCATTTCATCGCGCAGATGAGCGAGAAACAGCGGCTCGTAGGCAACCTTCTTCAATACGCTGGACTCGCTGGGCGTGACCTGGCTGACGATGGAAGCCAGTACCGGCGAACGCTTTCGGGTAATTGCGGTTACCTGCATCGACATGTTGAAGTCTTCGAGCGCCACGTGGCCGTGACTCTCTCCGAACGGACCTTCCGGTTCGAGCATTTCCGAGTCGATCAGGCCCTCTATGACGATCTCGGCATCCGCCGGCACTTCCAGGTCTACAGTCACCGCCTTCGCGACACGGATCGGCGCACCGGCGATCCCCCCCGCAACGGCCATCTCGTCCTGCCCCACGGGCAGCTTCTGCGGGCCGCTGTAGGCGACCACGGGAGGGGCCCCGACGGCAATGGCGCAAGGCATCGGCTCGCCACGGGCGCGATACTTTCGCCAGTGCAGGTAACCGCCCGCACCGCCGACCCGTGTCGCCATTCGCACGCCGAGGCGGTCGGGCGCCTTCAACGCCGCTCTGTACGTACCCATGTTGCGCACACCGGTGTCGGGATCGCGGGTAATCACCAGCGTCGCCACGAGATAGGGAGCCGCGTCGTATCCTGGTGTTGAAATCGGGACCGGGAGTGCGTCGAGCCCGCCGCCGGGCCCGGTCAATGCATCACCCCGAATAACGACCTGCTGGCACGGCGGCGAATTCACGCCGACAGGGGGAACCGGATTCTTCATGGCGTGCAGCCACCTGGCGCCGATCTCCTCCACCGCCACTCCCATGCCTACGGCGTAGATTTCGGGTGTTGCCGCCAGGGCGCCCACTGCAACAGGCATCGCATATGCCTGACCGCCAGCGCCGGTAACCCGGGTGAACAGAAATGCCGAGCGCTCCGACTCCACCAGTCCACCCTGAAACTGCCAGCGAACCAGGGGATGCAGCTCGGTATCCTTGTCGATGGGTCGATCGATCCGACGCAGCAAACCGCGCGCGTCAAGTTGAGCCAGGTGGTCCTGAAAGTCCGGATAACCGGCGTCGCCCTGGCTCATCGAATAACACCCATGGATAGAGCACCAGGCCATTATCCTCAATTGACCATCCAACCACTACCACCGAGGGCAGCACGTGACATTCAGAAAGCCCTTGCTGCCGTTGCAGAGATGTTGTGGTGATGGTCGCAATCGCGCTGACTGATACCGGATTCGCCCGGAGCGACAAGTGGCGTTGGCGCTCTTGTTGAACAGTCCTTACCCGTGGAATACCATGGAAATATCACGCCTGTAGCAGGAACACTACAATCTCGGCAATTCTCGCAGGCGCAAATTGAAGGGATCAATCTGATGAATACATCGCGCAAGTTCCTTTTCGGCACCGTGATCGGCGCGTTTGCCACCAGTCTCATCACGCCTGCGCTCGCGCAGGAAGAGGGCGCGGAACTGGAGGAAATCGTGGTGACGGGTTCGTACCTCTACACCGGGATCGACTCCCCTTCCCCGGTGGCTGTCTTCGACGGCGAGGAGCTGGTGGACTACGCCCCGCCCGATCTGGCCACCTTCTTTTTCGACAACGTGCCCCAGAACTTCAGCTCCGACAGCATCAATCAGACCGATGCCGCCGGCATGGCGCGGTCACGGGCGAATCGCAATGCCACGATCAACCTGCGCGGCCTGGGCGACGAGAATTCCCTTACAGTTCTGAATGGCCAGCGGACGATCGGGTATCCGGTACCCGACGGGACCGGCTGGAATCGGGTCGATATCAACTCCCTGGTGCCGCGCATCGCAGTACAGCGGGTGGAACTGTTGCTGGACGGTGGCTCGGCCATTTTCGGCTCCGATCCGGTCGCAGGCGTCGCCAACTTCGTGACCAAGAACAATTTCCGCGGGTTCGATTTCTCCTTCGACAATCGGATGCTGGAAGAGAAACCCAGTGCGGCGAACGCCACGATCGCGGCACTGTTCGGCACCGGCAATGAGAATACGAACCTTGTCGCGGCGCTGGAATACCACGCCGAACAGATCGTGATGCGCAGGGACATCGACGATGCCTTTGAATATCCCATCGATGTCAATCCGGATACGAGCCTGGGCCTTGAGAACCAGCAGGGGTTCGGGTACGCCAGTGGCGGCGGAATGACCGCGGTCCGCTGGGTCGATCCCCTCTGCGGCGATCCGATGTTTGGAGAGTTCGCCTACTACCCGGCCTACGTGGATCCCGCCGACGATGAAATCCGGGAAGCGGGCACCGGCAGCACGCCGAACGCTCTGGCCACTCAATGCGCCCGTTCGGCCAACTTCGACGACGGCTTCGATCTCATCAACAACAACGTCCAGCAGGTTATCGCGTTCGCACATTTGCAGCACGATTTTTCCGACTCGCTCCGATTCACCGCCGAGGTCAATCTCAGTGACCAGACTTTCGACGATATAGACCGCTGGGGCGATGCGGGCACCGGCGGCGTCTGGAGCCCGCGAACGCCGTCCACGCTGGGTCCGGCATACAGTTTCCCCGTCGATCATCCGGCAATCGTTCACGCCCGGAGCCTGGACTCGAATTTCGGCTTCGTTCCCGGCGCCATGGCCATGGGCATGGCCATGGCCAGGCCGCCCATGGTCGGTCCCATCTATGCCATCGACGAAACCATGCCGTTTCTGGCGGAGATGGATGCCTACAACAAGAATTCCGTTGTTCGGGGCGCGTTCAGCCTGGATGGCGACATCAGCAGCAACTGGACCTGGCACGCCGCCACGTCGGTCGCGACCAGCGAGGTGGACAACGCGATCCGGGATCCCATCGTCTCGCGATATCCGGCGGCCGTCGCGGGTTTGGGCGGACCGAATTGCGATACCTCGTCCGGTACGCCCGGCCAGGGCAGTTGCTTCTACTACAACCCGTTAATGAGTTCGGCGCTACCCGACGCTGCGTCCATGGGCCTTGCCAACGACCCGGAGTTGCTGGAATGGCTCATCCCGAACCGGGTCGATCGCTTCAAGGGCGAGTTCTTCTCGTTCGACTTTCGGGTTACCGGCGAGTTCGGTGAACTGCCGGGCGGTCCGGTCGGCGCTGCCTTCGGCCTCGCGTATCGCGAGGACCAGGTCACGCGGGACGCGGATGAGCGGGTCAATCTGGGACTGACCGCGACCACCGGCGTCGTCAACGACTTTACCGGGACGCAGGAAGTGGACGCGCTGTTTTTCGAGTTGGCGCTGCCGATTCACGAAGACATCAATCTTCAGGTCGCGGCACGGAACGAGACCTATGACATCGGTTTCAGCGAACTGTCCCCGAAACTTGCAGCCAACTGGACGCCCACGGACCGCCTCACGGTGCGCGGCTCCTGGGGTACATCGTTCAAGGGCCCGTCCATCAGCCAGACCGCCGCCTCGACCCAGTTCCAGGGCGGTGGCCCGAGCAGTATCGTGGTCAACAGCGTGCGCTACGGCGCGATGGGCATGTTCTTCGCCGCATTCGAGACCCGGGCCAATCCCGATCTGAAACCCCAGACATCGGAAAACATCTCGGCCGGTTTCGACTTCCGCGTCAACGACAGCATCACTTTCGGCGCCTCGTGGGTTTCGATTGCCTTCACGGACCGGATCGTGGCGCCGACGGCGAACGTCGTCTCGTCCAACCTGAACTGCATACACAATGTGAACGGCATCCCGACAGTGGATTCCAGCGGCAATCTCAACTGGATCTCCGTGGAAGACGGAGGTTGTATCGTTCCCGCGGATCCTTCCCTACCGATCGATCAGACGAACATCGGGCTGATCGTCTCCCAGCCCACCAACCTGGACTACCTGAATGCGGAATTCCTGGATGTGCACTCGCGCATGTCCTTTGACACGAGGATCGGCGCGATTACGTTTACCCCGAGAGCCACGTTCACGACGACCTATGAATTTCCGTTGCCCGCAGGCGTCGCGCAGCGCTCCGGTCTGTGCCCGAACGACCTTTGCAGCGCCATAGGGCGCAGCATCGGCATGGGATTCGCAAACGGCGTGAACAACATGCCCCATTGGCAGGGTTCTTTCCCCTTGTCCCTGAACCTCGGCAGACACAATGTCAGGCTCAATACGAGCTACCGGGACTCGTTGAATAGCGACTACGACGATCTCGATCCGACGGCGGCGTCTACCGCGCTGTTCGTGCACGAGGAAGGCCAGTGGCTCTTCGATGTTTCCTGGAGCATGCAGATCAACGCTGCCGCCAATGTCGGTTTCTCCACCAGAAACCTGTTCGCAACCGAGCCGCCGGCCACCTCCGCAGCACGCTTCAACCGGCGCCTGAGGGAGTTCGCCGTGCAGTTCAGATACACTCTGGGTAACTGAACTCGATAACGGCAGGAAAAAGCGTTTCCGTGGAGCGGACGTCGATCGGGTTCCAGTAGCGTCGAGGGAAATTACCGGGAGTACGACGGGATGATGATTCGAATGGGTTTGGTCCTGTGCCTGATCGGCTTCCCGATTTCAGGCCTGACGCACCACGCGGTCGCGGGCAGCTATGACACATCGACCTTGATCGAACTCGAAGGCCAGGTGACCGACATTCTGTGGCGCAATCCGCATGTTCAGGCTTCCATGCGCGTTGTGGACGAAAACGGCGAAGAGGCCGAGTGGGAAATGGCCACTACCGCGCTGAGCAACATGCGCCGCTGGCAGATCGACCCCTCCTTCATGGCCGTGGGCGACACGATTCGCGTCGCCGGGCACCCGGCCCACCGGGTCGAAAATCGTCTTTACTTCACGAACCTGCTCACCGGCGATGGCCGGGAAGTGCTCCTGGGAGCCAACGTCGAGCGGCGCTGGACGGACCAGACCATCGAAATGTCGGCAAGCAGGCGCCAGTCGGTCGGCTTCACCACTGCGCCCGAACTCGGCCTGTTCCGCATCTGGAGCACGCCCGACAACATCCCCATGCTCTTGCCGCGGGACATCGGGCGGACCGCAGCGGGCCGCGCCAACCTCACCGAGGCGGCGCTTTCGGCGTTCGACGCGTTCGAATGGGCGCGCGACAACCCGCTGCAGAACTGCGCGCCCAAGGGCATGCCGATGATCATGGAGGCGCCCTACCCGTTCGAGATCAGGCAGGACGGGGCAAACATCCTCTGGCACAACGAGGAATTCGATACGGTCCGCACCATTCACATGGCGCCGGACGCGTCCGCCGAAGGGCAGCCGGACTCGCTTCTCGGGTATTCGATCGGGCGATGGATCGACGACCGTACGCTCGCCGTAACAACGAGCAACATGAATTGGGGGCATTTCGACGGTCAGGGCGTCCCGATGAGTACGGCGGCAACGCTGGAAGAGCGTTTCACCGTAAGTGAACAGGGGGACCGGCTGGACTACACCATGACCTTTGCCGATCCGGAGTACCTGGTGGAACCGATGACGTTCTCGAAGCACTGGGTCTGGTACCCCGACGCGGCGGTCGGGGACTACGACTGCACGCCGGAAGCCGAGGACTGATTTCCTGCCGCGGAAGCTCCCGTCAATTCAGCCGCGGCGACAGTCCGCTCAATCCACGACGGCGTTGCTCGTCGATCTTCTGGCTATATCCACATCGCAGTCGAAGTCGTAGATTTCGGTTCCCTCGGGCCGCCGGGCCCAGATCAGGGTTGTGTCGAACGGATCCGACAGGTATTCCGGATCTTCGACCCGCAGGCTCAATTCAAGGATGTCATTATTGTTGAGCAACCGGTACGTCTCGGTCAGGCGCTTCTGGCCGCTTGAGGGAATATTCGTCCCTCTCCCGAACGGGCCGAAATCCGAGGCGAGTCCTGCCGATGAAGGCGGGAACATTTCGGAAACGATGGTCAACTCATCTCCGGCCACGGTGGCACTGGAAACGCCATAACGGTCGGTTTCATGCGCGAGTCGCGGCGAACCGTCGGTCACGAACTGCCTCAGGACAGCAGTGTATTCATAGTAGATTTCCACCCGGTCATCGGAGACTCTGAACTCCACCAGATACGGCAGGGTAAACAGGGAAGGAATCTCGATCGGAAGACAGTCCTTGTACTTGCTCTCGAGCGGATTGTAGGCGGCTCTGGCGGCAAGTCCCCGTTCGTTCAGCGGATATGGGCTCGCTCCCGACCGGTTCATCAATTCGCCTTCGCGATATACCCTCTGCCAGATCCCCGCAAGTTCCGAAACACTCGAGGATTGACTCACCCCTCTGACGAGCGTGATGCCCGGTGCCGGCCTGTCCCAGTCCGGGCGAATCAGGTTGTATGTCGCTCCATCCGGTTTCTCCGCGCGCATTCCGAACATCAACTTGCGGTCCGGGTCCCGGCTGAGCATTCCCGTAACGGTCAATATTTCGCCCAACCGAAACGTCTCCGCTGTAATCCCCGCGCGAGTCAGCAGCGGTATGGAATTGCCTTCGATTTCCCATGTCTCGATGCTGCCGTCTTCGATGGTCACGTCGACCGCGAAGAACGAATGCGGGCTCGCCAGGCGAATCTCCGAAATCATGCCGGTAACCGTGATCTCCGTGTCGTAGTCGTAATGCGTCACGAAGGAGTGGTGGGCGCAGACGCCATGTGCGTACAGCAACAAGCACCCAACGGATGGCAGTAACGAAAGTGATTTCATGGCCTCCCAGTCCCGTTGCCGGAGTTACTCCGTTTCCCCCTCGTATTCCAGCACCTCCCGCTCATACGCTTCAAAGTTGACATTGTCCATGCAGACGAACTCTTCGATATCCCAGTCCACGCGCCGATAGTGCCGCTGTCCCGACCAGGGCTCGGTGAAGGCGACCGGATCCTCCACCGTGATGTCGATACGGAGCCTGTCTTCGCTCACGCGCCGAATCCGCTCGACCACCCGCATTGCTTCGCTGTGCGGAACGCCGCGGCGGTCCACCCAGGTCTTGTCGTTGAAGTTGACCGTCTCCACGACCAGGGTATCCCCTTCCCAGTGGCCCGTGGAATCGCCCATGTACATGGGTGCGAGATCGGTGCGATGGTCGCGGCCGTCGGTATAGATCGCCCGCACGACGTGGTCGTATTCGAAAACCATCATCACCCGGCCGGGCGTCTGTACGATTTCCATGGGGAACGGGTGCATGTAGATTCGTGGCGTCCCCGGCGGGAAGCAGGCGTACACGGGATCGTTGGTTTCCAGAACCGGCACGCTGCGCGGGCCAAAGGTGGGCCTGGACGCATCGAAGCGCTCCTGCGCCCAATCCGTCATGGGAGGCGGATCGCCGGTCAATGCCCAATTCTGAAACGGGCGGGTGTCCGGTTCCGGGTCGTTGGTCCACACGC
The DNA here is from genome assembly GCA_022820625.1 of Gammaproteobacteria bacterium. Classification (GTDB taxonomy): domain Bacteria; phylum Pseudomonadota; class Gammaproteobacteria; order Steroidobacterales; family Rariloculaceae; genus UBA6522. The sequence goes on along the minus strand of JAJEFE010000077.1, from coordinate 85,536 downwards.
CCGACAGGTCATCGCCGTGCCCGGCAACCTGCGACCAGGAAGAAGAGGAAACAACGGCAAAGGCCGCGCCGATCAGAACAAGAAACCGTGTAGACATGACAAATACGCTCCTGAATTCATTCATTATGCCAACAAGCGCGCGAGCAACTCATTCCAGGGATACAGAATGAGACTCAATCCATGTGGACAGCGCTTGCTCGGTCAACTCTCCGGTTGCGGTTCCACGTATTGCGACCACAGCTTCAGCCTCATTTGCCCGAAGCTCGTATCCATTCGCCTGAAGAAATACATCAATGGCTACCAGAGCAATGCGTTTGTTGCCATCCGGAAAACAGTGGTTCCGCGAAAATCCGAATCCATAGGCAGCGACAAGCTCGGAAATGGAACTGTCAGGTCGGTACGCAAGGCGGTTACGCGGTCGAGCCAGCGTTGATTCAAGGACGTGATCGTCGGGCGGTCCCGCGAGCCCGCCATGCTCGGCCAGGAGTTCGGAGTGGAAGTACAGGACCTCCCGCTTTTCCAGCCAAACAGGCAAGCGTCATCGCGCCAGTTCGCGCAACGCGTTACGGAACTTGCGCCGCGTGCGATCAAAGGCCTTGATCTTCATTTCAAAGTTCGGATCGAATGGCGAGAGTTCCAACCCATCGACCGTTGCCGTCGCGTGTAGCTCGTCACCTTCGCCCACATGCAGACGCTCCAACTGATCCTTGGGAAGAATCACCGCTAGCGAATTTCCCAGCTTCCTGATCCTGAGAACTGCTGCCATCTTCACGCTCCCGGATTGCCCGGAACAAATTATAACCACAGTTATAACATCCGGAAAGGGGGAAAGTGCGGCGATTGTTCCAATCAACTGCCGCCGATCATCTTCACGCCGTCTCCGTTCAGCACTTCCTGCAAGCGCAATGAGGGCGCGCCGCTTCGGGCCGGGTTGCCGATCAGGGTGATGTCGTCGCCGGGCTGGAAAATATCCTTGTGCCACCTGACGGCGCTGCGCTCGCTGCGGGCGAGACGGTTGGGGCTCGTCAGTTCGCCGGACCACTCGACGGTATTGCCTTCCTCGTCCATGACGTTCGCATAAATCAGGACGTGGGGATTGACGAACTCGAATCGGCTTACCTTGCCGACAACTTCGACGGTCTCCGAACCGTCATAGGCGGCACCGCCGTGGTGCCCAAATGCCCCGGTCATTACGACCAGCAATAAACTTGCCAGGAAAATGCCAGCGACTCTGGTGTTCATATGGTTGACCTCCGGAGCGAACTCCATACAACGTAGATGTCCCGTCAGCGGCCTATTGTACTTTGAACGTCATGAGTGTGTTCCAGACCTGTGCCGGCTCTGCGATCAAAGCTCCCGCTGACTCATTCTCTCGGCGATGTGCTCGGCCTGGCGGATAGCCGTTATTCGTTCTCTCCCGGCAAGTCTAACTTAGAATTCCGGCGAGCCCACTTTGCAGACGCACCCGGTATGCGCTATATGTCGAATCAAGATCGGTCATCGCGGATACCCTGTACCCAATCCATGGAGGGGCACCTGAAGTGAAGCCGTTTCGTTGCCATTACATCGTACTCCCGGCAGTGCTGTTGGGCGCTTGCCGACCGGCGGGCGAAGCACCGCCACCTGGCCAGGGCACAACGCCTGTGGATCCCGCCGACAGAGTCCTGCGCAACGGCGCGATCTACACGGTCAACGGCGCCCAGCCGTGGGCCGAGGCAGTGGCCATCGCCGATGGCAGGTTCGTCGCCGTCGGCACCAACGACGAAATGAACGCCCTCGTCGGTCAGGACACCGAGGTGACCGATCTCCAGGGCCGAATGGCCATGCCCGGAATGTTCGATATCCACATCCATCCCGTGGACGGTGCCATGGCCGCACTATACGACTGCAGCTTTCCGTTCACCTCCACCGTCGAGGAGATTCTCGAGCATGTTGCCGGCTGTGTGTCCGAGGCCGAATCCGGCGAGTGGGTCCGCGGGGGCCAATGGGCGGTGGGGCTTGCCACGCTCGACCAATCGATCGACGCTGAACTCCTGGACACCGTTGCGCCGGACAACCCGGTATTCCTCATGGATTCCACCGTCCACAACGCCTGGGTGAATTCCCTCGCGCTGCAACGGCTGGACATCGGTCCTGACACGACCGATCCACCGGGCGGTGCCATCGTTCGCGACAGCGAAGGCATGCCCATCGGGATTCTCATCGACGATGCGGCCTACAATGCCATTTCGACGCTCCCCGACTACTCCCCGGAACAGTACGAGGAAGCCCTCGCGTGGATAGTGGCGATGTTGAATCGATACGGCGTGACCGGCTTCAAGGACGCGATCGCCGAGGCCGGTGCCCTGAGGGCATACAACGCGCTCGACCAATCCGGCCGGCTCACTGCCCGCGTCGCCGCGAGCCTCATCTGGAAGCGCGCCTGGATTCAGAGCCACGAGGATCACCTGCTCAACATCGAACAGCGGGACTCTTACCGGAGCGAGCGTGTCAACCCGGATTTCATCAAGATTTTCCTCGACGGAATCGCTCCGTCGCGAACCGCGTACATGCTGGAGCCGTACCTGCCCCACGACGCATTTCCGGCCGGCTTTCGCGGTGAACCACTGCACGATTCGGCCACCCTGGCGGAGGATGTCATCAACTTCGACGCCCAGGGGCTGACCGTCAAGATGCATGCCGTCGGCGACGGTGCATTGCGCCAGGGCCTGGACGCCATCGAGGCGGCGCGGGCCGCAAACGGGCCATCCGGGCTACGCCACGAGATCAGCCATGCCGGACTCATGCACGCCGATGACGTCGGCCGGTTCGCCGAGCTCAATGCGATCCCCGAACTGGCGCCGATCCTCTGGTATCCCGTTCCGGGGGTGGTCGAAGCGCAGACGGCGACCATCGGCCGCGAACGGGCCGTATTCTCGTTTCCCATTCGCTCCCTGGTGGAGTCCGGCGCAGCACCGGCCTTCGGTTCGGACTGGCCGGCGGTGGTGCCGACGCCGAATCCGTGGCCTGGGGTCGAAGCGCTGCTCACGCGGCAGGACCCCTACCTGGAGAATCCACAGGAAACCAAGTGGCCCGAGCAGGCAGTGGACCTGGAAACGGCGATTGAGATCGTGACCATCAACGGCACCAGGGCCTTAAAGGTGGAAGAGATCGCCGGCTCCATCGAAGTGGGCAAGTCCGCGGACCTGATCGTTCTCGACCGGAACCTGTTCGAGATTCCCGTGCGGGACATTGCCGAGACCCAGGTGTTGACCACGATCTTCGAGGGCCGCACGGTGTACGAACAATCTCAGGAGCAATAGATGAAGCACCAAAAGAGCAATTGCAGATGATTCCTGACCCACTGAACGTCAATGCCGGCCGGAGTATCGGACCGCTGGCCCACATCGGCATCGCAGTGCCGGACATGGAGCGGGCCAAGTCGCTGTTCACCAGTTTCTTCGGTTGCCGCTGGGCGCCCATGGGAAACGGCGCGATGCCGCTGCGCATCGATGGCAGGCAGGTCTCGGTGCCACTCCAGGCCTGCTGGACCGTCGAGGGACCGCCCGACCTGGAACTCATTTGCGCCCCTGAAGGCACGCTCTGGTACACACCGGACCGCATCGTCCTGCACCACATGGCGTACTGGGCCGACGACTTCGATGCCACGTCAGCTCGCCTGAGCGCCGCCGGGTTTCCCCTCGAACTGACCTACGACGAGATCGAAGACCGGATTTCGCGATTCGCCTACCACAAGGTGCCCGGCGGCCCCCGCATCGAACTCATCGACGCGCGCCGGCGAGCGGGTCTGGAGGCGCGGGTGCGAGCCAACGCCGAAAATTAGTCGCCGGTGGCGACAGCAAGAGTTCAGTTGCTCCGCCGTCCACCTGCAGGAAGATGCGAGCGGGCGGCTACCGGTCCGTCCCGCCTGCGCCCTCATCCGGGTAAAGGCTCGGCGTGCGGAACCCGCCGTACACCTGCCATGCCAGCGCGTCGTGGGGATCCCTGAAGGAAACGTCGAAAACGACTTCGGCGGGGTCGGTTCGCGTAAATTCCCGCACTCGGCCGCCGTGTGGCACTTCTGCAAGATACCGCTGGGAACGGTCCCAGATGTCCCAGGTGACGCCCGAGGTGCCGGCCGGTATGCACAGCGCATTGATCTCGAGGATGTTGTCGGTGAGCGGCAGTCGATGCGCATCGCTCATGGCCATGCTGTTGCAGGCGTCCCCGGTCAGTTCGGGCTCGGCAATCCAGACCTGGCGCACCGTCCCTTCGGCCTCGTCGATTTCGTACTCCACCGAATAGCTGTGCGTGTCCTCGAACGGGGCGTGCGGCCGACCGTCGAAGGGCTTGGCCTGGCCGCGGTTGTTGTTGAACACCATCAGCGTGCCGGCGTGGGTCCAGCGCGGATTGTGCTGGTGCCAGGGCCAGCGAAAATCCTCGCCGACCGGAGTCAGCAGTTTCTCCCGCAGCGCCCCCTCCCAGCCGACGTGATCGCCGAAGATCCACTTGATCTCCTTGCTTTCGCGGTCGATCTTGATGATCGCGTCCAGCAGCTTGAAGCTCGCCACCACGGAGTCGTCACGCGGATCGTAGGCGACGCCGTTGCCGTGACTCCAGTCCCAGGTGTCGGGGAAGCCGCGGGTGACCCAGTAGGGGTTGAAGGCTTCGTAGCCGATCATACCGGTGTCGAGGTAGTCGAAGGCGTTCCAGCTCCAGAGAATGTTGCCGGCCTTGTCGAACTCCAGGATGGTGTCGCCCATCACCTTCTGTTCTCGTCTCGGGGTAGGATCGAATTCGTTGGTGTACCAGTTCTCGATCACCCGCCAGTTCGCCGAGAACGACAGGAAGGAGCCGTCGCGGACCTCGTGGGGCTGATGGTGCAGGGTCTGCGCGCCCCGTATGGGGACCGCGCCGGGGGCGGTGGACGGACCGCGCGGACGTTCCTCGGCATACCAGCTTCGCAGCCGGTTGCCGAGCATGTCCATCTCCACGGCCTCGAACGATGCCATGTGGAAGATGATGTTGCCGTTGGCGAGCCGGTCGATGCCCGCGATCCGGTCATCGGACCGGTAGTACCAGACCACCTCTCCCTCGTTGTCCAGCGCCAGCAGCAGTCCGTAGCGGGTGACGAAGGCCTGTTGCGCGGGATTGCGATCCTGGGGCCGCAACAGCAGCGACCGGCGCACGCTCAGGATGGTCACCCCGGGCTCCATGCGTTCCGGCTGCGCCACGCGGACGTCGTAGTCCGGCATGAGGTAACGGTCCACCGGCAATGGCGGCGTCGTGTATCCGAGTTCACCGTCCCACTGCTTCGAGCCTTCCGCACTGTCAAAGATAGTGACGCGGATCTCGTGCCGGCGACCCGGCCGCATCCCCAGGATGGGCAGGATCTCCCCTCCAACGGGAACGCGGTCGAAATCGATGCTCCAGGTTCGCTCACCGTCGTCGAAATCCACCCGAGTGGCGACGGCGTCGCGAGACTCGAAGGACAGCACGGCCGCAAGCGGCACGGCGGGATTGGGGTTTTGCTCCATCCGTGGCGGCGACGTAAAGGAAAGTCCCTCGGCGACGCCCTGAGCCACCAGTTCGCCGGGCGATGCTACCAGCCAGGGAAAGAGAAACAGCCAACCGAATTCCCAAATCACACTGCGCCTGCGTTCCATCGATACCCCTCGTTCACATTTTCCCGGCACGCCTGTCCTTAATGCAGGAAATGTAGTACAGTTTTGATGAGATCACAACTGCCTGTTTGAGGGCTTATACCTAACATATTGAAAGTAATGTACTTTTAGCGTTGATCTCAAGAGTCTCGTTACATACTGTTCAACCAAGAGGAGTTCCGAGCGATGCCATTCGTAAAATTCCTGCATGAAGACGCCGGCCAGCCCGACATCGTTCGCGCCCGCGCCGACCGGTTGCGGGGGCTTCCGAAGCAGTCCCAGCGCATCCTGCGCGATCCATCCGAGCTGACTCCGGCGCAGCGGGAGTTCATCGGCTCGTACGTGTCCGGCCTGAACGACTGCCCGCACTGATTCCATGGGCATGCCGCGGTCGCGGCAGCATCCGGAGCAGACGATTCACTGATCGACCAGGCGTTGGCGAACCTGGACACCGCACCTGTTGAGGAGAGTTTCAAGGCCCTGTTGCGCTACGTGGAGAAACTCACGTACACACCCTCGGCCATGACCCAGGAGGACGCCGATGCCGTGTTCGCGGCCGGCTGGAGCGAAAAGGCGCTGTCGGACGCCATCTGCGTCTGCGCGCATTTCAATATGGTCAACCGCCTCGTGGAGGGTCATGGCGCCGGCCGCCACCACACCCGCGATCCCATGCGCAAGGCGGCCGCACTGGTCGCGGAGAAAGGCTACCCGTCGCTCGTGTTCGGCGATTGAGCACGTTCCCCCGAGTCGGGTAGCGCTTCGGGATGCTCGAGCGCTTCCTTCAGGCGGCGGAGAAACTGGCCGGAAATCACACCGTCCACGGCGCGGTGATCGGCGGCCAGGGTCAGGCTCATCATGGTAGCAACGTCGACACGCGTGCCATCGTCGCCGGCGATCGCCACCGGCCGGGGCACGGCCGCGCCGACGCCGAGTGTGCCCGCATGCGGCGGATTGATGATCGGCCAGCTCTGGCGGATGCCAAACATTCCTACGTTGGATACGGTGAAAGTACCGCCCCGGTAGTCTTCGACGTCCAGTTGTCTTGCACGCGCCCGCTCGTTCAGGTCCCGCATCCGCGAGGCCAGTTTGGGCAGCGGCAATGTCTCCGCACCACGCAACACCGGCGTCACCAGACCCTCGTCCAGGGCGACGGCAACCGCGATATCCACGCGCCGGAACCGGATCAGGCGGTCATCCCGGTATTGGACATTCATCCGGGGCGTATCCTGCAGAGCCCGGGCCACGGCGTGCACCACCAGGTCGTTCAGTGACAATTTGGGACCATCCCCGGATGCGTTGAGTTCAGCCCGCAGGCTCAATGCAGCATCAACACAGACGTCGATACTGCAATGAAAGTGGGGAATGGTCGCCTTGGACTCGGCCATCCGCCGTGCCATGGTCTTGCCCAGGGTGGAGAGCGGCCTTTCTTCAAACGGTATTTCCAACTCGGCCGGCGGCGTTCCGGTGGCAGCAACTGCCGTCGATCCGTCGTCGGAAGACAGCGCCGGCAATGCAGCTTCGACATCGGCGGCGACGATCCGGCCGCGCGGGCCTGTGCCCATCAGCGCGGCAATATCGATGCCGCGCTCGCGTGCAAGACGCCGGGCCGCCGGACTCGCGGGTACGCGGTTCCGCCGCCCTCCCGACGATGGTATGACGGGCGTCGACGCCGCCCCCTGCGACCGCGGTTTCGACGACGAACCGGACTCGGGGCGCCCGATGCCGGATGCAACGGCTTCGTCTGCGAGTTCGGCGGGCGGTGCCGGGTCGGCCTCCTCGGAGTCAGATGACTCGTGTGCCTCCAGTAAGGTGGCGATGACCCGGTCCACGGGCACGCCCTCGGCGCCCTCCTCCACCATCAACTCGCCGATCTCGCCATCCTCCAACGCCTCCAGTTCCAGCACGGACTTGTCCGTCTCGATCTCGGCGATCACCTGGCCCGCCTCAACCGAGTCGCCGGGACGCACGTGCCAGCGGGCCAGTGTTCCCTCCTCCATGGTTGGCGTCAGCGCCGGCATCAGGATTTCACGGGTCATGGAATTGCGGACCTCTCATTGCGAATATCTCACGGAGGGTATCCAATTGCGGGCCTCTCACCAAAGAACGGAGCGCACGGCGCCCACCACCTTCTCCGGCGTTGTCCGGAACGGCGTCTGGGCGACGGTACCTCTCGGTATGGGGGTGTCCGGAGGCGACAGCCGCACGACCGCCGCCTTGAGATCGTCGAAGGCGGACTCCGCGACCAACGCCCCGATCTCGGCGCCGAATCCGCACGTGCGAGGGCTGTCGTCCACCACCACCACACGGCCGGTCTTGCATACCGACGCCAGGATGGCAGCGCGGTCCAGGGGCACGATGGTGCGCGGGTCGACGACCTCGGCAGAAACGCCATCGGCAGCCAGCCTCTCGGCCGCCTCCAGCGCTACGTGCACCTTGTGCGACGTAGCCACTATGGTGACATCGTCGCCCGCCCGCCTGACCTCCGCCTGGCCGAACGGGATGGAGAAATCACCGTCCGGGACTTCGCCTTCCATTGCCATCAGTAACGGGTGGTTCATGACCACAGTGGGATTATCGCTTCTCAGCGCGGTCGTCATCAGGCCCTTGATATCGGCGGGTGTGGACGCCAGCACGATCTGGATCCCCGGACAGTTGGCCAGCATGGCGTAGGGACTGCGGCTGTGCTGGGAGTGCTCGATGGGCATGATGCCGTGCATCATGACGAAGACGGCGGGGACGGTGATCTGTCCGCCGGACTGATGATGCGCCACGCCCGCCTCGTGAATGAACTGTGACCAGGCCTCGACGGCGAATGCCGCAAGACCGAAGTGTGCCAGCGCGCGGCAACCGCTCATGGCCGAACCGATGGCAAGCCCCGCTACGGCGGACTCCGCGATGGGCGGTTCGTCGATGATCCGATCCGCGTAGCGCTCCCGTACCGCGTTCAACTCCGGATGCTCTGCCGTAGGTCCCAGCAGGTAAGCGCTGCCGATCAGCGTCATGGTCGGATCGTCGTGCATCCGCGCCACGACGGCGTCCACCATGGCCGCGGCAAACGTCATCCTCGCCATCGCGAATCTCCCCCGGCCATCATGCGAACGTACCCGCGAGTCCGCTTTCGGCCGACGGCAGCGGACTGGCGAGCGCAAACTCACGGGCCGCCTCTACGGTTCGGCCGACTCGCTCGTTCATGGCGACGATCTCGCTGCGACTCACCCGGCCTTGACGGAACAGATCTCTGCCATAGCCGATGACCGGATCGTACCGATTGATCCAGTCGGAATATTCGCCAGTCACCGAAACAGGCTCCCAGATATCGTCGAGATTGGTCACACCGGTCACCAGTTGCGGGTTGAAGCTGCGGGACCCGGGCCAGCGCCGGGTACGCATCTCGATGAAGGCGGGCGCCCTGCCCTCGCGCAGATCGCCGATCAGCCGGCTCGCTGCCTCGTGGACGTCGGTCACGCTTTCCCCGGCAACCACTTCCGTGGCGATTCCCAGCGCTCGGGGGATGTCCCCCAGGGTCTCGGCCGCCATGGAGGACGACGACCATTCGTTCTGGGCGCGGCCCGTGGTGACTCCGACGCTGTTGTTCTCGCATACCAGCAGCACCGGCAGGCGATACAGCGCGGCGATGTTCATGGCCTCGAAGCCGATCCCTTCTTCCAGCCCGCCGTCGCCGAAGAAGGTCACGCAGATCCCGCCCCTGCCCCTGATCTTCTGGGCCTGCGCGGCGCCGATGCCCAGACCGATGCCGCCGCCCACCTGGCCCGTGGTGGCCAGGAATCCCGCCTCGCGAACCGTCAGCCCGGCGCTGCCGCCGCGCCCCTTGTTGAAGCCGTTCGCCCGACCGAGGATCTCGGCCAGTGCGCGGCCGGGATCGGCGCCTCGGGCGAGCACGTGGCCATGGTTGCGGTGGGTGGTCAGGATCAGGTCGTCTTCGCGCAGCAGTTCCATGATTGTCGCGCCCACCGCCTCCTGGCCGATGTAGACGTGGCGGTGGCTTTCGGTTTCCACGGTCGCCCAGAGATCGATTACCGTCTCTTCAAAGCGGCGGATCAGCAGCATCGATTCGAAAATGGCCAGTGCCTGTACGCTGTCAATCATTGGTCAATGGTTCCGTAGCGGCCGGCATATGTCCGCCTGCGCGCCTGTCCGCCTCGAGTCGTTTCACGCATTCGTTCTCATCCGTACATCCGTTCGACCTTCGCCACGACCTGATCGGCACTCGGCACCATCATCGCTTCCAGCGGCTTGCTGCACGGTACCGGGTTGTGGGGTGCGCCGATCCGCATCACCGGTGCATCGAGGTAGTCGAAGGCGCCCTCGGCAACGGTCGCGGCAACCTCGGCGCCGATACCGTAGAGCTCGTGTCCGCCGTCGATCACCACGGCGCGGCCGGTCCTGGCCACCGAATCAATCAGCGTTTCGGTATCCAGAGGGACGATGGATCGCGGATCCACCACCTCCGCGCTGATGCCCTTCGCGGCAAGCGCGTCCGCCGCCTCCAGCGCCACGTGCACCATGCGGGAAAACGCGATCAGCGTCACGTCGCTGCCCTTGCGCTTGATGTCGGCCACACCCAGTTCGACAATGTGCTCGCCCTCCGGCACCGGCCCCTTGAGGTTGTAGGTCATGCGGTCCTCAAAGTACAGGACCGGGTTATCGTCGCGGATTGCCGCCGTCATCAGGCCCTTGGCGTCCGCAGGCGTGGACGGGGCCGCGAGCTTGAGGCCGGGGACATGCGCCGGCCAGGCGTACAGAGTCTGCGAGTGGGTGGAGCCAAGAACGCCTCCCACGCCGATGGCGGTCCGCAGCACCAGCGGTACCCTGAACCCCCCGCCTGAAAGGTAATGAATCTTGGCGGCGTGGTTGACCAGTTGATCCATCACCAGCGTCAGGAAATCGCTGAACATGATCTCCACGATGGGCCGCATGCCGGCGACCGCAGCCCCCACCGTCAGGCCGAACATTCCGGCTTCCGAAATGGGCGTATCGATCACGCGCCTGTCGCCGAATTCTGCGTGCAATCCCTGGGTCTGCTTGAAGATGCCCTCGGCCACGCCCACGTCCTCGCCGATGTAGAACGTCTCGGGGTCGCGCCTGAATTCCTCGGCGATGGCCTCGATGACCGCCGCTTTCAGGCTGATCTGCCGCTCAGTCTGCTGCATGGCGCACGGGCATGGGCTGCCGCCTAGGCAAACACATGTGTCCCGAGATCCTCGGGTCCGGGGTGAGGCATCGAATCGGCGACCTTGGCGGCCGCCTCCACTTCGTCGTCGATTTCGGAGTGTATGCGGGCGATGGCCGCGTCATCCATGTGGCCTTTCTCCGCAAGCCAGCGGGCGTAGTTCGGGATCGGGTCGCGTGCTTTCCAGGCGCGAATCTCCTCGCTGTCCTTGTATTCCTGCTGGTCGCTCACGTGATGGCCGGTGAACCGGTAGGTTTCGAATACCAGAAAACTCGGTCCCTCGCCGCGCCGTGCCCGGCCCACCGCCGACTCGGCGGCCTCGCAAACCGCCAGCACATCCATTCCGTCCAGGGTATCCGAGGGAATTCCGAAGACGGCGCCGCGATCCTGGTAGCGTTCCCCTGCCGTCACCGTCGCGCTTTCGGTGAACTCGCCGTAGCGGTTGTCCTCGCAGACGAAGACCACCGGCAGGGACCAGATGGCCGCCATGTTCAGCACCTCGAACATCACGCCCTGGTTGAGCACGCCGTCACCGAAGAAGCTCACCGACACCTGGTCAGTGCCGCGAAGCTGGGCAGCCAGCGCCGCCCCGGCTGCCAGGGGCACGCTGCCGCCGACAATTCCGGTGGAACCGATGTTGTTGGTGGCAGGATCGCACAGGTGCGGTTCGCCCGCCCGCCCCAGGTTCACCCCACCCCGGCGATGCAACAGCTCGCCCAGAAGCGCCTCCAGCGAAGATCCCTTGGCGATGCAATGACCGTGGCCGCGATGGTAGATGGTGATGAAGTCGTCCGGCCTGAGCACGGAAATGAAACCGGCTGGCACTGCCTCCTGCCCCGTGCACAGGTGTACCAGGCCGGGCGCCTTGCCGGCGATATGGTAGCGGCGCACGGTCTCCTCGAAAACGCGGATCCGGACCATGGTCCGGTAGAGATCGATGTACTCCTCACGTCTCATGGACTGGCTTCGCGTCGTCATCTTCCTGCATTCAGCGATGTGAAGATTCGATTTCGGCGGCGGCGCAGACGGAAGAACCGTGATGGTGGAGTTTCAACATCTTTCAGTTCCGTGCAAGCCCCGGCGCCGTGACGGTGGATGCCCGGCAGTTACGCCGTCTGCCAGGAAATGTGCTTGGTCTGGAGGAATTCATCCAGCCCCTCCACGCCGTGCAAGCGTCCGATTCCGCTCTCGCGGTAGCCTCCGGTCTCGATTTCAGCGTGCAGCTTCATGTGGGCGTTGATCCAGACCGTACCGCTCTTGATCCGGGACGCCAGGCGCAGGCCGCGCTGCTGGTCAGTCGTCCACACGCTGGCGGCCAGGCCGAAGCGAGTGTCGTTGGCTTGCGCCACCGCCTCCTCCTCGTCTGCAAAGGTATCCACGGTAAGGAGCGGACCGAAGATTTCCTGGTCCAGGAGTGCGTGGCCGGAGTCTTCCACTCGTACCAGGCTGGGACCGATGAAGCATCCGGAGGAAAGCGCTCCGACGGGAGCACTGCCGGTGAGAATCATCTCGCCAAGACCTCGTGCCTCGTCCACCAATCGTTCCATACGCGCCTGACTGGCCCGGTCGATGAGCGGCCCGAGGCCGCTGCGGGGGTCGTCGGCGACGCCGAGACGCAAGGCGCCGAGCCGCTCCGCCAGGCGCGCCTGCAGCGCCCCTGCGACGGACTCCTCCGCAAGCACGCGACTTGCGGCCACACAGACCTGGCCCGCGTGGGCCATTCCCGTGCGGGCGATGCCCGCGGCAGCCGCATCCAGGTCGGCATCGGCAAAGACGACACAGGGCGCGCTGCCGCCCAGTTCCAGGTTCATGCGTTTGAGCGTATCGGCGCCGGCCGCCATGATCCGCTTGCCTACTTCCGTGCTGCCGGTATAGGAGATCACGTCTACTTCCGGCGAGGTCACGAGCCGCCTGGCCACGTCGCTGCCCGTCTCCGCCAGCATGTTGACGACGCCTGGGGGCAGTCCGTCGATGTCCGCCAGCATCGCGAAAACTTCGGCGTTCACCAGGGCGGTTTGCGGCGCGGCCTTGACCACCGCCGTGCATCCTGCCGCCATGCAAGGGGCCAGCGACCGGATCAGCAACGTGATCGGCGCGTTCCAGGGCACGATGATGCCGGCAACGCCCATGGGTTCCCGGGCCAGCATGGAATACTGATGGTGGTCCACCTCGGTGACGCGGCCGAAGATGTTCCGCGCGAGCCCGGCGTAGTAGCGTAGCTCCGAGATGCCCGCGGCTACCTCGTGCGTGGCTTCGCCGATGAGCTTGCCGTTTTCCCGTGCCAGCGCCCGGGCGATATCGGCCTTTCGACTTTCCAGGCGATCGGCGAACTGCAGCAACACCTGGGCTCGCACCCGGGGCTGGTGTGCCCACGAAGACGTCTCGAACGTCTCGCGCGCGATGCCGATTGCGGCGTCGGCGTCGGCGAGCCCGGCGTCGGCGAACCGGCCAAGCCGTTCCCCGGTACTCGGGTTCTCGCTCTCGGCCTCGGCGCCCCCGGCCGATCCGACCCACTCCCCGCCGATCCAGTGACGACCTTCCAATGTCACGATGTCCTCCGTTGGTTCAGTCTGCTACCCGTCGTCCGCCCGCATGGGATTTACGGCGGATAACCCGCCATCCACCGCAAGCTGGGCGCCCGTAATGTAGCGGGCGTCGTCGCTTGCCAGAAATGCCACCGCCATTGCCACGTCTTCGGGCGTACCCAGGCGGCCAACGGGCACGCTCCTGGCATTGGCGGCGCGTTGTTCTTCGCTGAAGGTCTTGTAGAGGGTGGTTTCGATCGTCCCGGGCAGGACCGCATTGCAGCGGATTTCGTAGCCGCGCCGCGCACAATCGAACGCCACAGTCTTGGTCAGTTGCACGACGGCAGCCTTGCTGGCGCCGTACGGTACCGCCAGCGGAGAAGCCACCGTCGCGGCCACCGAGGCGATATTGACGATGGCGCCGCCGCCGGTGGCCTTCATGGTCCGGATCGCATGTTTGCAGCCCAGCATCACGCCTGCGGCATTGACCGCATTGACCCGGTTCCATTCCTCCAGCGTCAAATCCTCCGGCGGAAGCTGACCGGCAAGAAAGGCGACGCCTGCGTTGTTGACGAGCACGTCCAGACGCCCGAATTCATTCACGCAGTCGGCAACCACGGACTCCCAATCCGACTCGGAGGCGGCATCGTGCGCCCTGAACCTGGCCGTGGCCCCGAGCCGACACGCCGCCTCGGATCCAGCCTGTTCGCTCAGATCCGTCAGCAGCACACTGGCCCCTTCCGCCGCGAGTCGTTCCGCGGTCGCCAGGCCGATCCCCGATGCCGCCCCGGTCACGATCGCGGCCTTGTTCCGGAAGCGGCTCATGGTTGTTCCTGCGGAAACACCAGGACAGGCTTGATCGCGATACCATCTTCAAGATCCGCGAATGCGCGATTGATGTCCGCGAAGTCGTAAGTGCTGATCAGCCGCTCGTAGGGAAACCGGCCGGCACGCTGCAATTCCATGAGCCACGGCAGGAATTCGCCCGGTACCGCCGACCCCTGGATGATGCCGTGCAAGCTCCCGACCCGCTGGAACAGTTCGCGGGTGGAGAAACGGAACTCTTCGCCCGGCGGTGGTCCGCTGAATATTCCGACCTTGCCGCCCTGGCCGAGGCACCGCACCGCATCGTCAAGGGCCGATGCCGTGATCGAACTTTCCAGGGCATGACTGGCCCCGCGAGGCAGCCATTCCCACACACGGCGCGGCACATCGTCCTCGCTGGCGTCAAGAGCATGAGTCGCGCCGAGGTCCCTGGCACGAGCCAGCCGCGAGAGGTTGATGTCCACGGCAATTCTTGTGGAAACGCCCGCTACCCGGGCTGCCATGATCGCGCTAAGGCCCACCGTACCGACCCCGAACACCACCAGACTGTCCTCGGGACCCATTGCGAAGGTATTCATCACCGCACCGGCACCCGTCTGTACCCCGCAAGGCAGCGCGGCCAGCATTTCCGGGGCCATACTGTTGGCCGCGGGAACAAGTGCGTGCTCGAGCGCAATGGCGCGCGTCGCAAATGAAGACTGCTGGAAAAAAGCGCTGCTCACAGCCTCCCCATTCAGCCGCACGGTGCGGCTGCCGTCACTGCGTTGCCCGGCAAACTTGAGCGCCGGGATGTTCTCGCACTTGAACGGTTCCGCCCGTTCGCAGTATGGGCAGGCCCCGCACCAGGGATAGGAAATGATGACCCGGTCGCCCGCACGCACGGAAGTGACGGCACCACCGGTTTCCTCCACGACGCCCGCGCCTTCGTGCCCGAAGACGCCGGGCAATGGAACGCGGCTCTGGAACTTCGCATCGGTATGACAGATCCCGCATGCTTCGATACGAACAAGAACTTCGTATTCGCGCAGGGCATCGAGTTCCACCCGCTCCAGCGAGAATTGTCCGCCAGGTTCGCGAACGATCGCTGCGGTTGCGAAATATGCCATCCGTGGGATCCCTTGCCGAATGGTTCGGCGAACGCACCGAATCTTTTTTCGGCCAATCTTTTGCCGGACTCCGTATTGTTGTACATTTGTTTCGTGTGTTCAATCGTCCCTGAAGACGCGTTTTTCTAACTTACTGAAAATTAATTGTTTTCCCATATGGCAGCTAAGGCCCCGATTGCAGTCTGTTCAACTTTTGGAGCGTTTGCCCGATGTTTCCGTGCGACAATATACGCTGACCAACTGCTGTCGGAAGGAAATCGGGTGCGATGAGAGCCGTGGCCTTTACACGCTCCCTGCCCGTGGAGGATCAACGTTGCCTCATGGACTACGAGACGCCGGTTCCCGTGCCGGGTCCCCGCGAACTCCTGATCAGGGTCGAGGCCGTGTCGGTCAATCCCGTGGACACGTTGCGGCGGCGCCGAGCCGCCACCGAAGAGCCGCTCGAACGACCCCTGATTCTGGGCTTTGACGCTGCCGGGACCGTTACTGAGGCAGGCCCGGAAGCACATCTTTTCGGCCCTGGCGACAAGGTCTGGTACGCCGGCAGCATCGACCGTTCGGGAAGCAATGCCGAGTACCAGGTCATGGACGAACGCATCGTGGGCCGCCGCCCGAAGAACCTGGAACCGGCGGAAGCCGCCGCGCTCCCGCTCACGGCGATTACCGCGTGGGAAGCGCTCTTCGAACGGCTCGGAATTTCGCAGTCACCGGGCACTTCGCACACCTTACTCATCATTGGCGGGGCCGGAGGCGTTGGTTCCATCGCGATTCAACTGGCCAAACGCCTGGCCGGGATGAAGGTGATCGCCTCGGCATCGCGGCCTGCCAGCCGTGACTGGTGCCTGGAGATGGGCGCGGACCGGGTCGCCAATCACCACTCCCTCGTGGACTCCGTGCGGGAAGCGGGATTCGAGCACGTCGACTACATCCTGAACTGCGCCGACACGGCCGAACACTGGGACGCAATGGCCGAGCTGATTGCGCCGGAAGGCAAGATCGCCTGCATCGTCGGCTCCGAACGGCCGGTGGATCTTCGCAAGCTCATGCTCAAGAGCGTGACGTTTGCGTGGGAGCACATGTCGACGCGGCCCATCTTCGCAACCGATACAATGCGGCGCCAGCACCGGATTCTCGAGCAGCTTGCCGACAGGGTCGAGGCCGGCGAGATCCGCAGCACCCTCACCAGGACCCTGCACGGGCTTTCCGCCGCGACGCTGCGCCAGGCGCATGCAAAGCTGGAGGCGCGCAGCATGATCGGGAAACTGTCGATCATTTACTGACAATTCTCTTCGAACTGACCAGGAGTTCAATCGATGGACATCAGACAATCATGGCTTCGGATCATCACGACGGCCGCGCTGTTTGCGTTGCCCCTGGGCACCGGATGGGCGCAACTGAGCTTCGTGGAAGCGCCCACGCTCACCGCCAACCCGACCGGCCGCGTGCCCCTTGCGGCGGCGATCGGGTTCAGTCTCGATCAGGCGGCGGAATCCCGGCTGTCCATCAGCGACGGCGCGAACAGCTGGGAGGCGGAATTCGACGCCGGGATCGCCCGGGATGGACGCTACTTGTTGCCGGTCGCAGGCATGCGGCCGGGGCGCGAACACACGATTACGCTCGCGATCACCGGGGCAGACGGCGAACAACACACGGAAACCTGGCCCCATATCACGCCGGACCTGCCCGCCAACCCGCTGGAATTCCCCGATCTGGACATCCAGATCTCGATCCCCGAGCGCATGGAACCCGGAGTGACCTTCCTGAGCGTGCGCCGGCGGGCCCTGGGGCGCGCCCACTGGCTGACCGAAAGGCAGCGGGATTTTTCCGAGGATTGGGGCATGCTGCTGGCGCTCGATGCGCGCGGCGACGTCATCTGGTACTACAACTCGGACTTCAGGACGGCAGGAATCGCCCGCCTCTCCAACGGCAACATACTCATGCACCGCACGGACTTCTCCACCGTGGAAATCGACCTGCTGGGCAACGTCGTACGGCAGTTCTACGCCGAGGAAAGGCCCTTCCCCCCGCCCGAGAATCCCGATGCCATTCCCATTCTCGGCCAGCAGACCCTGCATCACCAGCCCCACGAGATGCCCAACGGCGATTTCCTGGCCTTCTCCGCCAACGGGTACCTCATCGAGGACTACTACAGCAGCGACAGCGACCCGAACGCACCGCGTACCGACCAGATCGTCATGGCCGATACCGTCGTGCAGTTCACGCCCGAGGGTGAAACCGTCTGGACCTGGGACACCTACGGCACCCTGGACCCCTTCCGGGTGGGCTACGACACCTTCTGGAGTTACTGGTGGGTGCGCGGCTTCCCCGACTACATGGACTGGACCCACGCCAACGGACTGAGCTACGACTCCTCGGACGACTCGGTCCTGGTATCGCTGCGAAACCAGAATGCCATCGTCAAGGTGGATTACCAGACCCGCGACATCAAGTGGATTCTCGGACGCCACGACGGCTGGCCGGAGAACCTCCAGGACAAACTGCTCACGCCGGTCGGCGACCTGTTGTGGCCCGGCTATCAGCACAACCCGCGCATGACCCACGCCGGCACGGTGATCCTGTTCGACAACCGCGCCCACGGCGGCGCCATGCCCTTCGAGCCGCGCCTGCCGCTGCCGGAGAACTTCAGCCGCGGCGTCGAATACGAAGTGGACGAAGAGAACATGACCGTTCGACAAGTGTGGACCTCGGGCGACAGCGTCCACGAGGACGCCTGCTTCGCCAACGCCATGAGCGACGCCTGGCGCTTGCCGGTCACCGACAACTACCTCGTCATCTTCGCCTTCTGCCTGCCGCAACTGGAGAACATCACGCAGGACAGCATGGACGAGACCCGCCGTTCAACCGGAGACCTCCCCTATGGCGGACGCGTCGTCGAATACGACGGTGACGACGTGGTGTTCCGGATGGAGGCTGTCCCCTACTTCGATTTGAACCACTGGGAACTCTACGGCGGATTCAGGAGCCCGGACGTCTATCACCGGCCGGACTTGCCTGCAGCGCATTAGATCAATTGCGGCGAAATGTCTGAGGTTAGTCCGCACGCATTCGCCGCACCAACGGCCGCGCGGTGGGGACTTGGCGGCGCTACAGATAGTAGCGCCGGACACAGACGGCGCCCTGTACAACAATGTGCAGGTCAATCGCCATAATTGGTGTGAAAACCTTGCTATTTTCTAAATTTTGTAGTACAAGTTTTTTCTTCACCAAGAGCCTCTGTTGCCTTGTTCCAACACTGTACGAGAGAATTGCCGCCGCAAATCCAGGGGAGAAGTCATGCATTCACGATGCACGCGTTTACTGATATTGGCCGCGGGTTGCGGCGTGTTCGCGCTGCCCGCCGCGGGCCAGCAACTTGAGGAAATCGTCGTCACGGCGACCAAGCGGGAGGAATCCCTGCAGGAGGTCCCGCTGGCGATCAACACGGTGGATGGCGTCCTGTTGACGGACTACTCCATCAGCAACTTCTACGACATGAACATTCCCGGGGTCAACATTGCCCAGGGCGGCATGAACGACAACGCCTTCATCCGCGGGGTCGGCCAGTCCAGCGGCAACTTCGGTTTCGAGAATTCGGCGCCGTTCTACATCGACGGCGTTTACTGGGGCCGTGCGCGCGGCACGCGCATCGCCTACCTGGACGTCGAACGGCTCGAAGTACTCAAGGGTCCGCAGCCGACGTATCTCGGCAAGAACGCAACGGCCGGCGCCATCAATGTCACTTCCCGCCGCCCCGGCAATGAGTTCGAAGGCTACATCGATCTCTATCGGGAATTCGAACACGACGAAACCGTTCTCACGGCCGCCGCCGGTGGCCCCCTCAGCGACACCTTCGGCGTCCGCGCCGCCGCCAAGGTCCGCCGCCTGGACGGCTGGGTCAACAACATGGCCAACGGCCGCAAGGAACCGACCCAGGAAGACGAACTGGCGCGGATCAGCGCCGTCTGGAACCCTGCCGACAACGTGGAAGTGTATGCAAAGCTCGAAACCATGAACGTCTTCTGGGAGGGCCGCAACACCCAGACCGTCAACTGCTCGCCGGCATGGGAGGCGGTGATCGACCGGAATCTCGAAGACTGCATCTTCAACGAAACCCGGTCGAGCTGGGCCGACCCGGCGAATCATCCGGACAATTTCTTCATCCGCGTGGGCGAACTGTTCGTCACCGCGGGCGACAACAACTTCTACGATTTCGAGATGACCTCGACGATGCTCGGCATCGACTGGGATCTCGATGCCTTCACGGTGAATTCGATCACTGGCTACTACGACTTCACCAACATGTTTTTCGCGGATCCGTCCCACAGCGAAACCGACTTCGGTGTCGCGAACTTCGTCGAGGAATACGACCAGTTCAGTCAGGAATTGCGCTTCACGTCGAATGCCGACGGACCCCTGAACTGGCTCGCCGGCGTGTACATGGATTCGAACAACAACATCAACTTTACCCGGAACTCGATATTCCCGAATGGCCCCATGGCGATGCTCGTCATCAGGGACAACGACGAGGACGGCGACTCCTGGGCGGCGTTCGGCGAGGTCGAGTTTCAGGCCGGGGATTCCGTCAACCTGAAGCTGGCGGGACGTTATACCGAGGTCGACAAGGTCAACGTATACGCGCAGGACTGGCGGGTCATGGTCGTTGCCACACGGCCGTGGATGGACAATCCCCAGAATGCGGGCATGACGTTCACTCGCAACCAGCAATACACCGAATCGGCCTTCCAGCCATCCATCACGGCCGAATGGTTTCCCGATGACGACAGGATGCTGTACGCCAGCTACAAGAAAGGCTTCAAGGCCGGGGCCAACAACCACCAGCCGGGCGTTCCGGCGCTCGACCGCCCGATCGATGCCGAAAACGTCGTCGCTTACGAACTGGGCGCCAAGAGCACGCTGGCCGACGGCGCGGCGCGGCTCAACCTGGCGCTGTTTCGCAGCGAAATCGACAACCTGCAGGTCGCGACGTTCGATGCCGACGCACTTACGTTCGTCACCCAGAACGCCGGGTCGGCGCTATCCCAGGGCCTGGAGGCGGACTTCGACTGGGCCGCAACCGAGAATCTCACCGTCAGCGCCTACCTGAGTCTGCTGGACGCCAATTTCGACGTGTTTACTACCGGGGCCTGCTACCCGTTTCAAACAGAGGCAGAGGGCTGCATCAACCGCATCCAGGACCAGTCGGGCACGCCGCTGCAATTCGCCCCCGACATCTCCGGCACGATCGGCCTGAACTACAACCGCCCGCTGCAGAACAACCTGGAATTCTTCTGGCGCGCGGACGTGTTCTTTACCACCGAATACGTCATCAACTCCAATGCGGATCCGAACACGTACCAGGATTCCTATGCGATGCTGGACGGACGTATCGGCGTGGGAGGCGGAGACGGTCGGTGGCGCGTCGCGCTGGTGGGACGCAACCTCAGCAACGTATTCGTGAAGGAGTGGAATGCGTCAAACCCGCTGGCCGGCAACCAGGCACATTTCGCCCTGCTCAAGCGTCCGCGGCAGCTCGCTTTGCAGGGGCAGTGGTTTTTCTGACCACACCGTCGTAGTGACTGGGGAAGCGGCCCGGGAACGGTTGCCCATTTCAGGAATCTAAGCATTACGGCAGAGTAATGCGCCGGCTCGACCGGTTCACAGCCGGCCATTCCCCGCCTTCGAGCGCACGTGCGAGGCAGGACGGCTGGACGACATGATCGCGGTACCCAGACCTGATTCCGCAACCGGAAAACTTCCGGATTCCCTGGGGGGCGATACCACCCTGCCGCTTCGCTTCATCACTGCGGCTTCCCTGTTCGACGGGCATGACGCGGCGATCAACATCATGCGGCGGCTGATTCAGAACCATGGCGTCGAGGTCATCCATCTCGGCCACAATCGCGGCGTGGACGAGATCGTGCGCGCCGCGATCCAGGAGGACGCCGACGGCATCGCCGTGAGCTCCTATCAGGGCGGCCACATGGAGTTCTTCCGTTACATGATCGACCGGCTCGAGGAGTTTGGCGCGGGACACATCCGCGTCTTCGGCGGCGGCGGGGGAACGATCACGCCGGACGAGATCGACGAACTCATGGCGTACGGGGTGGAACGCATCTACCACCCCAACGACGGCATGTCCCTGGGGCTTGATGCCATGATCGGCGACCTGATCGAGCGCACCCGGGCCCATCGTGTTTCGGTCGCCTCGCCTGTTTCGGAGACTGACGCCCGGACCGGCACACAATTGACCCTGGCCTCTGCTACGGCCGCGCCAGGGGCCGCGGAAGGCCTGGAAGACGAGGTGGCGGTCGCACGTACGATGTCCGCCATCGAGTGCGGGCTGTTCGGCACAGCCGAAATGGCAGCGCTGCGCAAACGCTGGAGTGGCGCCTCGGCTGCGGTGCCCGTGATCGGCATCACCGGGACTGGCGGTGCAGGCAAGAGCAGCGTCACCGACGAGATCCTCAACCGCCTGCTCGCCTGCTTCCCGGCCATGCGCGTGGCCGTGCTCGCCGTGGATCCGACGCGCCGGCGCACCGGCGGAGCGCTGCTGGCCGACCGCATCCGCCTGAATTCACTGCGCTCGCCCAGGGTCTTCATGCGTTCCCTCGCGACGCGCCGTCAGCACCTGGCCACCAGCCGCGTGCTGGGCGACCAGATACTGTTCATGCAGTCGCTGGGATTCGATCTGGTGCTGGTGGAAACCGCGGGCATCGGTCAGAGCGACACCGAGATCGTGGATGTGGTGGACTTCTCCCTTTACGTCATGACCGGCGATTACGGTGCGGCCAGCCAACTCGAAAAGATCGACATGCTCGACTACGCCGGCCTCGTCGTGCTCAACAAGTACGACCAGCGCAGCGCCGAGGATGCACTGAGGGATATACGCAAACAGTGGAAGAGAAACCGGCTGCAGTTTCATGTCGCCGACGACGACATCCCGGTCTACCCGACCATTGCGAGCCAATTCGGCGATCCCGGGCTCACACGGATGTTCATCGAACTCTGCCGGCGTGTCGCCGACAAGCTCTCGCTGGATGCCGCGCAGTGGGATCCCGGGTTGGACGTACCCACCGACCCCCCGCGAGCGATGGCGCTCATACCCGGAAACCGAATTCGGTACCTCGCCGAAATCAGCGAACAGGGACGCGAAATCAACGAAACCGTCCGGGTCCGTGCGAAAGCGGCAAGTCGATTGCAGCACCTCCATGAAGCGCTGCGGGAACTCGGCGATTCCGAGTTGCCGGAGCCTTTCGGCAGCTTTGGACAGGCCGCGCTCTCGGGCGGGTCGGATCCTTCGATAACCGCGCTGCGGCGACGTTACCAGGAGACCCTCGACGAACTCGACGCAGAAGCCCTCGACCTGCTCGAAACCTGGCCCGAACGCAGAAAGACAACTCGGGACGAGCACTACAGCTACCGGGTGCGCGGCAAGGAAGTGACGGGCAGCAACTACCGGCAATCCCTGAGCGGACTGAACATACCCAAGATCGCCGTTCCGAACCTGCGGGACTGGGGCGACCGGCTCACGTTCCTGATGAAGGAGAACCTGCCCGGGTCCTATCCCTACACAGCCGGAGTCTATCCCTACCGGCGCGCCGCAGAGGAACCGACCCGGATGTTTGCCGGCGAGGGGACGCCGGAGCGGACCAACCGGCGCTTCCACTACCTGGCCCGCGGGCACGAAGCATCGCGTCTCTCCACTGCATTCGATTCTGTGACGCTGTATGGAGAGGATCCCCACGAGCGTCCGGACATCTACGGCAAGGTCGGCAATTCGGGCGTTTCCATCGCCACCGTGGATGACATGAAGAAGCTGTATTCGGGTTTCGACCTCTGCGATTCGGCGACCTCCGTGTCCATGACCATCAACGGCCCCGCGCCAATGATCCTGGCGTTCTTCATGAACGCGGCGATCGATCAGCAGGTGGAGAAACACCTGCGGGAAACTGGCGCGTGGACAAAGGCGGAGAAAAAGATCGAATCCTGGTTCGCCGACCGGGAGCGACCGCGATATGCGGGCGAGTTGCCTTCCGGCAACGACGGACTCGGCCTCGCGCTGCTCGGGATCTCGGGCGACCGGCTCGTCCCCGCGGAGACCTACGAGAAGATACGCGCGGCCACGCTGGCATCGGTCCGGGGAACGGTCCAGGCAGACATCCTCAAGGAAGACCAGGCGCAGAACACCTGCATCTTCTCCACCGAATTCGCCATGAAGATGATGGGCGACGTGCAGCAGTACTTTATCGACAATTGCGTCGCCAACTACTACAGCGTATCCATCAGCGGCTATCACATCGCCGAAGCAGGCGCCAATCCCATCAGCCAGCTCGCCTTCACGCTGGCCAACGGCTTCACCATCGTCGAGTACTACCTGGCCCGCGGCATGGACATCGACGCTTTCGCGCCCAACCTGAGCTTCTTCTTCTCCAATGGCATGGACCCGGAATACACGGTCATCGGCCGGGTGGCACGGCGCATCTGGGCACGCGCCATGCGGGAGCGATACGGCGCCAACGCCCGCAGCCAGATGCTCAAGTACCACATCCAGACGTCCGGCCGCAGCCTGCACGCCCAGGAAATCTCCTTCAACGACATCCGCACGACCCTGCAGGCGCTGTACGCGCTCCTCGACAACTGCAACAGCCTGCACACCAACGCCTTCGACGAAGCCATCACGACGCCCACCGAGCATTCGGTGCGCCGTGCCGTGGCCATCCAGTTGATCATCGCCAGGGAACTGGGGCTCAACTACTGCGAAAACGCCTTGCAGGGTTCGTTCATCGCCGATGAACTGACGGACCTGGTGGAGGAAGCTGTCTACCGGGAATTCGAGCGAATCTCCGAACGCGGAGGCGTGCTCGGCGCCATGGACAGGATGTACCAACGCGGCAAGATCCAGGACGAGAGCCTCTACTACGAAAGCCGCAAGCATGACGGATCGTTTCCCATTGTCGGCGTCAACACCTTCCTGCCCGAGGCCGGACAGGAGGACGAGTCCCGCGGCAGGGAACTCATTCGCTCCACCGTGGAAGAAAAGCGGGCACAGATCCGCAACGTCAGGGCGTTCCAGGCCGCGCACGCGGAAGGGTCGGCCACGGCGCTGGAAAACCTTCAGCAGGTCGCGCGGGCGCGGGGCAATGTCTTCGCGGAACTCATGGACACGGTCAGGTGCAGTTCACTTGGCCAGATCTCCCATGCCCTTTATGCCGTGGGCGGCGAATACCGCCGCAACATGTAGCCCCGCTTCAGACCTGGGTGTCGGACACAATGTCGAAATAGGGTCTTATGGACTTCTCGCTGACCGAAGAACAACGCATTATCCAGGAGGCGGCAGAACGATTCGCAACGAGTGAGTTGGCGCCGGTCGCCGCGGCTCTGGACCGGAATCGCGAAACCGGCCAGTTTCTTGACAATCTCCGCGAACTCGCCGAACTCGGCTTCATGGGACTGAACGTCGACGCAGAGTTTGGCGGCGCGCAAGCCGGTACGGTCGCATTCAGCCTTGCCATCACGGAACTCGCCAGGGCGTGCGCGTCGACCGCAGTCACGACCTCGGTGACCAATATGGTTGCGGAAGTCATCCAGGCCGTTGGAAGCAGTCCGCAAAAGGAGCGATACCTGCCCCGGATTTGCTCCGGTCAATACAGGGCCGCGGCCTTCTGCCTGTCGGAAACCGGAGCGGGCTCCGATCCGGCATCCATGAAAACAACCGCGGTACGGGATGGCGACGAGTGGATCGTCACCGGCGAAAAGATGTGGATTTCCAGTGCGGAGTATGCCGGCGTGTTGGTTGTCTGGGCTGTCACGAACCGGCAAGCTCCGTCCGGCAAGGGAATCTCCTGCTTCCTCGTGGAACCGTCCACGCCGGGAGTGTCGATCAGCAAGGCCGAGAAGAAAATGGGCCAGCGCGGCTCGGCTACCAACGCGGTTGGGTTCAATCGGTGTAGATTGCCGGCCGATGCAATGCTCGGCAAAGAGAATGACGGATATCGAATTGCAATGAGAGAATTGGCTGGCGGGCGCATAGGCATAGCCTCTCTCGCGCTGGGCATCGGACTGGCAGCGATGGATTACGCGCGCGATTACATCGTGGAGCGCCGGCAATTCGGCCGCCCGATCAGCGATTTCCAGGGATTGCGCTGGCAGCTTGCCGACGCCTATACGGAACTTGAGGCCGCGCGCCTCTTGATCATGAGCGCCGCTTACCGCAAGGAGTCCGGCCTGTCCTACGCCAGAGAGGCGTCCATGGCGAAAGTGTTTGCGTCCGAGGCGGCGAATCGCGCCTGTTATACGGCTATCCAGATGCTTGGCGGCTACGGCTACGTTCAGGAATGCCCGCTGGAACGCTACGCACGCGACGTACGCGTAACGTCAATTTATGAAGGGACCAGCGAAATTCAGCGATCGATCATTGCACGATCCCTGCTTCGGACTACATCCTGACTTCCATTCAATAGCAAATGGACATTGCTATCGATGCGTCCACGGCGATTCGCTCGAGGTGGCATTACCGGGCCGGGCCGGCCCAGCCCGGTTCTGCCTCACGGAGCGCCAGGCTACGGCAATCTAAAAGTCGTAGCGGAGACTGACACCGTACACCTGCGGATCCCCGATGAAGGAATTGTAGGTGCCGGTCTGCAACGGGGCGTCGAAGATGGTCACGGAATAGTCCGTACCGGTGATGTTCTGTCCCCAGAAATCCACGGTCCACGGGTTCATTCCACCCGCAGAATTGAAGATCAACCGGGCATTGACCACCGTGTAGGCATCCTGGTGCTTCAGGGGATCCAGGTTGGCGCCGGTGTTGTGATCACCGGTGTAGCGCGCGTCGATATGAAAAGCGCCCGCAAGGGGGCCCAGCGGGAAGCGTACGGTGAAACCACCGACGCCCGTCACCTTCGGAGCGTGCGTCAGTTGCCGGCCGGCACGGAAGCCGTGTTCCGGACCGCTGCCGAATCGCACGTCCGCGTAGGTCAGACCGCCGAAGATCTCGACGTTGTTGTTGACCACGCCGCGCGCCTCGACCTCAACGCCCTTCGATGTCACTTCCGGGACGTTTAGCGCTTCGAACGCGAAACCCGTGAACGCCGTGAGCTGGTAGCCCTCGAAATCCTCGTAGAACAGGCTGACATCCAGCAGTCCGCGCCAGTCGTCGAGGCTGAACTTGGCACCCACCTCGTAGGTATCGACCGTTTCCGGGAGGAATATCCATTGGTCGATGCCGGGGAATTGGGGTGTCCCCACCAATCCCGACAGAATCGGGCTGGACAGGCCGCTTCGATCCATGTTGAATCCGCCGGCCTTGTAGCCCCGGGAATAGCCGCCGTATACCAGGTGATCGCCGATACTCCGGGACAGCCGCAAAGTCCCCGTAGCCTCATCCTCGGCGAGGTCGCCGACGTATCTTCCATCCCGGGTAGGATCGGCAAACGGGTTGCAACCCAGAGCCACGATGGCGCCCAGACCCTCGACCAAGGCAGGGTCCGTGAGCAATTGTTGGCCGCCCGCGACCACTTGCGGGAGTCCAGGAAGCAACTGGGCTGCCCCGGACTGGATACCCTGCGAAGCCTGCTCGAGCTGCGCTGCGCCCTGCGCAAGCCCTGCCAGTTGCTGGTTCAGTCCTGGCGGCAGCATGCCTGCCAATTGCGGCGGCAACGCGCCGGCCAACTGACCGAGTCGGGTGGCGAACGCCTGCAGTTCCGCCGTCGGCACCGACAGCGTCTGCAGTTGTGCCGAATAAGCGCCCAACGCCTCCGCATAGGCGTGCACGCCGGCGAAGTAGCCCTGGGTGGATTGCAGCGAACCGAGGAACTGCTGGCTGAACGGCAGGCACACCTGATCCGTGGAGACAAGGTTCGCCGTCATGGACTTGTCTTCAACGGTATAGCGCAAGCCCAGCGTCAGCTCGAAGTCGTTCTGCAATTCCAGCGTGTTGTGCGTAAACAGCGCCCACGACTGGGATTCCTGTTCGTACGAGTCCCTTGCGCCGTGCCCGTGCAGATTGGCGCCGGCTATACCTTCGTATCCCGGCCAGGGATTGAACCCAAAGCCCGGGAAGGACGGCAACATGGCCGACAGTGTCGGAGCCATCGGGATTGTCGGCACCGTCGGCAACGGGAATCCGGGCGGCAGAAGCGGCGCGAACGGCGCCAGCGCGGCGCCCAACTGCGACAGGCCGGCAGACAGTCCCGCCAGCCCCCCGGACAATTGCGCGGCACCCTGGGCGATTCCAGCCGCACCCGCCTCCAGCGCGTCAATCTGCGCAAGCTGGCGGAATCCATCGAATCCGGCGCCGATCCCGGCCGCGGCCTGGGAGGCAATCCCGTTCGCGTAGAAACTGTAGCCCAAACCGAAATCAAGCGCGTCTTCGTACGGCAGATACTCGTCGGCATAGTAGGCGCCTACCAGCCAGTCGAGCGGCCCGGACTGGCCATTGAGGCGGATTTCCTGGGAAAATGTCTCGAAGCCCAGGTTGAATTGGCCGTGGGGCCTTTCCCCCATGTCCATCGCCGAAAAGTCGATGTCCATTTCGCGTGATGTTTCCCAGTCGCGTTTCGCCGTCACGCTCACCAGGCGGGCGAACGGCAGATCCGCATCGACCTCCAGAGACACGCCGCCCTCCTTGACGGACTGGTAGTAACCGGAGGTCTCCGTGACCGTGGCCCCGCGGGCAAATGGATCGAAGGCGATACCCACGGTATTCGGATTCCGAGTCTGGAGCTGCGCTATCTGGTGGATCGCAGCCGACGTGGGCCCTTCGATCAGGCCCACGGCCGCACAGCAGTTTTCATCGCGGTCGGTGTAGTCGCCGATCACGCGCAGGCGCACCGTATCGGAAGGTTCGAATACCATCTGCCCGCGAATGAACGTGCGGTCGCGATTGTTGAAATTTCGGTCGTAGTTGAGGTCTTCCAGAAACCCGTCGCGCTGGAAGAGTACTGCATCCAGCCGCGCCGAGGCGTCCTGCCCGATGCTGCCGCTGACACCGGCCTCGACCCGATTCGTACCGTAGGAACCGATACTGAGATCGGCGTAGCCCGAACCATCGGGATCCGGCAGCGCGGTAATGATGCTGACGACGCCGGCCGAGCTGTTGCGGCCGAACAGCGTGCCCTGCGGTCCCCGGAGCACCTCGATGCGCTCGATGGCGCCCA
The DNA here is from genome assembly GCA_022820625.1 of Gammaproteobacteria bacterium. Lineage (GTDB taxonomy): Bacteria > Pseudomonadota > Gammaproteobacteria > Steroidobacterales > Rariloculaceae > UBA6522. Next base: position 57,090 of record JAJEFE010000077.1, on the reverse strand, counting down.
GTTCGGTCAGTCCCACCGTAGCCCGATTGCGGTACACCCCGTCCACGTACATGCCGACGGACGATTCCAGTCCCGGGTTGTCGCTGTTGGTTCCCACGCCTCGAATTCGCGCCGTAACGCCGACGGATTCCGCCTGTCCGGAGGCGACATGGAAGCTCGGAGCGACGCGCATCAACTCCATGATGTCCGTCACCCGGCTGAGTTCAATCCGCTGGGCGTCGTACGCCGACACGGCCAGCGGCACGTCGGTGACCGATTCCTCGCGCCGGGTTGCGGTGACGATGATCTGCTCGATAACCAGTTCTTCAGCCGGCGGTGCATCGGATTCCTGTGCTGTCGCCGCAACGGCGAACAGACCGGAGAAAATTACCAGTGAACGCATCATGAGACCTATACCTCCCTAGCAGGCATGATGTTTACATTCGGAATGAATTCCTGGAGCAGAGATGCGATTCCAGCCAGTGTTGTTTTTTTCTCACGCGCTGCGCACTCCCGTCGCTCGAATGGCCGAACTCAACCCATTGGCAGGATACCATAGGGAAGAATCCCGCTGATCCCACGGGGCAGTCAGAAATACTTGGTCTCCCCATAAGTAAATCTAACCGGTGCTGAGCGGCTTCGTAAGCCGGCCAATCGCAAAAACGCTTGCCGCGCACAGCAGCGCCGGGATCGCGCCAATGGCAAATATGGTCTGCGTACCGAAGCCTTGCGCGAGCAAGGCGCCACCGATCAGCGGACTGGCGATCGAACCGAAACGGCCGACGGCCAGGGCCCAGCCGATTCCCGTGGAACGTGCCCGCGTCGGATACAGGCCGGTCGTCATCGTACCCAGCAACAGGGATGAGCCGATGACGCTGAACCCGGTGCAGATGGCCACCAGGATCAACAGCGCCGTGGAACTGACCGAGAACCCCAGCGCGAAGACGCAGACCGCGGCGAGCAGGTAGGTCGCGATCAGTACCTGCGCCGGCGAGATGCGGTCGCCGATGACGCCGAAAAGAGTGCCGCCGACGACCCCGCCGAGAGCGTACAGGGCCAGTACGTACAACGCAGTATCGATGGAAATCCCGACAGCCGTGAAGAGCGTCGGCATCCACAGCCCCAACAGGAAGACCAGGGACTGGTTTCCCAGGAACGCAAGCCAGACGACCAGCGTAATCGCGGTCTGCCGTCCACCGAACAATTCGCGAATCGGGCTGCCCTTGTGCGTGACTTCGCCATGGGTGTATTCGAATTCCGGCTTGTGGGCAAAGGACGTGTCGACCCGGCCCAGCAGCGCGCCTGCGGTTTCGGGCGCACAGCCGCGGTTGACGAGAAATCGCAGCGATTCGGGCATCACCGCCACCACGACGACAGCCAGTATCAGCGGGATCAGTCCGCCGAAGTAGAACACATAGGGCCAGCCTCCGAGGCCGATCAGCGTCGGTCCGACGAACCCGGCGACCGTGGTGCCCATGGCAGCGCCGGAATACATGAATGCCGTCAGTCCATTGCGGACCTTGCGCGGCATGAACTCCAGCGTATACGCCAACGTCACCGGAATGCACCCACCCACGCCGATCCCGGTCACGAAACGAAACGCGATCAGTTCGTTCATCGTGTTCACCAGCGGGGTTACGCACATGGACACACCGGAGATCACGAGCATGATGACGATGGTCCAGCGGCGGCCGATCCAGTCCCCCATGGCGCCGGCCGCGCTGGAACCGAACAGCACGCCGATCAGGGCAGAGGACAACGCCCAGGCGAACTCCGCGGGGTCGAGCCCCCACTCCCCTGAAATACTCGGTACCGTGGCCCCCATTGCGACCAGGTCGTAACCGTCCATGACCATGATGAGAAAGCCGATCGCGATGATCAGGACGTGGAGCGGGCCGACACGGCTCTCTTCAATGACGCCGGTGATATTGATCTTCATTCCCGAATGGCCCTGCCCGGTCAGGACACCGAAAGAGGATACGGCGAGGTATCGGCGTGGTTCTGCAGCGAGTGGACGAGACGGATCAACAACGATTCCTTGACCGTTGCCGACTCCGGATCGTCCCAGAGGTTCGTCAGTTCGTGGGGGTCGTTCGAGAGGTCATAAAGTTCGCCCCAGTCACGGTTCTGCCAGACTGAAATCCGCCATTGACGGTCAATCAGTGTCGAGACCGTTACCAGGTCGTCGAACCCGAGGTAAGGGTACTGGGTGGTGTACTCCACCAGGACCTCGTCGCGCATCGCCGACTCGCCCCTGAGCAGCGGGCAGAGATCGACGCCCTGCACGCCGTTGTACGGTTGGAGCCCCGCCCGGCTCAGCACGGTTCGGGCGAGATCCAGCATTGATCCCATTTCTTCGAGATGCCCGCGGTTGTACGCCGGGTCCGGATCGCGCCAGGCAAAGGGTGTGCGCACGATGCTCTGGTACTGCATCGGCCCCTTGAGCATCAGGCCGTGATCGCCGAGATACTCGCCGTGATCCGACAGGAAACAGATCACGGTATTTTCGGCCAGGCCCACTCGATTCAGCGTATCGAGTACCGCGCCGACGGCATCGTCGATCATCGTGATCTGGCCGTAGGTCTTGGCCAGCATGTCGCGCGCCCGCCGTTCGCCGGTGACGAAGGGATACGTCCAGCGTGTCGTTTCGGTACCGCGCTCGTACTCGTCCCAGAGCCTTGCAAGCGGCGGCGTTGCATCGCGCGTGGGTGTATGGAACGACGGTGGAAGTTCAACCTCATCCGCGTCGTACATGCCGTAGTAACGGCCCGGCGGTGTGAACGGGTGGTGCGGGTCCGGGAACGAACATTGCACGAAGAAGGGCCTGCCCTCTCCGCGCTCGGCGTGGCCCTCGAGCCACGCGACGGTCTCCTCCTGGACAAATCGGGTCGGATAGAGATCTTCCGGAACGGCCGGCTGGTAGACCTGGGCCGCCCGCACCTCGCTGACGGCCCGCGCACCTGCAAGCCCCGGCTGAAAGTCAAGACCGGGCGCCTTTTTTCTGAGCCACGCGGAGTAGTGTCCGGTGACCAGGTCGCCGTGCCCAAGGCAGAAGGCTACATCCTCGAAACCGTAGAACGGCGTGCGGATGTTGTCCGGGTGACCGGGGCGGACCCACTCCTGGCTCATCTCCCACTCATAGTCTTCGCGTGTGTAGGGTGTCCGACGCGCCTCGGCCAATGCGTCGGGCGGCAGCCTGAGCCCGTCCGGGTACACTTCACGCGGAACCTTGGCCGACTCCGACGTCATGCCCTGCAGGTGACTCTTGCCGACAAGCGCCGTGCGATAGCCGGCCGCGAGGAGCAGATCGACGAAGGTGACGGAATCCAGATCCAGCGGAATCCCGTTGTAACGCACGCCGTTGACCCGTGGAATGCGCCCGGTCATGAATGTCGCGCGATTGCTCATGCAAGTCGGCGACGATACGTAGAATCGCGACAGCCACGAACCGCCCGTGGCGATACGATCGATGTTCGGGGTCTGCACGATCTCATTGCCGGCATAGCCGACATGATCCCAGCGCTGCTGGTCGGTGATGAAGAACAGAAAATTGGGCGTTGACAAAGTCGCCCCGGACCGCCGCGGGCCTGTCACCGTCAAGTGCTCTTCGCGTCCGAAAGTTCGCCGCGTTCGCGCCAATATTGCCGAAATGCACGCCTGACCGATTCGTTGTGTGCCTTCATCATCAGCGCCGCGTATTCCTCGTCCCCGTCCTCCAGCGCCTCGATGATGTTCCGGTGCTCGACCACGCTGAGCGGGTTGTGCCTGGCCGGTATCTGGCCGAACTTGAAGTAGAGATTGTGGTGGAAGTCGATGATCCGGTCGATCAGTTCGTAGAGCTTGTGACTGCCCGCCGCGCGGTGTATGGCCCGATGAAACCGGGAGTTAAGCTGCAGGAATCGCGGATCGTCATCGACGGCCTCTTCGATCTCGGCGTTCAGTTGCCTGAGTTCCTCCAGCGCTTCCTTCGAGATTCGCCGCGCGGCCCGGGCTGCACTGTAGCTCTCGAGGAACGAGAGAATATCCATGAGTTCCTCGAACTGCGCCTCGGTGACGTCGGCCACGTAGGAACGCCGGTTGGAGCGGATTTCGATCAAGCCCTGGTCCGCCAGCATCCGCAGCGCTTCACGCACCGGCGTGCGGCTGACGTTCAGTGAATTCGCCAACTCCTCTTCCTTGAGTTGGTATCCGGGCTGGAATTTGCCCGAAAAGATCGAGTTCCGTATCCGTTCGAAGGCTATTTCTTTCGCTGTGGCCACGCGAGTTCCTTTCTCAAATGGAGGTTAGCGCGCCGATCAGCATTAGGATGATCTGCGCTCGTCCAACGAACACAGCCGAGACATGCACGCTAGTCGTCACCGTAGTCTACCTTTTCCACCCATTCAGGATCGACACGAAGCCGCCAGTACTCGTCAAGGATCGATGCCGTGACCGGCCCGCAAGCGCCATCCCCTATGATCTCGTCATCCACACGGATCACCGGAAAAACTCCACCGGCTGAGGAACAAAGGAACACCTCGTCGGCGCGCTTCAATTCGGCCAGCGCAATATCCGCCTCTTCCCACCGACGACCGCTGCGCTCGGCGATTTCGATGACTGTGCGCCGGGTAATGCCTTCCAGGCGATGGTGCGCAGGCGTCTTCAGGACACCATCGCTGACGATGAATGCATTGAATCCCGGACCCTCTGTCACGTTGCCGTCGTAGTCGAGCAACAGCGCGTTGTCCGCGCCCCGGTCATGAGCTTCCAGGCGGGCCTGGGTGAAGTCGCCCCACTGGAAGTTCTTCGCGGTCGAGTCCAGGCTCTGCTCCGGAATCCTGCGGACCTTGCTGATGACGACGCTCATCCCGTCCCGAAGCTTCTCGGCAGGGGCAATTGGCGGAAGGATCTGGGAAAAGGCATAGAACCTATTCTTGAAATACGCCGGATTGCGGATGCCGAGCGAAGGCGGCACCCCGCGGGTTGCGATGATCAACACCAACCCGTCGCGCAGTCCCGACCGACGCACCACCTCGTGAACGATCTCCCGGATTCGGCCGGGAGACAGCGCGATCTCCAGCCGCCACTTGGCCATGCTGTGCCCGAAACGCTCGACATGGTCCGAAAGGCGAAACAGGCAACCCCCGGAAAAGACAACCGCGTCGTATACGGCGTCGCCACGGATAAATCCCCAGTCGGTGATGGGGATCGTCGCCTCACTCAGCGGCAGGAACCGGCCGTCGACATATGCAACGCCAGCTTCCCCGGTGCTTGTCCCCGACACGCGCTTCGTTCCTATTGCCGAGGTGCAGATTCCCGGCGGGCAAGGTTCCCGGAATCGAAGGCGATCCGTCCGGCCTGAATGACCGCAGCAACGTCCCCGATTGCGCCTATGTCGTCCAGCGGGTCGCCCGCAACGATGACCATATCGGCCCGCTTGCCTGCCTCGAGTGTGCCGATCTCGCCGCCCAGACCAAGATAATCGGCCGCATTTCGCGTCAAAATGGAGATCACTTCCTCCGTGGGCAGGACTTCCGCCAGTGCCCGCGCCTCGCCGAGTACCGCTTCGGCGTAGGGCCTGAGCCGCTGCTGATCGGTTCCGAACGCGAGCGTGACGCCGGCGTTCCAAAACACGCGGGCGTTGGCAACCGCCTGCGCCCGATCGCCGTCCTGCGCCGGCGGAAAGGTGCCTCCCATCACGGTTCTCCTGACGCCCTGCGCATCGACGAAACTGTCGTGGAGCGACACGGTCGTCGTAATCGGGATACCGGCGTCGGCGAACACCGCCCTGGATTCTGCCGGATCCACCTGATCCCGCCAGGGAACGTGAACGAATCCGTCGACACCGAGTTCGGCCGCCCGAACCATTCCCGAGTAGAACGTGCCGTGCACGACGAACGGGACATTGCGCGCATCCGCTTCGGCGGCCATGGCTGCGATGACCTCCTCATCCATCAAGGGAAGATGGGCGCCGGCCTGGTGAACCGCCTTGACGAAGTCTACGCCGGCTTCGGCCAACTCGGCGACGCGTGCGCGCGCCAGCGCGGGGTCGTCGACCGGCACGGCCAGATGTTCCCGGCAATAGGGATTGTTGCGGCAGATGGTCGCCGCAGGGTGACCCTCCGGGGCGCCGAAGGCAGGTCCGGAGACCCGCAGACGCGGCCCGACAAGTTCCCCCGCTTCGAGTTTCTCCCGTACATCGAGCACAGCGGGAAAATAGGCGCCGGTATCCAGCGCCGTCGTCACTCCGGCCGCCAGCATTTCCCGAAGCAATTCGGGCAGCGGCCCCGCCAGGTATGCGGCCAGCGCATCGTCATCAGTCGCCTGTTCGGCATAGGCCAGGGTGTGCACGTGGGTATCGATGAACCCGGGCATCACGGTCATGCCCCGGGCGTCGAAAACCGGTACGCCGGCCTCCTCCATGGCACTGTCGGCGACGGACGCGATAAGTCCATCCCGAACGACCATCGTACCCTGATCGAACGTTTCCCCATTGCCGACGACGATGCGTACATTGGTGATGGCGAGATCCTGAGCAAATCCCGGCCCGGACAACAGGACAAGCAGGGCGAATCCGGCGAGTCTCGCAATCGTTGCCATTGTCGTGTCAACGCGCACTCGGGACTCCTTTTCCAAAATGGTAGTACAAATTCGCCGTTTGATCGGTTATTTTAGCCTTGAACCCACCATAGAGTAGAACATTTCAGCGCAGAAGTAACTCCGAAGCGACGACGGACGACAATTCATGACGGCACAACACACCAGCGGCAGCCCCTTCCCGCCTCCCTCGCACCTGAGCAGGGAAGCCCAGGCGATCCTGAGCGACGCCGACGACCATTTGTCCGATCTGGCCGATTACGGCGCTGCGCGGACGACGATCAATCGAATTGCCGACGAGCGTTGCGAACTGGTGCGCAAACAGGGCGTGCAATTCGATGTCGACGCAGTGGACGCAAACGGTGTGCGTGCGTACTGGATTACCTCACCGCTCCAGGACGATTCCGAACGCGTGATCCTCTACGCCCACGGCGGCGGCTATGTGGCCGGCGAGGCGGCGCGGGTCATCGAGCACCCACTGCGGATGGGACGCGCCGCAGGACGGCCCGTGCTCTCGGTGGAATACAGCAGGGCTCCGGAGCATCCGTGGCCGGCCGCGTTCGAGGACTGCCTCACGGCTCACTGCTGGCTCGTCGAGCAGGGGTACGCGCCGGGGCGAATCGCCTGGACGGGGCTTTCGGCGGGCGGCGGAATCGTGCTGGCGATGGGGCTGGCGGCCAGGCAACGCGGCATCCCCATGCCCGGCGCCATCTACGGCATGTCGCCCTGGGCGGACCTCACGCTCAGCGGCGACAGCTACCGGACCAATGCGCCCTACGATCACGTCATGGGAAGCACCGACATGGAAAGGCTTGCCGGCATGTACGCCGGCACCGCCGACCGCCGCGAACCCACCATTTCACCCATCTACGGAGATCCGCGAGGGCTGCCTCCAACGCTGGTGGACGCCGGCTCGAGGGAAATGTTGCTGTCGGACGCCCTGATCTGGGCGCAGCGGGCGCGCGATGCCGGCGAGAACGTCACCCTGGACGTATGGGACGGGCTCTGGCACGGTTTTCACAACGCGCAGGAGATTCCTGAAGCGCATCAGGTCACCGACCGGGCGGCGGCGTTTTTTCGCGCGCATACGGGCGGCAGTGCAGCGGGTTCGAGGGCCACGCGATGACGCCGAAATCAGCCCCTTCTACTGAAGAATTCCTGGACCTGCTCAGGACCATGCTGCTGATCCGCCGCGTGGAAGAACGCCTGCGAGACGACTTCCACGCCGGCAAGCTGCCCGGCGGCGTTCACCTTTACATCGGCCAGGAGGCCGTCGCGGCGGGGGTCTGTGCGCACCTCAACGACGACGACTGGATCGCCAGCACGCATCGCGGACACGGGCATTTTCTTGCCAAGGGCGGCGATCCGAAGGCAATGATCGCGGAGATTCACGGCAAGGAAACCGGTATCTGCAGGGGCATGGGCGGGTCCATGCACGTGGCGGATTTCTCCAGGGGAATCATCGGCGCCAACGGCATTGTCGGCGGCGGCGTGGGTATCACGGTGGGTGCCGCGCTGGCCGCGCAACTGGAGAACAAGGGCCAGGTGGCCGTGTGTTTCTTCGGAGACGGCGCGGCGAACCAGGGCGTGTTCATGGAAGCGATGAATGTGGGCGCACTGTGGAAGCTGCCGCTGGTGCTGGTCTGCGAGCACAATGGCTTCTCCGAGTTTTCGCCTTCGGACACCGTCACGGCCGGCGATATCGCCGACCGGCCCGGAGCGTTCGGAATTCCCAGCACGAGCGTGGACGGCAACGACGCCATCGCCGTATGGGAAGCCGCGGGCGCTGCCGTGGACCATGCACGGCGGGGCAACGGTCCGTCGTTTGTCCTGGCGACGACTTACCGCACCCACGGCCATAACGAAGGCGAGGTGTATTGGCTCAGCGGGACGTATCGCGACGACAGCGAAATCGATGAGTGGAACCGGCGCGATCCCATCGAACGTTTGACCCGCACGCTGGTGGAGCGGGGCATCTGTACGCTGGATGAAGTCGGCGCCATGGACCGCGACATCCTGGACACGGTCGAGGACGCCTGCGCTTTCGCCGAAGCCAGCGCGGTACCGGCTCCGGACGCGGTCCGGGATCTGATGTTCTTCAACCAGGCTCCATAGGCAGTCCCATGGCCAAGAAACGGCTGATCCAGGCCATCAACGATGCGCTGACCGAAGAGATGGAGCGCGACGAACGCGTGATCCTCTTCGGTGAAGACGTGGAAATCAGCATGTTCGGCGACACCGTGGGCCTGCTGGACCGATTCGGCCCCGACCGGGTGCGCAACACGCCCATCTGCGAAGCGACGCTGTCCGGCATGGCCGTGGGTGCGGCAGCGGCCGGATACCGGGTAATCCTGCACATGATGTTCTCCAATTTCATCTACACGGGATTCGACGCCATTGCCAACCAGATGGCGAAGATCCGGCTCATGACCGGCGGCCAGATCATGTTGCCCGTCACCGTGATCGCGGGATACGGCGGCGGGCGCTCCACGGCGGCGCAGCACTCCGATACCCCCTACCCGGCGTTGATGAACCTGGGCGGAATCAACGTCGCCGTACCGTCCACGCCGGCAGATGCGGCGGGATTGTTGAAGACGGCGATCCGGGGCAACAACCCGACGTTCTATCTCGAGGCAGGCGGCCGGGGCGGGCAACGCGGCGAAGTGCCGGATGGCGATCACCTGGTGCCCCTGGGTCAGGCCGCCATTCGACGGTCCGGCGGCGACGTCACGCTCGTGAGCGTCGGTGCGATGATGCGGCCGACGCTGCGGGCAGCCAAAGCGCTGGCGGCTGACGCTATCGAAGCGGAAGTCATCGATTGCCGCACGCTGGTGCCGCTGGACACCGAGACCATCAAGGCGTCGGTAGCCAAGACAGGCCGATTGGTGGTGGTGGACGAGGCTCGCGACCGGTGCAGCGCCGCAAGCCATATCGCCGCGGTGATCGCGGAGGAGGCCTTCCACGATCTCAAGGCGCCGGTCCGGCGTGTCACGGTGCCGAACATCGCGATGCCCTATGCCCCCAACGTGGAGAAACCGTTGTTACCGAATCCCGAACGAATCACTGCCGCCGCCGCGGCGCTGGTTCAGACATGAACCCGGACAAAAACTCGCCGCGATGCTGGTTCGGGGGTGACTCCGGGAGTGGGCCAACGACGACAGACGAAAACCAGCCCCAAGACCTGTCACGACCATCGGAGGCTGATCAATCATGCGCGTTAAACTGAAACTTGCCGCAGTGGGGATGAACATGGAAGAAGCCACCATCGTCAAGTGGTTCAAGCAACCCGGCGAGTCCTTTTCCAGGGGCGAACCTCTCTACGAGATCGAAACCGAGAAGGTCGTCCAGGAAGTCGAAGCGCCGGGAGACGGCAAACTGGTGGAGATTCTTGTTGAAGAGGATGAGGATGCCGAGGTTGGCGAGGCCGTCTGTGTTGTAGAAGCCGACTCGTAGGCGTCACAGCGATCGGAGCAATCTGTTATCTATTTATTATCATATGCTTACAAACGTAATTAAATCTTATTTATCGAACAAGCGCAATCATTCCACCAAGGGCCGATATTCGAGGATGAGCCGCGAGCTTCTTTCCCTGGTTCACGCGACAGGGATATTGCTCGGCACTTTGTCGGTTACTGCCTGGGCCCAATCCGGGCAAGGCACGCAGGTGTACTTCGGCGACACGCACGTCCACAGCTCCTATTCGTACGACTCCTATACCATGCAGAACCGGTCCGCGGATCCGGATGTGGCATATCGATTTGCCAAGGGACAGCCTGCGGTCCACCCCGGTTTCGGCGGGCGAATCCAACTGGAGCGGCCGCTGGACTTTCTTGTCGTCGCCGATCACGCCGAATACCTGGGCATCACGGCCGCCCTGTTCAGCGGCGATGAACGCGTAGCAAATACGGCGACGGGCAGGCGGCTGCTGGAAATGGGCGGCAGACCGGGCCAGGAGCGGCTGGTGCTCGTGGAAATGGCCCGCTCCATGCACCGCAACGAACCCTTCGAGGAAATCAACCTGGAGCCGATCATCCGCTCCACCTGGGAGCGCAGCATCGAAATCGCCGACCGGCACTACGAACCGGGCGTTTTCACGAGCCTGATCGGCTGGGAGTGGAGCGGCTTCCCGACCGCCAACTCCATTCACCGGGTGGTGCTCATGCGCGAAGGCGCCGACGTCGCCCGGCAATTCCTGCCCTTCTCCACGTTCCACAGCGAACGGCCGGAAGACCTCTGGCGGTGGCTCGAACAGACGGGCGAGCGCATCGGCGCAACCTTCCTGGCGATTCCGCACAACTCCAATATCAGTTCGGGCCGCATGTTCCAGGATGTGGATTCCGACGGGCGGCCCATCAGCGGCGAGTACGCCCGAACCCGCATCCGGTGGGAGCCGATCGTGGAGATCACCCAGACCAAGGGCGACTCCGAAACCCATCCGCAATTGTCGCCCGACGACGAGTTCGCGGACTTCGGCACCTACGAAAGAGCCCGGCTGCCGGGCGTGAACATCCCGCCGCCCAACGCCGCTGAATATGCCCGGGCGGCGCTCAGGCGCGGACTGGAAATCGAGGCGCGGGTGGGCGCCAACCCCTACAAGTTCGGATTTATCGGCTCCACCGACATCCACACCGGCCTGTCGACGACCGACGAGGCCGCCTATTCCGGCAAGCTGGGCGTCGAAGGCACGCCGTTGACCAAGACCGCGCCCCTGCAGGGCGGCAACGAACCCGGAACCTACAAGATCGGGCGTGATTTCGAAGCCGCCGGGCTGGCCGGCGTGTGGGCCGGGGAAAATACCCGCGAGGCATTATTCGACGCGTTCCGCCGCAAGGAGGTCTACGCCACCTCCGGGCCCCGCATCCACCTGCGCTTTTTCGGCGGGTGGGACTATGCGCCGGAAGATGCCGAAGCCAACGACCTCGCGGACGTGGGCTACCGCGGCGGCGTGCCCATGGGCGGCGAACTTGCCCGGGCGCCGGCCGGCCGCACCATTACGTTCCTGGTCCATGCGGCCATGGATCCGCTCGGCGCCAACCTGGACCGTATCCAGATCGTCAAGGGTTGGCTCGACGGCGACGGCACCGCCCACGAGCGGGTGTACAACGTCGTGCTCTCCGTCGGTCGCAGCCTCGACGCCGACGGGCACGCGCCCCCAGTAGGCACTACGGTGGATCTGGAAACCGCTACCTACACCAATTCCATCGGTTCCACCCAGCTGTCCGCGGTCTGGGAGGACCCGGACTTCGACCCGGATGCGCCTGCGTTCTACTACGCGCGAGCCATCGAAATACCGACGCCGAGGCATACGCTCTTCGATGCCGTCGCCCTGGGCGAGCCGCCCTTCGAAGGCTACAAGGCGACTATCCGGGAGCGAGCGTATTCCTCCCCTATCTGGTATTCCCCCTGATCCAGGGATGCGGCATGTCCCCTGCTGGCTACTGGTATTCCAGCGTGCAATCGTAGAGGTTGACTTCTTCGCCGCGGCGCCAGATGAAATAGGCGTCCCAGACGAAGGGCCGCACCAGGATATCCGGATCGGTGACCGTCATCAGGTAGTTGAGCCGATCGCCGTTCTCCACGGCGGTGAACCGCTCGTCGACGACCACGTCTGTCGTCATCGGCGCGCCCTGCCGGTCGAAGTAGTCCCAGTTGATCCGCGTCGTTCTGACCACCAGCGTGTCCCCGTCCCAGTGGCCCACGGAATAGCCCATGTGTGAGAACGGCATTTCGGCCGGATCGCCCGCATCTTCCATGTGGATGATGCGCCGTGCATCGAACTCCTCGAAGCGCAGTTCGATGTAGCCGTCCCGCTGGATGAATTCCATCGGATAAGGGTTGCCCATGAGTCCGGGCATCCCGGGCGGGACGCACTGCATGATGGGATTGTCCTCGATGTCGTCCCACTGCGCCTTGGCCGCCGCCGCGGATTCGGTCAGCTCGTAGTCGGAACGGCCGGTGAAATACCAGGCGCCCGAGCCCTGGCTCCATACGCGGAAGATGCCCTCCCCGGTCGCGGCCGCGGCTTTCGCGGGGTCGATCAGATTTCTTTCGCCACCGACAGCCGAGTCCGCCCAGCGAGGCTCCCTGGCGCCGCCCACCAGGAGTTCCACGCCGTCGGGGAGCAATATGTTGGTGACCTGCATGTGCGCGGGCCGCACTACCGACGGCCAGCCAGCGACACGCACATGGTCGCCGACACTCACCTCTCCGCCCATCACTCCGCGGCGGCGCTGTGCGCTGACGGCGCTGCCTTCCATTTCCCAGACCACGGGCTCTCCGCTCTCGTCCGGCGTTTCCACCCACAGGAGCACGTGCGGGTTCGTCCAGGAGAGCTGGACCACTTCGCCCTCGAACTCGGTGACGACGCTTCGATCGTATTCGGACATGGAATGGTGCGCGGACGCTGACGGCGCGTGGGCGGTCAGCATCAGCAAGGGGGGTATGGCAGCGAAGATCCACTTTCTATTCATTAGGCTAATCCTGCTATTCATGAGGCTAATCCTGTCATCGTCAAGACTCTGGCGCTCTTTCCTATCGACAATGGCGCATCAATTGGCAAGAGCACCGGATACATTCCAGCTACGGCTTCAATTCAACGGCTTCGGAAAAATACTCCGTGATCTTCCCCCTGGGCGTCAGATCCTTGCCATTGAGGCCAGGATAATCGGGAGCATAGCGCTGACACTTGAAAATCGAGTTGAATTCCTCGCCTGCTCTGTCGGTCATCGTGCGATAGATGCCCCGGTCGTTCTCCAGCCTGTCGCCCACGGGATTGATGTACTCCCAGACGACGTTGCCTTCCGGGGTGACCTCGAAGATGTGACCGTGGGCGCCTGAACAGACCAGCGTATTGCCGTTGGGCAGCCGCTGTGCTCCCGAGATGTACGGGCTGTAGAACGAGTTGGGCGAGACTCCGTGGAAGCGCCAGACCACCTGCCTGGAAACATTCTGGGTTTGCCTGCTCATGCCGCCGCCCACCGGCATGGGCTCGTAACCGGCGACGGCAGCGGGGACGTAGATGCCGTTTTCCATCGGTCCGTCATAGGGGTCGATCTCGATCACCGACGAAAACGTGGGGCCCGGCTGCCGCGCGCCGTTGTTGAAGATCAGGAAGTGGCCCTCACCGGGAACAGGCCCGTCCAGCGCACCGAAGTCCCCGTCGTCGATCCACTGGATATCGTGGCTGAAGAAAACCTGCTGGTGGCCGTTGCTGGTGGTAAACCCCTCGGCGGTCATCGACGGGCATTCGCCGGTATCGGATACGCAAGGGTTGCCCCACCTGTAGATGAAGTCACCGGCATCGCTTGCCGCCAGTTCGCGGCTGCGCTGCGGATCGCCGGGAACGAACGTCGCGCCGTGATCGACGACGTAGAATTCGCTCATGCGCGAATTGTTGATCGCCACGTGGTCCAGAACCTCGTTGAAGTCCCATCCGTTCATATGAATCCAGTTGCCGCTGACGCCCGGCCCGAAGTTGATGTCCAGCTTGCCGGGGTGTTCGCTGACGACACCATGGCCGGGCAGGTTCGGATCGAAATCCTGCACGACGTGGTCGCTGATGTTCCACTCCCAGACGACATTGCCGTCCATGTCGACCTCGACCAGGCCGTCGGGACGCGAGTCGTAGCTCTCCCGAAACGCGGGATCGGCGCCCAGCGCGAGTATTTTCTCGTGGGGCGTCTCCCGGGTGGCGGAATAAATGAGCGTGCGTTGACCCAGCTTCGGATTGCGGATGAACCGGAAGTCGTGATGACCGGAAAGATCCTCGCGGCCGGACACGTACTCCCAAACGACCGCTCCGTCCCAGTCGACGAGCTGATAGGTCCCGGGTGTCGAGCCGTCTGCGACAGTCTCGCTGCGGGCCAGCATCCCGTCGTCCAGAAGCCGGGCATTCTCCCGAATCTCCGGATCGCGCCAACTCGCGGGGATGGGCCAGGTGTGTACCACCTCCCCGTTCATGTCGATGAGATACGTGTTCCGGCCCCGCGAGGGCGTGAACATCGTATAGCCCTGGTACGCTCGCTCGGGGTCGTGGTAGATGAGTTCGGTCGGACCCTGGAACGCCTCATAAGCCATGGGGCTGTGAAACTTCACGACACCCGCCAACGTGACGACCGTCATGGCAACCGGCAACGCGCCGACCGGGTACGGGGTCTGGCGGGCAACGACGCTCATGGTGCATCCCCCTGGAAATGTTTTTCTGCGGACGATTCTACCCTTATATCCGGCGGCCGTGGTGCCGACGACATGGGTTGGACGCTGTTCGGGCCGAGCGTATTGACTGCGTAGGCCCCTGCCCTACAGAGTTCGACGACCTGACGAGTCAGCCCGTTCGGTTACTTGGTAGCGTAGGTCTGGCTGTAGCCATTGCGCCCGTTGATGATCGTGTAGTTGGTGCCGTCTGCGTCGACGGTCGCCTTGATCCAGTGTCCCTGATCGTTGTCCTCGGTGAGATTGGCCGTCATCTGCGGCGGCGCATTGAGGCCCGCCGAGGAAGCCGTAGCGTGGTGAACCTGCCAGAACCCATCAAGTCCCGGAATTCCCTGCACCACCGCGAGGTCGTCGGCTCGCCCGCCCTTGGTGGCGCCATTGTTGCTGACCGCAACCGTGGGCTCCAGGGCCCAGAGCAACTCGGCCGCAACCCCCTGGGCGTGATGCGGTACCTGAATCAGGTCCACCACGCCGAGACGGTTTATGGGGCAGGCCGCGGCTTGCTGGATGTCCACCGTTATGTCACCGAGATCGAGGAACTCGAACTCGCCAACTGTAACCCTGTAGCCGATGCTGCGGCTGTTCTCGCCGAAGTCCTCGGGCGCCATCGGTCCGCCGCAGTGCGGGTTGGTGCCCGTGCCGCCCTCGATGATCTCACGGTCCGACACGACGATGGTGAATTCCACACCCGTCAGATTCACCGTATCGCCCGGCCGGACCGTGCGTCGCTTCTCCTGCGCGGCGCTCAGGTAGGCCTCCCAGGCAGGCCGGCCCCGCTCGGTTTCCGACTCCACACTGTCGCCGTGATCGAGAAACTGGCCGATCGAAACGCGTTGCGCGATGGCGGGCGTGCCGCCCACGTGGTCGCCGTGGAAATGCGATGCAATGAAGTAGTCGATGTCCGCGGCACCCGCATCCGCCATGGCCGCTTCGATTCGGCGCGCGTCTCGCTGGTCCTCGCGATTCCACCCCGCATCCATGAGTACCGCCTCGCCAGCCGGCGTCACAAGCAGCGTCGCGGAGCCGCCCTCCACGTCGATCCAGTAGATCTGCAATCCGTCACCGTTGTCCTGCGCGAAGAGCCCCGGGGACATAACGATGCACAGCGCCACAACGAGCCGGGCCAGGATGTCGAATGTTTTCATGTGATTCCCTGTCGGATGGGTGTCGATTTTCACGATCATACATGAGGGTTAAGATAGCGCCGTGCAAGCACCCCGTTCACATTATCTGCCTCGAACACGTGCCGGCCGGATCGCCACAGTCCTGCTGGTCATATGCATGGCGCTGTCCCAACCCCCCGCGGTTCACGGACTCGTCAACCGGATCGAGCCCTGGGTCTTTGGAATGCCCTTTCTGTTTGTGTATCTCCTGGCCGTCTACGTCGTCACTATCGCCGTCCTGATCTGGACAATGAGAAAGAAGGTCTGATGGAACCCTGGGTCGTCGCCACCAGCCTCATCTTTCTCTACCTGCTGGCAACCGTCGTCATCGGCGCGGTCGCCAACCGGCGGCTCTCGGTCAACATGGAGGATTTCCTGCTCTACGGCCGCCAGGCCGGGGTCATCGTCCTTTACCTGACGGTGGTGGCGACTTTTCACTCGGCGTTCGCGTTTCTCGGTTCGGGCGGCTTTTTCTATACCCACGGGATCGGCTTCTGGATGGCAGGCACCTGGACGATTCTCGTCGGCGTCATCACCTACACGCTGGGCACGCGCATCTGGGCGCTGGGCAAACGCTTCGGCTACATCACCCCGGCGGACATGCTGGCGGATTTCTACGAGAGCGACGCGGTTCGCGTGCTGACCGCCGCGGTTTCGGTGGTTTTCACCATCCTCTACATCCAGGTTCAGTCCCAGGGGCTGGGCTACATCCTATCGGTGGCGTCCGGCGGGCGGGTGTCGTTCGAAGTGGGAACGCTGATTCTCCTGATCGTCGCCGCAGCGTACCTCATCGCCGGTGGGTTACGGGCCGTCTACTGGACCGACGTGATCCAGGGCGTGTGGATGTACGTGGCCGTATGGGTCGGCAGCCTCGTGCTGGTCTACAAACTCTTCGGCGGCCCCGTCGAGCTCTGGCAGCGCCTCGCCACCGAACGCCCCGACCTGCTGACCCTGCCGGGGCCGGAAGGACTCTTCACGCCGGGCGTCTGGTTCGGCATGACCATCGCGCTTTCGTTCGGCATCGTGTTCCAGCCCCACATGATGATCCGCTTCTACACCGCAGCGTCGGCCAGAACCCTCAAGTTGCTGGGCGCAACCACGCCCATCTACCTGATGACGCTGTACATTCCGGCGGCAATGGTGGGCCTCGGCGGCGCACTGGTGCTGCCGGACCTGGAAATTGCGGACCGGGTCTTTCCGGAGCTTCTGTTTCAATACGCGCCCGCATGGCTTACGGGACTGATCCTGGCCGGCGCGACTGCCGCGGCCATGTCCACACTGGACTCGATCCTGCATTCCAACATGACGGTGCTGACCCGTGACATCTACCAGCGCTTCGTTGCTCCCGAACGGAGCCAGGCGCACTACGTACTGTTCGGCCGTGGCGTCGTGCTCGTCCTGCTGGCCGTCGGTTACGTGCTCTCCGTGTCGACCTTCGATTTCCTGGTGACGCTGATCACGCTCTCCGGCGCCGGCGCGCTGCAACTCATGCCGGCCATCCTGGGCGTGTGCTATCCCGGCCGCCGCGTCACCACGCGCAACGGCGTCATTGCGGGGATTATCGCCGGCCTGTTTGTTCTGTATGTCACGCGGGTGGTGATCTACCAGCCGCTGGGCATCCATGAAGCCGTCTGGTCGCTTGGAGTCAACTTCGTCGTGACGATCATCGTGTCGCGCTTCTCGGCACCGCCCTCGGACGAGACCCGCAGGAGAATCCATGGCGAGATCGAGCGGTTCGTTTACGGGGATTGAAGTTGTAGACACATGACGGTCGGACCCCATACAAGGACCCTGGCGGAGCGGGCCGAGCGTGTCATGCCCGGCCGGCAGAGCAATTTTCGCGCCGTGCCCGGCGCCAAACCGCTGTTCCTGGAACGGGCGGAGGGACTCCATTACGTCGATGCGGACGGCAACCGGTACATCGACTTCATCCTCTCCATGGGTCCCGCGATCTGGGGCTACGGTGACGCCGCTTACAAGGATGCGATCCGGCGCCAACTGGACCGCTTGCCGGCCATCAGTTCAGGCGCGTCGCAGTGCGTGCTGGAGGTGGAACTTGCCGAGCGGATCGTCGAACACGTCCCCTGCGCGGAGTGGGTGCGGTTCGGGATCTCCGGTTCCGAGGCCGTGCAACTGGCCGTCCGCCTGGCTCGTGCGTACTCCGGGCGTCCCTACCTGCTGCGATTCTTCGGCCATTATCATGGCTGGCTTGATGGTGTGTTTGGCGGGGTGCCTGGAAACGTTCCCGGCGCCCCCCGCGATGCGACCGGCGGCAGCGACCGCAGCGACCATGCCTGCGGAGATTGCGATGACGGCAGTCGCGTCGGCGGCAACCGCGGCCGGGCCGAGCCGGTCGAACTGCCCGCGGCGGTCACAAGCGACGCCGACCCCTACTTGTCGGAAGGACTCGCCCCCGGCGCGATCGGCAACTCGCTGATGATCCCGTGGAACGACCTGGCAGCCTTCGAAGCGACCCTACAAGCGCACAGCGACCACATCGCGTTGGTCCTGATGGAGCCTATCCTATGCAACTACGGTTGCTGCCCGCCCCGGTCAGGCTACCTCGAAGGCGTCCGGGAACTGTGCAGCAAGCATGGCGTGCTGCTGTGCTTCGACGAGGTCATCACGGGATTTCGCGTGGCGCTGGGCGGCGCCCAGTCAGCGCTGGGAGTGACACCCGATCTGGCCACATTCGGCAAGGCCCTGGCAGGCGGCTTCCCCCTGAGCGCGGTGGCCGGCCGGGCAGGAATTCTTCAACTCCTCAGGGACAACCGCGTACTCGGTCCGGGCACATTCAACTCCTTCCCGCCCAGCCTCGCCGCGGCGATCCACACCATCGACACGCTGGCCGCGAACGACGGCGCCTGCTATCGCGTCGTGGAGGCACGCCAGCGGCAACTCAGCGAAGGACTGGCTGCCATCTGCGCAGATCACGACCGTCCCTGCCTGCTCCAGGGCCCCCTGGGCGTCATCTACTTCGACTTCGTCGACAAGTCCGCTGCTTATGCCCCCGAGGATCTCGCGGAGCGCGATGCGGCCGAATTCGAGCGCTTTCGAGCGCTCTGGGGCGAGGAAGGCGTACTCATGGGCGGCGGCGGGCGGATCTTCATCTCGCCCAATCACACCGAGAACGATATAGAGCAGGCACTGGCGGCAGCAGACCGCGCAATGACACGTGTAGCGCTTGGTCGGTAACAATCAGGTTCGCTGTATCCATTTCGGCCCTACAGTGTGCAGCGATCTGCGATACGTTTGAATTCAGCAATGGAGACAGGTCAATGTTTAAATTTCGCGATTGGGCGGCTGACATCGAGGAGCCGAAAACCGCCCGAATGGAACAGCGCACCAAACCGCACGTCAAGGCGCAGCTTCAGCAAGCTGCAGCGCTCTTGGGCGTTGACGAAACAACGTTCGTGACCAGCGCGGCGCTTGAGCGTGCGAGAGTGACGATCGAGAATCATGAGCGAACAGTTCTGTCGGCCGAAGCCCGTGTCGTTGTGCTCTCCGCGCTTGACAACCCCGCCGAACCAACCGACGAACTGCGGGACGCCATGGCGCTACGCCGGGAACGCGTAGCGCATGGCGGTTGAGCCGGCGCGACAACATTTTCAGGCCGGGGCACCTGCTGGGAATGTTCATCGGCATCGAGACTGTCCGCAAAGCGATGTGACGTGGGTCACATCCTTGTTATGAGTAATTTCACCCCTTGTCTACTTTACTCATGACTAATTTAGAGACGATGCGTGGAGGCATCGTCATGGATCAACCGGAATACTGCCTTGCGGAAGAAGCAGCTCTCTTGGGCGGGCCCGAACTGCTCGAGTGCGACAAGGCAAGCGGCTGGCTCCACAAGAAACTCCGCACCCTTGACGACCTGCGCCCTATCGATCTGATTCGCACCAACGCCGGCGACCGGCTTGTCGAGGACGCGTTGATGCGGATCGCCTGGGGCGCCCCGGCCCACCGCGGCGAACCGGAGCGCCGGTTGGGGTAGCCTGGCGCGGGATTCAATTCGCTGCGCCGACGATGCGTTGCGCTGCCGCAAGCAATTCCGCGCCTGTGCCGCAATCTATAATTGCATCGCCCACTGCCGCCAGGCGCTCCTGCTCCGATACGCCCGCCAGCAATACCGACATGCGTTCGCCAGTGTCTGCGCCGAACCGGCGTGCCGCCTGACTCGCCAGCTGGCGACGATGAAATTCAAGGCCTTCCGCACGTCCCTGCGCAAGGATCTGCGCCTCTTTCTTCCGCTGGCGCTCTCTCCACCTTTCCGCCGTCAGTGACCCCATCGCTTCTACCTCTCCCGCTGCCTCCAATCGGTCCAACTCGCCGAGCAACGCTTCGTCTGCGCCCGCCTCCGAATCGTACTCTTCGGCCCAAGACTGCCCCAACCACTGCGCGAACGCCTCCCGCAGCCTCTTGTGCTCCGGCCCCGCCGGAATTTCGTCAGTTTCCGCGCAAAGTCACCGGATTTACCGATTTTTCGGCTTCCTGGAAGGGCTTATCGTATCCCCTGGATGCGCACGACAGGGCGATGATCGACGATGGACACGCTGCGGGACAATCAGGACCGCCTCATGAAGCTCATTCTGAGCCGCCCGCGCGTGGTGCGGGACCTGCTCGCGCTGCTGCCCGCGGGGTGGACCGCGGCGGTGGACGCCTCCGGCCTTCGCGAGATGCCCACCGAGTTGATCGGCGCGGGCGGCGAAAAGCGCATCGCGGATCTGTGCTGGCTTGCCCAAGGCAGGGGCGGTGACTCGGCGATCATTCTGATTGAGAACCAGTCCACGCCCGACCGGCGCATGCCGGCTCGGGCGACGACGCGAATCGGGCTGCTCTACGAATCGCTCGGCGGCGAAGCGCGCGGGGCCGATGGACGGTTCCCGCCGGCGCTGGTCGTCGTGGTGTACACGGGACATCGGCCGTGGCGTTCCCCGGACGACCTGAGCGGCCTGGTGCGGATGCCGGTCGGCCATCCGCTGCCGTGGCTGACCGGTCGTCGCTACGCACGGCTTGATTTGCGCGACCCCGCGACGCAATATCCCAAGCGTGGCAACCGCATGGCGGCCTTGGCGCGGCTGGTGTTCGCGGAGTCGTATGCCGACGCCATCCGGCTTCTCGGCGAAGTGCGCGGATGGCTGGACTTCGGGGACGAGGACGAAGCGCGCCTGTTCCAGTGCTACCTGGACTGGTTCCACGAGACTGCGCCGGAGTCTCGTCCGCCGGATTGGAACCCGGAGCGCGAGAGAGAATTGGAGGAACTGATGGCCGAACAATCGATACTGCAGAGGAACAACGAGCGCTGGCTGAAGCGCCACCGGCAGGAGTTGTTGGCGGAAGGCCGCCGCGAAGCGATCGCCGAGGGCCGCCGCGAAGCGCTCGTGCGGCTGGCCGCGCGGCGTTTCGGCGCCGACACCGGGCGGCGGCTGGAAGCCCGGTTGAGGGCCGTGGAGGATCCCGGCCGCCTCGACCGGGTGGGCGACCTGATCGTGGACAGCGAGACCGGCGAGCAGTTGCTCGGCGGAATCGACCGCGCCGGCCTGAACTCGGCCTGACGCCGCGCCGTATCTGGCCATCGATGCGCAACTAAACTGCCACGGCCACCTGAACGAGGAGACGAATCGGAAGCCATTCAATCAACACCGATCAAAAGACGCACTGAGTAGCGGACTCCCCGGTCACTCCGCCTCAAGGCTTTCCAGCAACGACACCAGTCCCGGATAATCGAGACTGAGCTTTTGCAGCTTTTGCGGTCGACCGGTTTCGGGCAATTGAAAGTCCAGAACTCGCTCACCTTGCGGGGTGACCTCGAACACTCTCTTGGTCTGTGAATTCATGACGACGGTATTACCGTTTGGAACGCGGGTGGCCGCTCCGGCAAATGGGCCGTGCCAGGCGCCGAGCGGTTCCTCGATGTACTCCCAGACGATTTCCGTCTGGTACGGGTCGCCATTCTCCGCGAGTTCGAAGCAGCCGTTATCGTCGTACGGCAATGCAATTTCGACGATGGACGAATACGACATACCGAGACCAAATGCGCCAATGGCTTCAGCCCCGGGAATGGTTCCAGCCCGATTGTTATGAATGGTCAGGTCGCCGGGCCCGGGGAGATTGTCGGCCTTTATGAAGTGCGGATCATGCTGAGCGCCAAGAATCTGACTTTCAGCGTCGCCGTAGCCATACACGGCCCGGTTGCCGAATCGGAAGAGTATCCTCCCGCCCTTTCCGCAACGCCCGCCCTGGCCTGTTCTTGCCTCCGCTGTCGTGGTGCTGTGGTCGATGATATAGATTTCGTTGTGATTGACACTGCTGAATACGATCAAGTCCCGCTCAGGCTCGTAATCGATGCCATTCGCGTGGAAGTGCCTCTGTGCATTACCGGGAAAGTTGATGTCGAATCGATCGTGGTTCTCTCGTATGTCGCCATAGTTTGGCCGGTTCGGGAATTGGTCCTGGACCATATGATCAAGATCTGACCACATCCACACGATCTCGGTCGAACCATCCTCCAGGTTCGGTTTCAATTCCAGAATTCGTTCGAACCAGCGTACGTCCCTTTCATTCCGTCGCGGCGTACGACCGTGGAATTCGAGTTCCACTCTGGGTACCGCGTTGTACTCCGTTACGAGAACGTTGCCGTTTGGCATGGGAGCGAAGTCATGATGCAGGCACATGTTGTTCTCGATACAGTGACTGAACTCCCAAAGAACCTCACCGTTCGGCGCCACGATTTCCAGGACTCCGTGGGCCGCGACCGGAAAGGATCGCATATCGAAGAAGTCCCCAATGCCCGCTTGCCGAAGGAGATTGCCATCCGGGAGGAGATGAGAATGGACGCCTTCCGGCCCATGTTCGGATGGCCATTCATGAACCAGGTTGCCCTGCGGGTCCAGCAGCTTGGTTCCGGCGTTAATGGTGGTATCGCCGGCGGATCCTGACTCCGTGTAGAGCATGTAGGCCTCATACTGGCGGGGGTCCTCGCCGGGCAGTATCGGATAGACTACATCCGATCGACCCAGCATCGCGACCAATTGCCTGACGTTCGCCAGGCCCTCCGGAGATGGGGGCACGGCACGTCGATCGTACAGTTCCGCATTGCTCAGTACCCAGTCGCCGTCCAGATCGGCGCGGCGAAGCGCAGCGGTGGCTTGTTCCAGTTCCTCAAAGTCAATTTGATCGTCACCGTCCTTGTCGATGACCTTGATGGGCGTTTGCAGGCGAAGCCAGCCCGGGATCGGGCCCGGGCCGCCAAGTTCACGCCTGTCCAGCAACTGGTCACCGTTGGCGTCAAGAGGCATGAGTGACTCCTGAGCGGCCGCTATTTCAAGGGCATCCAACTGCCCGTCCCCGTCCCGGTCCAGCGCCTCCAGCACAGGAACGCGGGGAAGGGACCACTCGTACGCATCGTAGTCGGGTGGTTCCGTTGAGGCTGTCCCTGCTTCCAGACCTGCAATATTGTTGCCCTGCGCACGGACTGTCAGCGGGAACGTGCAAATCACGCCGAGCACTGCAACCAATACAGCTGCGAAGGAATGGCGCTTTATCTGACTATTGGCGATGTTCATTGCAAACCTCCACTAATAGAGAGTCGGAATCATCAACCCACCGTAGATGCCCCAATTGATGGTTTCGTCCGGATCGTACAGTTCGAGTTCGAATACGACCTCCGATGAGCCGTTTCGGGCGTATTCCCGCAGCAGGGAGGGCATGTGGAACTCGTTGAAGAATGTGCCGCTCGTGTCGCTGTTGCTGTAGACCTGTCCGGTGTCGGGTGCCGCGCAGTGCGCCCAGATCACGAGCATGTTGCCGGTCTGGGGCAGCCTGTGAGCGTCACCCATGTCGGGGGAATGCCGGGATGTTGGGGAATGGCGCGTATCCGACGCCCAGACCTCCTCGACGGTCATGGCGTCTTCGTCGACGCGGTACTCAACGCCGCGGCTGAAATTCTTCTCGGGCGGGACCGGCGGCTCCGGCGGGCGGGCGCCCCAGGTTCCGTTGTCGAAGAACACGATGGTGCCTTCCGGGGTGAGGCGAGGGTTGTGTCCGTGATAGGGCCAGCGTGCCAGGTTGACGGGCTTCAGCACCCTGTCGCCGAGTTCGCCCCAACCGGTCGGCTCGCCCAGTATCCACTTGATGTTGCCGCTGGCTCGGTCGACCTTGACGATGGCATCCTGGTGCCGTAGCGAAACCACTACCGAGTCGTCCCGGGCGTCATAGCCGGCGCCGTTGCCGTGGGTCCAGTCCAGCGCTCCTTCAAAGCCGCGCATGGCCCAGTAGTCGTCCGTACCTCCATAGCCGATCCGCATCGGATCGAGGCGGTCGAACGCGGACCAGCGCCAGAGCAGCTCGCCGGAGCTGCGGTCCATCTCGGCCACGCCGTCGCCGACCACGATGGCCCTGCGCCGGGGCGCCTCCAGGTTGTACTGGTCCGTGTAGTAGTCGTCGATTTCCCGGGATGACGCGGTGAAGATCAGGAAATTGCCGTTGGGCATCTCTTTCGGCTGGTGATGCAATCCGGCGGTGTCCACGGCAATGGCCCCGGAGACCGGGCCCTGGGGCCGGCGAGCCGCATACCACTGGTTGGCGGTATTGCCGAGCATGTCGATCTCGAAGGTGCGGAAATCCCAGCGGTGGAAGATCAGATTGCCGTTCCGGAGCCGGTCGATGCCTTCCAGAAAGCTGTCGGTCTCGTAGTACCAGCAAACTTCGTTGTCGGCGTCCAGGGCGACGATGATCCCCCACCCGAAACCGAAGTCCACTGTCTCGTGCGACCACTCGTTGTACCGCCCCCTGGGTATGCGATGCACGGAAAGCAGCAGGACGCCCGGCTCGCGGCGGCTGCGGTCGTCCCGGTTGATGCGGATGCCATGGGGAAAGTCGTAGCCACCCGGTAAGGGGGGCGTACGGTAGTGCAGCGGTGCGGGCGCCGTCACTTCGGCGCCGGATTCGGCGATCAGCGTCACGCGAAGTTCGTGGTCTCGGTCGGGGCGCATGCCGAGAATGGGCAGCCCCTCGGCCGGCGACCGGTCGCGGCCGAACTCCACGCTCCACTGGCGGTCCGGATCGCGGATGTCAATTCGCGTTCGGCCGGGCTCGCTGGGGCGGAAACAGACCACCGCGGCCAGCGGCACGCGAGGATTGGGATTCCGGATCACGGTGGGCTCTTCAAGGAAGTGCATCGATTCGTCCCCGATTGTCACTTCGGGCTCAGGCGCGCCGGAATGGACCGGATGGCGCGAACCATGCCCGGACCTCCCCAGTCGGGCTCGTCCACCAGCAGTTCGATGGAGGCGAGCCGCTCAAGCAGCACGCGCAGCGCAATCTCGCCCTCCAGCATGGCCAGGTGGCGACCCTTGCAGATTCGCGGGCCGCCGCCGAACCCCAGCGTGCGCCGCTTCTGCCGCCGGATATCGAAAACGTGCGGATTCTCGAAGACCCGGGGGTCGCGGTTGGCCGCTCCCCACGCCATCAGAAGATTGGTGCCGGCGTCGATCCGAACTCCATCGTAATCGATGTCCTTATATGCCCCGCGGTGAAGGCCGAAAAACGGCGGCTCAAGGCGTATCGCCTCGCGCCACGCGTCATGGACCAGTCGCGGGTTCTCCACCAGCAGCGCCCATTGGTCGGGGTGGCTCAGGCACGTGTAGATGACGTTGGCGGCGCCTCCTGCCGCGGAGTCGATGCCGTCGAAGGTGATCGCCGCTGCGGTCGTCGCGGCGTTCCTTGGCAAGTCCTTCCAGTCGCCGTCGGCAAGCACGGACTCGAAGTGATCGAGAAAGGTCTCGCCCGTTGAATCTCCGCCCGCCGACTCTCCGCCGGTTGAATCTCCGCCTGACGACTCTCCGCCCGGCGAATCTCCGCCCGGCGGGTCCCCGACCGTCCCATGGTGCACCTCCACGTAATCCCGCATGGTCTGCGCGGCGCGGTTCGCGGTCTCCACCTCCCCGGGCGTATTCTCGAACTTCAACATGGGCAATATGTCGGCGGAACATTTCTCCAGGAGCGGCGCCGCCTCCGCCGGCAGTCCCAGGAACCGGACCCAGAAGTTGCGGACGATGACCTGGACATAGTCCCGCCGCAGGTCGACCACTCCGCCGCGGTCTAGCATGTCGTCCAGGGCCTTTTCGGCGGCGTGTGTGATCGTCTCGATCAGCGGATGGTTTCGCGCGGGGCTCATGGGCCGGTAGGTCGCGATCGCGATGGGCGTGTGCGCGGGCTCGTTCATGAAGAAGGGGCTGTAGCTGTCCATCCGGGCCAGGGCGCCCTTGGCTCCGGCGCCCGAGCGGCGTTTCCGGCGGTGCTGCGCGCCCAGGGCGGGATGGTGCATCAGGTCCGCGAGCGTCCGATGGGCCGTGGCGATCAGCCCGTCGCCGGTGGGCATTTGGAACAGGCCGGGTCCCGGCTGCGCATGGGCGGCCCGGTAGGCAAACCCCGGATCCCGCGCGAATCGCTCATCAGCCAACTCCGAGAGCGTCGGCAGGTCCTGCGCTACCTGAACCGTCATGCCGGTAATCCCGATGTCATTCGTCTTTGTACAACAAAATTGCGGTTCATGATGCGCAGTCTTGACCAACCCGCTCGCATGGACGAACTATAGTAGTACAATCCACCAAAGTGAAAGGGATCCGATAGCAATCCCGCACCTCGCACCGGACCGAAAACTTGCTGCAGAACCTGTTAAACCCCGACCGGACAGTCAACGTCAACAGCGTGGCGGTGCTGCTGTCCCTCATGTTTCTGCACCTTGTGGGCCCTCAGGCGGTGATCCTGCAGCCGGCCTTCGTGGACGGCATGGTCAGCCAACTGGGATTCAGCGCCGTGCAGGGGGGCTACGTGGCGGCCGCGGAGAACACCGGCAAGGCCGTGCAGAGCCTCCTGATGATGGTTCTCGTCACCCGCGTCAACTGGCGCTATCTGTTCTACGGCGCACTGGGTGTGCTCATTGTCGGCAACCTGCTTTGCACCGTGGTGGACGACTATCAGACGTTTCGCGTGCTGCGGTTCTGCACAGGCGTAGCCAACGGCACCATCGTACCGCTGTGCTACGTGGTGGTCGGCCTGACGGCCGCCGCGGACCGGAATTTCGGACTGCTGATCGTGTCCCTCATGGTCTATGCAGCCGTAATCTTCTTCGCCATCCCCACGATCTTTGCAATGGCCGGCCTCGTCGGGCTCCTGCTGGTCTTCGCGACCTTTGCCGGTCTTGCGCTCCCGGTCGTTCGCAACGTGCCCACCCGCGGCGAACAACAAACCAGTGTCGACGAGGACGGCCTCACCCTGCCCTGGAGCCTTCGCGGCATGGCGCTGGGCGCCATGTTCCTCTACTTCGTCGCCACGTTCGGCATCTGGACCTACATGTCGCTGATCGGCCGCGACGCCGGCATTCCCGAGCAGCAGGTGGCCAACGCCCTGACCCTGTCGCAGTTCGCAGGCATCGCCGGCGCCCTGATCGCCGTAGTGCTCGGCAGCCGCTACGGGAGAGCCTGGCCGCTTGCCATCGCACTGGTCGGGTCCATAGTCTCCCTGCTGATTCTCGGCAGCTACCGCACGGCCATGGGCTTTGTCATTGCCGCGTGCCTGTTCAACCTGCTGTGGAATACCGCGCACCCGTACCTGCTGGGCGCCCACGCGAGCTTCGACCGCAGCGGCCGCCAGGTGACCTACGCGGTCGCCATGCAGATGATGGGCATCGCCGCCGGACCCGCGGTCGCCGCCTCGATCCTGACCGGCGGCACGTACGGCCAGGTCATCACCCTGTGCACGGCCCTCCTCGCCGTCACCCTGGTACTCATCCAGCCGCCGGTGCTCAGAGAGTCCACCTTGTCGCGGAAACGGGAACTCGCCGCGGCTTCGGGCCACTGAGCGAGTCCAGTAATACCGGACGGCACTGGCGTACGTTTCAGCCGATCATCACCGTTCGGGGAAACTGCGCGTAATTCTCCCAGCGGGTGGGCTTTTCGGGCATTTGGTCGGCGGTGGCCTGGACCTGGCCGTTCGCGTCTGTGACCCGCGAGACGATCGTATGTTCGCCCGGTTGGGCGTCCTGCCAGGCGTAGCGGAACAGCTTCCAGGAGTATTGGGTGGATTCCGGGTCGATGGCCGCGTGCTGCCAGGCGCCATCGTCAATGCGGATCTCCACGGAACTCAGCGGTGTGCCGTCGTTGAGCACGAAACCCATGATTTCGTGGCCGTCTGCATTGCGAGTGACGCGCACGATGGACGACTTTAGCCGCATCCGGGTCACGGAGCGTTCCTCCCAGCGTTCCACGCCGCCGATGTCGCGGCGGGCCAGTGTCACGTAGTCCCGCGCCATGAAGCGGCCCATGTACCGCCGGTCCTGTACGTGGATCTGGGTGAGCCATTTCACGTTCGATATGCCGTACCAGCCTGGAGCGATCAGCCGCACCGGCGCTCCGTGGTAGAGGTTCAGCGGCTCGCCGTTCATTTCCCAGGCCAGCGTCATCTCCGGGAGAAGCGCATCGTCGCGGTGCATGCTGCGGCCGAAGTTCTGCTCGACTCTCTGCTCGCGAATGCTTTCGGTACCCGCATCGGCGCCGTAGAAGACCACCTCAAGACCCGAGTCCTGAATGCCCGCCTCAAGCACCAGTTCGCGCAGGCTGATGCCGCCCCAGCGTGCATTGCCGATCAGGCCGTGAAAGATCGCGGCACGATTGCCCCCGCACTCGAATCCGGCATCGATTTCGACCTTCGGCCGGGACTGCAAATCCGCCAGGGTGAGTTCCATGGGGCGGTCCACAAGGCCCGTGATCCGTAACCGATAACTCTCCGCATCGATTTCCGGTTGGTTGTAGTGCTGGACGATGTAGAAGTCGCCCACCGGCGTGTAGAAGGAGTCGATGAAGCGCGTGTCCTGGAAGTGGATTCCGCCGGGTACGACGGGGGGCGCCGCGAACGTATCAGGGACATCGGTGAACGGGACGATTTCCTCCCCCTGGGCCAGGGCGAGTTTCGACCAGAACGGCATGCCGGCGGTGGCGGCCAGCCCGCCAAGTGCCACGCCACCCGTGAGAACGTCCCGCCGACGCGTTGCTGCGCCTTGCCGGCGTTCTTCCACTACATGACCTCGCTCTTCCAACTTCCGTGACATGGCTACTCCCGCGTTACCGATCAACGTGCATCGTGACTCCTGCCAACCGGAATTGTATACCCAGGGCCGGACCAGGGTGGGACGGACCGCCACCGGGTCGGGAACACCATGAGTGTGCGTCTTTTTTCGTGTTAATCTCGGGGTTGAAGGGGCATGCAAGCGGCCCATTGCGCCTGTGCCGGATTCATAAGGGGAAAATGACATGGCTTACACGCTGATTGGCAGGGATTTCGTGCCGCCGGATGTGCGCGGCAAGGTCACCGGGCAGGCCAAGTACGCGGAAGATTTTCGCGCCGAGGGGATGCTGTTCTGCAAGCTGCTGACCAGTCCCATGCCCCACGCGCGGGTGCGGAGCATCGACGCCTCCGCCGCACTGGCCCTGGAAGGCGTACATGCCGTACTGACCGCCGACGACATCCCGGCCGCGCAAGCACCCCGTTCCCCGGCAACGCCTATTCTCACGAACGAGCCCTGCTACGTGGGCGAACCCATTCTCGCGGTGGCCGCCGTGGACGAGACCACGGCCCAGGACGCCATCGACCTGATCGAACTGGACCTGGAACCCCTGCCTTTCACCTTCGATCCGCTGGAGAGCCTGTACCCCGGCGGGCCCAATGCCCGCAGTGACGGCAACGTGGCGGGCCGGAGCATCCCGGTGCAGACGGTCAAGTGGACCGCCGGGGATTTCGCGGCCGTCGAAGAGGGCCAGCTTCCCATGGGCCAGCCGATCACCGAATGGGCCTACGGGGACGTGGACGGAGGTTTCGAGGAGGCCGCCGTGGTGATCGATGAAAGCTTCGTCACCGCCAGCCTCTCCCACCACTGCATGGAACCGCGAAGCTGCATGGCGTATTGGGAGAACGGCAAGTGCGTCCTGTACGGCTCGTCGCAGAGCCAGACGGCCATGGTGCCCGGGCTCTGCCAGTTACTGGGCGTGGAGCAGGAAGACCTCGTGTACGTCGCGGAGACCTGCGGCGGCGGATTCGGCTCCAAGGGCGGCCCGTATCCGATCATGGCCGTGCCCCCCCTGCTGAGCCAACAGACCGGCCGTCCGGTCATGCTGCGGATCACCCGCGCCGAAGAATACGGACTCGGCATCGCTCGGGCCGGCTTCCAGGGCCGGCTTCGTATGGGCCTGCGGGAGGATGGCCGCATTCTCGCCGTGGACCTGTCCATCGTGCACGAGAACGGCCCCCACACCGGCTGGAACGACAACGATTCGGCCGCGGACTCGGTTTCCATCCTCTACCAACCGCTCGCGATGCGCTACCGGGGCATTCCGGTGCAGACCAACACGCCGCCGCGGGGACCCCAGCGTGGCCCGGGGCAGAACCAGATCGCCGAAGCCGTCGAGCCGATCCTCGACAAGGCCGCGCGAGAACTGGGTATCGACCAGTTGTCGATACGGCGCATCAATTCGGCCGGAAATGACGCCAGGATCGGTGGCCGCCAGGGCCCCGTCACCAGCGCCTACCAGGACGAAACGCTGGTCATGGGCGCCGAACTGTTCAACTGGGAGGAGAAACAGGCTCGCAGCGGCCAGCGCAACGGGTCGAAGGTCATCGGCATCGGGATCGGCCAGTGCTACCACTCCGCCGGCCGCAACAGCTACGACGGCCTGGTGCGGATCACGCCCGACGGCGTACTGCACATCCACACCGGCTGCGGCAACCTCGGCACGTACTCCCACACCGCCACCTCCCGGGTCGCGGCGGAGATACTCAAGTATGACTGGGACAACTGCGTCATCGAACGGGGCGACAGTCGCCGGCATCTGCCCTGGGCGCCGACCCAGACCGGCAGCAACACCTCCTTCACCTGTACGCGCACCAACTACGTGGCGGCCATGGATGCCCTGCAGAAACTCAGGGAAATCGCCGCCATGGACCTGGGCGGCGCGCCGGAGGACTACGATATCGGCGATGAAACCGTGTTCGCCACGGATGATCCTTCCAGGTCGATGACCTACGCCGCCGCCGCGCAGCGCGCCATCGAACTCGGTGGGCGCTACTCCGGCGAAGAGGCCCCGGAAGACATCCACGATGTCACGCGGATGGCTGTGGCGGGGCTCGCGGGCACGGGGCTGGTCGGGGTCGCCAAGGACAACCTGCGCCACGAAGGAGTGGTGCCGGCCATCGCCAGCGGCTTCATCGAGATCGAACTCGATCTTGAGACCGGCAGGTTTGAGGTCCTGGACTACGCGAGCGTCGCCGACTGCGGCACGGTGCTGCATCCCCAGGGCCTGTCCAACCAGGTCAAGGGCGGCGCGGTCATGGGCCTGGGCATGGCCTGCACCGAGCGCCACGTCTACGATTCGCAGAACGGCCTGCCGGCCAACGTCGGCTTCCACCAGGTCAAACCCATGTCCTACCTGGATGTGCCCTCCACCATGCAGTGGGCGGGCGTGGATATTGCCGATCCGCAGAACCCCGTGGGCGCCAAGGGCGTCGGCGAGCCAATCCAGGGCTGCGCGTCCGCCGCGGTGCTGTGCGCGATCTCCGATGCCCTGGGCGGCTACGACTTCAACCGTGCGCCGGTCAGCCCGGACATGGTGGTCAACGCCGCCGCCGGACAGCCGCAGTCCCATGGGCCGTTGCAGGTGAATACGGTCTGAAGGCGCTCACGAAGCACAGCCCGGACGCACTCCGCAGGCCCAATCCGTCAAGCCGTCCGGCCGTGAATTCGCACGCTGCCTTGATCGAGCCTATCGCCGACGCGTAGACTGCCCGGACTACCCTTGCGGAAGTGACACCATGTTCAACTCCCTCACCACTCGTGGCGCACTCATGGTCATGATTTTAGCCACGGCAATCGCTCCGGCATTTGCACAGAACTTCCTGACCGACATTCCGGCAGGCAGTCGGGGCATGGTCAGCGGCCCGGAAGTCGGCGAGCGCATTCCGGATTTCTCCGCCTACGATCAGAACGGCAACCTGGTCGGTCTGGGCGACGTGATGGGCCCGAACGGCGCCATGGTGGTGTTCCACCGATCGGCGGATTGGTGACCCTACTGCAAGACCCAACTCGTGCAGTTGGAAGATTCTCTGGACGATTACACGGCAGCCGGCGTGGGGGTGGTTGCGATCAGCTACGACACGGTCGAAATCCTCAAGAGTTTCGCAGATCGAATGGGCGGATTCCGATACTCGACGCTGGCCGACCCGGACTCCGAGATCATCGAAGCCTACGGCATCCGTAACCCCAACCCGGAGCCGGGCAGCCGTACCGATGGCATGGCGTTTCCCGGCACCTACATCGTCGATGCCGACGGTATCGTGACGGACAAGTGGTTCGAGGACAGCCACCGCATCCGGCCCACCGCGCAGACCGTTCTCATGAAGACGTTCGGAGCCGGCGGCGGCCGCCGCATCGAAGTGCAGATGCCGCAGTTCGACTTCACCGCCTACGCGTCGCAGGATGAGATTCAACCGGGCAACACGGTCCTGGTGGTGGCGGACATCGATCTGCCCGAACGCATGCACCTCTACGCACCGGGATCGGACTACGTCGCCGCGGACCTCAACATCGTCGAGACCGAACACGTTCTGCAAGGCGCCCTGGAGCTTCCCGAGCACGAAATCCTCTATCTCGAGCCCATCGACGAGAGCGTCCCGGTCTATTACGGAACCGCTCGGCTGACGCGTGAAGTGTCGCTGTCGCCGGCGTACCGGGAAGAGTCGGTCGCCGTGGACGTGGTGCTCAGCTACCAGACGTGCGACGACGAGATCTGCTATCCGCCGGACGATTTCCAGTTCACGATGCACTTCGACGTACTGCCGAATGACCGGCAACGCGCGCCGGAGGAAATCCGCCACGAGGGCTGATCAACCAGCTTCGGCCGTTCAACAAAATCGGCCAGGTTTCACTCAGGGCACCGCATATCAGTGAGATATCCGGGCCAGAGCGGTATATTCGCCTCACTATGGATGAGGCGCCCTGACCAATGCAGTCGGTACCAGTCATCAGGGATCTGGTTCTGCTGGGAGGCGGCCACAGCCACATTGCCGTTCTGAAGTCCTTCGGGATGCGGCCGATCCCAGGGGTCCGGCTCACGCTGATCAGCCGGGACATCGAGACAGCCTATTCCGGGATGCTGCCGGGACTGATCGCCGGTCACTATTCCTTTGATCAGGCTCACATCGACCTGGTACCGCTGGCCCGGTTTGCCGGTGCGCGCTTTTTCCACGATGAGGTCACCGGGATCGATCCGGAAGCGCGGACGGTGTCTCTGATGACCCGGCCGCCGGTAAGCTACGATGTTCTTTCCATCAATACCGGATCGACGCCGTCTATTCATGAGGTCGACGGTGCCGGCGATCATGCGGTACCGGTCAAGCCCATCAATCGCTTTCTGGGGCATTGGGAAACCCTCCGCGAGCGCTTGGGCGAGTATGGCGCCGGCGCCCGAATCGGTGTGGTTGGCGGCGGCACCGGCGGGGTCGAACTGTGTCTCGCGGTTCATCACTCGCTGACAGCACAGTCGAATCCGCCCGAGGGACTCTCGCTGGAACTCCTGACCGCCGACGGTGGAATCCTTCTGGAGCATCCACGAAACGTCGCGAGGCGGTTCAGGAGGATTCTTGCCGAGCGGGGCATCGAGGTGCACGTCGACACACGGGTGACGCGGGTCACGCCGAACATGTTGGTCGATGCTGCCGGGCGCGAATTTCGGTTCCACGAGATTCTCTGGGTCACCCAGGCCGGCGCCCCTCCATGGCTGGCAGAATCGGGAATCGAAGTCGACGAACAGGGATTCTTGCTGGTCAACGACCACCTCCAGTCGCAATCCCACGCCAATGTGTTCGGCGCCGGCGACGTGGTGGCCATGTCAAATAACCCCCGCCCGAAGGCCGGCGTTTTCGCGGTTCGCCAGGGGCGGCCGCTGACGGAAAACCTGCGCCGACACCTTTTGAACAGACCCCTGACCAAGTATCGGCCCCAGCGGCGGTTCCTGAAGTTGGTCAGCACAGGGGATTGCTACGCAGTGGCTTCGCGTGGTCCCTGGTCCGCCGAGGGCCGCTGGGTGTGGCGATGGAAGGACTGGATCGATTCTCGCTTCATGGAGAAATACCAGGTACTCCCCGAAATGGAGCCCACGGACAATAGCCCCCAGATTCCAGCACCGCTTCAAGATCCCACCATCGAAGATGCCGCTGACGGCGACATGCGCTGCGGAGGCTGCGGAGCGAAGGTCAGTGCCGACGTGCTGGCCGCCGCGTTGGCGGATATCGACACTGTTCCGAGAGACGACGTGATCGTCGGCCTGGAGGCGCCGGACGACGCGGCAATGATCTCCGTTCCGGCGAACAGGCTCTCGGTGCTCTCGGTGGATGGGTTCCGGCCGATGATCGATGACCCCTGGCTGTTCGGGCGCATCACCGCCAATCACTGCCTGGGCGATATTTACGCCATGGGCGCGGAACCCCAGGCGGCCATGACCATGGCGACGCTGCCGGTGTGGCCCGAGGAAAAACTGGTGGATGAGCTCAGGCAGATGCTGCTCGGAGCCTTGTACGTCTTCGATCAGGAGGGTGTCTCGCTGGTGGGAGGACACACCGGTGAAGGCGCGGAGCTGAACCTGGGATTCACGGTCACCGGCCTGATCGAACCGGGTCGGGCGCTTCGCAAGTCGGCGTTGCAGAACGGTGACCTCCTGGTGCTGACCAAGCCGGTGGGCACCGGCACGCTGCTCGCGGCCGACATGCGGGGCGAGGCCCGGGGACGGTGGCTTCAGGCGGCCATCGAATCCATGCTCCTTTCGTGCAGAACCGCCGGCGAAGTGCTCGGAAGGCACGGCGCCCATGCCTGCACCGACATCACAGGTTTCGGACTGGCCGGGCATCTGCTGGAGATGCTGGGCGACGCACCGCTCGGCGCTCTGATCGATCTGGACGCGCTCCCCGTTCTCCCCGGGGCTATCGACACGGTCGAGACAGGCATTCTCTCAACACTTCAGCCAAAGAACGAGCGTTTCGCGGAGCAGGTCGAAGCCGACGCAAGGCTACGCGAGCGCGGCGAGTTTGCCCTGTTATTCGACCCCCAGACCGCCGGCGGGCTGCTTGCGAGCGTTCCGCGGGACTTTGTCCAGGGGTGTGTGAGCGAATTGAAGGCGAGAGGCTACCCGGATACCGCCGTCATTGGCGAGATCGTAGACGCCGAGGGCTGGGACAGACGAATTCGTCCCTGGTCCGCGGGCTAGAATTCGTATCTGAGTCCCACTGTCAGGGATGCTCCGCCAATGTCTCGGAGATCCTGGTAGCCAATGAAGGGCATCACGCCATCCGCATGGACGGGTTCATGGCTGCGGAGCGTATCCCAGACCTCCTCGTCGCTGACGTCGTCGATGTCACTCCAACGCAGGGTCAGGAACAGTGAAGTGCCGTCGGTCAGATCGCGTTCCACTCCAGCGACAACTTGATAGCCGAATACATCGTCGCTCACCCGGGTATCCAGCACGCTGGAGGTCCCCGCAGCCGCCAACTGCCAATCTTCCGGCTGTTCGGGATCGCCGCCCACGGCCTCCACATAGCCATCCGCCAGGGTGCGGCGCAGAAAGGACGCGAAGTAGTGCGACCGAACGCGTGCAAGACCGGCGCCAACTCCAACATAGGGCGACCAGGCGGAGTCGATACCGAAGTCGTACAGCACGTTCAGGAAGAGCTGGCTTGAGTTGAAATCTGACACCCGATGGTGGGGCGGATCGTGCGGGCTCCACTCCGTGGCCTTGCCCTGCAAGGCGGGGTTGTCCACAGCGCTGATCAGGAACGCACTGCCGCCCTCATGCGTACGGCTCAGAAACTCCGCTTCAATCCTCAGCCTGTCCCAGGCGTAGCCGAAACTCGCAGAGCCCGCGATCGCCGCGCCCAGATCAAACGTATCGCTCAGGAATGCCCGTACCGTTGTATCCCGGCATTCCGCTCCACCGGGCGCCATGGACGGATCGGAATACAAGAAGCGGTCACAGCGCGTGGGATGGTTGATACCGCTTGTGCTGGCGCCTATTTCGTCGCTTGCGAACGTGAGTCCCAGAGTGACATAGGGTTCAGTCCGCGCGATCTCGGATACAAGCACAAGTGCAACCGCGGACACGAGCGAGATTCGAACCAACCTATTCATGAAGCGTCCCTCTTCGACTTCCCGGTTAATGCATTGGACAACCAATTTAGTGCGCGCGTTGAGGAGCGCCCAATAGCATTTTCTTATGCAGTCCATAGGCTAATCCTTCCGGGGCGGAGGATAAGTGCGGCATCAACCTGATAGCGCCTTATCGGTGGCCCCAGGCCCGGTTCACGCTGCGCGCGCTGTCTTCACCGTATCCCAGGCCGCCTTGATCTGCTGCGTGCGTTCCGTCGCCGCGCGCATCATTTCCTCGGGCAGCCCCTTTGCGGCGAGTTTGTCCGGATGGTGGCGGCTCATGAGACGCCGGTAGGCGCGCTTGACCTCGTCGTCCGGCGCATCAGGCGAAACACCCAATGTCTCGTACGCGTCATCCAGAGTCGGCCCGTCCCTGCTCAAGCGCGTGCCGGAACTCAACATGCGCTCAAGCTGGATGAAGTCCGCTTCGGACAGCCCCAGGCGCATGGCGATACGGCGCAGCACACGCCGCTCTTCGGGATGGATGTCGCCGTCCGCCCACGCTGCCTGGAACTGGATCTCCAGGAACATCCGGCGGATATTCGTTCCGCGCAGGCACTCGGAGCGAAGCTGGTCGATGACGTCGTCCAACGGGAATCCGCGCGACTTGCCCCTGTTGAAAAGGGCTCGGGCCGCCTGTCGTTGCTCCCGGCCGAGCCCCAACTGGTCCATTACCCGGTTGGCGAGATGTATCTCCTCCGGCGACACGCGCCCGTCCGCCTTCGCCACGTGCCCCATCACGCCGAACGTGGCCGCAAAAAAGGCCAGTTGGGCCTGCTCGCGCCGATACCCCGGCGGCGGACCCGCCTCGAACCGCCGCCGCGTTCCGCCGAACGAACTTCCCAGGGTCGCGCCGATCAATGCACCGATCGGCCCACCCAGCATGAAGCCGAACGCGCCGCCCAGCAGCGTGGTCCACCAGCTCATGAGTCCTCCCGTCCCGCCTGGATGGGCAAGAGTAGACCATGCCGGGATGGCTGACGAGTCCTGGCGCCCGAATCGCCGCCGGCGCGCGATGGGCACATGCACCGGTGGCATGCTGCTCACGGGCTTGCCGCTATAATCGTCCCGTGGCTACTTTCGGGCGAATCGCGGTTGTCTTGCTGAGCGCGTTGCAGTGTCTGTCAGGCCCCGCCCTCGCCCAGAATCAAGGGATTGGCGGCTTCGCACAAGCGTTCGATGGAGGTCTCGATCAAGATGAGGCGTATCCGCGCTATCGCATCGAAGTGCTTGCCTTTGCGTACAACGGTTTCGACCCCGATGAGGAAATCTTTCCCGACGAACCGTTTCAGATACGGCTGGACACGCGCCCACCGACTTTTCTGAATGTCGCGGCGCCGCGTCCTTCCGAACTGCTGGCTACACTCGTCCTGACGGAAGCCGATCCAAACGGCGGAACGAGCGAATCGGGCGATTCCGCATTTGAGACAACGACGCCCGAATCATTCAGTCCGGCGCCGGCGGTGGCGATCACACCGGGCGATACCGAAAACCCTGAAGCAAATATTGCAGGCCCCGGGGACGGCGCGGGAGCCGGTACGGAGATCGACGCGCCGGGCGAGCGGAACATCGATTCGGACAGCGACTCGGAAGGCGATCCGGCGGGCGTCTTGACGGACATTCCGACGGACGATCCGGGCGGAGAATCGGGCGGAGAATCGGGCGGCGAGATGGACGGGGAATCGGACGGCGAACCGGTGCCACGGAGTACCGGGCCGCTCGGTCCGGCGGACGATTCCACGCTCCGTTCCCTCCTTGAAGCAGCGATGGCATCAGGCGAAGCAGCGTTACAGGCGGAGGACCAGTATCCAATCCGCTCGGCGTACCTGCAGCGGCTCATCGCATCGCTCGAGTATCTGGAAGATCCGTCCAGGGTACCCATCGTTTTCGACCCGATTCCCGAAAGCCTGCCGCTTTCCGGCCCGGACGCGCCCGAATCCGACCCGCTGGACGGTGGCGCGATCGATTCCGGAGCTATTGACGGGGACGAACCGGAACCTGCGACCGGCAGGCCAGGCTCGACGTTCAGGGTCCTGCGCTCGGACGAACTCGAGTTGCGCGGAGCGCTGCAGCGACTACAAAGAGACGCCGACTATACGCCGCTGGCCCATGGCGGCTGGGTTCAGGCGACCTACCCTCCCGGGCAGGCGATCCCTGTCGACATATCGCTGCTGGGCACGGTGAATCCCGTGGGCACGGTGCAACTGCATTTGAGCCGGTTTCTGCACGTCACGGTCGAT
This sequence comes from Gammaproteobacteria bacterium, assembly GCA_022820625.1. Lineage (GTDB taxonomy): Bacteria > Pseudomonadota > Gammaproteobacteria > Steroidobacterales > Rariloculaceae > UBA6522. Next base: position 18,679 of record JAJEFE010000077.1, on the reverse strand, counting down.
CTGGTGTACCGCGCGCCACCCGAGCCACCGTCCGTACAGGCGGCACCGGCCGCCGACGGTGTCCTGAGTGAACTGACGCTGCCGCTGCGTTACGCGCTACGCATTCAGCGCCGGGTGCGCAGCGGCGAGGTGCACTACCTCGATCACCCAGCCATCGGGCTGCTGGTGGTGGTCAGGCCGGCGCCGGCGGAAGCGCTGGGCACCGGCGATCCGCTCAATCCGCCCCGGGGTCCCGCTGCCTGATTCCGACGAACCACGGCACGAACAAGCTGCTCATTTGTGTACTTGCCGAATCTCGCAGCCTAGCCGATCGCCGGGATCAGCCGCTCGAGTACCGCCGTAAACCGCTCCGCCCCTTGCGCGGTATGTCGCTCGAGCTGGGCGAGTATCGACGACTCGCCCGGACCCCGCCCCGCCGCGTGATTGACGGCCAGTGCGCACACCGCGTAGCGCATGTCCAGTTCACGGGCCAGTGACGCTTCCGGCATGGTCGTCATGCCGACCATGGTGCAGCCGTCGCGTTCCAGGCGATCGACCTCTGCCGCACTCTCCAGCCGTGGGCCCTGGGTAACCCCGATCACGCCCGAGCGGATACTGCAACCGGCTTCCACCGCCGCGGAGGCAATCTGACCCCGCAACTCGGCATCGAAGGGCTCGGTGAAGTCCACGTGCGCGACTTCATCCTGGTTGCCGTCGGAGTAGCTGTGGTCCCGCCCCCACGTGTAGTCGATCACCTGATCCGGAACCGCCAGTTCCCCGGGTGGAAAATCCGCCGCGATCGTCCCGACGGCATTCAGCGCGACGCACCGCTGCACGCCGTGCTGCAGCAGGAACCAGAGATTGGCCCTGTAGTTGACGAGATGGGGCGGGATCAGGTGCCGTTCGCCGTGGCGGGCGATGCAGGCCACCCGGCGATCTCCGAATTCGACCCACAGGATGGGACTGGAGGGCATCCCATAGGGCGTCTTGCCCGGGCTTCTGGCCACCACGTTCAAGGGCAGTCCATAGTGGACGGTGCCAACGATGAGTCCCAGGTCGCTGGAAGGCATGCGTCAATCCTCTCCGTTGCCGGAACCGCCGGCATTTCCGCTACTGTCGGCTCCGGCATCGCCGCTGCCGTCGGCGCCGGCCCCATCGTTGTCATGCCCGGACGCTACCGCGTAGACCCCTCGGAGACCCCGCCAGTAACCCTTGTAGTCCATTCCACACCCGAACACGTACACATCCTCGACTTCCACTCCCGCGAAGTCGGCTTCCAGACGAACTCGCGGCTGATCCAGCCGCTTGACGACGAGCACGGCGACATACACGCGCCCGGCCCCGGCACGCCGCAACCGTTCGCAGATTGCGTCCAGCGTATCGCCGTGGTCGACGATGTCGTCAACCACGAGAATCGTTCGCCCGGACAAGTCCCGGTCGGGCCACGCTCGCCAGCTCAGCTTCCCACCCACCAGATCCCCGTCGTAGCGGGTCACGTGGACGAAATCAAGTTCATGAGGAAAGTCCAGCCGCTGGCACAGTTCCACCGCGGTGAACGCGCCGCCGTTCATGACCCCCAGCACCAGCGGATTCTTATCCACCAATACCTCACCAGCGGCTTCCGCCATTCTATCCAGGGCCGCACGGACCTGGGCCGGGGAGACCAGTTGGTACGCCGTCTCGCGGATACGGATCGCTTCTTCCAGCGTGCTGTCGTGTGCGGCGATCATGCCCATATTTCGGGAATCGAACCCGGAGGTAGTTTCCGGCTTGTTCCTGGGATTGGACAAAAGCGTTCGGCAAGGATATACATTTTACCGGGACCTGCATGTTTACCGCGCGACATTTGAACACACCCAGGGACAACGTAAAACCATGAAAAGAAAATCCGATGTCGTTCTCCTCTTGTCGCTCGCCATTGGATTGACGGCGCTTGCCTGTTCCACCGCTCGCGCCCAGGAGAACCATGATTCGACCGGTTGGGCGGCCGAGAAACAGGCGAAAATCGAGCTCGGAAAAAGATTTGCTACCGGCTGGGATCTTTATCAGCACTTCCTTGACGAAGCCGAAGATCGGGCAATGTCGCCACCGGAGACCGTGCCCGACTGGAGCGGCCTGTGGGCGCGGGAAGGACGTCCGATGAACTACGACACAGACCGTACCGAGGAATTCGGAACGACGGCAACACTCAAGGGCGAATACCTTGAGATGTTTCAGGAGCAGGTTGACAATGCGGAGCAAGGGCGAATTTGGGACCCCCACTCCGGTTGCGGCATGCCCCGGGGTTATCCCGGCATGCTCAAGAACGGCCGTCCGCACGAATTCGCCGTCACGCCCAAGCAGACCTGGCACCTGGGGCAGGCGAGAAACGAGGTTCGCCGAATCTACACCGACGGCCGCGGCCACACGCCGGAGGATTGGGCCTACGAAACGGAACACGGAGATTCCATCGGTTTCTGGGAGGGCGACACCCTGGTGACTCACACCATGTACACCAATGGCGGCTGGCTCGGCCGGGTGATGCCCTACCTGAGCACGCAGCTCGAGGGCGTCGACGTCTGGCGCAGGATCGACGACGAAACGATCCATGCAGATGTCTGGATCTACGACTCCGAAGCGCTTGAAGAGCCCTGGTATGCGCGCCAGATCTACAGGCTGATGGAGCAGGAGGAAGGCTCTCCGTTACGGCTGGAATACTGGTGGAACTGCCATAGCCAGAACAACATTGTCGTGCCCACCGAGGATGGCGGCACGACTTTCCTCGATTTTGACTTTACCGATTTGGACGATCAACCGACTCAGGGGGCTGCGCAATGAAGGCCTTGAAACGACAACCGGCCCCGTGGACCAAGGCATCAGCAGGCACGCTCCCGGCCGCGGCTGGAACGCTCCTGGGAACGGCGGCCGGCCTGCTGCTGTGCATCCCGGCCGTCGCGCATCACTCCGCTGAAATGTTCGAGCGGGAAAGGACCGTCACCCTGACAGGCACGGTGAAGGAGTTTCAATACATCAATCCGCACTCGTGGCTGATCGTCGACATCGACAACGGCGACGGCACGACCACGACCTGGGGATTCGAGGCCGAAGGGCCCCAGGACCTGATGCACGGGGGCGTGCGCAAGAGCGACCTGCCGCCGGGCGCGAGAATCACGGTGACGGCCCGCCCCATGCGGGACGGCCGCCCGGCCGGCATCTGGAGCGTAATCGTAAAGGATGACGGCACGCTCCTGAACTGGCGTACGCCCGGGCCGGACCCGGTTCCATAACGTCCAACGCCTGCCGGCTAAACCGATTCGATAGCGAGCGCGTCCAGCAGGCCGCGCGCGGCACGCCACTGCTCCGACTCGCGCAGGTTCTTCCAGGTGGTTCGCGCGCCTCCGCGCAGTCGGGCCAGCCGTGGCCCCGATGCGGGGTTGCGATAGTCACCCAGCGCTTCGATGGCTCCAGGGATCGCCTCGGGCGCATTGCACAGCAGCACCATGTCGCACCCGGCTTGAAGTGACGCGAGAATACGCTGTTGACAGCTGCTCCCGACATCTGCTCCGGCCATGCTCATGTCGTCTGAGAGCACGGCGCCGTCGAATCCGAGCCGGTCGCGCAGCTGTTCGCGCATCCAGAAGGGAGACAGGCTGGCGGGCAATGGGTCCAGCGCGGGGAAGATGACGTGTCCGACCATCACGCTCTCAAGCCCGGCGGCGATGAGGTGGCGGTAGGGAGCGAGATCGTCGGTCAGTTGACCCAGGTTGCGGTCATCGACCGCGAGCACCGTGTGGGAGTCGGCACGCGCACCCGCATGGGTGGGAAAGTGCTTGGCCGTCACGGCCATGCCCGCGGCATTGGCGCCGGCGGAAAACGCAGCGCTCAGGGCGCTCACTGCTGCCGCACCGGGATGTAACGCGCGGTCACCGATGACTTCGGACAACCCCGAGTCCAGGTCAACCACCGGCGCGAAGCTCAGATCGACATCCAACGCGCGCAGTTCCGAAGCCATGAGCCAACCGAAGGCGTGCGCGGCTTCCAGTGCCCCTTCCGGGTCTCTGTCATGGAAGCGCCCGAGTGACCGCATGGGCGGCAATTCCGTAAACGGTTGCCGGAACCGCTGCACCCGGCCACCTTCATGGTCCACGGCCACCAGCAGGGGAGGATTGCGGGCCGCGTGAATCTCCGTAACCAATTCGGCGAGCCGTTCGAGGTTCCGGTAGTTTCGCGTAAAGAGGATCACGCCCCCCACCGCGGGCGCCTGCAACCACTCACGTTCCTCGGCGTCGATCCCGGGCCCCTTGAGGTCGATCATCAGCGGCCCGAGGGACCCTTTGCGGCTGTCGCTGTCCATGCAATCCTGGCGACCGGCTACGCCTCGATATCCACCACTGTACCCGGCGACACCCTGTCGTAGAGATCGATGACATCCTCGTCGCTCATGCGAATGCAACCGATGGAAGCCGGGACCCCCAGGGCGTCTGCGTAGGGCGTTCCGTGGATGTAGATGTAGCGGCGCAGCGTGTCCACGTCCCCGCCGCAATTTCTGCCGGCCTCGGTCCCGGACAACCACAGGATGCGGCTGAGCACCCAATCACGGCCGGGGTGCCGCGACGCCAATTCCTCGGAGTAGATTTCACCCGTCTTTCGCCGGCCCCGAAAGACGGTTCCGGCGGGTTCGCCCGCACCTATCATTGAGTGCACCACATGCCGTCCGCGAGGGGTGCGATAGCTGCCGGTCTTCTCGCCGGCGCCATGTTTCGACGTCGAGACGGAGTAGGTTTTGAGCACGGTACTGCCATCGATCAGGTCCAGCCGTTGGCCGTCGAGACTGACGCGAATCCGCAGTTCATCCATTCGATCGAACCTCCGCTCCAATACGTCTGCCGAAGGACCATGATATTGCGCACGCATCATAGCGCAGGGGCGCATTCCCGCGACGGGTCACTCCAGCGTCACGAGTGCGCGAAAACACTCACCGCTTCCACGTGGTGCGTGTGTGGAAACATGTCCGCAATACCCGCCGCCAGCAACCGGTAGCCATGCTCGTGCACCAGGATTTTCGCATCGCGGGCCAGCGTCGCCGGATGGCACGAAATGTATGCGATCCGCCGCGGCGATACTTCGCCCATCTGCCGCACAGCCGTCTCGGCGCCGGAGCGCGGCGGGTCGAGCACGACCGCATCCCAATTCTCCCGCAGGAAGCTCCACCCGGGCTGGTTCAGGTCGGCCGCTTCGAACGCCGCGTTCTGAAGACCGTTACGCCGGGCGTTCGCCGCCGCCCGCGCCACGAGCCCGCCGTCGCCTTCGACTCCCAGTACCTGCCCGGCCAGCCTCGCCAGAGGCAGACTGAAGTTTCCCAATCCGCAGTAAAGGTCCAGAACCCGGTCGGCGGGTCGCAGGTCCAGCAGCCGCAACGCCTCCGCCACCAGCCCTTCGTTGACCCGGGCGTTGACCTGGATGAAATCCGTGGGCGCGAAATGCACCGCGACGTCGAAATCCGCCAGACGGTAGAAAAGCGGGCGCGCATGATCGGGGTCGAGAGGCCGGACCGTGCCCGGTCCGCCCGGCTGCAGGTAAACGTCCAGGTTCCACCGGCCGCCGAAATCGGCGAACAGCTTCAGGTCGCCTTCCTTCGGATCGTCCAACACGCGAAATACTACGGCTCTGGCCTCCTCCCCCGCCGCCATTTCCACCTGGGGCAACCGGCGCTCGAGACCCGTCTGGCCGATCATTTCGCCAAGCGGTCCCGGTAGTTGGTCGAACGGCTGTACCAGCACGCTGCAGCTACCCATGTCGGTGACGTATCGCGTGGCGCGCTCCTTGAAGCCTGCCAGTACGCGCTGCTTGCCCTTGACGTAGCGCACGCCCAGACGCGCCTTCCGCCGGTAGTTCCATTCCGGTCCGGTGATGGGCGGCAGCCAGGTCTCCGGTTCCACCGCGCCGATCCGCGCCAATGCCTCCCGCAGCGTCGACTCCTTGAACGCGACCTGCGCCGGGTAGTCGAGGTGCTGGATGGCGCAACCGCCGCACCGGCCGAAGTACTCGCAGGGAGGCTCGACCCTCGATTCGGAAGGCTCGATGATTTCGACGAGATCGCCAAGCCGGTATTGGCGCCGGCGCTTGCGGGGCAGGAGCCGGACTCGCTCTCCCGGCAGGGCGCCGGGAATGAACACCGGCCGCTCCCCGAGTTTCGCGACCCCGTAACCGTCATGACTGAGGTCGACGATGCGCGCGACTTCGGACGCGCCGTCAGCCGTCATGTCACCCAGCCATTCCTGGCAACCCGGCGCGAGCCAATGTCGTCACTCATCGCCGCCATTCGGAACCGGGCGCCAGGCCTCGACAAATTCAGTCAGGTGGGGGCTTGTCGAACGCCGCAACTTCGTTTCCAGCCGCCGCAATTCCCGTTCGTAGCGGGTCTCGTCCAGTACGCCCCGGATCAATTGGAAACGCAGGTAAATGAGGAAGGTGTTCAGGACGTCGGTTTCGCAGTAGTTGCGGATGGCCGTCAGTTCGCCCGCCAGGTATTTCTCCCAGACCTTGTCGCCGCTCATGCCGAGCTTGCCGGGCAGGCCCAGCAGCGTTGCCGTGTTGTCCAGCGACGCTCGGGCGCCGGGGTTGAATCCCGACAGTACATCCATGAGGTCCAGGTGACGCCAGTGGAACCGGCTCAGGTAGTTGTTGTAGCGGAATTCACGGTCGCTGTCGCCGGTTTCCCAGTAGCGCTCGGCGTTGATGCCGTGCAGCAGCGCCCGGTAGTGCAGCACCGGCAGGTCGAAGCCCTGCCCGTTCCAGGAAACCAGTTCCGGCGAGTACCGGGCCACGCCGTCGAAGAACCGCTGCACGATCTCCTTCTCCGGGGCGCTCTCGTCGCCGAGCGTGAAAACGTGGAGATCGTCGAGGGTACTCAGAACCGCCGAGATCGCGACAACACGGTGCTGGTAGACGGGCAGGAATTCCGTGCCCCGGGCCTGACGCTGCTTGAAGAACATGATCTTGCCCACATCCTCATCGGTCAGGTCCTCGACGCCGTAGAGACGGCGGCCCAGATCCGTGTCGGGGATCGTTTCAATGTCGAAGACCAGCGTATTCAATGCAAAGTTTCCAGGTTTATAAAGGGACCGACGCGGATCTCATCTTGAGGCCGGCACAATTTCTTGAGATATCGGGGCGGCCGTCATCAGGATACGGGTTCCGATTTCATCAACACCGCCACGGCGACCACCAGTCCCGCCTCGTCCGTCAGCGTCAGGTGGCCATCGCCGATGCCCAGTTTCTCGCGCATGGCCTCCCCCCTGGCCGAGTAGATGATCTGCGGCTGCCCCCACTCGTTGGGAACGCTGCCCACGTCCCTTACCCACATGCCGTGGGCGAAGCCGGTGCCCATGGCCTTGACGATGGCTTCCTTGGCGGCAAAGCGCATGGCCATGAAGCGCACGGGATTAGCCGTTCTCGCCATGAAGTCCCGTTCCGCGTCCAGCAGCACGCGGCGCGGAAAACGAGTGCCGAAACGGTTCCAGACCTTCTCCACTCTGGACCGCCGCAGCACGTCGATACCGATGCCGTGGATCACGATGCCGGCGCGCGGTCGGGCCGAGGCGTCGAATCCGCGCCATCCATCCGCAAATACTTGTCCGCGCGTTTCAATGGCGATTTCATACGCGTGCGGCCAGCATGAGGGCCTTCATGTCCGCCACCGCCTTGTCAAAGCCGTCGAAGACAGCCCGGGCGACGATGGCGTGGCCGATATTGAGTTCGACCACCTCGCCGATGGCGGCGACCGGCTGGACATTGTGGTAGTGCAGGCCATGGCCGGCGTGGATCGTCAAACCCAGGCGATCGCCGTATTCCGCCGCCGCCCGAATCCTGTCCAACTCGCGGGCCTGCTCGATGCGGTCCGGCGCGTCAGCGTAGGTGCCGGTATGCAACTCCACCACCGGCGCCCCGCAGGCGGCGCTGGCCTCCAATTGTGCGGGGTCCGGATCGATGAACAGCGACGTGCGGATGTCCGCGCCCTCCAGCCGCCGGCATGCCCGGGCAACGGCGTCCGCCTGGCCGGCCACATCCAGACCGCCTTCCGTGGTGAGTTCCTCGCGCTTCTCCGGAACCAGGCAACAGTCCGCCGGAAGCACCCGCAAGGCGATATCCAGCATCGCATCGGTTACCGCCATCTCCAGGTTGACCCGGGTCTGCACGGTGCGCTGCATGATCTCGAGGTCCCGATCCTGTATATGGCGGCGATCTTCCCGCAGGTGAATGGTGATGCTGTCGGCGCCGGCCCGCTCGGCGGCCAGCGCCGCGGCCACGGGGTCCGGGTAGGTTGTCCCCCGCGCCTGCCGCAGCGTCGCCACATGATCGACGTTCACGCCCAGAGCAATGAATCGGCTCATCGGTTCAACTCCCGTGCAACCACTTCTTCCAGAATCGACCGGGTACGCAACGGCCGATCGCCCAGGTAGATGCTCAACGACCGTGCCAGCAACCGCCTGGCCGCCCTCAGACTCCCGGCATCGTCCAGGCGCTCCTCCCGCAGGGAGATCAGTTCGGCGCCGCCGTACGTTTCCGCGGCGGCCTTCGAACCAACGCACAGGCTGAAGCCATGTTCCGGCTGGAACCGGTAACGGCCCTCCGATTGGATAGGTTGCCCGGTCTCCACGTCGTGTTCCAACTCGATTCCGTACCCGAGAGCCCGCAACAGGCGCAACTCGAAGAGCCTCACCGTACGGGCGGTGGCGGATGCGGTCGCAAGACCCGCCAGGCAGCGACTATAGCAGGAATGGACAGCTTCATTGGAGTCGCCTCGACCCATGAGTCGAAGCAGCAGTTCGTTCACATAGAAGCCGGCAAACAGACTGTCGCCGGAGAGTCCGAATGCGGGCCCGGCCGCCTCCACGCCGGTCAACCTTCCCAGATCGGTTCGCCGGGTCCAGGACAGGCGTAACGGCGCGAACGGCTGCAGCATGGCCCGCCGCCCGGACGAGCGCCGCCGCGAACCCTGGGCAACGAGACCGATGACGCCGTGGCGCTCGGTCAGGCACTCCAGGAGCTGGCTGGTATTGAGGTAGGCGCGTTGATGCAGCACGAAACCGCGCTCAAGCTGCACTCGCTCGCGCTCGGCCATTACGTGTCGAACCCGAGGCTTCTCAGCTCCCGCTCGCTGTCGGCCCAGTGCTCGCGGACCTTGACCCAGAGTTCCAGGTGAACGCGTCCGTCAAGGAGCTTGACCAGGTCCCGGCGAGCTGCCTGGCCGGCGGCCTTCAGCACGCGGCCTCCCTTGCCGATGACGATGGACTTGTGACTGGCGCGCTCCACCCAGACGATGGCGTGAACCAGCCACTGCTCCTCGCTTCGACCGAAGTACTCGACCTCTACCGTCAGACCGTAGGGCACTTCCTGGTGCAAGGCCGAAAGGAGCTTCTCCCGTATGAATTCGGCGATCCTGAACCGTTCCCCGCGATCCGTGACCGCGTCCGGAGGAAACAGCGCCGGCCCGGGAGGCAGTCGTTCGGAAATGACCTCGACCAACCGATCAAGGTTGGTTCCTTTGGTAGAAGAAACAGGTATATATGAAGAAAACATGAAGTCCTTGGATAGCCCGTCGAGCAGGGGCAGCAAGGCGCTGCGAGGCTGAATCCTGTCGATCTTGTTCAACACGAGCACCGTATCGTCCGCACGCTCGGTCAAGCGCTCGGCAAGCTGCCGATCCTCTACCGTGACCTGCCGGGCATCGACCATCATCAGGATAATGTCGGCGTCTGCGATGGCCTGGTGAATCGTCCTCGCCATCAGACGCCGCAGCGCATGGCCCCTGCGTCCGCGCGAAGCCCGCTGCAATCCCGGTGTGTCCACGAAGATAACCTGCCGCGACGGCCTGTTCAGAACGCCCAGGATACGGTGACGCGTAGTATGCGGCTTGGCGCTGACGATGCTCACACGTTCGCCGATCAGAGCGTTCAGGAGCGTCGACTTGCCGACATTCGGGCGGCCCACGATGGCCGCGTAGCCGGTTCGGAAATCCTCGCCGCCCTGCTCTGCTCGGCCCTGATTCCGGACGTCATTCATCGGTCAGGGCCGCCAGCATGCGTTTGGCCGCTTCCTGCTCGGCGCCCCGGCGGCTCGATCCCTGCCCGCTGACCTCCAGTTCGCGCTGCGCGACCCGGCACACCACGACAAATTGCGGGTCATGGGGCGATCTGGTTTCGGTCTCCACGGAATAACGGGGCAGAGCGAGACCGCGGCCCTGGAGCCACTCCTGGAGCCTGGACTTCGCGTCCTTGAGGCTCGACGCTTCCGGAAGAGCCTCCAGCCGCCCATGCAATAGCCGATGCACGCACTGCTCCGCCGCATCGAGCCCGGCGTCGAGGTAGACCGCGCCGAGCAGCGCTTCCAGTGAGTCGGCCAGCATGTTGGGACTGGCGCCGCCCCTGGAACGCAATTCCCCCGGCCCAACGATCAAGTGTTCCGCCAAGCACAGCTCCTGCGCGATTTCTGCCAGCGTTTCGCCCTTGACCAGCGCGGTGCGAAATCGGCTCAGGTCGCCTTCCGGTGCGTCGCGATAGCGGTCGTGGACACGAGCGGCAACCACGAAATTCAAAACCGAATCGCCCAGGAATTCGAGCCGTTCGTTATGCTCTCCGCCGGCGCTACGGTGTGTCAGCGCCCTTTCGAGCAATTCCCCGGATTCGAATTGATGGCCCAGGCGCTCCCTGGCCCATTGCCAACGGGCGGCTACCTGATCCCCATTCCGATGCGGCCCCACATCGGTCCCCCGTCACCCGGCCAGCGCCAGTTCATCCAGATGCGTTCGGCCTTGCCCACCAGCCGGTACTCCGGCACGAACCGGACTTCGTTGAAGCGGCTGTCCTGGCTGTTGTCGCGATGGTCGCCCATCATGAAGTAGTGCCCTTCCGGCACCTGGTAGGTGCCGCCCCGGCTGAGAATGCCCCGGGTGTGCAGCACCTCGTGTTCGCGGTCGCCGAGTTGTTCGCGGCCCAACTGCAGCGACCGGCTGCCTTCGTACGGCCCCAACAGCTCGAGCTCGACGACCTCTCCGTTGATGGACAACTGCTTGTTCCCCGCATCGTATGTGATCACATCGCCCGGGAGGCCCACGACCCGCTTGATGTAGTTGATCCTGGGATCGGAGGGGAGCCTGAAAACCAGCACATCGCCCCGCTCAGGCTCGCCGATGTCAAGGATCTTCGTATTCAGCACCGGCAGCCGCAATCCGTAGGCGAACTTGTTGACGAAGATGAAGTCGCCCTCCAGCAGCGTCGGCATCATCGAGGCGGATGGAATCCGGAACGGCTCGAACAGGAACGAACGCAGCACCAGCACCAATAACAGGATGGGAAAGAACGATCGCGCGTATTCGACAACGACCGGCTCGCGCGCGTGGTCGCCCTGCCCCTCCGAACGCGTCCGGCGCGGCTTGAGGACCGCGGCGTCGAAGGCCCATATCAGCCCCGACACGGCCGTCGCAATCACCAGAATGAGCGCAAAATCCAAACCTGTCTCCTCAAGAAAGGCGGTGCAGGCGGAGTATTGGGCATTTCATCGGGGGCTGCAATACGCGCCTGGTCCGATCCGGGCCGGCTGACGGGATACGCTGGGTCATGGATCATCGACCCGGATAACTTCCGGACGGACCTGCCAGCGGCCCTGCAGGCGCCGGCCCGCCAGCAAGCCGAGGCCGAGTCCGGCGACCGCGCCCAGCAACGCGCCCGAATCGCCCCCAAGACTCATGACACCTGCGACGGTGCCGGACAGCAGGCCCGCCCAGGGCAACCCATGAACCAGCAGCGTTGCGTGAAATACCTGGCGATACCGCAACGAAACCGACACCAGGTCCCCCGGCCGATGACGGCCGGAACCGCGAACCCGAAGCGAGGACGGCGGCTTCCATCCCCACATGCAGGTACCCTCGCAACCGCTGCAGCGGGGCGCGGGCAGGATAGCCAGGTCCATCCAGCCGTCACCGGCAACCTCGCGGACGCGGGCGCGCGCCGTCAGGCACTCAGGTTCTGAAGGAGGCTGAGCATCCTGGCGCATGGATTCCAGCGGCATATCGCCGACCAGGGGGACCTGATCAGGGACTCGCGAAGGACGTTGCGATGGACTCCACCGTGACCGCGGGTACTTCGCCCACGGCGGTGATCTGGCGGCCGCTGAATTCGAACGAGAAGGCATTGGTGCTGCCGATCCGGGACAAACCGCCCGCCACCTCGGGTTCGCTGTCCGGACTCTCGACGAACACCGAAACGGTCGCAAGCCCATCCGAATACACCAGGTGTTCCACCGGGTGTTCGGATCCGGCCATGCGCGTCAGCGTCGCCACCGAAAGCTGAAAGCCCTCCGGCACCCGGGTCGCCCGCCACTGCGGCGCCGCTTCCGCCACTGCATTATCCGGTGGCATGATCCACTCGAACCCCTGCGCGTCGATGGTGGGCTCCAGGGCGGAAGGCGGAATATCCTCGCCGATATCGATCTGGGTGAACGCCATCTGCTCGACGGTGTGCCCCTGCTCGTCCCTGAGCTGGGACTTGAGCGGCATCGCGGTCTCGCTGTCGAGCCAGAGGCGATAGCCATAGCGAAACTCGTCCCTGGGATGGATGGCCACGACCTGCGCATCCCTCTCCACCACGCGTTCGGTGTGCAACAGCGCAATCTCGTAGGAACGCGCCAGATCCTCGGAGTAGTTGGGCAACGCGGATACCAGCGGGCTGACGTCCCGGCGGTTCTCGAGCAACACGATCTGCCGGTCGGGAAGAATGCAGTAGATCTCGTCCTCGTTGCGGATGATCTCCCGGCCGACGCCATCCATCGACACGATGCGCTCGCTGATCCGGCCACCTTCGTTACGGTGGACGATCTGCAGCGTATCGACCTCGTCGCCCAACAGGTGCACGAACGTGCCCCGGTAGCTCAACTCCTCGACCGCACTCGTCATGCGGTCAAGCCACTGCTGGGCGTCCTGAGCCGCCGCCTGGAGCGTGGCGCATCCCACCACGGTACCGGCCAGAGACCGCAGTGACGAGGGTCGGCCCACCTATCTTTCCTGTACCGCCGGCGGCGTCACCAGCACCGTGGTTCCCTCGTTGCTGATCACATGGGTGTGAATCGAGGTGCGCCGGATACCCGGTGCGTACTGCCCGTGCGTGATGAGGTAGTTGGTCAGGCGAATCGGCGGCGGCGACAGGGTATCGCCGACGCTCAGGCGACCGGCCGCTTCGCCGGGCACGATATAACTGGGTGGATCTTCCAGCCCGAAGCCGGACGATACGCCCGCGACCTGGGGCGCCGGACCGGACGCGTCAAGCGGGCTGTTGACGGTATTGAGCAACGCCAGTGCGGCCACGGCCACGCTGGCCGCGATCCCGAGTCCAACGGCCGGACGGAAGTACCGGCTCTGAACTGCCGGGGATTCCCGCACCTGCTCCACGGACCGCACGCCATCCAGTTCCGCCCGCACCCTGCGGCGCAGGACGTCGGGGTCCGGATTCGGCAGTTCGCCCCGCAGCGAGGCTCCGATGATCGAGTAGCGCAGGACTCTGTCGCGCGTTTGCGGATCGCGCTCCAACCGGCGTACGAGAAAAGCACATTCCTCCGCAGACAATTCGTCGTCCGTAAACGCCGAAATCTGGTCCTGAATCTGTTCGCTCATGTTGCTCCCGGACAACCTTGTTTAATCCTACTACAGCAGCGGGCCGACGCGCTTGTCGATCGCTTCCCTGGCCCTGAAGATACGCGAGCGTACGGTACCCACCGGGCACTCCATTGTCTGGGCGATCTCCTCATAGCTCATGCCCTCGATTTCGCGCAGAATGATGGCGGTTCGAAGGTCGTCCGGCAAGTCCGCGATCGCCTGGTTCACGGTCTGGCGGATTTCCTCCGAAAGGGTCAGCCCCTCCGGGGTGTCGATGTCCTTGAGCTTCGCGAAATTTTCGAACTGTTCGGCATTCTCGGCATTCAGCTCGTAATGCAACGGTCTGCGCCCCGCCGAGACGAGATGATTCTTGGCAGTGTTGATGGTGATGCGGTAGAGCCATGTATAGAACGCGCTGTCGCCGCGGAAGGAGGGCGCCGCACGGTAGGCCTTGATGAAGGCCTCCTGCGCCACGTCCATCGCGTCTGCCGGGTTTCTCACGTACCTCATGATCAGCTTGAGTATCCTGGCCTGATACTTGATCACCAACACGTCAAAAGCCGAACGATCGCCTTGCTGGACCCTCTTGATGAGGGCCAGATCAGCGGCGCGCTCGCTGATGGGGCGATCCGTTACGGATGCGTGTCGTTGATTCTTCATAGACTGTCCGGGGCGGTGAAAGTTCGATTTCGCACGGTATCCGCCGCCCGCCCGACGGTGTTCAGCGCATTCTAACCCCTGTATCGGATCCGCTGCATACGGCGGCGCGCACTTCTTCTTCCAGCAAGCGCCAGTTGGACGGCGGCAACTGGTCGAAGTACAGGGTCCATTCGAGCGTCCCCCGGGCATCCTCGAGGACGAGCCGGATCCACCAGCCGCCGCAGCGGCTACGGGCCGTGAGCACGAGGCTGTGGCGGTTCAGGTGCGGCGCCGACCAACGGCCGGGCGAGACGATTTCAAACTCCGGAACGAGAGGTAGCGGCCGCCACCGGAAGTGGGCCAGCACGCCTGCCACCACCAGGCACTTCCACCAGGGTCCGAGTGAAGAGACAATGATGGCCAGCACGACCAGGCAATGGAGAAACCACCACCACGACCGCAACAGCCTTGAGGGCCGCGGTCTAAAGTGCGCGGATTCGCTCCAGGAGTCGGGCCATTGCGGGGTCGATTGCTTCATGCCACCCGAAAAGGTAGTCATGAAGATCGGGATCCGGTAGCTCCAGAAGTTGGCAGAACAGCCGCTTATCCGCATCCGGCAGGCCAAGAAAGTGCCGGTCGAAGAAGCTCACCAGCAGTGTGTCGAGCTCGCGCGTACCTCGGCGGCACCGCCATCGCAGGCGCGCGCGCTCGCTGCGCCCCTCGTCCACGGGAGGCTAGTGGCGCCGCTCGGCAATCAGTTTCTTGATCTGGGCGATCGCCTTGCCGGGGTTGAGGTCCTTCGGACAGGCCTCGGTGCAGTTGAGGATGGTGTGGCAGCGGTACAGCCTGAACGGATCCTCAAGCGCATCCAGGCGCTCGCCGGTGTGTTCGTCGCGGCTGTCCACGATCCAGCGCCAGGCCTGCAGCAGCGCTGCCGGGCCCAGGTACCGGTCGGGATTCCACCAGTAGCTCGGGCACGCCGTGGAACAGCAGGCGCACAGGATGCAGGCGGACGGGAGATCGATCTTTTCCTGGTCCTCCCTGGACTGGAGTCTCTCCCGGTCCGGCGGGGGCGGTGTCCGGGTCTCCAGCCACGGCTGGATCGAGGCGTACTGGGCGTAGAAATTGGTCAGGTCCGTCACCAGGTCCTTGACCACCGGCATGTGAGGCAGAGGGTAGATCTTCAGAGTGCCCCGGAAATCATCCACGGCCTTGGTGCAGGCCAGCGTATTGGCGCCGCCGATGTTCATGGAACAGGACCCGCAGATGCCCTCCCGGCAGGAACGGCGGAAGGTGAGTGTCGGGTCGATCTCGTCCTTGATCTTGATCAGGGCATCCAGAACCATCGGGCCGCAGGCGTCCATATCGACTTCGTAGGTATCCAGTCTCGGTGGACCGTCGCCATCGGGGTCGTACCGGTAGACCTTGAACGTACGGGGGTTGCCCGCACCGCCGGCGGCCGGATGAGTCTTGCCCGGCTTGACCCGGGAATTCACTGGAAGCCTGAACTGTGCCATGGCGTTCTAACCCCTCGTTCGCGTCTCGTTCAACAGTTCCTGGCCACCACCCGGCGCCAGACCCCGGCTATCGCAAGGCAATGGGCGCTGGCCATCAATAGGTCCTGGCCTTGAGCGCCACGGTTTCGACGTCGCCGGTCAGCGTCTCCAACTGTACCGGCCGGTCGCCGAAGCGCACGTTACCTTGCTCGTCGACCCAGACCAGGGTGTGCTTCAACCAGTTTTCGTCGTCCCGGTCCGGATAATCCTCACGGGCCTGAGCGCCGCGGCTCTCCGTTCTGTAAGCCGCCGACTCGATGGTGGCCACCGCCTGGACCAGCAGATTCTCCAGTTCCATCGTTTCGATCAGGTCCGTATTCCAGACCAGGGAGCGGTCGGCCACCGACACATCCTGAAACGAGTCGAAAATGGGTTTCAGCTTCTCGATGCCCTCCTGCAGCGTTTCGCCGGTACGGAAGACCGCGGCGTGTTCCTGCATCACGCGCTGCATCCGCCGCCGAATCTGCGCCGTGGGGTGCTCGCCGTCGGCATGCCGCAGGCGGTCAATCTTCTCCACGGATTCCTCGCCGGCGTCCTTGCGCAGGGGCGCGACGCGATCGCCCGGGTCGATCAGTTCGCCGCACCGCTCCGCGGCCGCGCGGCCGAAGACGACCAGGTCGATCAACGAGTTGGATCCCAGCCGGTTGGCGCCGTGCACTGAGACACAGGCTGCCTCTCCCACCGACATGAGCCCCGGGACCACCACCTCGTCTCCGGCCTCGTCGGCGGTCAGGGCCTCGCCGCGGAAATTGGTGGGAATGCCGCCCATGTTGTAGTGCACGGTGGGTTGCACGGGTATCGGGTCCTTCGTCACGTCCACGTTGGCGAATATACGGGCCGTTTCGGCGATGCCTGGCAGACGCTCGGCGATGACGTCGGGGTCCAGGTGATCCAGGTGCAGATGCACGTAATCCTTTTCCGGACCGATTCCACGCCCTTCACGCACCTCGATGGTGATCGACCGGCTGACCACGTCCCTTGACGCCAGGTCCTTGGCGTTCGGGGCGTAGCGCTCCATGAACCGTTCCCCTTCGGAGTTCAGCAGGAAACCACCCTCGCCGCGAACGCCCTCGGATATCAACATTCCCTGCCCGTAAACGCCCGTGGGATGAAACTGCACGAATTCCATGTCCTGCAGGGGAAGCCCGGCGCGCAGCACCATGGCGTTGCCGTCGCCGGTGCAGATATGCGCCGACGTGCAGGAGAAGTAGGCGCGTCCGTAGCCGCCGGTGGCCAGGATGACCATGCGGCAATTGAACCGGTGCAGTCGGCCCTCGGCGAGATCGATGGCCACGACGCCCCGGCAGGCGCCATCCTCCATGATCAGGTCCACGGCGAAAAACTCGATGAAGAACTCCGCGTCGTGCTTCAGGGACTGCTGATACAAGGCGTGCAGCATGGCGTGTCCCGTTCGGTCGGCGGCCGCGCAGGTGCGCTGGGCGATGCCTTCGCCGTAGTGGGTGGTCATTCCGCCGAACGCGCGCTGGTAGATGCGCCCGTCTTCGGTGCGGGAAAAAGGCACGCCGTAGTGTTCCAGTTCGATGACCGACGCGGTGGCCTCCCTGCACATGTACTCGATGGCATCCTGGTCGCCCAGCCAGTCCGACCCCTTGACGGTGTCATACATGTGCCAGCGCCAGTCGTCCGGCCCCATGTTGCCCAGCGCGGCGCTGATGCCGCCCTGCGCGGCGACGGTATGGCTGCGGGTCGGGAAGACCTTGGTGATGCACGCGGTGGAAAGCCCCTGCTCGGCCAGCCCCATGGTGGCGCGCAGCCCGGCGCCGCCCGCGCCGACCACGACCACGTCGCAACTGTGATCGATGAATTCGTACTCGCGCGTCATGCAGCCGCTCCGAACGCCACCTTGAGAACGGCGAATATTCCGGCGACCGCCACGGCAACATGTGCGAAAAACGCCGCTACGAGAGAGAAAATCTTGACGGCGGGCGTATGTACGTAGTCCTCGATGACCATCTGTACGCCCAGGTGCGAGTGATAACTCAGGGCGAACAATGCCAGGATCAGCATTACGCTGTTGAACGGCGCCTGGATGAGGGCGACTACCGCCGCGTAGTTCAGGTCGTCAGGTCCGGCCAGCGCCACGGCGAACCAAAGCCCCAGCGGTATCAGCGCGACGGCTGTCAGGCGCTGCGCCCACCAGTGTTCCACGCCGGTCTTCGCGGAACCCAGGCCGAGAACCCTATTGAGCGGGCTGACCAGTCTCATACGCGCGGCCCCTTCAGAAGATCACCCACAGCGAGTACGCTGCCGTGGCGACGACCGTGAACAGGACCACCGCCCACCCGCTGACCCGATACTGTGCCGGCTCAAGCCCGATCAGCATGTCCCAGAGCAGGTGCCGGATACCGTTGGCCAGGTGATAGAAGAAACAGAAACACCAGCCCGTGTAGAAGATCCTTGCCCAGACGCTGCCGAGCAGCGTGGATGCCTCGGCGTATGCGGCCTCGCCGCTCGCTGCGGCCATCAGCCAGTAGGCCAGCAACAGCAGCCCCGCGGAGAGCACGAGACCGGTTCCGCGATGCAGGACCGACAACCCGCTGGTAATCTCCAGTCGATGGACCTGCAAGTGCGGCGACAACGGCCGTTCGACCCTGTCCATGGTTTGACTATCCGTGCTAATTGTCAGGCTGGGTAGCGCGAATCGCTGCAATGGAGTCGGATTCCGCGCGGTGCGTAGTCTGCCAGAAATGAGACTGGGCTGCATGCGTTATCGATGTGGAGGCACTTGCGTTGTGGCGTTTTTTGGCCGCCGCCGATGTCTTGGATGGAGCCGCGATTCGTTCTTCGAGGGCATGATGAGGCGCCAAGTCGGCTCGTTCGGTTGAAAAGGCCCCTGGGTTCCGCTCAAATGGGAACG
>JAJEFE010000031.1 GCA_022820625.1 Gammaproteobacteria bacterium | reverse complement strand
CGTTCCCATTTGAGCGGAACCCAGGGGCCTTTTCAACCGAACGAGCCGACTTGGCGCCTCATCATGCCCTCGAAGAACGAATCGCGGCTCCATCCAAGACATCGGCGGCGGCCAAAAAACGCCACAACGCAAGTGCCTCCTTGTAGGCGATGGGTAAACTCCGTACCCTAGCCCCGGTATCGTAGCGGGACACCGGATAGTGGCTGCCACACGACCAACCTCGTCCATGAATGTCGAGGCTGCATGCGCCCAGATGCTGGGGCAGCAGCTTCGCGCATGGGAAGTTCTGGATCAGCGCGTGCTGGACGCGGTACGTGAGGTCGGCCGGGAACGTTTTGTGCCACACGGCTACCGGGATCTGTCGTTCGCCGATACGGAAATTCCATTGGCTCATGGTCAGAGGATGATGATGCCCAGCGTGGAAGGGCGGCTCCTGCAGTCATTGGAGTTGGATCCGTCGGATGACGTTCTTGAGGTGGGTACGGGCAGCGGCTTCATCACCGCGTGTCTTGCCCGATTGGCAGGGCGGGTAGTTAGCGTCGACATCTTTGCGGAGTTCACGGCGGATGTCGCGGCGAAACTTGAGCGCGACAACATCCGCAATGTCGAATTGCGTACCGGGGACGGTCTCGCTCTCGACGGGGACGAGCGATTCGATGCGATAGCCGTGACCGGCTCCGTGCCCGAACTCGACGGTCGCTTCACGGGGCTGCTGCGACCCGGCGGCCGGCTTTTCGTTGTGACGGGGAGGGAACCAGTGATGGACGCGTTCCTGATCACAGTGACCCGTGACGGCGAGTCGACCCGGGAGAGCCTGTTCGAGACGGTCGTTGCGCCGCTGGTCAATGCCGAGCGGCCGGAACCGTTCGTTCTCTAGCAGGCACGGACCATGGCGCACGTCCCGGAACTCACGCCCACGGAATTTTGCGCACGCTGGCCGGAAGGGCAGCGTGACGAAATCACGCTCCTCGATGTACGCGAGCCGGCGGAGTGGCAGACTGCCCGGGTGGCGGATGCCGTTCATATCCCGATGCAGACCGTGCCGGGCCGTCTCGAAGAACTGGACCCGGAACGCACCATCGTGGTCATGTGCCACGGCGGTACACGTAGCCGGCGCGTCGCCGAATACCTGGCCGCGTCCGGGTACTCCGACGTACACAATCTCGCCGGCGGCATCGACGCGTGGTCGTTGGAAGTCGATCCTTCCATCCCCCGGTACTAGAAACAACCCTCGAATTCAACGGTAGGACCATCATGAGGCAACTTAGAAAACGATTGATCGCCTTGTTCGGATCGCTTGTCTGCGCCGCCGCGCCCGCGTCGGCGGAGAATTTGCTGGAGGTTTACGAGTTGGCGCTGATGTACGACCCGATTCTCCGGGAAGCCGAGGCCAACTACCTGGCGCGCCGCCAGACGACGCCGCTGGCCCGCAGTTTCGTGTTGCCGTCGGTGAACTTTTCGCTCGGCGCCTCCATGGGCCATCAGGAGGATCCGAACCGGCCCACCAATTTCGCGTCGGGACAACCCGACCCGGACATACTGAGCACGGAGTTCGAGCGGGACGCGTCCAGCTGGACCATCCGATTGAGCCAGCCAGTGTTCAACTGGGGCGCGTTTGTCGGTCTCCAGCAGGCCGAAAAGCAGGTTGCCCAGGCGGAAACCGATCTGGCGTTTACGCGGCAGGAGTTGCTGGTGCGGGTCGCGACCAGTTACTTCAACGTACTTGCGGCCGAGGACACCCTGACTTCCGAAACCACGGCCAGGGAGGCCATCGGGCGGCAGCTCGAACAGGCCCAGCGACGCTTCGAAGTCGGGCTGATCGCCATCACTGACGTGCAGGAAGCCCAGGCGGGCTACGACCAGGCCATTGCCGCGGAGATCGGCGCGCAGCAGGCGGTGGCGACGGCTCGGGAGTTCCTTCGGGAGATCATCGGCGAGTCCGTCATGGAACTCGCAGGGCCCATGGAAGAGATTCCGTTGATGCGGCCCGATCCCGACAACGCCGAGGATTGGGTACAAACGGCCCTGGACCAGAATCTGGCGCTGATCTCCAGCCGAATCGCCTCGGATATCGCGCTGGACAGTGTGGCAATCCAGCGCAGCGTCCGGATGCCTACCGTGAGCCTGAGCGGAAACCTGGGCGAGTCGGGGTCGCGTACCACTCGCATCAACAATCTGGTTGCGAACCCGCCGTGTCTGCTTAACTCGGCAAGGGGCTGTCCGCCCGAGGAAACGGGATCCGAGTCTGCGGCTCAAAGCTATAGCTTCTCGCTCAACTTCAGCATTCCCATCTATTCCGGCGGCGTCAACGGCGCGAGAATTCAGCAGGCGGTCTATCAGCACCGGGCCACCCTGGAAGCTCTGGAGCGCGTCGCGCGCGCCACCGAACGGGAAACCCGTGACGCCTATCTGAGCGTGATTTCCGAAATTGCCCGCGTGCAGGCGCTGCGCCAGGCTGTGGAATCCTCCACAACCGCGTTACAGGCCACCGAGGCGGGTTTCGAGGTGGGTACCCGAACCACAGTCGACGTACTGGTATCGCAGAATACTCTGCGGCGAGCCCTTACGACCTATGCGCGCAGTCGTTACGACTACATTCTGAATGTCCTGCGGCTCAAGCAGGCAGCCGGCAGCCTCAATATCGAGGATCTGGAGGAAGTCAGCGGTTGGCTGGAAGGTTAACCCGGCGCCTCTTCCTGCGTTAGCCGCGGGGGCGCATGAGGCAGCCCTTGCGAGCGTCGTGGGCACGAAGCGGGGCCATGGATGGCCAGGAGCGCCGCGCCCCGATTCGAGCCGCGCCTGGACGGCGCGGCGAGATTACGCTCGCAAGGGCTGCCTCATGCGCCCCCGCGGCCCCGAATCGCGTCGATGATGGCGCTGGTGGAGCGGCCTTCCCTGAGCCCCAGGATGCGCACCTCGCCGCCGTTGTCGAGGACCGCCTGGCCTCCGGCGATTTCCTCGCGCCGATAGTCGCCGCCCTTCACCAGCACGTCCGGCAGCACCCGGGCGATCAGGTCCGCAGGCGTGTCCTCGGCGAAGGGCACCACCCAATCCACTGCCGCAAGCCCGGCAAGTACCGCCATTCGGTCGAGCAACGGGTTGATGGGCCGCTCGCGCCCCTTGAGGCGGGCGACGGAATCGTCATCATTGACCGCGACAATGAGCCGGTCGCCCAGGCCCTTGGCCTCCTGCAGGTAACCGACGTGCCCGGCGTGGAGGATGTCGAAGCAGCCGTTGGTCATCACCACGCGCTCGCCGCGCAGGCGGCACTCCTCGACCAGCGGAAGCAGTTCCTCGGCGCTTACCAGCCCCCGCCCGCCGGCCCCACGACGATGCAGGGCGAGCCGCAATTCCGAGGGCGAGACGCTCGCCACACCGATCTTGCGAACCACCAGTCCCGCACCGAGATTGGCGAGGGTAGCGGCAGCTTCGAGACTCATCCCGCAACCGATCCCGGCCGCCATGAGCGCGATGACGGTGTCTCCCGCGCCGGTGACATCGAATACTTCCCGGGCCTCGGCCGGGAGCGTCAGGGGTTGTTCGTGCCGAGGAAAGAGGGTCATGCCCCGTTCGCCGCGTGTGACCAGCAACGCGCCGAGATCCAGGTCCCTCACCATCGCTTCGCCCCGCGTCAGGAAATCGTCTTCACCGGACCAACGACCCGCCACGGCCGCGAATTCCGCCTCATTCGGTTTGAGTACCGTGGCGCCGGCATAACGGCCGAAGTCCTCGCCCTTCGGATCCACGAGCACCGCCGTTACGTGGTTACGGGCGCACGAAATGAGCGCTGCCACCTCGGCCAGCGAACCCTTGGCGTAGTCGGACAGCACGATCGCATCCACTTTGCCCGCCAACTCCGCTACCGATTCCTCCATCGCCTCGGCGCAATCGGCGTACGTTTCCTCCGCGTCCAGGCGAATGAGTTGCTGGTTGCGGGCCAGTACCCGTAACTTGGTGATCGTGCGGGCGCCGCCAATCCGGTGCAGTCGGCAACGGACGCCGGCAGCGGAAAGTTTTTCTTCCAATTCTCTGCTTCGGTCGTCATCGCCCACGGCGGAGGCGAGGTGCACCTGCACCCCCAGTGCGGCGACATTGCAGGCAACGTTGCCCGCACCGCCCGGCCGGCGCTCGGTGCGGCGGGTCTCCACAATTGGCACGGGCGCTTCCGGAGAGATGCGTCCGGCATGGCCAAACCAGTATTCGTCCAGCATTGCGTCACCGGCCACCAGGACGCGGATGCGAGAGAAATCGGGGATGCTAAGCTGCATCTCTCACCGACGGTGCTTCAATGGCGCGGTGAGATCAAGCGCACGGGGGCCGGCCGTACGCGCCATCGCTCCGGCTTGCTGCCGCAGTTACGCACATTGACGGGATTCGTGGGATACCCCTTACCCGCACTTGGAATAGCCGCAGTTCAGGCACGTCAGGCAGCCGTCGAGCATGACGCTGGCGGCCGTGTTGCACTTGGCGCACAGCTGCGCGCCGTCGGGATAGGCATTCTCCGCGAAGGCATCCTGCTGGCTGGACTGGGCCTCGAACTCGGCGCGTTTGCGTTCCAGTTCCTTGCGCCGTTCCTCACTGGGTTCCGATGTGCCGATCAGCCCGATATGCGTCAGGTGGCGCTCCACGATGTACCCGAGTTCGGCGATGATCGACGGCATGAACTTGCCGCCGGGTTGCCAGTAGCCTCCGCGGGGGTCGAATACGGCCTTCAGTTCGTCCACCAGGAAGGCCACGTCGCCGCCCTTGCGGAATACCGCGGACATGATCCGGGTCAGCGCCACGATCCACTGGTAGTGGTCCAGGTTCTTCGAATTGATGAAGATCTCGAATGGGCGCCGCTTCTCGAATTCGGTGCCCTCGTTGAGAATGATGTCATTGATCGTGACGTACATCGCGTGATCGGACACCGGCGTCTTCACCTTGTAGGTCGATCCGACGAGCATCTCCGGACGCTCGAGCTTCTCGTGCATCCGGATGACCTTCTGGTCTCCGGTCTGCGCCTGAACTGAAGCCTGCCGCTGATTTCCGGCCCGCGCCACGGGTTGTCCGGCGTGTGCGCTGGAGTTGCCGGCCTGCACGGTCTCCGGGGCATCCTTGACGACACCGTAGCCGATGATTTTCTCCTCTACCTTGATTCTTGGCATGGGTCAGTTTGCCTTTCGCTTGATTCCTTGCTGTTGTTCCAGTTGATGGCGGGTCGTTGCCCGAACGAGGTTCAGCCACTTCGAGGGCGGTGGCCGGGTCAGCCAGAAGACGGGCTTGCCTTGCTGGAGTTCTCCGTAGGGCCGGTGCCGGTTGATGTGTTTAGCCTTCAAAGTTTCCCGTAATAGCCCTCTTTCAGAGCGTCGAAAAGATTCGCCGCGGTGTGAACCTCACCGTCGTATTCGATTTCGTCGTCTCCCTTTGCTTCGATCACGTTGCCGTCTTCCAGTTCAAAGCGGTAGGTGGTGTTTTTCAGATCCTTTTCCTTCACCAGCACGCCCTGGAACGCCTCGGGATTGAAGCGGAAGGTGGTGCAGCCCTTCAGGCCCTTCTCGTAGGCGTACCGGTAGATGTCCTTGAAGTCCTCGTAGGGATAGTCGGTGGGCACGTTGGCGGTCTTGGAGATCGACGAATCGATCCATTTCTGGGCGGCCGCCTGGATGTCCACGTGTTCCCTGGGGGATATGTCCTCGGAACTGACGAACCAATCGGGCACCGCGTCGGCCGAATTACCGGAATTGGGGGACGCGTCGGGGTTGACCAGCTCCCGGTAGGCGAGCAGCTCGAAGGAGAATACCTCGATTTTCTCCTTGGTCTTCTTCCCCTCCCTGATGACGTTGCGGAAATACTGGTGGGCGAAGGAAGGTTCGATTCCGTTGCTGGCGTTGTTGCCCAGGGACAGCGAGATCGTTCCGGTGGGAGCGATGGAGCTGTGATGGGTAAAACGGGCGCCCTCCGCGGCGAGATCTTCCACCAGTTCGGGCGCAACTTCGGCCAGGTTCCGCATGTAGTGACTGTATCGGGCGTGCAGGGTTCGCCCGGGAATCATGTCGCCGACCTTCCAGCCATCCTTGCGCATCATGGGGCGCAAGGACAGCATTTCCTCGGTGACCTCGAATTCTTCCACGAGAATGGGCGCCGGACCCTTCTCGCGCGCAAGTTCCAGTGCGACCTCCCAACCGGCAATGGCCAGTTCCCGGGCGACTTTCTCCGTGAATTCCACGGATTCGGCGGACCCGTAACGCATGCCCAGCAGGGCCAGCGTGGACCCGAGCCCCAGGAACCCCATGCCGTGGCGGCGTTTGCGGTAGATTTCCTTGCGCTGGGTCTCCAGCGGCAGGCCGTTGATCTCGACGACGTTGTCGAGCATCCGCGTGAACACGCGAACCACCTCGCGGTACTCGTCCCAGTCGAATCGGGCCTGGTCGCTGAACGGGTCGACCACGAACTTGGTCAGGTTGACCGAGCCGAGCAGGCAGGCGCCGTAGGAGGGCAGGGGTTGCTCACCGCAATTGTGGACCACCAGGCCATTGGCATCGAAGGCATTCGGGCCGGGCACCGAGGCATCGAATACATCTTGCTCAGTTGCCGGGTGTATCGACTTGAGCGTTGCAGTAAATCGCTCACGATTGACGCGCCGGCTGTAGTTGGCGAGCGCCGTTGTCAATTTGAAACTTTTCTCACGGTCGGCAAAGCCGATTCGGCTCTGAAAAATTTCGATGTTGTTTCGGCTGATGACGAGCTCATGCCGTGCCTTGACAGGGTACTCCCGGGAACCGCTCCGACCGTCGGGCAGACGCCGGAAGCCTGCGTCCCGTCGATTTGCGTACAACTTCGAAACGATGCCCAGACGAAGGAGCATGCGCTGCACCTCGACGAGAAGGTCTTCGTTGCTTTGCGCCAGCCGTACGCTGATCCCCTTGCCTTGGTGGCCCTGTACGCTGGCATCGCAATCAAACAGCCCGCGCAGGAAACCGATCTGAAAATCGGACGATGCGCGGTGCATGGTATCCGTCACGGTCTTGTGACCCGGCTGAAGCCCCAGCGTGTCGGCCAGTCGTTTGATGGCGCGCAGCTTCATCCGGTACTCGCCGCGGCCGGCGATGGCATGCCATCCGCGAAAATCCGCCCGATGCGGTAACTCACGCGCCGCCGATTCGGCGGCTTGCATCCGGGAAAAGGCTCCCGGGCGTTCGTGGTCGCCATTCACCGTCATGACACCCGGCCATGCGGACAATACGGCCTCGTCCTTCTTGAGAGTTCCGTCGCCGACCAGCAGCCCGATCAGATAGCCTTCGCCTTCCGTATGGGCGCCGTTCCATGCAGGCGCGTCCCGATGGTCGTGCAATACGATCTTGTCGCCGGGAACGAGATCCCCCGCTTCTACCCATTCGGTTTCCATGGTCCATCGCGACGAATGCGCGACCCGGCGAACGCGATGGTTCGGTGTCAGGGTCAGGCGATAACCCTCGTTGCTTTCGAGTTCGACAACGCGCTTCTTTCCGGTCGGAAAGAAACCTCTGGAATCGGTCGGATACGCCTCCCCGTTTACGATCGCCTCGAACGGCCGTCCCATGAGATCGGCAACCTGGCGCGGTCCTTCGGAGGTGTGAATCCAGGTATCGCGGGTGACACAGGGATTGGTCGCGCGAATATCCTCGCACCACCAGTTGTTGTTGAGTTCGTTGACCCGGTCGATGAGGACGAAGCCCGGCTCGGCGAAGTCGTAGGTGGAGGACATGATGATGTCCCACATGCGCCGGGCCGGCATCGTCTTGTAGACGCGGCAGGCGACGAGGCCTTCGCCGTTGCAGATATAGCCTTCCCGGCTCGGCCATTTGCGCCAGGCGACCTGAGACGGATCATCGAGGTCAATGCCGTCTTCCTCTGCCTCTCGCTGAGCGAGCGGAAACGCCAGCGGCCAGGGTTGGTCGTTTCCGACCGCGTCCATGAACTCGTCGGAGATCAGCAGCGAAAGGTTGAATTGCCGCAGCCGGCCGTCCTCGCGCTTGGCGCGGATGAACTCCATGGTGTCGGGATGGCCGACGTCGAACGTGCCCATCTGTGCGCCGCGGCGCCCGCCCGCCGAGGATACGGTGAAGCACATCTTGTCGTAGATGTCCATGAACGACAGCGGTCCGGAGGTATGCGCTCCGGCGCCGGAAACATAGGCGCCCCGCGGCCGAAGGGTGGAGAACTCGTAGCCGATGCCGCAGCCGGCCTTCAGCGTCATGCCGGCTTCGTGGACCTTTTCCAGGATTTCGTTCATCGAGTCCCCGACCGTGTCGGAGACGGTGCAGTTGATCGTGGAGGTCGCGGGCTTGTGCTCCCCGGCGCCGGCATTGGAGATGATGCGCCCGGCGGGGATCGCGCCCCGCTGCAACGCCCAGACGAATCGTTCGTACCAGTAGTCCCGGCGAGGCCCCTGCTCCACGTCGGCCAGCGCCCGGGCGACCCGCTGGCGGGTGCCGTGTATGTCGTGGTCGATGGGCTCGCCGGAGCGGGACTTCAGTCGGTATTTGGTGTCCCATATGCTCAGCGAAGCTTCCTGCAAGGGAAGGTCCACGGCGGAACTGAGTTCCAACGGCGCCTTCATGTTTTTTCCGAGCCTCCTTCCCCTACCGTTCGGCGGCGGTGAAGTTCTTGCCAATTCCAACCCGTGAGCGGAATGAAGTCCGCGCGGGAGCAAAAGGCTAGCGATACCCCTGAGCACAATATCTTGTGCTTCGCGTCGGTAAGACTAGAACGGGCACAAAGCGGATGTCAACCCCTGTTCAATTTATTTTGGGCGACTAATTTGCATATAAAACAGCTTATTACGACTTCTAGCTCCAAATTCATCGAAACATTTCGCATCTTCAGGAAAATTCGTGGAATTTTTGGCAACCACAACATGTTGTGTCGGGATATCCCCGATCTTTCCCCCTGTATAGTCACAGCTTTTCCACAATCGCCCGGTCCACCGGTTGTCCGGAAGGGCCGCTCCTCCCGCCGCCGGTCTTGAAAAAGCCGGCTTCCTGCCCCATCTTTTTGACCGATACACGGCCAGGCCGGTTCGTGTCTGGTGGGAGCACAGATTAGGCGGAACTTCACACCGCTCCAATCCTGTTTGATTTTCTTATCTTCTTGATTTTGCGGTAGTTCCTGCCGCCCCGATGGCGTTTCCGCCTGTATTTATGTTTCCATGTATCAATCCCAATATATGGGTTGTATTTGCCTTGT
>JAJEFE010000126.1 GCA_022820625.1 Gammaproteobacteria bacterium | reverse complement strand
CACGGGGTCTTCGCCCATGATGTACATGCCCTTGAAGTGGCCCGTCAGCGCCGCATCGAACATGTTCGGCAGCCTGAGTCCCGGCTCGCTGTCGAGCCCGACGCCCCACTCGGCCTCGAAGCTCTCGCGGGTCGCATCGTCAGTGACGAAGCGATAGCCGCTGAAAACGTGCGGCCAACTGCCCAGGCAACTGCCGCCCTGCACATTGCCCTGGCCGCGCAGCGGGTTCACCCCGACGCCTTCACGGCCGTACATGCCGGTGGCGAGCGCCAGGTTGCCCAGGCACATCACGCCCGTCGAGCCCTGCGAGTGCTCGGTGACGCCAAGGCCGTAGTAGATCGTGCTGCGCGGACCCGACGCGTAGATTCGCGCGGCGCGGCGGATGTCCTCGGGATCGACGCCGGCGATCGGGCCGATGGTATCGGGGGAGTACTCGTCGCTGCCGACAAGCTCAGCCCAGATTTCGAACTCCCGCCACTCGCAGCGCGCTTTGATGAACTCCGGATCGTGCCGGTTCTCGCGCACGATGACATGCGCGATGCTGTTGAGAATCGCGACATTCGTTCCGGGGCTGAGCGCGAGGTGGACATCGGCACGGCAGTGCGGGCTGTCCACCGTCTCGGTCCAGCGAGGATCGATGACGATGAGCTTCGCGCCCTGGCGAACGCGGCGTTTCATCATCGAGCCGAACACGGGATGGCCTTCGGTGGGATTCGCGCCGACGACCATGATGACGTCCGCCTGCAGCACCGAATCGAAGTGCTGGCTCGCGGCGCCCGCCCCCACGGTGGCTGAGAGTCCGAACTGAGTCGGCGAATGGCAGATGCGCGCGCAGTTGTCGATGTTGTTGTTGCCTAGCACGGCGCGCACGAATTTCTGCGTCAGGAAGATTTCCTCGTTCGTGCAACGCGAACTCGAAACGCCGCCCACGGAACTGCGGCCATAGGTGGCCTGCAAGCGCTTGAGCTCGCTTGCGGCATGCGCGAAAGCCTCGTCCCAGCCGACCTCCTGCCAGGGCTCATCGATACTTGCACGGATCATGGGCGTCTTGACCCGGTCCGGATGCCGCCAGTAGTCGTAGGCGAAGCGGCCCTTTACGCAGCTATGGCCGTGGTTGGCCTTGCCTTCCTTCCACGGCGTCATCCGCACGATCTCCTCGCCGATGGTTTCCGCCTTGAAACCGCAGCCTACGCCGCAATAGGCACAGATCGTTATCGTTTCTTTTTCTGGCTTGCGTGGGTTAGGCACGTTCGTATCCTCCCGGAAACAGGCTCTTTTCGACGAGCGCGTGACTGGGGCAGGCCTGGACACAGGCACCGCAACTGACGCACTCGGACTCCATGAAGGTTTCGTCCTGGCTTGCCGCGACCTTCGATTCGAAGCCGCGCGCCTGGATGGTGAGGGCGAAGGTGCCCTGGATTTCCTCGCAGGCTCTGACACAGCGGCTGCAGACGATGCATTTGGCGGGATCGAAAAGGAAATATGGATTGGAGTCGTCGATGTTCAGATCGAAATGGTTCTCGCCTTCGCCGTAGCGATGGCCCTTCAGGCCGATCGCCTCCAATGTCTCGTGAAACTCGCTCCAGCCATCCGGAATCTCCGATTCGGGGAAATCGGACAGATAGAGTTCCATGACATTCCTGCGCAACTCCGTCAGCCTTTTCGACTGCGTCGTCACGACCATGTCCGGCGCGACGAAGGTCGTACAGCTTGCCGGATAGCCGCGCTGTCCCTCGATCTCGACCAGGCAAACGCGGCAACTGCCGAAGGCTTCGAGCGAGTCGGTTGCGCAGAGTTTCGGTATCGGGCGCCCCGCCTCGGCCGCTGCGAGCATGAGGGAACTGCCTTCGGGAACGGTCACGCCGACCCCGTCGACAGTGAGCGACACGGGTTCGCCGTCGCGCGGCGGCGTGCCGTAATCAATGTCGTCGCGCAGACCCCGAACCTCAGTCCACATGCGATTCCTTCCAATCCAAATGCCGAAACCCGCTCTCGTGGGTTGAAACGCTGGCTGCCATAGCTGCGAAATCCTACCACTGCCGAACAGCGTAACAGACGGACAAGCCAACCCGCCTGCCCGGTATTTTACAAAGTCCCGAACGAGGAGCTACACGTCGCTATCCGAGCGCTCAAACAGCAATCCGGCCGCCCGCCCTGACCGATTCCGTTGTGGCTACCGCGGCCCTCCCGGAATAGAGCCCGCGCACCTCATCGGCAATGATGCGCATGCCCTCCTCCACGACCCTGTCTTCCTGGGCGTAGGACAGGCGAAGACATTCATCGGCATGACGCCACGGCTCCTTCAACCCGGGGAAGAACCGGTGACCCGACATCACCAGCACGTTCCTGGTCTTCAGCCGACGGTAGAGTTCCTCGCTTGTAATGGGCAATCCCGGAAACCACAGCCAAAGAAAGAAGGCTCCCTCCGGGGAATGAATCTTGTAAGGCACACCCTCGAACTCGCGCCGGACCACGTCGCAGGCGAACTCCATCTTGCGCTGGTAGAACGACTGGATCACGTCGCGGCTGATGTCTTCGATCTCACCGCTTTCGACCCACGGCTGAATGAAGACAGCCCCGGTGCTCGGGATCGTCAGGCTCTGGATAGCCGTCATGTTCCCCAACGCCTCGATGATTTCCTCCCTGGCGATGACGATGCCGGTGCGTATTCCCGGCAGCCCCAGCTTCGACAGACTCTTGCAGAGGATGACGTTTTCGTTCCACAACGGGGTGGCCGGCGAGTAGATGATTCGCGGGAACGGCACACCGTAGGCATTGTCGATGATGAACGGGACGCCGGCCGCCTTCGCCATCGCGTCGAGCTGGCGCATTTCGCCGTCGGTAATGATGTTTCCGGTCGGGTTCGTGGGACGGGATACGCACACTGCGGCGATGTCATCTTCTATCCGTAGCGAATCGAAATTCACCCGGTACTTGAAGAATCCCCCGTGGCGTTCCTCGATCTCCGGCCGGTGGGCGACGTACAGGTCGTCAACCAGGCCAATGTCGTTGTAGCCGGCGTACTCCGGTGTCATCGGCAACAGAATGCGCTTGCGGCTGCCATCGGCGAAGTCGCCGGCCAACATGTTGAATAGCTGGAAAAAGCCAGTCTGGCTTCCCGACGTCAACGCAATGTTGTCGGCCGTCAGCGGCCAGCCGTACTTGCGCGAAAGCAAAGCGGCCAGGGACTTCCGAAAGCGGAGTTCACCCCTGGGATGAGCATAGTTGCCCATCATTCGCTGGATATCGTCGGGACTGTCGCCGATTTCATGCAGGCGCCGCTGGAACAGCGCCACCATTTCGGGGATCACGCCGGGATTGCCGCCGCCCAGCAGCAGTGCCGTGGGGTCCTCGGAGATAGCCCGCCCCAGGTCGTCCATCAACTGCGCCGTCCCTGTCTCCCGGGAGAAGCGTTCACCGAATTTCGACAGTTTTGCGTTCATGCGGGGCTTCTACTCCTTGGACAGCGCGGAGTCAACCAGAGTTTCCGGCGCCGGGGATTCCGATATTGCAAGTGACCGATCGAAATCGTTGCAAATGGCCGGTTGGCACCGTTGCAAACGACCGGTTGTAATCGTTGCAAATGCCGGGTTGGCGGAGATTCGAGCAAATGACCGGCGGGAAGCGCAGACAGCGCGATCAAATGCCGCGTTGGGGAAGATAGCGGCCAATGGGTCATGTTGGTGCCCCTTCCGGCGCTGTTCTCGACGATTTTCCAGCCCCAACACGATATCGTGTCAGGAAAATACTTCACCGTGCGGGTCTCCAGTAGGACAGACGACCAGTCCAGGCCGCAAGGCATCCTTTGGCAAAGAATGTTTTGCCAATGGTTCCTTTCCGAAGCAACGGCAATGATGTGGGCGTCGACCACCGGATATCCGAGGGGGCCGGTCAATGCGGAAACATGCGCATCGGATATTCCAGCCCAATGCGGCCGTGCTTGGTTGGCTCTGGAGTATTACGGTTTATCGTGGCGAAACTCCACGCAAAGGCAAGAAACGGCCCTCGAACCGGGCGAATAGCCTAAGTATGGTTGACGCATCGCTATGCTAAGGTGCGGACAATGCGAAGCGGGTTGTTTGAATTGAAGTCGGACACGTGGGCGATCATCGGCGCGGGCGCGGCGATGGCGGCGATCATGATGACAGTCATGCTCGCGCTGAATGCCGCCACCAACGCCCGCATCAGCGAGCAGACAGAACGGCTGGACGCGCGTATCAGCGAACAGACAGATCGGCTCGACGCGCGTATCAGCGAACAGACAGATCGGCTCGACGCACGCATCAGCGAGCAGGGAGAACGGCTCGGCGGGCGCATCGACGCGCAGGAGGCCCGGATCGACATGCTTTACGACACTATGAGGAACGAGCACGCCCTGATTCTGGAGTCCCTGGCCGGGATCGCGCAACGCGTTTCCTACATCGAGGGTCATCTCGGGATAGGCCGTGCGGCGGATCCCGAACCAGCCGGCCCGCCATAGGCGGTGAGCGTGGGATCAGCGGATCCGATCCGGTCGTGAATAAACGTTGAACCTCTCCGCCTTCAGGAACCCCACCAGCGTCATGCCGAACTCTTCGGCAAATTCCACCGCCAAGGATGATGGTGCGCCTACGGCGGCCATCATGGGAATTCCTGCCATCATGGCCTTCTGCATCAGTTCGAAACTCGCCCGGCCGCTGACTACGACTCCGTAGTTGTCCAGGGGCAATTCGTCCTTCAGGAGCGCCTGCCCGATGAGCTTGTCCAGGGCGTTGTGGCGGCCTACATCCTCGCGGCTGACATGGACCTGCCCCGTTGAGTCGAACAGTCCGGATGCGTGCAGGCCGCCCGTCGTTTCAAAGATGCTCTGCAGCGCCCGCAACCGCTCCGGCAGCCCGCCCAGCGTCTCCGCGCTCACTGGAAGCACGGCGCCTTGGAGATCGTAACGCCCCTGAACTGCAACCGCCTCCAGGGATGCCTTGCCGCAGACGCCGCAACTCGAGGATGTATAGAAGTGCCGCTCGAGGCGCGCAAGGTCGACCTCGACGCCGGCAGCCAGGTCAACGCGCACGACGTTGATCAGCCCGTTCGCCGCCGGGGGGCCGCAGGGTCCGATGGCTTCGATCTCCGCGGCGCCCGCGATGATGCCCTCGGTCAGCAGAAATCCGGCGGCCAGTTCGCCGTCATGGCCCGGTGTTCGCATGGTGATCGAAATGCTCTGCTGGGAGCGCCGCCCGTCGGGGCGCGTCCAGGCCAGCCGGATCTCCAAAGGTTCTTCGGTGGCGACCACATCGTCGCGGGCGACAAGGTCGTCGCGAGCGACTGTATTCGCGCGGAATCGCTGAACTTGCAGGCGCTTGACGCTCTTCAGCGCCCCAATGTCGGCAACGCTCAACGCTCGACCCGCCGAATACGGTCGGAATTCACCTCGGCCACGTTGCGGCATCCGACCAGCCGCATGTCCCGTTCGATATCGGTGCGCAGAATTTCCAGCGCGCGGTCGACGCCCGCTTCGCCCCCGGCGCCGAGGCCGAACAGGTAGGGACGTCCCATCGAGCACGCCGTCGCACCCAGCGCCAATGCCTTGAGCACATGCACGCCCCGACGCACACCGCCCTCCAGGATGACTTCCATGCGGTCGCCCACCGCGTCGACGATCTCCGGCAACACCTCAATGGGCGCCGGAGCGGTGTCGAGCTGGCGCCCGCCGTGATTCGAAATCATCACCGCACTGGCACCCACGTCGGCAGCCCGCACCGCATCCTCGACCGACAGCACGCCCTTGATCGCGAACGGACCGCCCCATTCCTCGATCATCCAGGCCGCGTCGTCCCAGCTTACCGTGCGGTCCAGTTCGTCGTTGAAGAAGCTGACCAGCGTGGTCACGTCGCCCTTGATGCGGTCCTTGACGCTGGCCAGTTCGATGGGCGCGTGAGTGTAGTAGTTCCACACCCAGCGCGGGTGCATGGCGAAACTGAACAGGCTCGCCAGGGTCAGCCTGGGCGGAATCGTCATCCCCGTCACCAGGTCGCGCTCGCGGTTGCCGGCCACGGGTACGTCCACCGTCAACGCCAGAGCGTGGTACCCGGACGCCTTGCAACGCGCGATGAACTCGCGATTCAACCCCCGGTCCTTGAAGACGTAGACCTGGAACAGCTTCGGCCCCGAGGTTGCCTCGGCAGCTTCCTCGATGCTGACCGTGGAAATGGACGACAGCGAGTACATCGTCCGTGCGCGCTCGGCGGCATGGGCCACGGCAAACTCGCCCTCGTGATGAAACAGCCGTGACATCGCCGTGGGCGCACAGAACAGCGGCATGCTTATGGTCTGACCGAATAAGGTCGTGGCGAGGTCGATTTCGCTGACATCCACCAGGAATCGCGGCACCAGTTCCCAGCGATCGAAGGCATCGGTATTCTGGCGCATCGTCCATTCGTCGCCGGCCGCACCGTCGATGTAGTGGAACATCGGCGCCGGAAGCCGCTTCGCCGCCCGCTCCCGCAGCTTGGCGATGTTGTAGCAGCGTTTGAGCGCGCGCGTCATCGGACTTGCCGCGCCCGTAGATCCTCGGGAAAGTGA
This sequence comes from Gammaproteobacteria bacterium, assembly GCA_022820625.1. GTDB lineage: Bacteria > Pseudomonadota > Gammaproteobacteria > Steroidobacterales > Rariloculaceae > UBA6522. Next base: position 14,327 of record JAJEFE010000126.1, on the reverse strand, counting down.
TCCAGAACGCTGATGACGGGGAACGGGGCCATCCCGCCCAGCGCGCACAGCGAACCGGCGACCATCGTATCGCAGAGGTCCCTCAACAATTGCAGGTTTTTGGACTCATCGTCTCCGCTCAGGATCCGGTCGATGACTTCCACGCCCCGCACCGCGCCTATCCGGCACGGCGTGCATTTCCCGCACGACTCGATGGCGCAGAACTCCATGGCGAAACGAGCCTGTTCGCCCATGTCCACGGTATCGTCGAATACTACCAAGCCGCCGTGGCCGATCATACCGTCGATCTCGGCGAAAGCTTCGTAGTCCAGGGGCGTGTCGAACTGAGAAGGATGGATGTAAGCGCCCAGCGGCCCGCCCGCCTGCACCGCCCGGATCGGCCGGCCGGTGGCCGTACCGCCGCCGAAGTCTTCCAGCAGTTCGCGCAGCGTGCGGCCGAAGGCGATCTCCACCAGCCCGCCCCGCTTGATGTTGCCGGCCAGTTGCACGGTGAGCGTCCCTCTCGATCGGCCGGTGCCGTAATCCCGGTAGTACTCGGCGCCTTCGGCCAGAATGATCGGCACGGACGCCAGGGTAATGACATTGTTGACGATGGTCGGCGCTCCGAACAGGCCCTTGATCGCCGGCAGCGGCGGCCGGTACCGGATCATGCCGCGCTTGCCCTCGAGGCTCTCCAGCATGGAAGTCTCCTCGCCGCAGATGTAGGCGCCGGCGGCTTCGCGAACCTCCAGGTGGAAGGCCTGGCCGCTGTCCATGACGTTTTCGCCCAGAAGACCCGCTGCTTCGGCTGATTCGATGGCTTCGTTCATGATCCGGATCGCCAGCGGATACTCCGCCCGCAGGTAGATGTAGCCAATGGTCGCGCCCACCGCCAGGCCGGCGATGGTCATGCCCTCGATCACCACGAATGGATCGCTCTCCATGACCATCCGGTCGGCGTAGGTGCCGGAATCGCCCTCGTCCGCGTTGCAGGTGACGTACTTCTGCGACCCCTCGGCGTTCAGCACCGTGCGCCACTTGATGCCGGTGGGAAAGGCGGCGCCGCCTCGGCCTCTCAGACCGGATTCGGTGACGATATCCACGATTTCTTCGCGCGACAGATTGACCGCATTCGCAAGCCCGTCGTAGCCGCCATGGGCGCGGTAATCGTCCAGCGACAGCGGATCCGTGATGCCGACCCGGGCAAACGTGAGCCGCGACTGCCGGGCCAGCCAGGGAATCTCCTCGGTGGGGCCCAGTCCGAGGCCATGCTCGCCCGCGGCGAGAAACCCGGCGTCGAAGAGCGCGGGTACGTCGGCGGGCTGCACCGGTCCGTAAGCATGGCGCACACCACCGACATCTGCTTCGATCATGGGTTCCAACCAGTACAGGCCGCGGGAACCGTTGCGCACCACGGTGACGGATTCACCGCGCCGGGCGGCCTCCGCCGCGATCGCATCGGCCACGCCGTCGGCGCCCATGGACAGCGCCGTCGTATCGCGCGGCACGAAGACCGTGTGCGAGCCCTCCGGCATCCTCGGGGCTGCGGCTGACGGCGCACCTCGGCCGTCTTCCAGCAACCCGTCGAGGCGTTCCGGGGACACACGCCCATAAACGTCGTCATCGATCATGACCGCCGGTGAACAGGCGCAATTGCCGAGGCAATAGATCGGTTCCAAACTGAACCTCCGATCGGCGGTGGTTTCGTGGAAGCCAATGCCGAGGCGTTCCCTGGCGTGTTTTTCCAGCGCCCGGGCGCCCATGGCCTGGCAGGCCTCGGCCCGGCACAGGTACAGCGTCCTGCGGCCCGGCGGAGTGGTTCTGAACAGGTGATAGAAGCTGATGACGCCGTGCACTTCGGCACGGGAAAAATTGAACACCTCCGCCAGGGCGGGCACCGCCTCCGGCGGTACGTAGCCGAGTTCGTCCTGCACCGCGTGCAGTGCCGGCAGCAGTCCGCCGGGACGAGCAACGTGGCGGGCGGCGATCTCGCGAACCAGCGCGACAGGAACGTCCGCGCCGTTGCCGGATCCCTGCGTGCTCAACAACCTCTCCGAGCAATTGACAAGTCGGCCATTTTACCTGAGCGCACATTCGCCGGGCACGTGACCGACGCCGGCGTACACACGCGTTTACGACGTTTTGGTTTGCGATGACGACAGTGGAGGCTGGCGAAGCACCTCACGATTCGGACTTTTGCGGATTGGGAAACAGCCCGGACTGATCCTCGTCTTCCCGTGGCGCAAGGCACTGAAAATCCTTCTCCACCAGTATTCTCAAGCGTTCGCCTCCCGGCAACTCCTGTTCGCCCCTGATCGACACCTGGTCGGGCTCCTGCCAACGCTCCGCCACAGCACGCGGCAGCGTCACGCGGATGCACTCCTCGTCGAAGCGCGCGCCCACGCGGCCGCCGGCGACTGTTCGCAGCTCGTAGGCCAGCCGCATCCCGGGGCCGAACGCCACATGTTGCCGAACCACTCCCTCGGAGCGGATCTGCGACATCTCCGCCTGGGACACGCGCAGTCGTACCGAGTTTCCAAGAATTCTCAACTTCATGATCGCTGGATACGCCGTGTGGAAGCTGCTGGGAATTTACCGCACCGTACGAAACTTTTGAACCGGGTGGGTCGGTAACGCAGGCTGATATCCGGACGAATGCATATAATGACAGGCTGAAATCGGTGCGGACGGCGACAGGATCACCGCCTGCGGCATTGGATAAACTTATTGAGTCTGAAGGAAATCGGTATTGGTACCGGTCTGTGGTACCCGCTACAGTGGATCTGCCCCGATTAGAAAACCGGATCAGGAGTTCCAGATGAACAAAGACGTCGGGATCAGCGGATTCGCGGCCTATGTGCCGCCCTACCGGGTGAACCTTCGGGACTGGTGCCGGTGGACCGGGGCGCCGTGGGACAAGACTCGCGCCGTCGTGGGGCACAGTTTCCTGATGCGCGGCCCGCGCCAGAGCATCTACACCATGGCCGGCACGGCCGCCATGCGCCTGATCGAGCAATACGGGATCGACCCTGAAAGGATCGGTTTCCTCGGCCTGGGAACGGAATCCAGCACCGACAATTCCGCAGGGGCCGTGATCGTCAAGGGCATGCTGGACGATGGCCTCAGGGTCCGGGGCCTGCCCCCTGTCAACCGCTATTGCGAAGTACCCGAGATCAAGCATGCCTGCCTCGGCGCCGTCTACGCCCTGAAATATGCGCTGCGGTACCTGGCGCTGACGGACGACGACCGTTGCGCCATCGTCATCAGTGCGGACATCGCCGAGTACGCCCGGGGCAGTTCCGGAGAGCCCACGCAGGGCGCCGGCGCCGTCGCCATGCTGCTGGAGCGCGACCCGAAACTGCTGTCGGTCAACCTGAGCTGCATCGGAAGCGCTTCGTCCTACCGGGCGGTGGACTTTCGCAAGCCGGTGCTGCGCAACCTCATCCGCAACCAGCTCAACCGCCATTTTCAGGATCTGCCGGTATTCAACGGGAAGTATTCCACCACCTGCTACCTGGATGAGACGCTGCACGCACTGGCCGACATGTCGCGGCGGCTGAACGTTACCCCGGCCACGTACTATCACGGGCTTGGCGCGGTGTTCATGCACCGCCCGTATCACCGCATGCCGCTGACCTCCTTCGCCTTGAGTTACCTGTTCGGTCTGGCGCACGAGAGCGATACCGGGCTCGACGAACTCAACGCCTACTGCCAGAGTGCGGGTATCGATACACGAGCCGTTCTCGCGGAAATGCGATCCACCCCGGACGTGTTGCAGCTCGTGCGCGACGGCAACATCAACGAGGAGGTCTATCCGCTGAGCATGGCGCTGCTGAAGGACTTTCGCGCCGGCCATGTCTTCAACGAACTGGTCACCTCGAAGATGTCGCTGGGCGCAGAACCCATGAAGGATATCGGCAACGTCTACTGCGCCGCGCTGCCCGCCTGGATGGCGGCAGGCCTGGAGCAGGCGGCTCGGGACGGCACCGAACTGGCGGGGCGGGACATCCTGGCCGTGGGCTACGGCAGCGGAGACGCCGCCGAAGCCATCCCCATGACGCTGACGGGCAACTGGCAGGCCGCCGCATCGCGCATCGGATTCATGGATGCGCTTGCGCACAGTCAGTCGCTGACCCAATCCCAGTACGAGAACCTGCACGATGACGGGATGGCCCGGGGACTCGAGGACCCGGACAACGGGTTCGTGATCGACGCCGTTGGAGATGCGTCGAATCCCGCGTTCAGCGATGAGGGTATCGAGTACTACCGCTTCGTGGAATGACCTGAAGCCCGGGCCAGAGCCCGGCGGCGTCGAAACTTCCGCCAGGCCCAGAGCGACGGTGCGGAACACGAGTACACGGCGAACATGCCGAAAATGACGACCGGCGGATTCAGCGCCACCAGTATCAGCAACCCCAACACGAAGATCAGGTTGCCGAACGGGATGCGGCTGCTCAGATTGAAGTCCTTGAAGCTCAGGTAGCGAAAGTTGGACATCATGGCAATCCCCGTCAGCGCGGTTATGGCCACCCCCGCCACCAGCGCGGTCAACCCGCCGATTTCGTACTCGATGCTGCCCCAGACCATGGCCGCGATGCCCGCGGCGGCGGGCGGGCTGGGCAGGCCGCGGAAGAACCGCCTGTCGCTGGAACCGCTGGTGTTGAACCGGGCAAGGCGGAGCGCGGCCGACACCGCATAGAGGAACGCCGCCAACCAGCCGAGCCTTCCCCAAAGCGGCCCGTACTCGGAGAGGCGCACCACGCCCCACTGGTAGGTGACGATCGCCGGCGCCAGCCCGAAGGAGACCATGTCGGCGAGGCTGTCGTACTCTTTCCCGAAATCGCTCTCGGTACTGGTCATCCGGGCCACGCGGCCGTCGAGGCCATCCAGGAACATGGCAATGTAGATGGCCCATACGGCGCCGAGGAAATTCTGGTCGATGGCAGCGACGATGGCGTAAAACCCCGCGAACAACGCGCCGGTGGTTAGCAGGTTGGGCAGCAGGTAGATGCCCCGCTTGCGTGTCCTGTTCCGATTCGAATCCAGCATGGCCGTTACTGCAGTGAACCCGGCTGCCAGCGGATCATTCCGGCGAGAGAATGCTCTCGAAATGGTTGTGGCTGATCTCGGCCCATTCCATCTTGAACCAGGGAGTGAAACGCTCGGGATGCGCTTCAAGCTCCGCTTCCAGAGCGTCGATGCCGACGAAACGCCATTCCGCGATTTCATTCACATTCACGTTGACCGCACCCGAATATCGGCCGTGGTAGACCCAGCAATACTCGTGTTCCGCGCCGACGGCGCCGTACTGTGCGTGGTACTTGAACTTGTACAGGAAGGTCAGCGGGCAGTCGAAGCCCAGTTCCTGCCGAAGCCGCCTGGAAACGGCCGTTTCCATGGATTCTCCGGCCCGGGGATGCGAACAACAGGTATTGGACCAATACCCCGGCCACAATGGCTTTTGGGCACTGCGCTTCTGCAACAGCAGTTCGTTGCTGTCGTTGAATACGAAAATGGAGAACGCACGATGCAGGACGCCGTTGCCCTCGTGGCACTCACCCTTGGCTCGGTACCCTATCTCCCGGTCCAGCTCATCCACGAGGATGAGTTCCTCGCTCGGGCTTGAGACGTCTTCCCTACGCGCCATTCAGCGGTGCCCCCAGGTTGACCGGAACAGCCTGATAACCCGCGGAACGGATCGCCGAAACCACGGGCCCGGTGTCTCCGTCGCAAATCGCAATGATCGATCCGCCGCCGCCGCCGCCGGTTAACTTCGCGCCCAGCGCGCCGCTCTCGCGCGCGATATCCACCAACTGCTCCAGTTCCGGTGTGGAGACCTGGAGAGCATTCAACATCCCGTGACAGATGTTCATCAGTTCCCCCAGGGACGACAGGTCCTCGTCGCGGATTGCCTGCACGCCGCGCAACACCAGCGCATCGATCTGATCGAAGAGATGTTCGTACAGCTTCTGATCCTGCTTCCAGGCCCTTCTCACCCTGCCCACCGTCATGGCCGTCAGTCCCTCATCGCCCGTCATGCCGATAACAGCGGGAATCGGCGTCTTGATGTCGAGCGGCTCCACCAATGGCGGTGTGCCCGGCCGGAAGATCAACGGCTGCCCGTAACAGGCCAACGTATTGTCGAGGCCGCTCGGCGTGCCGTGGGCGACCGTTTCGTACTCGAAGGCCAGCCGATTGACTTCCTCGTCGGACAGGCCCAGGTGAAAATGCCTGTCCAGCGCGCGCACGATGGCCACCGCCATGGCCGCCGAGCCGCCCAGACCCATGCTGCGGGGCACCTCGGAAAAAACCTCGATCCGCATCGCCCGTCCGTTCAGTCCGAGTTCGTCCAGTATCACTCCTGCAGTACGCTCGAACGAACGGCGATCCTTGGGATTCCGGGCCAACTGGTATTCGACGCCCCAGCGGGGGATGATCAGGTGTATCCCCTCGTCGCAGTCCTCGACCACCGCGTTCACAGTGATTGGGACGGGCGCGCCGATAGCGTGACGCCCATAGACGACGGCGTGCTCGCCCAGGAGAACGACCTTACCGAAACCGACGCCCATGGCATCCGCTTCGGCGCCGGTTCCGGCGACATGCAGGTGTTGGCGGCCGGGATCCTGTTTCAGCTCCTCGGCGATTTCCCGGGCCTTCCATACCTTGATTTCGTTGCTGAGTACCAGCCGGTCCAGTACATCGTCGTAAAGCGCCTTGGGCACACCGGCGGCGGTGACGACGCTGCGGGCGTGCAGCGTCATGTGCCCCTTCTGAATGCCTTCGGTGGCAAGCGCCCGGAGCGCCGCGAAATTCTGGGCAAGCCCGACGGACGCCATGACCTTGGCAAGTTGCGTGGAGGATTCAACGTCCAGAAGGCGCATGTTCAGCGCCGCGGTCGGATTGGACTCCAGGGGTGCGCCCACGGTGCCCACCTTGATCGGCACTTCGATGCTGCCGCAAAGGTTTCCTTCCTTGTCGGTCCGCCATTCCGTGAGTGAAGTGTAGCGGTCGCCGCGGGCCGCGAAGGCGTGCGCCCCGGCTTCGATGGCTCGCCAATCGTTGCCGGTGGCGATGGCGACGGGATCGATGCCGTTCATGATTCCCTTGTTGTGGGTGGCTGCCCGGTACGGATCCGCCGCCGCAAAATCCGCCGCTATGACGATCCCGTCGCGAACCTGCTCCCCGGTGTAGTCGTTTCCACCCAGGGCCGAGTGGGGAATCGCGCACCGGGCCCGAGCAAGCGAGCGGTCCGTCAGGTTGGAGAGAATCCGCAGGAATACCTGCCCGCCGGTGATGGATTCGATCAGCGGTGCGACGCCTTCGCACATCCCGTTGGTGAGATTGGCGCCCATGGCGTCACGGGTATCCACGAGCAGGTGCACGACCAGCGTCGTCTTGCCGCTGGAGCGCAGCGGATGAACATGCAACTCGATATCCCTGGCGCCGCCGCCGCGGGCAACCATGTTCGGGTGAAAGCTGTTTGCCAGATTGAGTATTTCCTGCCTGCGTTCGACAAGCGCGGATTTTGCCGCCTCGATATCCGGCAGATCGACTATCTGAATCTGCCCGATCAAGACTGGATCGCTCGCCTCGGCAATGAAGCCACCGTGCTCGCCGATCAGTTTTGACGCGGACCCCAGCGCGGCGATCACGGACGGTTCCTCGACCGCCATGGGCACCACGTAGCCCCGGCCGTTGACGATGAGATTCATCCCCAGCCCCAGCGGCAGGCCGATCACGCCGACGACGTTCTCGACCATCTTGTCGGCGGAAGCGAGATCCAGGGTATGCCGGCCGCTGGCCAGCGCCCGGAAGTCCCGTCCGGTGACAATCCCGCGCTCATGCACCGCGCGCACGCGTTCGGCGACGCTCAGCTTGTAGAACTCGGGAATCCTGCGTCGATCGTCAGTCATCGGTCCAGAATCTCTACGTCCAATCCCAGGGGGTCAACGGCCAGATCGATCGTATCATAGCGCTCATCGGCCGCTTTCCTGAACCCGGCCAGGGCTTCCGGGTCGGCGCCGAAGGCCAGACCCAGGTCGCCGCCGCCCGCGCCGCTGACCTTGTATGCCAGGCCGAATCGTTCCGCCACCTTCAGCATTTCCAGGTGTTCCGACGTGAAGATCGCCGCGCCCATCCACTCGCCCAGCGCCTGAAGTCCGCCGGCATAGTCCCGTATCGTATCGAGAAATCCATCCGCATCGTCGGCCACGGCCCGGTCGATGCCGGTTTCGGCCAGACGGTCCAGCGAGTCCATCCAGAACGCGGCCGAAGCCGGCGACTCGGCTGCGCGGGCCCGGAACTGCGCCACGTGCTTTTTCGTAGAGGCCGATGTGCGTACAAACACGCTTACAAAGCCTACGCCGTCGGGCATCTTCGCCCTTTCAACCTGTGGGCCGGTTTCCTCGTCAACCTGGAATCGAATCACCCCGCCATGGAAGCTCGCGGCCACGTCGAGACCGCTGCCCGTCCCACCCTGCCAGGCCTTGTGGGCCTCGATGAATCGTTGCAGTACGTCCTCTGTCGCATCCGGGATCCCCTGTCCTGTCCAGGCCAGCCACGCTCCGCACCAGGCGGTCAGGGCTGCAGCGCTCGATCCCAATCCCACCTTCTTGCCCTCGCGATGGAGGCCACTGGAGTCGAGGACACCCCGCCATCCGGCGCCGTTGGAGGCTGGATACGCGTCGACAACCCGATCCACCAGCGCCAGGCCGCTGCTCGCCCGTGGGCGAAAAATGACTTGCCGTTCAGCTTCGGCCATGGACTGCAGGTGACAAACGGAGTTCTTGCTTGCGCGGATTTCCGCGCGGCACCGCCGGTCGACCGCCATGACCAGGGCGGGCGCGTTTGCCAGCACGGCGTATTCGCCCAGGATGACCAGCTTGCCGGGCGCGGAAGCGACTGCGCAGAGCATCTGCCGGGACCCTTAGCCGCTATCCGGGATAGCTGCTTCGACTCCGCAACCCAGGCCGCTCTGCAGCACATCCACAACGCCGGGAACGTCCGTCAATGCTTCGCGGACGGCTGCCGACTCGCCGGGCGCGCAGACCGCCTTCAACTGCGGCCCGGCATCGATGGTAAAGAACACCGGTACTCCGCCCCGGCGCAGTTCACGCACGGCCTCGAGGCAGGCGATCGTTGCGCCATTCCAATAGAGCAGCGGCGGCCGCGCCGCCATGGCGGCGCCGTGCATGCTGAGACAATTTCGCTCGGCCACATCCGCGAGCGACTCGAAATCCCTTTTGAGGATGGCTTCCCGCCCTTGCTTGAGATCCACGGGACTCCTGGCAACCCATGCCGGGAAGTAAGGCGATGTGGCGGCCGAGCGTGTCATACCGGCGCGGGAACTCACCTGCTTTTCGCTCCGCGCCGTCACGGCGACCACCAGTTCCAGCGGCCACGCCTCGGCCGGCATCAGCGGCTCGGCATAGCTGTCGGAACCATCCGGCCGCATGCCGGCGTGCATCTCGACGAAACCGCCGAATACGGACCGGGCCGCTGAGCCGGATCCCTGGCGCGCGACGATGCTCAATTCCCTCGCGGTCAGTTTCACGTCAAGCGCCGCTGCGGCGGCGGCCGTCAGGGCCGCGTATCCCGACGCCGAGGATGCCAGACCGGCCCCCGTGGGAAAGTTGTTGCGGCTGGTGATGCGAGCTGGACGCTTCACGCCTGCCCTGCCACGAAGCAGATCCAGGCAACGGCGCACCCGGTCGAGTTGCTCGGGGCGGTGCTGCCCATTCAACGTCAATTCGTCCGCGGCCAGGGACCCGTCAAAGTGGACTTCGGTATCCGACCACAGAGCATCCAGAGTGATCGAAATGGAGCCGACAGCGGGAATGTTCAGCGGTCCGTCGTCCGCCTTGCCCCAATACTTTAAAAGCGCAATGTTTGCGCGCGCCCTGGCTGCCGCCTTCATGTGGTACGGATCGGATGCTTGCGCGCGGGTTATCCCCGGCGGGTGCCCAGGCTGCCCTCCGGGCCCACCATGCGCATCCAGGTGGCCCGGTCCGCCTGCCACAAGGGCAAACCGCTCGCGGCGATCCTGAAGAGCCATCGCAGGCTCCGGTTACTGGACAGCATCAGATTGGTTGCAAGCATGGTCGCCCGGACCGTTAGCCGGGAAACCTTTACCTGATCGCCGGACGTGAATTGAGGATTCTGATGAAGCTTCTGCAGGGTCATCACTGCGAGCCCCAGCGCCCAGAGGCAGAATCGGCGTATCCCGGCCTCCCGCGCCGGGATATGGCACGTATATTCCAGTGCGTTCTGAAGGTGCCGGTGGGTGACGGCGATCAGCGAGTTCATGCCCGCGGTAAAGGCGTGAGTCCGGTGAAACTCCTCCAGCCGTTCTAACTGCGTTCGGCGATCGGAAAACATGGATCGCGGCAGCCAGCAGCGCCCGCCGCGGCGATCGTCCCAGATGTCCTTGAGAATATTCGTCATTTGCAGCCCCTGACCGAAGGAAACGGCCAGGCTACGGAGTTCAACCCGCTTCTTCGCGAGTTCCGGGCAATGAATGCAAAACAGGTCTGTGAGCATCTCGCCCACCACACCCGCGACCACGTAGCAGTAGGCGCCCAGTTCCGTCAGGTCGCGCAATCCCCTGAGACTCCTGTTGCGCTGAAACTTTGGCATTCCCGTGCACATGACCGTCAGGCAGCGTGTCAGCGCCTCTCGCTCCTTGGCGGTGAATCCGTGCGTCGTGCGGATCACCTTGGCCGCGTTGCGCACCAGGTCCCTTTCGTCGGGCAAGACCTGCGGGGACAGCAACGGCGCCAGTGCGGCAGCGAATTCCCCGGCGTCCTCCCTGCCCTTGATCGCGGAAAGAAAACGCCGATGAAACACTCCCTTCCGGCGCTCATCCAGTCCGGGATCGTCCTCGATCGTATCGGCTATCCGGCACAACAGATAGGCGTTGGTCACGACTTCGGCCAGACGCCCCGGCAGTACGGGAATCGTCAGCGCGAACGTCCGCGAGACGCCGGGAAGAATGAAGTCCTGATAGTTGCGATCCACGAGGTACTCGGATACCGCCTGGCTTGAAGTGGGTTTGTCCGGCATGAGGAGTCCGTTGGAACAGACCAGTGGTACGATTACGACCGATGGTATCACAGGCACCCAAACAAGGATTTGCGCACCGGGTCCAGCAATATGTAAGCCGGGTCAATATCCGCCTGGAACAGGCCCTGACCAGCCGGGGTGGGGTTCCCGAACAACTCGTCGAAGCGATGCGGTATTCGGTGCTGGGGCCCGGCAAAAGGGTTCGCCCGCTGCTGAGCTATGCCAGCGGCGAACTGTTCGGGTTGGCCGCCGAACGGGTCGACTCGATCGCCGTCGCGGTGGAACTGGTGCACGCCTATTCGCTTATCCATGACGACCTGCCCGCCATGGACGATGACGATGTTCGCCGCGGCCGACCGACCGTGCACAGGAAGTATGGCGAGGCCATGGCGATTCTCGCGGGGGATGCGCTGCAGGCACACGCCTTCGACGTCCTGTGCCGGGATTCGGCGGGATTCGGAATGACTGGAACCAGGGTCATCGGGTGGCTCGCCCGGGCGGCAGGACCTGCGGGGATGGTCGGAGGGCAGGTTCTCGATCTTCAAGCCGAAGGGCGGCGCGTGGACGAATCCGCCCTCGCGAACATCCACCGCAGAAAGACGGGCGAACTGATTCGGGCCGCCATCATGATGCCGGGCGAATTGGCCGAGGCCGTCCCGGATACCATTCGTCTGCTGGATGAGTTTGCCGGCAATATCGGACTGGCGTTTCAGATCAGGGACGATCTGCTCGAGGTGGAATCGGACACCGAAGCCATCGGCAAGAGCGCAGGTTCCGACAAGAAGAACGAGAAATCCACGTACCCGTCGATACTGGGCGCTGACGGCGCCCGCCGGCGGGCCGGGGAAGTGTACGGCGACGCCATGGCGGCACTGGACAAGCTCGGCGAAGGCGCTTCCGGGCTGCGCTGGATCGCCGATTTCATCGTCAGGCGCTCCCGGTAGTCGCGACGAACCGCGGAGTTTCCGGTCGCAAGTCCATGAGAGTTCCCGAAGCGGGTGGGTGACTGGCGCCGGCATCGGCATGTACTATCGCGCCATGGTTGACTGTGCTTCTTCCCCGCAAGCCGCCGGGTCGCCTGGCAGGTAAACCGGTGCGCCCCTACTCCACTCGCCAGGTCGCCGAACTCCTCGGGACTTCCCCTGCGCGCGTGCGGTCACTCGCACAGCGAGAGTTTCTCGCGCCCAGCCGCAACGAACAGGGACAATTGCGGTTTTCTTTCCAAGACCTTGTGCTTCTGCGTACCGCGAACGGCCTGCTTGAAGCCGGAGTACAACCACGCCGCGTATGGCGTGCGCTGCGGGCGGCCCGCGCCCGCCTGCCGGCGGATCAACCCCTGAGTTCGGTGCGCGTGCTGGCCGACGGCCAGCGCGTGCTGATCCGGGAACGCGACACCGCCTGGGAACCCGAATCTGGCCAGACCATACTCGCCTTCGCTGTCGAGGATCTGGCGGCACAGGTCGCGCCGCTGGTGATGGCGGCCGCGCCCCAGGCCCGCGCTCGTGCGAACACCAGCGACGAATGGTTCGAACTGGCGCTGGAGTTCGACCAGGTGGGCGCGAGAGAAGATGCGACCGCCGCCTACCGGGAAGCCATCACCCTGGACGGCACCCACGTCAACGCCCGCATCAACCTCGGACGCCTGCTCCACAATGACCGAGCCTATCGTCAGGCCGAGGAACTGTACCGTGACGCGTTACGCATCGACCCCGGCAGCGCTATCGCCGCCTTCAATCTCGGCGTGGTACTGGAAGATCAGGGCGCGCTGCAGGAAGCCATGGAGACCTACCGCCACGCGTTATCCGTTGACCCGGCCCTTCCGGATGTGCACTACAACCTCGCCCGCCTTTACGAACAGCAGGGCGAACGCCAGGCGGCCCTGCGCCACTTCACAAGCTTCAGGAACCTGCGAAGCGAGCGCGACGGCATCACCGAATAGCCTCCGAAAATTTTATGGTCGAGAGCTGTAGGCCCGAAACCGCCTTGGTGGGTGCGTGCGGGCAGCCCTTGCGAGCTTAAACTCTCCCCGCCATCCATGGCGGGGAGAGTATCGACGGCTCCTCGCTAATTGCCGTCCATGGCCCGCTCGTCGCCGACGACGCTCGCAAGGGCTGCCCGCACGCACCCACCAAGGCTCCTCCAGTGGTTTGACGCGCGCCGAGTTCGGAGTTTCTGGGCGCCAACGATGAGCTCGGCGGTCGTCTACTTGCGCCTGTCAATGGCCATCAGCAAGGTGGGAAGCAGCAGGAAATCGGTGAGCAGCGCAATGACGATCGTCATCGAAACCAGAATTCCCAGCGCCCAGCTCAGTTCGAATCCGGACGCCATGAATACCAGGAAACCCAGCGAAAGCACGATGGTGGTCGTGGTCAATGCATGGCCGACGGCGCCGAAGGTGTAGCGCACGGCCTCGGGCGCCGGCAGCCCCTCCTTGCGAGCCTTCAGGTACTTGGTCAGAAAGTGAATCGTGTCGTCGACGATGATCCCGAACGCCACGACGGTCACCACCGAGGCCGCCATGCCCACCCTGCCGACGAGGTAGCCCCACAAGCCGAAACTCACCGCGGCCGGGATGAAGTTCGGCAACAGGCTGATCAGCCCGATGCGAACGCTCCTGAGCACCACTATCAATATCAGCGATATCAGGCTCATGGCGATGATGGTGCCACGCAGCATGCTCTCGATATTGCGCTGCGACAGGTGGGCGAAGATCATGGTGATTCCCGTCGCGGCCGTGGCCATGTCCGGCGCATTGTCCTCAAGCCACGCCTGGGCGCGCTCGTCCAGCGCCCGCAGCTCCCCGCCCGACAGGTCCGCAGCGACGGTGGTCATGCGGGTGGCGGACTTGGAGACATCGATGCGATCGTTCAGGTCGATTCCGAACGGCAGCGAAAATTCGTACAGCAGCAGGTACTGGGCCGCCAGTTCCGGGTCTTCGGGCAGCCGGTGGAAGGCGGGATCGTCGCCGTTCATGTTCCGGTTCAGCCGCTTCATGACGTCGGGAAACGCCTGCACGTGCGTCACTTCAGGCTGTTCCCTGAACCACTCGGCGAAGGCATCGACCGTGCTCAGGTAAGCCGGCTCGGTGATTCCGCCTTCCCGGCCCGAAGCCAGCGAGTATTCCAGCGAGTCAAGCCCGGTCAGGTTCGAGGCACTTGCGTTGTGGCGTTTTTTGGCCGCCGCCGATGTCTTGGATGGAGCCGCGATTCGTTCTTCGAGGGCATGATGAGGCGCCAAGTCGGCTCGTTCGGTTGAAAAGGCCCCTGGGTTCCGCTCAAATGGGAACG
>JAJEFE010000011.1 GCA_022820625.1 Gammaproteobacteria bacterium | reverse complement strand
CGTTCCCATTTGAGCGGAACCCAGGGGCCTTTTCAACCGAACGAGCCGACTTGGCGCCTCATCATGCCCTCGAAGAACGAATCGCGGCTCCATCCAAGACATCGGCGGCGGCCAAAAAACGCCACAACGCAAGTGCCTCGTTATACAGTTTGCTTGACACGTCCATGAAATCGCCTTTATCTTCAGTAAAAGACCTTTCACGCCGCACGCGAAGGGAAGGTAACCCATGACTATAAGAAAAATCCTCTCTCTGATTTTTACGGGACTCCTTCCACTCACGTTCATTGCCTGCGGCTCCGAGGACGGGCAGGAGCCATCCCAGCCGGATGCCGGTCTTCAGGCACCGGCCGGCGGCGGTGTCCAGGTAGAAAGTGACGATATCGGCGGCACGGTGACCGGCCCGGGCGGTCCCGAAGCCGGTGTCTGGGTCATCGCCGAGACCCACGATCTCGGGACGCGCTACGCCAGGATCGTGGTCACCGACGACCAGGGCCACTACCTCATCCCCGACCTGCCCCAGGCCGATTACGACGTCTGGGTGCGCGGTTACGGCCTGGTGGATTCCGAGAAAATTCAGGCCTCGCCGGGTGGCAATCTGGACCTCACGGCGGTGCCCGCCCCCAATGAAGCGGCGGCAGCGCACTACTACCCGGCCGGCTTCTGGTTCTCCCTGATGGAAATGCCGGCCAGGAGCGAATTCCCCGGCACCGGTCCGGCGGGCAACGGCTTCAGCCCCGACGTCGAGCACCAGGCGGACTTTATCCGCCTCGTCACCTCCGGCAGCTGCCTGAGCTGTCATCAGATGGGCAATGAAGCGACACGGGAATTCCCGGCCCTGTTCAGCGGTTATGATTCCTCCGCCGATGCCTGGGCGCGCCGCATCCTGTCCGGTCAAGCCGGAGAATCCATGGTCCGCACCCTGGCCGGCCTGGGAATGGAAGGCACCATCCGCATGTTCGCCGACTGGACCGACCGCATCGGCGCCGGCGAACTGCCGCCGGCGCCGACCCGGCCCCAGGGATTGGAGCGCAACGTGGTCATCACCCAATGGGACTGGGCCGATCCCACCGCCTATCTCCATGACCTGGTCTCCTCCGACCGGCGCGACCCCACCGTCAACGCCTATGGCAAACTCTACGGCGCCCTGGAAGCAAGCGCCGACTACCTGCCGGTGCTCGACCCCGTCAATCACACCCTGGACCGGATTCCATTGACGATGATGGACCCCGAGGCGGGCCCCGTCTCCGGTCCTCCCCTGGCGGAATCCCCTTTCTGGGGCGATGAAGCCATCTGGGATTCCAGGGCCAACGTGCACAACCCCATGCTGGACGAAGAGGGCCGGGTGTGGATCACCGCCCGGGTGCGCGGCAGGGACAACCCCGACTGGTGCCGGGAGGGCTCGGATCATCCCTCCGCCCAGGTCTTCCCCCTGGAGAGCTCGGGACGCCAGTTGGGCGTGTACGATCCGGCCAGCGGGGAATACACTCATATCGATACCTGCTTTGGCACCCACCACCTGATGTTCGCCGAGGATGCAAACAACACCCTGTGGACCAGCGGCGGCGGCGAGGTGATCGGTTGGCTGGACGCGAATGAATTCCTGGAAACCGGTGACGCCGCGGCCTCCCAGGGATGGACGCCGCTCATCCTGGACACCAACGGCAACGGCGTGCGCGACGCGGACTACGTGGAACCCGGCGACGCCGTGGACCCCACCAGGGACAAGCGCATCGATCCCGGCAGCTACTACGCCGTGGCTCCCGCGCCGGACGGTTCCGTGTGGGGGACGATGCTCGGCTACCCCGGCGCCGTGGTCCGGCTGGCGCCGGGCGACAACCCCAGCGAGACCGCCCTGGTCGAGTACTACGAACTGCCGGTGGATGAAAACGGCGATCCCATCGAGGGTTTCACCCCCCGCGGCGGGGACATCGACCGCGACGGCGTGGCCTGGGTGGCCCTGGCCAGCGGCCACATGGGCAGCTTCGACCGCCGCAAGTGCGAGGGCCCCCTGAACGGCCCCCAGGCCACCGGCCAGCACTGCCCCGAGGGCTGGAGCTTCTACACGGAGCCCCTGCCTCAGTTCAAGAACCTGGACCTGTCCGGCAGCTCCGAAGGCAGCTACTATACCTGGGTAGACCAGTTCAACACCCTGGGTCTTGGGGAAAATATCCCCATCAACACCGGCAACCAGAGCGAGGCCTTGCTGGTGCTCAATGACGGAGAGTGGGTGAGAATGCGCGTGCCCTACCCCCTGGGCTTCTACACCAAGTGGATGGACGGCCGCATCGACGATCCCGACGCCGGCTGGAAAGGCCGGGGCATCTGGGCCTCCTTCAGCAGCCGCACGCCCTTCCACATGGAAACCGGGGAAGGCACCACCGGCCAGGTGTTCCACTTCCAAATGCGGCCGAATCCGCTCAGTAACTGATGATTCACGCGATGAGCGGCAATTTCCACGGCGAAGTACAAGAAGAGTAAACTCCCTTTTTACCGAAGTTCAGCAGCAGTTGAACGTAATGACACCAAAGGACAAGGCCGGGATGGACCGGTATGAGGTACTGAGATGAACAGAATTCAGCGCGTCGCAGCATTGATATTTGCTTACTTATTCTTGACGGTCGCCGCTCACGCCAACGACTTCGTTATTCGTGAATTCGAAAAACAGGAACTGACCCCCGCCTATTGGTCGGAAGGCGCCGATTTCGGCGACTTCAATCAGGATGGTCACCAGGATGTGGTCAGTGGACCGCACATATTCCTGGGACCCGACTTCAGCCACCGTTACGAATACTATCCGGCGGTGGCGCCGACCAAGCGGCAGCCGAATGATCATTCGATTTACTCCAATGACAATTTCTTTTCGTGGGTCTACGATTTCAATGCGGACGGCTGGCCTGATGTCCTGACGGTGGGGCTTCCCAATACCGAGGCTTACTGGTACCAGAACCCGGGCAACTCTTTCAGCGGTCCGGCCCCGGACCGGCCGGACCACTGGGCGCGCCACCTGGTCATAGATCGTGTCAAGAACGAAGCACCTAATTTTGTGGACATAACCGGCGATGGGGTGCCTGAACTGTTGATGGCCTACTACAGACACTACGGCTATGCTTCGCCGAGCCCGGTAGCTCCGACGCTTCCCTGGGTCTTTCACCCGATATCGACCAGCGAAGAGGTGGTTCATCACTACACCCACGGCCTGGGCTACGGGGATGTCGACGGCGACGGACGCACCGACGTTCTGCACGGGGATGGATGGTTGCAACAACCCTCTTCCCTGCAAGGCAATCCGGATTGGGCTTTTCACCCCTACCCATTCGCCGAACGGGGGGGACCCGGGTTGTTCGATGGTTTGAAGGGGGGAGCCCAGATGTTCGCCTATGACGTGAATGGCGACGGGCTCAACGACGTCATCACGAGCCAGGACGCTCACGGTTGGGGCCTGAGCTGGTATGAACAGAGCCGTACCGGAGAGGAGATTACCTTTCAGGAGCATATTATCATGAGCAAGGAGGAGACGAATACCGACAACCCTTATGGTGTTCAATTCTCCCAGCTCCACGCACTGGAGCTTGCCGACATCGATGACGACGGCCTTATGGACATCGTGACCGGAAAGACCTACCGGGCTCACGACTTCGGCGACCCCGGGGCTCGACAGGCCCCGGTGATCTACTATTTCCGGCTCACGCGCGAGGGTGGCCAGGCAGAATTCGTTCCTCATCTGATCGACGACCAGGCGGGCATCGGACGGCGGCTGGTAAGCGGAGACCTCAATGGAGATGGGCTGATCGACCTGGTGGTCGGCAATAAATTCGGGACGTTTGTCTTTACCCAAACGGTTCGAACCGTCGACCAGGAGGAATGGGAAGAGGCCCAGCCTGTCCGCATCCAGGACTTTTGACACCGGTACCTGCTATTGAGCAGGCCCCTTGACGCTCAGCCGGCCGCTATAAAGCGGTAGCGCGTCGTCTGCGAATAGTGCTCGCCCGGCGCAAGCAGCGTGCCGGGGAAGGCGGGTTGATTGGGGGTATCGGGAAAGTGCTGCGGCTCGAGGCACATGCCGCGGTGCGGCGCGAACGGCGGTCCAAGTTTCTGCCCGCCGTATACCTGAAGCCCGGGGCACGTTGTCGATATCAGCAGGCAAAGGTCGCCGTTCGGGCTCTCAAGCTCGGCACGGCCGCCGGATTCACCCAGAATATAGTTGAAATCCATACCGCCGATGCGCGCGACAAGCGGATGCCCCGACCCGATGACATCACGCAGCGCCGCTGGCTGGCGCAGGTCCAGTCCGGAACCGGTGACATCGAGGAAATCGCCGGTCGGCAGCAGGTCGTCGCTGACCTTGAGGATCTGGCGGCTGGCAACATGCAAGCGATGCCCGAGCACGTCGGCGCCGCCGGCCGCGAGATTGAAATAGGCGTGGTTGGTCATGTTTACATGTGTCGGCCGGTCGGTTACAGCTTCCAGCCGGATCACGAGCTCGCGTTCATCCGTCCAGCGGTACGTGACGCTCGCCTCGAGCGTTCCGGGGTAGCCCTGGTCGCCGTCCGCTGACCGCAGCCGAAACCGCCCTGTATCGTCCGGGACCGCCGCATCGATCGACCAGTACCTGTTGTGAAAGCCGCCCGCACCGCCGTGCAGGTGGTTTTCCCCCTCGTTGGCATCGAGCGGATAATCAACACCACCGAGGTTGAAGCGCGCACCGGCAATGCGGTTGCAGTAACGCCCGACGGTCGCGCCCATGAAGTAAGGGTCGGTCAGGTAACCCGTGGAATCTTCATAACCGACAATCACGTTACGGATGCCGTCCGGCAACCGCAGTTCGATGCGCGTCAGGCGAGCGCCGTAATTCAGCAGCGTGACACGGTCGCCGCGGGCATTTCGCAGTACACGCTCTACCAGGCTGTCCGCCGCTGTAGCTTCGCTTGCCTGGCGCCTGTGCGGTTTACGATGCCCGCTCACGAGATGCTCAGGGCTTCACCCGAAACATGAAGTCATTGATGACGTTCTCGGTCCATTCCTGCCGGCCGCTTCGCTTGTGCGGCTCACCCTGTTTCTCTGCATGGTCGCGGAGATCCTCGAGGGATAACCGGCCCTTGGCAAATGCCTGGCCCTGTCCGTGGTCGAAACTGGCATAGCGCTCGCGGCGAGTATCAGCCAGCGAGGACTTCTCGAGGATCTCGTGGGCGATGAGCAGGCCGCGCGCATATGAGTCCATGCCGCCGATATGCGCGATAAACAGGTCTTCCAGGTCGGTCGATTCACGCCGGACTTTCGCGTCAAAGTTCAGTCCGCCGGTCTTGAAGCCACCGTCTTCGAGTACGATGAGCATCGCCTGCACCGTGTCGTAAAGGTCGGCCGGGAACTGGTCCGTATCCCAGCCGTTCTGGGGATTGCCGCGATTGGCGTCGATCGAGCCAAGCAATCCGGCATCCGCACACATTCTGAGCTCGTGGGCGGATGAGTGGCCCGCCAGCGTGGCGTGATTGGCTTCAATGTTCAGCTTGAAATCGTCGTCAAGTCCGTATTGCCGGAGAAAGCCGATGACGGTCTGGGCGTCGACGTCGTACTGGTGGTACATGGGTTCCATCGGCTTGGGCTCGATCAGGAACGTGCCGTCAAAGCCGATCGAGCGGCCGTAGTCGCGGGCCATGCCAAGAAACCTCGCCATGTGTTCCAGCTCGCGGCCGGTATCGGTGTTGAACAGTGTGGAATACCCCTCGCGACCACCCCAGAACACATAGTTCTCGCCGCCGAGTTCGACCGTCGCATCCAGCGCCGCCTTGACCTGGGCCCCCGCGTGCGCGACGACATCGAAATCCGGGTTGGTCGATGCGCCGTTCATGTAACGCGGGTGCGAGAACAGGTTCGCGGTGCCCCACAGCAACCGGATTCCGGTTTCCTGTTGCCGTTCCCTGGCGCGCCCGACCATGTGCTGCAGGTTTTTCTCGCTTTCGGACACGCTTGCGCCTTCGGGAGCCAGGTCGCGATCGTGAAAGCAGAAGTAGGGCACCGTCATCTTGCTGAAAAACTCGAACGCAGCGTCAAGCCTTTCTTCCGCCGCCTTGAGCCGGTCGGTACTCTCGTTCCAGAGGTTGGGGCGCGTGCCGGGACCGAAGGGATCGCCGCCGTTGGCGCAAAACGTGTGCCAGTAGCAGACGGCAAAACGCAGATGCTCGCGCATGGTCTTGTTGCCGACCACGCGATCAGCATCGTAGGCCTTGAATGCCAGGTGGTTATCGGACTCCGGACCTTCGTACTCGATACGTGAAATGCCGGGAAAGTACTCGCGGTTGCCAATCCAGGGTCGCGCACTCATGGTCTTGCTCCGTCTGTTTCGAATAGTAACGCCACGCGCGCTACCGCGCGCCGGTAGGCCGCGTAGCCGTCAGCGTAGCGATCGGATGTGGTTTCGTCGGGCGCGCAGGCGAGATCCGGCCGCTGCACGATGTGCTCGCGGGTGACGTCGCCTATGCCGCGCCCGGAATCGTACTGGCGTTCCAGTACCCACAGTGCCTGCAGCGCAGCGCCGAACGAGGCGCCTTCGTCCTGCGCGAGCCGCACGACCGGCAGCCGGCAGATATCGGCCACGATCTGGCGCCAGGCTCGGCTGTTGGCGCCGCCCCCGGTCAGCACGATTTCCGATGACTCGATGCCCAGCCGGCGCAGTTCGTCGAGTCCGAAGCGCAGCCCGTAGGTGGCGCCTTCGACCGTCGCCCGCAACAGGTGCCCTTTCTCGCAGTTTTGCGGGTTAAGCCCCAGCACGCTCCCGCTGGCGCGCGGCAGGTTCGGCGTACGTTCGCCGGTGAAGAACGGCAGGACGATCAGACCGCCGGAAGCGGCCGGTACGGCGTCGATGGCGGCGTCGAAGCCGGCGTTGTCGATGGCCAGCGGCTGCTTCATCAACTCGGTGGCGAGCGTGCAGTTCATTGTGCAAAGCAGCGGCAGCCATCCGCCGGTCGAGCTGCAAAACGCCGCGATATTGCCTTGCGGGTCGACAATCGGCCGATCTGCGTAAGCAAACAGCGTGCCTGACGTGCCGAGGCTCATCGTCAGCCGGCCCGGCACGACGTTGCCGGTGCCGATCGCTGCCATCATGTTGTCGCCGCCGCCCGGCGCCACCGGGATACCGGCCGGCAGGCCGTACTCCTGCGAGAACGGAGCCGCGGTATGCCCGATGACTTCCCCGGGTTCGACCAGCTCCGGCAGGCAGTCGGCCAGGTCCCGCGACGGCTCGACGGCTCGCAGCAGCTCACGACTCCAGCGGCGATTCCGCACGTCGAGTAACGCGGTACCTGATGCGTCGCCGTACTCCATCGTCGCGCGGCCCGTCATGACGAAATTCAGGTAGTCGTGCGGCAGCAGCACCTGCGCCATGTTTCGGTACTTGCGCGGATGATGCTTGTGCAGCCAGCGAATCTTCGGGGCGGTGTAACCGGTCAGCACCGGGTTTCCGGCGAACTCGATGCAGCGCTCGCGGCCACCGCAATCCTCCATGATCTCGTCCGCTTCCTGCTGCGTCGACGTATCGCACCACAGTTTTACCGCGTGCAGGACCTCGCCGTTGCCATCCATCGGCACGAAACCATGCTGCTGCCCGGAAACCGCAACCGCGCGCGCCGACGTGCGAACGCTTTCGCCGACCTGCTGCAGTGCCTGTTTCAATGCCGCCAGCCACCAGCTCGCTTCCTGTTCGGCCCGGCCGGTCGTATCGCGCATGACTTCGAGCGGCGCGGATGCCGAGGCGACGACTTCGCGAGCCTCGTAGTCATAGAAAACGACTTTCAGGCCTTGCGTGCCTAGATCTATGCCGAGTGTCGTGTCCATCGTGTCGCGAGGGATATGGGCGACAGGCCGGCCGCGCCGTGACAGCCGGCACGGATTCGACCTGTCGAAATATAACCTTCTCTAATTATTATCCGGCAACAGACGAATCATCGGATTCCGGAAGTAAACACGGCTGTCGGAGCCCACGGACTCCAGGCCGATCGTGCCCCGGTTGAGTCTGGCCGGTCCATCCGCATCCGCAGGTTCGGTGAATTCGTTGACGGTCTCGTCATTCACTCTTACCGTTACGTTCTTGCCGTCAACCCTGATGTAGTAGTTGAACCATTCGTTATCGCCGTGTGGGGCCGTCTCCACCTCGCTAACCCCAACCAGGCTGCCGGTCATGCTCTCACCGGCCCGGCTGGCGTTGATCTGGGCTTCATAACCAAAGTTGGGAGCTCCCTCCGCCTTGTAACGGGTATGAAAATAGATCCCTGAAGCCGACCCGGGATAGGTGTACACATCCACCTTGAATTCGAAATTTCTGAAATCACCGCCGTCAATGGGCCCCGCATAGAACAGGGAGCTCGGCGGACCCTCGACAACAATGTCATTCGGATCCACTTCATGGGGGACAAGTTGAAAGGCCACGGTACCCATGTTCTGTTTCGTTGGCCAGACATCCACTTGTTCGAACCATTCCATTTCAGCGTAGTTCGTCGTCAGAGTGTCGCGCCAGCCGTTGAGGGTCGCCCCGTCCCGCAGGGAGACCCATCCCAGTCCCCGCTCGCCTGAATATCCTTCCAACGGTTGCCCATTGTCGTCAAGCTTGCCGGCTGCCCACAGCAGGCCGGCCGCTACCATATTCAAGTTCACATCCGCGCCCATGGTCGGCGTGTGGTGACCCAGCGTGCTGGCGAACACCCGAACCCCTTTGTATTCGTGGGTCCAGGCTATGGGAAAGAATTCAGCGGCTTCCACGCTGTAGGCACGCGCCAGCGGGATGGCAGTGTCCTTCAACTCGAAAGGCATGTACAACTCTCCCTCCGGAGTCCGCCAGGTCCCGGGGAAATTGACCATGATCGGATGATTCGGTTCGAGCACTTCTATCGTAAAAGGGACACGAACAACTTCATGATGATAGGAGACGGCTCCGGTAAAGTCGTACCATGCCGTGGTAGTGGTCCGATGCAGGTGCATCGGGCAGTGCAGCAATACGGCAGGCACCTGGTGCTCGGCATGGGCATTCATGATCTGTTCAACATGGTCAGCATCGCCCATATCGAGATTACAGTTGTTGTATAACACCAGATCGAACTGCTGTGCCCACTCATCGTTCAACAGGGTTTCATGTTTGAAGGTCATATCCTGTTTACTTTCACCCTCGTTATGGTCAATGGTAAACACGATATTGCCGATGCGATCGGTGAGCCCCTCTTCAAGCTGTCTCTTCTGGGTGTAGTAGTCGTGAAAAGGCCCCCCACCGGTAATCATCAGCACTTCCAGCGGATCGGTATCCTGCGAAGCAGCTATACCATGATGGGTTAAAAACCCAACCGAAAACAGTGCCACTAAACTCGCACGAGTTGTCCTTTTACCTGTATGCGCGAACTTGTTCATTACAGAACCTCCTCCAATTATTGCTCGATCTCCACCTCCAATACTTTATTGAATTTCCGATTCCGGTAGAGCAAATGCATGGACCCTCCGTCCAATATCCTGTGTTACAGGCGAACGATATCGGCCGCCGCCGCCGCCTGCTACTATCACAACATATTGTCTTCCATCAATTTCGTAGGTGGAGGGCGTCGAAAAGCCAGGTGAATCCATCTCGAATTCCCACAAGAGCACGCCGCTGGTCTTATCAAATGCCCTGAACCGGTTATCTTCCGTTGCTGCTATAAAAATCAAACCTCCTTGTGTAACAGCCATTCCGCCGAAGTTTTCAGCACCGGTATTTCGAATCCCCATTTCTACCAATCCGGGATATTCTCCGAGTGGAACCGACCATAAAATGTCACCTCTTGCAACATCTACCGCAACGAGTTTCCCCCATGGTGGTTGAATTGCATGATAGCCCATATGGTCTGTGAAGTATTCCAACTGAGGTACATACTGTGGTGTTGATGTGGACCAACTCAATTCGCCCTCTCCTCCACTCCACGTCAGATTTTCGTCACTTAAATCGATATCGGATGTGGATGTTTCTGTACCAGGTTCACTTTGAAGAAAGGCTACAACATTATCCAATTCATCTTCGTCAAAGGCCGGGAAGGCTGGCATCGCATTTACGCCTTGTGAAATGACAGTTCTCAGTTCGCCAGCACTGAGCGTTGTACTATCGAGAGCAACAGCTATCCCTCCTTCTCGATCAGCGCCATGACAAACCGCACATGCTGCAAGATAAATTGTTCTCCCTTGGGCCGTCTCCGTCAAATCTGCGAATTGATCAGGATGTATGATGTCCAGCGTTAGTATGAATGGGAAGTCATTTACGTTTACGTAGGCAATATTTGTCTCCGGATCAAAAGCCGGACCGCCCCATTCGTTCCCTCCGTGAATTCCGGGCTGTACGATAGTCCCTTCTACACTTGGAGGTGTATACATCGGTCCGGCTCTCAGTCTTTTGAATTGCTCCAGTGCAGATGCGTGAGACTCGGGTGTGATGGTGGTCAAATCGGACTCATAAACTGCCGTTCTTACAAGTGGGTCAGGTTTCAAGGGCCATGGTTGAGTTGGATAAGGAACTTCACCGAGTGCCGCGTCTGTCGGTACCGGTTTTTCTACAATGGGAAATAGAGATTCTCCGGTATCCCGGTCAAATACAAATACCTTACCCTGTTTCCCTGTTTGAACGACCACATCTCGTTCTTCACCATCTTGCGTAATGGTAGCCAGCATCGGTGCAGGAGCGATATCATAATCCCAAATATCGTGGTGCATCGTTTGAAAATACCATTGCAATTCCCCAGTCTCTGCATCAATGGCCAAAACGGAATTCGAGAAGAGGTTCATGCCAGGTCTCGCACCGCCACCTCCATGGATTCCACCGGTGGCTGAACCCGTAGCGGCAAATACCCAGCCTCTTTCTTCATCAACGGTAAAACCACCCCATGAGTTGGCGCCCCCGTAAATCATGTCATCTTCCCACTCCCAAGTCTCATACCCGGGCTGACCTTCCAGGGGAATAGTGTGAAATCTCCATTCGAACTCCCCGGTTAACACGTTAAAGGACCTGATGTTACCAGGGGGATCTTCTCTTCCTTCGAATACATTTGAATCCAAAATCAAATGGTCATCATAGATTACGGGAGGCGAGGTGTTCGTTATTTTATTTTCCAGCAGGTGAGCAGGCCAAACATGATTTTCCTTTAAATCAATATACCCGCCGTCACCAAACGACTCTATAAGTGTGCCGTCGTCCGGGTTAATTGCCCAGACAAGATCTTTCGTAAGATGGAAGAGTCTTGAGTTGTTTCCATTCTCATCTTCCCAATACACCGACCCTCTCATGATTCCACTGTCGAGATAATCTCCTCTTGAATGATGTTCCGACAGATCAAACAGCCAGAGTTCTTCTCCGGTTGCTGCATCCAGGGCAACAAGATTCAATTCAGAATCAGCAAAATACATCACACCTTCAATAATAATCGGGTTGGATGACATCCCCGGCCGGAGAAGATCCCTTGTATCGTAGGTCCACACTTCTTCCAATAACTGAACATTTTCGACTGTAATCTGGCTTAGAGAAGAGTATCCAGTTCCTTCCTGATCACCGCGATAAGTAGCCCAGTCAACAAAATTATTCAGCCTGCTTTTTTGACCCGCGGTACTTGTTTGGGCCGATGTATCATTACCCACCCAGCCGAATGCTATCAGGACTGAAAAGAAGGTCAGGGGAGAGAATAAATAGAGTTGCTTTTGCATCAGTTCGTGGCCTCGTTCCGTTTATACTCGAATAACAGGTAAATTTATTTGCCTATGTTTCTGATAATGTGAAGTCGGGTAGTCTTTTAATGACTCCACCTTCCATAGCTGACTCATGGGCGAGCAAGCCAACACACGTCCAGTTTGCAGATTGGACCGCATCGGGGTAGGGATCGCGATCGTTAACAACAGAGTCTACAAACTCATGTACCAAGTGTGGGTGAGAACCTCCGTGGCCAGCTCCCTGGATAAAGGACAGGTGAGCATGTTCATCCGCATCATACACGCCTTCCAGGGTAAACTCGCGAATCTCTTCCGGTAGCAGGTGTCCATAATCTGGTACCTTGATACGTTCGGGTATCTCCGGTTCAGGTTTCTTTGCCGTATGAAGAACTGGATCCTCCCCTTCAACAAGCGGCCATTCAAAGGACTTCTTGGACCCGTAAACATCAAAGCTTTCTCGATATTGACGTGCCGTATCAAACAATGAACGATAAATGTGAGCGGTCAAGTCGGAGTTCCTCAACTTGATATGGCAGGTTTCAACCGCGAAGGGAGAGCCCGATTTTTCGATAAGATCATCGCTGATTGTTCCCGAACCGAAACAAGATACATATTCCGCTTCTTTGTCAGTAAGTCCAAGAACGGGGCTGACAACGTGAGTCGCGTAGTGCATGGGTTTCATGTACTGCCAATAGTCGGGCCACCCCTCCATATCCTGGGGGTGACTGGCTTGCAAAAATTGAATTTTCCCCAATTCCCCTTTTTCGTAAAGCTCTTTAACAAACAGATACTCGCGACTGTACACAACCGTCTCCGCCATCGTGTATTTTAGTCCCGTCTCCGCGACCGTTTCTACAATTTCCCTGCAATCCTCAATACTTGTAGCCATCGGCACGGTACATGCAACATGCTTGCCCGCACGCAGAGCCATCAGCGTGTGTTCCGCATGGAGCTGAATGGGTGTATTTATATGTACGGCATCAATCTCTGGATCTTCCAGAAGCTTTTCGTACGAGCGATAACGATTACCTGGATCGATGTTGAATGCATCCCCTACTTTATTAAGGTCCGATTCCGAACGCTGGCAGATTGCATACATATTCGCATGAGGGTGCTTTTGATATATCGGAATGAACTCTGCTCCAAATCCTAAACCTACAATTGCAATATTCACTTTACGTTCTGCCTTTTTTCCAAATTCGTTGTAGATTCCGCGTGCATAGACTCTATCCTTTTGATCTTGCGGGAAACAGGAGAGGAAGCATCAAATCAGACTGGCGCCCGATCTTCGAATAAAATGAGGAATTGATTGAGCGCTGCCTTCCATCCGCGAATCGGCCGGTTCCATTTTTTCAAATCGAGCGCTCGTTCCAGAAACGCGCAGTACCCACCGACACGACATGCCGGTGGGTACCCAGGTACCTGCTCCTGCTTCTGGTTCTTGCCGACTTCTACCTCGCCGCGAAGACGTACCGCGCACCCAGATACAGGCGCATGTCGCCTTCATGGTAGGACTGTACTTGTTTATGCGTTCGGCCGCGGAAGATGATCGGTTCGTCCGTCAGATTGATGCCCTCCAGGAAAATGGTCAGATTATCCATGGCAGCATAGCTGGCGCTGAAGTCAATCTGCGAGAACGCGTCAACAAACCGTGGAATGCGTTGGCCGACGTTGGTGTTGGCCAGAAATCTACCGCGGTTGTTGTAGTGCAAACGCACGCTGAACCGTTCGTTCTCGTAGAAGAGTCCGAGATTCCACGAGTCCGACAAGCCCGTCAGGGCAAACTGTTCCTCGGTGTTCGGGTTGGCATACACATCGTAGCCGATATCTCCGTCGACAAAGGTCGAGTTGGCCTGGAAGCCGAAGCCGTTGAGGTTTCCGGTAAAGAAGTGCACCCAGTTCAATTCCACGCCGTTGATATTGGCGCTCGCCTGATTCGTGGGCTGCTGGACGATAAAGTCCAACAATGGATCGTCTGAATTGGGTGGGATATCATAGATGCTGGCGACGTCAGATGACTGGTCGGCGCCCCCCGGCTCAGAGGGGTCGATGTAATCATCGGCACCTCCTGGGAAATCCTGCGGATTATCGAGGATGGCGGTCATGGTGAAGAGCCTCGTCTCGGTCACGGGGTAACCACGTGCCTCCAATTCCGCGACGGCCTGACCCGAGCGCGTGCCCGGACGTCCGCTGGTGACATTGCGCAGGCCGAACAGGTTTGTCGTTATCTGCTCGTTGCCGACAAAGTTCTTTACCGACTTGTCGAAGAAGGCGACCGTGACGGCACTGCCCTCGCCGTAGTACCACTCCAGCGACAGGTCAAAGTTGTCGGACTCCAGCGGCAACAGTTGCGCGTTACCCCTGCTACCGGTGGCGACGGCACCCAGGTACGTCACACCGCCCGGACTACCGGCTGTGGTATCGATGAACATGCTGTTATACGGCGCGCGCGCGAGGGTCTTGCTGAACGAGGCGCGTGCTTTCAGGTTATCGGTGGCATCCACCGAGAAGTCGAGGCTCGGCAGCAAGTTGTCATAGCTGAACGTCTGCACCACCGCCTCTGGTTCCGGGCTGAATACCGTGTCGTGGTCGTTGTCCGATGTCCATACTTTGGCCAGGGGGATCGACTGCACCGCTATGGATTCGACGTCCGTCTGCTCCCAGCGCAGCCCGGCCACGACCTGCATCGGCCTGCCGGCGACTTCGCCATCCAGGATCCCCTCGCCGTAAAGCGACACGATGTCTTCGCTGATGACGCGATCATTTCTGCTTCTGAAGCCTCGGCTGTCTTTGTCGAATCTTCTCCCGCGGACTTCGACGAAGCCGTCATAGGCGTCCGCTAACTCTAACGGGTCGACATAGAACGCTTCCTGGCCCACGAGCCGCAGACTGGCGCCCGGGGTTACGGTTCCTCCGGCGGCGGTGAAATCCCGGACGATTTCGTCCGTCGACAGGATCAGATTGTCGTGGTCGTCAAACTGGCAGCTGATGCATATGGTTTCGATGGCATCTTCTCCCATCAGCGCCACGACATCGCCAATGTAGAAAGTGTTCCAATCACCGATTGCGTCCCGGTAATTCTCTTCGACCCTGTGCATTTCGTGGTTGAAAAAGCCCGCGCCGAAATTAGCCCTGACCGGGCCGCCGTTGTCGAGTTCGAGTTTAATCTGGGCCTGGTCGATGGTGGTATCCTGTTCACCAAATTGTCGCAGGATCCACTGGGCGCCGAGATCCGACTTTTCAAAGATGCCATTCGCATTGCCGCCGGGGAAGGTAACCATCCTGTCGCCGACCATGGCGGTGGTGGGGCCCGAGCCATCGGCGATGGCCTGGATGACGTTGGGTATCTCGGTGCGGTAGTCCACGATGTGGGCAGCGACAGCCTGACCGCCGAGGGAGACTGCTTCATAGACAGAGCCACTCGGGTGATTGCCGCCGGCGGACGTACCGGCATTGGACGCATCGACGTTCAACGTCAACGAGTCATTGATCTGATAGTCGAAATTGAGGCCGAACGAAGACAACTCGTCTCGCAACGCGAACAAGCCATTCCGGAAAGGGAGTTCCTTGCCCGACAGGCTGAAGTCGCTGGCGTCGGCCACCCCCGGCTCGGACAACCAGTCCGGGAGGCTGAGGGCAGGGTGGTCATCGAATGCGACAAAATCGAACTGGCGGAGCCAGAAGGGCAGATCGCCAATATTCTTTGAACTCTGGTCATTCTGCGCGAACACCCCATCCGCAGTAATGGTCATGCGCTCCGAGGGCGCCCACTGCAGGGTCACCATGGCATTGGTGCGCTCGCGCGTGCCCTCGGCGTACGTGTAGGTCGCAGAATTCGGGAACCCGGTCAGTTGATCGGGGCCGGGTGGATTGATCACGGTGGCGTTCTGATAAGGGCCGTCGTGAGCGAAGGGAAACCTCCATTGGAGCCCGCCCGAGCCGCCGGTAATCGCCGTGCGATTCGAGTATTCGCGCTCCTGGACGGAACCGAAGGCGGACACGCCGAAGGTGCCCGCATCGTTCGTCCAGCTGCCCAGACCGCTTATCTCCGGCGTCGTGCCACCGCCGGAGTCCGAGAGGGCTTTTGCGCCAACGGAAAACTGGTTAGCCGATTCCAGGGGCTGGATGGTTTGGATATTGATCGTGCCGCCAAGACCGCCGGACGGCACCCCGACCCGGCCCGATTTGTACACCTGCAGGCCCGATACCCCCTCGGATGCGAGGTTCGAGAAGTCGAAGGAGCGCGACTGGCCGCTGCCGCCACGGTTGTTGTTGAGGCCGAAGAAGCCAGGCGTGGAGTTGGCCGCAGGCATCTGGCGGCCGTTCAGGGTCACGATGTTGAAGGCGCCACCGAAGCCGCGAATCGTGACCTCGGAACCCTCGCCCTCGACGCGGTTGATGGACACCCCGGTAACGCGCTGCAGCGATTCCGCCAAGTTGGTGTCGGGAAACTTACCGATGTCTTCCGCGGAAATGGCGTCCATAACGCCTGAAGACTCACGCTTGACATCCAGGGCCGCCGTCAAACTGCCGCGAATGCCGGTAACCACGATCTCCTCGAGTTGGCCACCGGCCTGCTGCGCATTCGCCTGGCCGGCCATGATGGACAAAGCCGCCGATACGGCGGTAGCCAATTTGGTTTTTTGCATGGTTGCTTTGGTCTCAGCCATCTTTATTCCCCTTTTTGTCTTTAGCGATGGTCAGCGATACGCCCGTTGCACGCGCCAGCGTGATCAAGGCAACATCGACATCAAGTTATTCGAGCGAACTTAGCACACTTCCCCTTGGTCAGGAAGCCTTGAGCCGCCGAAACCCGCAAAAAATATAGGCCGCACCTTTCCTGCCACAAGTCCAGCCCAAATCTTGTAGCAAATGCGCAACATAGCGGCCCCGCGCAACGGCCCCGCGCGCCACCCGCGCAACGTGCGCCCCCCTGCCCGCATGATATGCTCGCTTCAATGGAGGAGAATATTCGCGTAGTCGTCGCCGGCGGCGGAACGGCTGGTTGGTTGACAGCTTACAGCCTGGTCACGCGGCTGGGTAACCTGCTCGAAATCACCCTGGTCGAATCCGACCAGATCGGAACCGTGGGCGTGGGCGAGGCGACCGTCCCCACCATGCGCAAATTTCACCATATATTCAAGGTCGACGAGCGCGAGTTCATGCGCGCGACCCAGGCAACCTTCAAGCTCGGCATTTTTTTTGACCATTGGGGCGCGCCGGGCGATAGCTACATTCACACGTTCGGTGTCGCCGGGCAAAGTACCTGGATGGCGGGATTCCACCAGTACTGGATGGAAGCGCGCGCCAATGGTTTTGGCGGCAGCCTGGGGGACTATTGCCTCGAATTGAAGGCGGCGAACGCCGGCAAATTCGCGGTTAAAGCAGGTGAGACGCCGCTGGCGTACGCCTATCACCTGGACGCAACGGCCTACGCCGGATTTCTGCGGCGAAAAAGCGAATCGCTCGGCGTCCGGCGAGTCGAAGGCAAGATCAGCGAAATCACCGTTGATCCGGTGACGGGCGATATCCGATCGCTGGAGCTGGAGCATGACAGACGGGTCGCCGGTGATTTCTTCATTGATTGCACCGGCTTCGGAGGCCTTCTGATCGGCGGTGCACTGGGTGTCGAATACGAGGACTGGAGCCATTGGCTGGCCGCCGACCGCGCTCTGGCAGTACAGACGACAAGTATCGAGCCGCCTCCCCCCTATACCCGCGCCATTGCACATGCCTCCGGGTGGCAGTGGCGTATCCCCCTGCAAAGCCGCACCGGCAATGGCCTTGTTTACAGCAGCCGGTTTTGTTCCGACGACGATGCCCGTGCAACTTTGCTCGGCAATATCACGGGAAAGACCATCACCGAGCCCCGCCCCCTGAGATTCAAAACCGGATTCCGTAAAAATGCGTGGCGCAAGAACTGTGTTGCCATAGGGTTATCGAGCGGCTTTCTCGAGCCACTTGAGTCGACCAGCATTCACTTGATTACCACTTCGCTGATACGCCTGATGAAGCTCTTCCCGTTTTCAGGCGCAATGGCGCCGCTGGCCGATCACTTTAATCGCGAAACCCGGATTGAATGGGAGGCAGTGCGCGATTTTATCATCCTGCACTACAAGCAGACGCAACGGGAAGACAGTGAATTCTGGAATTATTATCGGACCATGGATATCCCGGACAGCCTCGCTCACCGCATGGAGATCTTCGGGGAAAACGGCCATGTGTGGCCGGACTTGGTAAGTTTGTTTCGCACGAACTCCTGGGTTCAGGTGATGATTGGGCAGGGCTTGTTCCCGAAACATCGTCACGGCGCCGGTCGTATATTGCCACCGGAGGCATTAAAGCAAGAGCTTGGAAAGCTGAGTGCTTTTGTAAATCAAAATCTTGCCAGGCTGCCTGACCACAATGACTTTATAAAACAGTACTGCCCGGCGCAGAACTGAGTGGCACTGAACGAAGATTCGCCCGTCGGAATCTTCGCCTTTGTTCTCTTGGAGGTGCTTGGTCACCACGAGTAGTACCCACCGGCATGCCGGTGGGTACTCAGGTCCCTGCTTCCGGTCTTGCCGACGTCTACCTCGCGAAGACGTACCGCGCACCCAGGTACAGGCGCATGTCGCCTTCCTGGAAGGACTGGTATTGTTGGTCCGTGCGGCCGCGGAAGACGATCGGTTCGTCCGTCAGGTTGATGCCCTCCAGGAAAATCGTCAGATTATCGGTGGGCGCATAGCTGGCGCTGAAGTCAAGCTGCGAGAACTCGTCGACAAACCGCGGAATGCGTTGGCTGACGTTGGTGTTGGCCAGAAATTCACCGCGGTTGTTGTAGTGCAAACGCACACTGAACCTTTCGTTCTCGTAGAAGCCCATGAGATTCCACGAGTCCGACAAGCCCGTCAGGGCAAACTGGTCCTCGGTGTGCGGGTTGGCGAGCACATCGTAGCCGATGTCACCGTCGACAAAGGTCGAGTTGGCCTGGAAGCCGAAGCCGTTGAGGTTGCCGGTGAAGAAGTGCACCCAGTTCAATTCCAGACCCTGGATATTGGCGCTCGCCTGGTTTGTGGGCTGCTGAACGACAAAGTTCATCAATGGATCGTTCGAGTTGGGCTCGATATCACACGCGGTGGCGATGTCGGACGACAGCGCGGCGCCCCCATCATCATCGGGGTCGATGAATCCCATGGAGCCGGATCCAGCGACAGTATTCCCTGCATTTGGCCCCGCCTGAAAAACTACATTTTCAAGGCACGCATCATTATCGATGAGCGCGGTCATGGTGAAGAGGTTCGTCTCGGTCAGCCCAGCTGAAGTACCATCTGCTTTGGTATGAGCATTCAATGCGTCGATGGCCTGGCCCAGGCGGGTACCCGGGGCTCCGTTGGTGACATCGCGCAGGCCGAACAGGTTTGTCGTTACCTGCTCGTTGCCGATAAAGTTCTTCACCGACTTGTCGAAAAAGGCGACCGTAAAGGCGCTGCCCTCGCCGTAGTACCACTCCAGCGACAGGTCGAAGTTGTCGGACTCCAGCGGCTCCAGTTGCGCGTTGCCCCTGCTGCCGGTGGCGACGCCGCCCAGGTACGTCGCCGTGCTCGGATTACCGGCATTGGTGGTGACGAACATGTTGTTATACGGCGCGCGCGCGATGGTGGTGCTGAACGAGGCGCGCGCTTTCAGGTTGTCGTTGACATCCACCGAGAAGTCGAGGCTCGGCAGCAAGTTGTCATAGTCGAACGTCTGCGACACCGCCTGCACGTCCGAGCTGAACACCGTGGCGAGGTCATTGTCCGATGTCCATTTCTTGAACATGGGAACCGACTGCAGTGTTACGGATTCGACGTCCGTCTGCTCCCAGCGCAGGCCGACCACGACCTGCATCGGCCTGCCGCCGACTTCGCCATCCAGAACGCCCTCGCCGTATAGCGACACTACGTCCTCGGTGATGACGTTGTCGGCGATGCTTACCGTGGATCGGTTGTTGTAGTCGTATTGTGCCCCGCCGCCGTTGACGAAGCCGTCAAAGGCCTCCGCCACCGCCAACGGATCGATAAAGAACGCTTCCTGGCCCACAAGTCGCAGACTGGCGCCCGGGGCCACCGTTCCGCCGGCGGCGGTGAAATCCCGGACCAGTTCGTCCGCTGTCAGAAACTGATTGTTGTGATCCTCAAACTGGCAGCTTATGCATACGTCTTCAATGACTTCTTCCCCCATCAGCGTCGCGATATCGCCGATGAAGCCGGTGTTCCAGCCGCCGATTTCGTCCCGGTAGCGCTCGTAGACCGAGTGCATTTCGTGGCTGACAAAGCCCGCGCCGAAATTGGCCGTGACCGGACCGCCGTTGTCGAAGGCGACTGCCATCTTGGCCTGGTCGATGACGGTATCCTGGGTGCCAAATTCCTGAATGATGTACTGGAGCCCGAGATCCGACTTTTCGAAGATTCCATTCGCATTACCGCCGGGGAAGGTAACCTCCCGGCCGCCGACCATGGTTGTGCTGGGGCCAGAGCCGTCCGCAATGGCCTGGGCGACGTTGGGTATCTCAGTGCGGTAGTCCACGATGTGGGCGGCGACAGCCTGACCGCCGAGGGAGGTTCCTTCAATGAGGGCGCCACTCGGGTGATTGCCCTTGGCGACCGCATTGCCATGGGCCGCGTCGAAGTTCAACGTCAGCGAGTCGTTGAGCTGATAGTCGACGTTGAGGCCGAACGAACTCAACTCGTCCCGCATCGCGAACAAGCTGTTCCGGAAAGGGAGCTCCTTGCCCGCCTGGCTGAAGTCGCTGCCGCCGCCGGACACGAGCGGCTCGGACAAAAAGTCCGGCTGACTGAGGACAGGGTTGCCATTGAAGGCGACAAAGTCGAACTGGCGGACCCAGAAGGGTAGATCCGAAGCACTCTTTGCAAACTGATCGTTCCGTGCGAACAGGCCATCCGCGGTAACGGTCATGCGGTCCGAAGGCGCCCACTGCAGGGTCAGCGCGGCGTTGGTGCGCTCGCGCGAGCTCTCGCTGTATGCGAGGGCCGCAGAATGCGGGAAGCCGGCCAGTTGATCCGGGCCGGGTGGGTTGACCAGGTTGGCGTTGGCGAATGCGGGGATGTTCGGATTGAAGGGAAACTGCCAGACTATTCCGCGCCCGCTGTTGTGCAACGCCGTGCGATTCGAGAATTCGCGCTCCTGGACGGAACCGAAGGCGGACACGCCGAAGGTGCCTTCATCGTTCGTCCAGTTGCCCAGACCGCTTATCTCCGGCGTTGTGCCACCGCCGGAGTCCGAGAGGGCTTTTGCGCCAATGGAAAACTGGTTGGCCGATTCCAGTGGCTGAATGGTTTGGATATTGATCGTGCCGCCAAGACCGCCGGACGGCACCCCGGCCCGGCCCGATTTGTACACCTGTAGACCCGATACTCCCTCGGACGCGAGGTTCGAAAAGTCGAAGGAGCGCGAATCGCCGGTTCTGATGTTGGCGTTGATGCCGAAGAAGACGCCCCGGGCATCGGCCGCGGGCATCTGCCGGCCGTTCAGGGTCACGATGTTGAAGTCGCCACTGAAGCCGCGAATCGTGACCTCGGAACCCTCGCCCTCGACGCGGTTGATGGACACGCCGGTAACGCGCTGCAGCGACTCCGCCAGGTTAGTGTCGGGGAACTTGCCGATATCTTCGGCGGAAATGGCGTCCACCACGCCTGAAGACTCACGCTTGACATCCATGGCCGCCAGCAGACTGCCGCGAATACCGGTGACCACGACCTCCTCGAGTTCGCCACCAGCCTGCTGCGCACTCGCCTGGCCGGCCATGATGGACAAAGCTGCCGATACGGCGGTCGCCAATTTGGTTTTCTGCATGGTTGTTTTGGTTTCACCCATCTTCATTTCCCTTCACCTCTAACCATAGTCTGAGTACGCCCGATGCACGCGCCAGCGTGACCAAGGCGACATCTAGCGGGCGAACTTAACACACCTCGCCTTGGTCAGGAAAGCCTTGAGCCGCCGAAACCCGAAAAAAATAGTGTGTAGCAAATGCGCAACATTAGCGCCCTGCGAGCCGTCCTCGCGCGCCACGTGCGACCCCCTGCCCGCGTGATACGCTCACTTCGATGGAGGAGAATATTCGCGTAATCGTCGCCGGTGGCGGTACGGCTGGTTGGTTGACAGCTTAGAGCCTGGTCACGCGGCCGGACAAGATCCGGGCTTGGCGGGAGTTGCGGGACATCGAGTCGAAGTGCCAAGCCGATCCGTTTCGAGGCTCAGGTATTGCGGACGATCAGGAAGCGGGCTTTGGCCGGAGGATCGAATACGGTGCTGTAAAAGAAGCTATCCCTGATTTCCTCAATGTCGAAATGCGGGGAAATCAGGTCCAGAATTTGTTTCTTTTCAAAATGGTACGGCATCCGGATGAGTTTGTCGCCGAACTTGTCGTAATTGACGAACCGCTCTTCCTCGCTGCTCATGACTTTCAGCAGAAGTGTGCCGCCGGGCCGCAGAATCCGTTTAATGCTGGCGACGTATTCGTGGTGATAGAACATGCAAATCGAATGATAACAACCTCGATCGAGCACGAGGTCGAATCGGTTCTCAGACAGGTTTGAAGCGGAAATATCGTCGAGCAAAAACTCGATTTGCAGGCCTTGTTCCCCGCCGAGCGCGAGTTTGGCCTGATTGATGGCGGTCTCGGAAATATCAGTGCCTACTAGCCGGTGGCCCCTGCGGGCAAGTTCCATCGCCTGCGATCCGCTGCAAGTGCCGAGATCGAGGATGTCGAGTTGGAGCAAATTCCGCTCACGAAAGAATTCTTCGATATCGGGATCGAGTCGGTCATTGAACCACGGCCATCGATTCTCGCCATGGACGATATACATCGCATGGTTTTTCCTTTCCCACTTTTCGCGGTTCCACGACTTAAGCCGTTGCTTGATGTCCATGATCGCGTCAAGAAATTGAATCGTTGAGGTGGTCTCGTTTTTTTGGACAGGTTGTTAAGGTGTACTCCGAGTGACGGACGTAGGGCGGTGTGGAAATCCACCTCTCAAGCTTCACGCGCTCTTCCTTCGACAAAGCAATTTCCCCGCCGCAACCCGCATCGCACAACCCCCGGCATGCCAATCCAACGCAGGGTACTATATCCCACCCCATAAACCAGCGTGCGGGTCACAGCAATTCTTCTCTCTAATGCATTTCACGAATTTGTTCCACCAAACTGCTTGGCAGACTTCCAGTTTGGGTTCTGGGAGAACCCACGCCCCGGCGTCTGGCAGGGCGCCGGGGGATGGCGTTGGGCGGACCGTGCAATTCCTGGCTGTGATGAGCCGGTAATGAGTCGGGTCGCCACGGCCCTGATCGGTCTGCTCGGCGCGTACTCGGGGCTGCTTGCGCCCCTCGTCGGATTCTTGCTCCTCGCCGCTGGGTCCCTGCCGGGGGATATCGACTGATGGATGAGAAAATTCGCGTAGTCGTCGCCGGCGGCGGAACGGCTGGTTGGTTGACAGCTTACAGCTTGGTCACGCGGCTGGGCAACCTGCTCGAAATCACCCTGGTCGAATCCGACCAGATCGGAACCGTGGGTGTGGGCGAGGCGACCGTTCCCACCATCTGCAATTTTCACCATATCTTCAAAGTCGACGAGCGCGAGTTCATGCGCGCAACCCAAGCGACGTTCAAGCTCGGCATTTTCTTTGACAACTGGGGCGCGCCGGGCGAAAGCTACATTCACTCGTTCGGCGATACCGGGCAAAGTACCTGGATGGCGGGATTCCACCAGTACTGGATGGAAGCGCATGCCAATGGTTTTGGCGGCAGCCTGGAGGACTATTGCCTCGAATTGAAGGCGGCGAAAGCCGGCAAATTCGCGGCAAAAGTAGGTCAGACACCACTAGCGTACGCTTATCATCTGGACGCAACGGCCTACGCTGGATTTTTGCGGCAGAAAAGCGAATCACTCGGCGTCCGGCGAGTCGAAGGAAAGATCAGCGAGATTACCGTTGATCCGGTGACGGGCGATATCCGATCGCTTGAGTTGGAGCATGACAGACAGGTCGCCGGTGATTTCTTTATCGATTGCACCGGCTTCAGGGGCCTGCTTATCGGCGACGCATTGGATGTCGAATACGAGGACTGGAGCCATTGGCTGGCCGCCGACCGCGCTCTGGCAGTACAGACGACAAGTACAGAGCCGCCTCCCCCCTATACCCGCGCCATTGCACATGCCTCCGGGTGGCAGTGGCGTATCCCCCTGCAAAGCCGTACCGGCAATGGCCTTGTTTACAGCAGCCGGTTTTGTTCCGACGACGATGCCCGTGCAACCTTGCTCGGCAATATCACAGGAAAGACCATCACCGAGCCCCGCCACCTGAGATTCAAAACCGGTTTCCGTACAAATGCGTGGCGCAAGAACTGTGTTGCCATAGGTTTATCGAGTGGCTTTCTCGAGCCACTTGAGTCGACCAGCATACACTTGATTACCACTTCGCTGATACGCCTGATGAAGCTCTTCCCGTTTTCAGGCGCAATGGCGCCGCTGGCCGATCACTTTAATCGCGAAACCCGGATTGAATGGGAGGCAGTGCGCGATTTCATCATCCTGCACTACAAGCAGACGCAACGGGATGACAGTGAATTCTGGAATTATTATCGCACCATGGATATCCCGGAGAGCCTCGCTCACCGCATGGAGCTCTTTAAAGAAAACGGCCATGTGTGGCCAGATTTGGTGAACTTGTTTCGCACGCACTCCTGGGTTCAGGTGATGATAGGGCAGGGTTTGTTCCCGAAACATCGTCACGGTGCAGGTCGTATATTGCCACCGGAGGCATTAAAGCGAGAGCTTGAAAAGCTGAGTACTTTTGTAAACCATAGTCTTGCCAAGCTGCCTTATCACAATGACTTTATCAAACAGTATTGCCAGGCGCAGAACTGAGTGTTACTGAACGAAGTTAACGAGTAACTAGATAGAAGAAGGCGGATGCTGACGATGACACGCGAGCGACCGACGCATTGGCGGCAGGTCTCGATGTCGGCGGCGAACACCCACTCGAAGCGTTGCGCCCGGGTCACCGCCCGTTGCCGATCGGTGGCCGATGCCTCGGCGCACTCGGTGGCAGCGGCGGCGCGTGCCTAGACCCGACTTGGCGAATTCGGGGGTAGATCGGGGTTAAGTTGTTGATCTGTCGATGAGCCGGCCCCAAGGGTCTGCACTACACGGCGGTGGCCTGGGCAGCTTGTGCCGAGGAGGTTTTCGGTGGCGGCCGGGCCGGCAGTGCCAGCTCCAAGCGCCCGGCAGCAATTTCTACTCCGCTTCGGGTTGCGTGTTACGGCTGGGCTGTGTATTTTGTGAACCTTGCTCTAACACAAAGATGTGACTCAACCTAAGAGATAAAAATCGAGGGCTCAATAAATGAATACGACCAAGTATGTATTTAAGAAAATACTCCTTTCTATTTTAACGCTGGTTTTTTCTGGCAGCCTGCTTCAATACGCCGGAGCTCAGAACACAGATCCATTGAGAATCTTGATGATTACCGGCGGGGGTCCCTGGCACGATTATGCAACGCAAAAGGACCAGATTGAACAGGGACTGTTGGAACGTCTTTCGAACATCGAAATTACGACTGACTATGAAGGTGCAGATACGCTTACCATGGAATCAACTGATTTCCATTTCTCCCGTCATTTGGAGGATGACTGGGCGGCAGAGTTCGACGTTGTAATCTACAATCACTGCAATCTTCAAGTAAAAGATGGAGCCTATGTAAGAGGAATCATCGCCGAGCACGTCGAGCATCAATTACCTGCCGTCATGCTTCACTGCCCCATCCATCTCTATCAATATGCAATGGACGGTGCAGCGGATGACTGGTGGGATTTTACCGGTGCTGTTTCATACGTCCACGAGAAAGAAGATCATCCCAATACCTCTCCCTACACGATCGAAGTTCTGGAGCCGCAGCACCCGATCATGAAATACCAACCTCCTTCCTGGCGGACGCCTTCAGGCGAGTTATATCTGATCGTTGATTTACATGACAACGCCACTCCGTTAACTCACGCCTATTCGGTGGAGACACACTCCTATACTGAAACAGCCTGGATACACGAATACGAAGGCGTTCGGGTATTCGCCAGTTCACTGGGGCACCATAATCCTTCGATGGGCTCGGATACGAATTTGAATCTTGTTGCAGCGAGCGTGCTCTGGGCGGCAGGAAAACTTGAAGAAGATGGTTCGCCGGCCCCGGGATATGAAGGAGAACGCGGGCTTGGTTGGATATCCCTCCTGGACGATACACTCAATGGTTGGATTGAAAGCGGCGGTGTCGTGAACTGGACGTCTGCTTCCTGGTATGGGAGGCTTGATACAGAGATGGCCTGGCCGACCGTCGACAATACCTCGGCCGGAGAATCGTTCCGACTTGACGGCGACACCCTGATTGTCGAGGGAGATCAAAGAAATCTGTTCTATGACGGTCCGATCGCTGGCGGATATTTCAAGAATTTCGAATTCAAGGTTGATGTTTATACCTATCCCGGGTCGGCTTCAGGCGTCTATTTTCATACCCATTACGAAGAGGAGGGACCTCCTGGCGTTGGTTATGAAGCCCAGATTAACGCCAGCCGGGCCGGTGAGAGCATGACCGGCAGCCTGGTTGGGGCAAGCGAGGTAGAGACTGCCCCACACGGCGATAACGAATGGTTCAACTACCACATCACGGTTGACGGCAAGAACGTAACGGTAAGAGTGAATGGCGAGACCGTCAATGAATTCACCGAACCTGCAGATGCAGATGGACCGGCCAGTCTGCACCGGGGCACGATCGGCCTGGAGGCCGTGGGCTCCGACAGCCGTGTTTACTTTCGGAATCCGATGATCCGTCTGTTGCCGGAGTAATAGTCAGAGCTTCTCCGCAGAATCTGTGGGTAGTTCGAGGGTAGATTCGGCAAGGAATACCGATCAATCGGGCCTGCGAAGCGCCGCGACATCCGTCCCGCTCGGCGCCTGGAACACGCTCAACCCGAACTCCCCGCACTGGGCGAGCACGTGGTCGAAGATGTCCGCCTGGATGCCCTCGTACGCGGCCCATTCGGTGGTGCTGGTAAAGCAGTATATCTCGATGGGTATGCCCTTTTCGCCGGGTTGAAGCTGGCGCACCAGCAGCGTCATGCCGCGGTGGATCTGCGGATGGTTCTGCAGATAGTTCCATAGGTAGGCCCGGAAAGTGCCGAGATTGGTGAGCCGGCGCAGGTTCACGTTGGCCGTCTCGGGGCCGTCCAGGGCAGCGTTGTAGGCAGCCAGTTCGTCGCGCTTGCGATGAATGTACTCGCGCAGCAGCGTGAAGCGCGTGAACTTCTCCACCTCTTCATCCTTGAGGAACCGCACGGAACCGGCGTCGATGTTGATGGAGCGCTTGATGCGGCGGCCGCCCGAATCCTGCATGCCGCGCCAGTTCCTGAACGACTCGCTGATCAGCTTGTGGGTCGGGATGGTGGTGATCGTCTTGTCCCAGTTCTGCACCCGGATGGTGTGCAGCGCGATGTCCACCACGTCGCCGTCCGCATCGTATTGCGGCATTTCGATCCAGTCGCCGACCCTGACCATGTCCAGGGTCGTGAGCTGGACGCTAGCGACCAGGGACAGGATCGTATCCCTGAAGACCAGCAGCAGGATCGCCGTCATGGCGCCGAAGCCGGTCAGCAGGACAACCGGAGATCGCGCCATCAGCGCCGAGATGACGAATATCGCGCCCAGAATGTAAACCGCGATCTGGGCAACCTGCACGAAACCCTTGATCGGACGGTCCCTGGCAACGGGCCAGGTTTCGTAAATCGCCGTACCGGCGCGCAACAGGGCGCCGGCCGCCAGCGTGACGGCCAGAGCCAGCCATGCCATCGCCACGTTGGCGATGATCTGGGTAAGCGATTCGCCGAGACCGGGCACCCAGGCGATCCCGAAGTACACCACCAGCGCCGGCACCGCCTGCGCCAACCGGTCGAGCACGCCGTGCCTGAGGACGATGTCATCCCATTGCTGGCTGGTGCGGCCCGCCACGCTGCTCAGCAAGCTTATGACCCGGCGCTTGACGAACAGATTGAGGAGGACGCCGACAAGCACCAGAACGGCGACGCCGCCGACGGTGTGAACAACGTAGGGAAGGCCGAAAAACCAGCCCGTCAGGCTGTCAAGCGCTTCGTTCATGGTTCAGTGGCTGAGCGAGCTTCGGGTTGCCCGCCGGGGACTCGGTTGAAAACTCGCCGAAGAATACCGGAATTACGCGGCCGTTTCGCGCGATGTTCGCGCCACCCATGTAGAATCCGGTTAGTTCCACGCCCTGTCGGCGTCCTGCGCAGGTAGTCCATGACCGAACCGATCGACAATCACCTTGCTCTTTTCTGCGACTTCGAAAACATCGCGCTCGGCGTTCGCGACGCGCGCTATGCCAAGTTCGACATCAACCGCGTGCTCGAGCGCCTCCTGGTCAAGGGCAGCATCATCGTCAAGAAGTCCTACTGCGACTGGGGGCGGTACAAGGACTTCAAGGCGGTGATGCACGAGGCCAACTTCGAGCTTATCGACATTCCCCACGTACGCCAGTCGGGCAAGAATTCGGCCGACATCCGAATGGTTGTGGATGCGCT
This sequence comes from Gammaproteobacteria bacterium, assembly GCA_022820625.1. GTDB lineage: Bacteria > Pseudomonadota > Gammaproteobacteria > Steroidobacterales > Rariloculaceae > UBA6522. The sequence continues at coordinate 94,099 of JAJEFE010000011.1, read as the reverse complement.
GGACCTCTGCTACACCAAGTCCCATGTGAATACGTTCGTCATCATCAGCGGCGATTCGGATTTCTCACCGCTGGTCAGCAAGCTGCGCGAAAATGCCAAGACGGTGATCGGCGTGGGGGTGAAGAACTCCACCTCGGACCTGCTGATCGGCACCTGCGACGAGTTCATCTACTACGACGATCTCATCCGCGAGCGCAAGCAGCGCAAGCCTTCGGGCGCAGCGGCACGACGGAAAAAACCTTCCAAATCCGCCGATCCTTCGCAGGAGGGTGACGACCGCATGCAGGAGGGTATCGACCTCACGCTGGAGACTGCCGACGCGCTCAACTCCGAGCGCGGCGACGAGGAAAAGCTCTGGGGTTCCATGGTCAAGCAGGCGCTCAAGCGCCGCCGGCCCGGCTTCAACGAGAGCTACTACGGATTCGACTCCTTCAGCCGCCTGCTGGAAGAGGCCCGCGACCGTGGCCAGATGGAACTGGAACTGGACGAACGCTCGGGCGGCTATATCATCCGAGGCGTGATCTGGGCGCGCTCGTGACATTCTTTGCCACCACAAAGCGCCTCACTTCCCGAGGCGCAAAAACGATGATGGCGGCTGCAACGGCCGACGCGCAGGACAAGGGCTTTGCTGTTTCAATCGCTATCGTGGATGCGGGCGGCCATGTGCTTCTGCTTGAGCGGATGGACGGCGGGCGCTTCCATACGGTCCACTCGGCACACACCAAGGCAGCCTGCGCCGCATCCAACCGGCGCCCAACCACAACCCGAGGCGCCGAGGGACAGAAACTTGACCTGTTGCACGCGGTGGGCCTCAGCCTGGCGGCGGGTCCCGAGCGGTGGACTCCCATGGAAGGAGGATTGCCGATCATGGTGGACGGTGAGTGCGTGGGCGGCATCGGTGTAGCCGGCGCGACCTGGGAAGAGGACGAGCACATCGCCAATGTTGCATTGAACGCTGTTGGCGCCTCCCCACCGGATTAGAGGGAAACCTGGCTTGAAGGCCTCATGCACGGCACTCGTCCTTGGATTGGCGCTGTGCGCGTCGCCGGCCGCGGCACAGTACCCGGAACGGGCCATTGAATTCGTGATTCCCTTCGACGCCGGCGGCAGCGCCGATATCGAGGGCCGCCTGCTGGCCGAGGAAATGGGCGCTGTGCTGGGCGTCACGGTAATACCGGTCAATCGCCCGGGCGCCGGCGGCGCACTGGCCTACAGCTATGTCAACGATGCCGATCCCGACGGCTATACAGTCATGTGGACCTCGACGTCGATCCTGACCATTACCAATCTCGGCAACGTACCTTTCGGTTTCGATGCCCTGGATCACATCGGGCGCGTCGAGCACCAGCCCCTGGTTTTCGCGGTGGCGGCCGACTCGCCCTGGAGTGGCATCGAGTCGCTGGCCGGGGACTGCGTCGAGCGCGACCGCCCCATTCGCATTGCCAACTCTGGCACCGGCAGCACCACCCATCTGGGCGCCCTGGCGGTCGTGCGGGCGATCGGCTGCGAGGCCGTGCACCTGCCTATCGGTACGCGCAGACGCAATGCGACGGTGCTGAGCGGTGAGGCGGATGCCATGGTTGCTCCATTGACCGGAGCACTCGGCCTGTTTCGCGCGGATCGGCTGAGATTGCTGGCCACGCTGGGCGCGGAACGCAACGCCATCATTCCGAACGTGCCTACCGCGCTCGAACAGGGCATCGACGTGGAATTCGATCTGTTCCGGGGACTTTCGGTGCCGGAGGGTACCCCGGCCGGCGTTCAGGAGCAGCTCGCCGACGCCATGACCCGGGCGGCGGCCTCCGAGGCGTTCCAGCGGCTTGCCGACGACCTGGGCCTGACAGTGGCGCCCCTGACCATGGGCCCGTTCGAGGCGCTGCTGCAACGGGAAAACGACAGGGTCAGGGCGATCATCCAGAGCGACGGCACATTGACCCGCTGATGTCCATGGGACATCGAAACCTGGCAGCGGGCTTCGTGCTCCTGGCAGTGGGGATCGGATTCGCATTCGCAACCGGGCAACTACCGGATCGAACGCTGCCCGATACGCCGGGACCGGCGTTTTTCCCCTGGCTGATCGCCTTCGGGCTGATCGGTCTGTCCGCCGCACTGATTGTCCATGGCCTGATCACCACTCGACAACGAGGCGAAGTATTTTCCGGATACCGCCTGCCTGTTCGAGGCTGGCTGGCGCTCGGCGGGTTTGCCGCCTACCTGTCGCTCCTGCCCTATGCCGGATTCGTGCTCGCCAGCGTACCATTCTGTGGCGGACTGGTGGCGCTCTACGGTGAGCGCAGATGGGTCATCGCCCTGGCTGCCGCCATCCTGATTCCTGTCTTGCTTTTCGTTTTGTTCAGCGCGGGATTCCAGGTGCTCCTTCCCAGAGGCGTGTGGCAGTGACGGGCGGCCTGCTGCAGGGCCTGCTCCAGGCGATCCAGCCCTCGAGCCTGTTGGCGACGGGCGTGGGATGCCTGCTCGGCATCGTCGCCGGCATGATTCCAGGCATGACGATCTCCGCCGCGATGATCATCGTCCTGCCGCTCACGTTCGTACTCGACCCCAGCGTCTCCATCGGCCTGTTTCTGGGGCTCTATGCCGGGGGCATGCTGGGCGGCAGCTTCTCCGCGATCCTGCTGAACATACCGGGAACGCCCTCCGCCGCGGCGACCGCGCTGGACGGCTACCCGCTGGTGGCGCGGGGCCAGGCTGGACGTGCGCTGGGCATGGCGGTGTCGGCGAGTTTCTGCGGCGGGCTTTTCAGCGCACTGTGCCTGTTCCTTATCGCGCCGAGGCTCGCCGACCTGGCGCTGCAGTTCCGCTCGGCGGACCTCTTCAGCCTGGTGTTCCTTGGCCTCACGATCATCTGCTCGTTCGCCTCCCGGTCCTGGATCAAGGGACTGCTGTCGGCGGCCATCGGACTGGCCATTGTCACCATCGGCCAGGACCCGGTGATGGGTACCGCGCGGTTTACCTTCGGCGACACGAACCTGTTGTCCGGCGTGCATTTCCTCACCGCGCTGATCGGACTCTTCGCCATACCGCAGTTGATCGAGAACCTGCGCGGCATTGGTCCGGGCGACCGCGGAGGCCCGCGGCGCCCCGGAGGTCCTGGAGGCGCCGTCGACTTCGGCGGCCCGGGCAGTCCGGGAGGCCGCAACGGCTCCAGCAGCAGCGACGGCGCCGCACCGGGAGCCGGTAGCATCGGATTCCGCCAACTGCTGCCGGCGATTGCGGACCTGCGCCGCATCCGTCTGCCGGTCGGTATCGGTTCGGTGGTCGGCACGTTTCTCGGCATTCTGCCGGGCGCGGGCGGTCCCATCGCAGCCTTCATCAGTTATGACTACGCGAAGAAGACCACCCGGCGCCGGGACCGGTTCGGACGCGGCGCCGTGGAAGGAGTCGCTGCGCCGGAAGCCGCCAACAACGCGGTCACGGGGGGCGCCCTGATCCCCATGATGACCCTGGGCATACCGGGCGACCCGGTGACGGCAATCCTGATCGGCGCGCTGCTGGCGCATGGACTCGCTCCCGGGCCGCTGCTGTTCGTCGAGCAGGCCGACTTCGCCTACGGACTGATGTTCTCGTTTTTCTGGGCGAATGTCTTCAACCTGCTGATCGCCCTGGCGGGGCTGCGGCTGCTGGTCAAGGTTGTCGCCGCGCCCCGTACGCTGCTCATGCCTGCGGTGGCTATCCTGTGCGTCGTCGGCGCCTGGTCGCTGCGCAATTCGCTCTTCGACGTCTACGTGATGTTCGGATTCGGCCTGCTGGGGCTGGCCATGAAGTGGCTGGACATGCCGGTGGTGCCGCTGCTGCTCGCCCTGGTGCTCGGGCGGCAACTGGAGGAAAATCTGCGAATCGCGCTGACCGGATCCCAGGGAGACGTTACGGTGTTCTTCACTTCGCCCTTCAGCGCGCTGTTCCTGGGTTTGTCGGTGGTTTCGGTGATCTGGTCGATCGCCGGTGCGCGCAGGCAACGGGCGCCGAGACCTTCGAAATCGCCAGGACAGCGGAAACCGTGAGTCGAGGCAGTGTGCGCCGCGAGGCGAGGGATATGAGACTGCAGTGAACGAAGAACCGATCCGCGTTGCCTCGCTGGGCCTGGGATGGTGGTCGGACGTGCTCGCCGATGCGATCGGCCGAACGCCGGCCCTGGAAATCGCCGCCTGTTACACCCGCTCGGAAGGCAAGCGCGAAGCCTTCGCAGAGAAATACGGGTGCAGGGCGGCGGCCAGCTACGAAGAAATCCTGATGGACGATTCCATCCGGGGCATCATCAACACGACGCCCAACTCCGTGCATCTCGGGACGGTGGCGCAGGCCGCGGCGGCCGGCAAGCACGTCTTTCTCGACAAGCCCATCGCCAACACGGTCGCCGACGGGCAGGCCATCGACCGGATCTGTTCCGCCGCCGGCATCGTCCTCTCGGTGGGCTACCAGCGCCGCCGCGAGAGCCATTTCCGCTGGATTCGGCGCGAGATCGAGGCGGGCCGGTTCGGCCGGCTGGTCCAGGCCGAAGCCAACATCAGCCGCGACCGGCTCGGCAAGATCGATACCACGTCCTGGCGCTACCAGGCCGCGGGCATGCCCGGGGGGGTCATGCTGCAGATCGGCATCCATTACTCCGACGTGCTGGAGATGCTGCTCGGCCCCGTGCGCCGGGTTTCGGCGGTCGCGGCGCAACTGGTGCTGCCCGGCGACAATCCCGATATCGCCAACCTGATCCTGGAGCATGAGAACGGCGCCGTCTCGAACCTCACGGCGAGTTACGCCTCCGCTTCGGAGTACTACATGCTGAACGTCTACGGCAAGGAAGCCAGCGCCTACTATGACCTGTTCGGCGGCCTGCGGCACTTGCGCAGAGGCGATGCCCAGGCGACCGAGGTTTCTTGCGAATCGAACGACACGCTGGTCGAGGAACTGGAAGAGTTCGCGGCCTGCATTCGCGGCGCCGCCACCCCGGAGGTCAGCGCCCGGCGCGCCACCGAGTCCCTGGCCGTGATCCGCGCCGGCATTTTGTCCGCGTCCGAAGGCAGACCCGTCGAGGTCGCCGAGTTATTGGACTCCAGCGATAGTTGAATCAACGGCCTGTTGGATTCCGCCGATATTCGAGTCGACAAACCGAACCATGTGCTCCGGCGTGGACACAGCCCCTGTGCGAATCGCTCCCAAACGGTCGAGGTGACTGCCAAAAAGCGCCGTCCGGCGCAATTGCACCGAGAGCGACGAACTCCCAGGAAATCTATTCGGCGCCGTCGCCCGAAGTCGTGTCTTCGGCCTCCTCGCCCGCCGCCTCCTCGTCCTCAACGGCGTCAGGGTTCGAGACACGGATCGGGGGCCCGCCGCGCCGCTCCTCCGGTTCCAGGGCGAGGAATTCGGCTTCCTCCTCGCTGATGGGATAGAAGACGCCGAGACCGCAGCTCATGCCCTCCTGGATAAATCCCCCGAACTGCTCGAGAACGCGGATGGTATCCACCTGGCACAGCCGTCCGCCGGTGGTTCGGTAGGAGAATCGTTCTTCCCGAACCAGGCCGGGACAGTCGTGGCGGAGGTAGTTCACGAAATAGTCACCGCCGCGCATCCTGAACAGGATGGTGCGCTCGTCGAGTACGTCGGTGCTGCGGATATTGCGCGTGCTGATACACCGTTCCCCCTCCCGATCAATGGCAAAATCCTCTTCGTCCAGGTCGTAAACGGGGGGATTTGTATCGTCGGGGGAATCCTGGGCAAGCGCCACGCTCGTGGCCAGGCAGCCAAGCGCAAACGCGTAGATCGATACCCTTGAGTTCACGTCGTTCACCGTATCGGCAGCGATGAAATCCCATTATAGTCTCACCGCATGAATCCGGATCGCAATAGCGAGGCCGGCGTCCCACCCAGCGCCGTCCTTGCGGCTATCAGCCGGTCGCTCGACGCCGGCGACAAGGGCGCCGCGCGGCGGCTGGCGGAGTCGCTGCACCCCGCGGATGCGGCCGATCTGCTGGAGCGGGTCTCCGCCGCCGAGCGCGAACGCCTGGTCGACATCCTGCGCGAGCCGTTCGATCCGGACATTCTGGTGGAACTGGACGACACCATCGTCGAGCATGTCGTCGATCGCCTGGGAACGGAGCAGGCAGCCGAAGCGGTTGCCGCGATGGCCACGGACGACGCGGTCGAAGTCGTGGAAGCGCTGGACGAGGATGTGCAGCAGGCCGTCCTCGACGGTCTGCCCCGGATTCGGCGCACACGCATCCGGGAAGGTCTGGCCTGGCCCGAGGACAGCGCCGGCCGGCTCATGCAGCGCAACGTGGTGGCGCTGCGCGACGACTGGAACGTCGGCCAGGCCATCGACTACCTGCGCGAGGCGGACGGATTGCCCGAGGATTTTTTCGATCTCTTCCTGGTCGACCGGGGCCATCGGCCGATCGGCGCCATCCCGCTGAGCCGCGTATTGCGTACGCCTCGTTCCGCATCGCTGACCGGCATCGCACATCCTGACCTGCCAATCATTCCGGCGGACATGGACCAGGAAGAAGTGGCATTCCGGTTCCGCCAGCGAGACCTGATTTCGGCGCCGGTGGTCGATGGGGACGGCAGGCTGCTGGGCGTGATTACCGTGGACGATGTCGTGGACGTCATCCACGAGGAGCACGAGGAAGACATCATGGCGCTTGCCGGCGTCGGCGCCGAAGACAACTTCTTCCAGGCCATCCTGGAGACGACCCGGTCCCGCTTCATCTGGCTGATGATCCACCTGGTCGCCGCCATCGCCGCCTCGGCAGTCATCAGCCTGTTCGCCGGCACCATCCAGGAACTGGTGGCGCTGGCCATTCTCATGCCCATCGTTGCCACCATGGGCGGAACGGCCGGTATTCAGGCATTGACCGTGGCCGTGCGCGCCATTGCCGTGAAGGAGCTCACGCCGATGAATGCGATGCGGGCGATCCGCAAGGAATTGCTGGTGAGCGGCCTGAACGGCCTGCTTTTCGCCATTCTCATCGGCGGCGTGGCATGGGCCTGGTTTGCCAGCCCCGCATTGGGCGGGGTCATCGCGCTGGCCATGGCGATCAACCTGCTGACGGCCGGATTCACCGGCAGCGTGTTGCCGGTGGTGCTGCAGCGGACAGGATTCGATCCCGCCGTGGCATCCAGCGCGCTGCTGACGTCCATCACCGACGTGGTCGGGTTCTACGTGTTCCTGGGACTGGCCGCGGCGCTGTTACTCTAAGGCTCACCATTACTCCAGGCGGCGCTGTTACTCTATAGGGAAGAACATGGACTGGGCGCAGATCACTTCGATTATTTCCGGCTACGGCCAGGTTGCGTGGGGCTATTTCAGCAGCCCGGCCGTGCTGATCCAGCTCGGCATGATCGGCGCCCTGTTCCTGCTGGCGCTGGTGGCGTCCTGGCGCGTGGAACCGCGGCTGCTGAAGTGGGCCGAGGGTTTCGATCTCACGGGCATGCCGCTCCTCTCCCGGGTGCTGGTCGAATTCCTGAGCCGGCTGGAGTGGCTGTTCTTCGTCGTGCTCCTGACCGTCGCCTACCTCGTCACCGTGGCCCTGGGCTGGCCCCCGGAAGCGCTGCCTGCGGACGTGTCGCCCGCGATCACACCAACCGTGGACGCGGCGGTCGCAGCAGCGAGCCGGGTGGAGGGCGGCTACCTCCTCTACAGCGCCATGGTGCTGTCGGCGGCCTGGCTGGTGATCCATGCCGTTTCTCATCTGAGCCAAAGCCGGACGATCGGCCTGGCGTTCGCCCTGATCGCCTGGGCCTACGTCGCCGCGGTGGTGCTGGGCGTGGCCGACGTGGCGACGGAAATCCTCGACGCAGGCTTCGACATCGGCACGTTCCGCCTGTCGCTGCTGAGCGTGCTGCAGGTGGTGTTCCTTCTCGGCGGGCTGCTGTGGCTGTCGGCGGTGGTGGGCAATTTCCTCGACCGGCGCATCCAGAAAATCGAGGACATGACGCCGTCGCTGCGCGTGCTGATCGGCAAGATCCTGCGCATCGCGCTGATCGTCGTCGCGGCGATGATCGCCCTGTCCGGCATGGGAATCGACCTGACGGCGTTGACTATATTCTCAGGCGCCGTCGGCGTCGGCATCGGTTTCGGACTGCAGAAGGTCGTCTCCAACTTCATCTCCGGGATCATCATCCTCATGGACCATTCGATAAAACCCGGCGACACGGTCACGCTCGGGGAAACCTTCGGCTGGATCCGGGAGCTTCGCGCGCGGTTCGTCTCCGTGATCACCCGCGACGGGCGCGAATTCCTCATACCCAACGAGGACTTCATCACCACGGAAGTCGTCAACTGGTCGTTCTCCGACAAGTTCGTCCGTCTCGACGTCCTGTTTGGCGTCGCTTACGACTCCGACCCCCACGAGGTGGAGCGCATCGCCGTGGAGGCGGCGGCGAGCGTGGACCGCGTGGTTGAACGCCGCCCGGACGGCAGGAAGCATCCGCGGCCCCCCGTCTGCTGGCTCACCGGATTCGGGGAGTCTTCGCTGGAATTCAAGCTGCGCTTCTGGATCGACGATCCCCAGGAAGGCACGACCAACATCCGGGGCAAGGTCCTGCTGGCGGTATGGGATGCGTTCAAGAAGAACGGCATCCGGATACCCTATCCGCATCGCGAGATCATCATGCGTTCCGGCATCCCCGCGGGTTCGGGGAAGGACCCCGGATGACAGCCCGAATGACGCTGCTGGCGCTGGTGATCGCCGGGGCGACGGCCGCCCAGACACCGGAAACCCCGGAATTTCCACCGGGCCTCGACGCCATCATCGCCGTCCACCCGCTTGACCCCAGACTCGACCAGCGAGCGCCGTGGCTGATCACCGCCGACGGCACAGTGATACCCCAACGCCGTGCGCCGAGGCCGCCCATTCCCGTGTTCAGGGCGCCCCTTACCGACGCGTTCTCATCCCGCCGCGAAAACAGCGCCATCGAACTCACCTTCGGCGGCCAGACGTCCCTCGGCGGCACGCTGGGCGTGCGGGTCAGCCGCCTGGAAACGATGCCGGCGGTGATTGAGTTGGCGGTGGGCGAATCCCTCACGCTGGACGATCTCACCGTCAGGGCATTGGACGCGGACGGCGAACTGGTAGAACGGGCGCCGCTGAGACTCGAGATCGAGGGTCCGGAGGGATTCGTGGACATGGCGGCGTTCGAGCAGGACAAGAGGACGCTTTCCGCAGTCGCCCGGGGGATCGGCCGCATCTGGGTCACGTCGCTGCTGCCGACGCAGCAAGACGAGCCTTTCTCGATACCGGTGGTCCTGGCCGTTCGCGAACCGGGCAGCCGGGGCGCCGGCCTGAGTGCCAGAATCCATGAGAACATACCGGCCTCGCCGTAGCGCGGAAGCTTTCGTTCAGCGGTGAGTGCCAGGCGCAGGCCAGGGGAACCGCCGGTCAGTCCCGCGACGCATATAATGGCTAACTGCCCGGAGCACGTCATTGATGACCGTTAGAGATTTCCGTATTGCCGCCCTCCTCTTCGCCGGGGCAATGTGTCCGTGGCTCGCGGCGCTGGCGCAACCCGAACTCGAGGGTATCTGGGGTATCGACCCGTCGCTGTTCCGGCAATATGCCAATGCACAGTACACCGATGAGGGCCAGCGCCGCGTCGATGCCTACAATCCCTCCACCGACGATCCGAGTTACCTGTGCATCCCTTCCGGTCTCGGGCGCGCCTGGGACGAGCCCGACACGAACGTCGAAATCGACCAGATGGAAGACCGCGTGATCATCCGATACGAGATGTTCGACCTGGTGCGAACCGTCATGCTCGACCAGAGCGGGCATCCCCTGGAATTCGAGCCCAGCACGGTCAATATCGACGGTGAACCCATGCCGACCATGGGCCATTCCATCGGCTGGTACGAAGACGACGAACTGGTTATCGAAACGGTCGGTTACGCCCCCGGCTACATCACGACCCTGCTGCGCTATATCCCCCAGTCCGAAGCATTGAGAAGCATCGAGCGAGTTTACCGGGATGACGAGGACCGGCTGGTGGTGGACATCCGCTACGTGGACCCGGTCATTCTCGCCGCTCCACTCGAATCCCGGAACCGGTACCTGAGATCGGATTTCGGGATGACGGTATACGGATGCATTCCCGATCATCCCGGCGGGGAAGGGTAACGACCATGCGGACCGCGCAAATCAAACGGGTCACGCGGACCAACCCGATTTTTCGAAGGATTCTGCTCCCGATCCTCTTGTCGTGCGCGCCGACCGTGCTGCAGGCGCACCATTCCGTGGCGCTGAACTTCACCGACGAAGAAATCACGCTCCAGGGCACGATCACGTCGCTTCGGTGGGTGAATCCCCATTGCACCTTCGTCCTGGAGGTGGAAAACGATGCCGGCGGGACCGAGGAGTGGCTGGTGGAAATGCTGGCGAGGATCGCGCTGGAGCGTCAGGGATTCGACTTCGACTCGCTGCACGAAGGCATGGCCATTCAACTGACCGGGCGCCTCGGCTATCGCGAGTACAACCTGCGGTTCGTCGAAGCCGTGCGCCCCGACGGCGGCGTCGTGCGCGAACGGAGCCCACTCCAGGAACGGTTCCGAAGACAATAGATTTCCGGCGATTTCGGGGAGTTTTGGCGTTTTTTCGCCGCAGCCGCTGCAAGAATAGTTGTCGTTCTTGATCGTAGCGCTCGCGACTGGCGCCGCCTGATCGCGTCTACCCGCTCCGGACCTACGGCTCCAGCTCACTGCCCAGCGTCGGCCGGTCGAACGGAAAGGTTTCTTCGGCCACCCTGGGGTCAAGAAGCGCCGTCCTCAGGAAAGCGTCCAGATCGTAGCTGTCGTATCCGGTGAGGTCGAACACGTAGGTCCCCACGCCGGGTACTTCATCCACGCCGGGCAACGCCATCGCGGTGTTGTAGAAGGTGATCGCCTCGCTCAGGCGGCCGAATTCGCCAGTGTGCATCAGGCGCGTGCGCAAACCCACATTGCGCAGGCTCGGTACCCGCACTTCGCCGGCATCTTCAGGGTCGTCCGTCACCCCCTGGCGGCCGGTATCGAATTCGCTCAGCCGCAACCCGATGTTGAAGAAGTCGTTGTTGGTGAACAGCGGCGGTTCGTGACAGTTGACGCAGCGCAGTCGTTGGAAGACCTGCCATCCGAATTCGGCTTGCTCGGTCAGCGCCGACTCGTCGCCGGCCATGTAGCGGTCCCAGGGGGTCCGGTCCGCCGCCAGGGTTCGCTGGTAGGTGGCAATGGCGAAGGCGATGCGTACGGCGGTGATCCCGTCGTCACCGAAGGCCGCCTGGAACAGCGCCGGGTAGTCCGGATGCTCGGCCAGGGCCTCGGAAACATCGGCCGGGAAATTCCGCGCCAGCGCCAGCGGGCGCACCCGGTGCAACTTCCCGGTCAGGTCGTCCCAGGTTCGGCCGGGATGGGTCATTTCCGCAGGGTTGGAGAGCGAGTCCAGGACCTGATTCTCCAGCGCCCCACCCTCGGCGATGGCCACCTCGCCGCTCATCGGATCAAGGAACCGCGACCCCGCCCGGCCGTCCCAGAACACTTCCCCGGCCCACAGGGCGCCGAAGTTCGACGGCGCCACGCGCCGGGTCACCTGGGGCTCGAAGCCGAATATCGGGTGATCCAGCGCCTCTCCCGCCTCGTTCATGTACACCACGCCGGGCGATCCCCAGACGTCGTCGATGGTTCCCATGTCTGTACCGGTGTGGCGGCCGAACCGGGGATCCGCCCCGCCTGATGCGGGCCGGTGGCAGGTGCCGCACGCAGTGGTGTCGTCGCTGGAGAGTTGTTCGTCCCAGAAGAGGATCTTGCCCAATACGCGCTTGGGTTCGGTGATTGGGTTTTCCGCCGGTACGGGCACCGGAGGCAACTGCGCCGCGGCCGGAACCCCGGCCTGTGCCCCGACAAACAAGGCCACCGCCAATGGAGCGAGCAGTGATTTGAGTGCACTTTGCATTGATTTCGGACAGGCTCGCCTTGAACTCCTATCGGGCGGCGACGATGTCGATGTCGGGGCAGGCCAGCAGGCGCGTGTCTGCGGTCAGCAAGGTCAGGCCGAACACTTTGGCACTGGCCGCGATGAAGCGATCCGCCGGGTCTTCATGGGCCAGACGGATCGAACGGCTGGCCAGCGCCACTTCAAAAGTGACCGGCGTTTCGGTGACGGGGCTCGCCGACAGTGCGCCGCGGATCCAGCGCCGCCCGTCGCCGCGGATGTCGAGACGTCCCCTCTCCGCCAGTAGCAGGGTCTCCCAGGCGCTGATGGAGGACAGGTGCAGGGAAACCTCCTCCGAAACGAGCAGTTCGAACGCATTGGACGAAAGCCTGTGCGGCTCGAGCAGGCTCCAAAGCCAGACGTGCGTATCCAGAAGCAGGGACTTCACCGCCCGGTCACTTGCTCGATGCGCTGGAGTCGGACTGGAGCGCCTCCCACTCTTCCGGACCAGCAACAGGCTCGATCAGATCCCCAACGATGGCGCCCTGGCCGCGCATCGCCCCCAGCCAGGCTTCCCCGGATGCCTTCGGTGGAGGATTGACCTGGGCTACCGGTCTGCCGAAACGAGTCACAAGAACCGGGTTGCCCGTCTGTTCCACCCGGGCGAGAACGGCAAGGCAAGTGGCCTTGAACTCCGAGATTTTGATTTCTTCCATGGAGTGAATCGTACCATGGTCAACGATCATGGTCCAAAATGGGAAGCGATCTTGCCGCCCGGTCAGCTGCGCGAAGCCGGAAACTGAGCGCGATGGTATATTGAACGATCCGGGCGATGGGCCGGGCAGGACGCCACGGCCAGTATTCGCCATAGCCAATTTTCGCAAGGAGTATCGACCGATGAAACGATTGCTTGCCGTTCTGGTTCTTTTCGGCGCTCAGGCCGCCTTGACCGGCGCCCAGGGCCAGGTCGTGCGCGAAGATGTGGAGGGCATCCGCAACTTCGCCCAGATCGAGTCCGTCGTGGCCTGTGCCGGCGCCATCGTGCCCGATTCGGTGGCGCAGATCGCGGACATGGGCTTCCGCAGCATCATCAACCTGCAGCGGGCGACGGAAGAAACTGCCAATGTAGAAGAAGAGTCAGTCGCCGCCGAGGCCGCCGGGATCAGGTACGTGCATTTGCCGTTCGGCGGTCCGGAGTTCGATCCCGCAGTGGCGGACCGTTTTCTGGAAGCCATCGTCGAACCCGATACCTCGCCCGCATTCATTCACTGCGGAGGCGGCGGGCGCGCCGCGACCATGTGGTTCATCAAGCGCGTGATGGTGGATGAGTGGGACGTCGAAACCGCGCTGGCGGAAGCGACAGACCTGGGCATGAACCCGGAGGGTGGATCCGGCCAGTTCGGATTGAATTACGTCGCCGAACGCACGCCCTGACGAATCGGCCGCGCTGGACGTGAAATTCGCCCAGAACGTGGCGAAGCGAACCCATCCTGACAGTCGTCCCCATGACTGACGCACAAGGCCACGCCGAAAAAATGAAGGTCCAGCAGGCCGCCCACCGCAAGCGCGTGGCAGCTGCGTCGAGGCCCGGCCGGGGCCTGGTGCTGGTGTACACGGGAGACGGCAAGGGCAAGTCGAGTTCGGCTTTTGGTGTCATCGCCCGTGCGCTCGGTTGGGGGCAGCGGGTTGGCGTGGTGCAGTTCATCAAGGGTAAATGGAAAACCGGCGAGCGTCAGTTCTTCTCGAAATTCGAAGACCGGATCGATTGGCGAACCATGGGCGAGGGCTTCACCTGGGATACCCAGGACCTGGAGCGGGACACTGCCACCGCGGAAGCCGCATTCGCCACGGCCAGGGAAATGCTCGAGAGCGGCGACTACGACCTGGTGGTGCTGGACGAGATCAACATCGCCCTGCGGTACGGGTACCTGTCGGAGGCTGCGGTCAAGGAGGGACTCGAGGCACGGTCGGCGCGCACCAGCGTGATCCTCACGGGGCGGGACGCCAAGCCCGGCCTTTGTGAATATGCCGATCTGGTCAGTGAGATGCGGGCGGTGAAGCATCCGTTTGAGGCGGGGATCAAGGCGGTTCGGGGGATCGATTTCTGATTCATCGGGTTCTTTAGTTGTTGGGGGACGGGTGTGTGTGCGTACAACCCGTTCAAGCTTAATTTCGCCCGCCGTCCCTGGCGGGCTCAAATCGGCGCTCGGCGCTCCTGGCCATCCATGGCCCCGCGCCGAGCACACGACGCTTGAACGGGTTGTACGCACACACACCCTTTGTGCCGATTCTGACGCACACCGCTGCTTTGACGCTCGATCAGGTGGTTAGCGAATTGGTATGGGCGCGCTGCCGGTTGCGGTCAGCGCGTTCGCCCGGAACAGGGGATCGGCCGCCTGCAGGATCTTGGCCTTAAGTTGCGCGTTGTAATCGGGGCGGGCGGCGAGAAAATCGTTGACGGTCGCGACCGCGCTGGAGGAGCGATGGTTGGAGAGGGACGCGTCGAGCCAGCGCGAAGGGAAGAAGATGTCGCCGGTGGCCTGGATTTGCTCGAGGAGTTCCAGGCTCGGGAGCACGTAGTTCTCCGACTGCGCGATTCTTAGCGGATGGTGGAGGTTTTCGAGCGCCTCGAGTACCCACGGCTCGACTTCGCGCTGGCGGGCTTCCGCGAGCGAGGCAAAGAACGCGTCCCTCACTGATACATCGGCTGAGAGGGAGGGCGCGACGAACTCGAGTCTGCGCCGGTTGTCCGGGTTCTCCGTGCGCTCGAGCTGGGCGGTGAAGATGGTCTCCGCCTCTGCCGGCAGGCGTATGGCGAGGTACTGCGCCAGTGCGATGAGGTCGTTTTCCGAAAGGGGCAGATTCTCGACCGTCACGCTGCCCGACCAGATGTCGTGCAGGTTGCGCAATGCTTCCGGCGTGGTGGCAAAATTGGCGAACGCATCGAAGCGGACCTTTCGCGAACTCGCCTCCGTCTGTTCGAGCATCGATTGCCAGAGCGTGGTTTCGAGCTCCGCGGCTGTGTCCAGCCGTGCGTCGGCCGGGAGCAGATTCCAGTAGATCGTCTTTAGCTGATCGAGTACGAGGCCGAGCAGCAACTGGTTCGTTTCACGCTCGGCGAGGCCGAGCAAGGCAGCGAAGTAATCGCCGGGCGCCGGTTCTCCGCCGGCGAGCATGTTCTCGTACAGGTTGATGAGTTCGGCGGCTCTTTCGACCTCGCCTAGCGTATCCCAGGCCAGCAGATTGCCCGCGTCGGCCGGAAACAGTCCGTAGCCGCGTCCGTCGGAATTGAGTACGAGGCGCTCGTCGCTGTCGCCCGCTATTGCGTCGAACGGGGTCGAGCGTGATGAGGAAAGAACGGCTGTTCGGCGTGGCGCCTCATCGGCCATGACCGCGATCCCGAATCGTTGCGGCCAGACCCGCCCGCTGCCGGCGGGGTCGTTCTGGAGCAGCGCATGGCCGGTATTGCCGCCTGACGCCTGTTGGCTCTGTCGCTGCAGCACCGGGCGCCCGGGGGTATTGACCCAGACTTCGCTCCAGGCGCCGAGATCGTCTTCGGTCATCGCGTCGAGGATACCGATCAGGTCCGACCATGTCGCATTCGCGAACGCGTAACGATCCAGGTACTGGCGAAGCCCCGCCTGAAAGGGTTCCTCGCCGACGAGCGATTCGAGCTGGCGCATCATGATCGGCGCCTTGTTGTAGATGATGGGTCCGTAAAGTTGGCCGGCTTCATTGAGGTTCGCCAGCGGCTGGCGGATCGGGTTGGCGCCGGCCGTACGGTCGACCGAGTAGGCCGCCGGCGCATGCCGAATCAGGAAATTGAGGTCGTGATTGATCGCGGGAAAGCTCGGGTTGACGATCCTGGCGGCCATGAAGTTCGCGAACACCTCCTTTAGCCACACGTCGTCGAACCATTCCATCGTCACCAGATTGCCGAACCACATGTGTGCAGTCTCGTGGGCGATGAGGCTCGCGCGAGCGAGCAGGTCCATGTCCGACGGCGCTTCGTCGAGCAGTAGGCTGCGGGCACGGTAGAAGATCGCGCCTGCGTGCTCCATGCCGCCGTACTGAAACGCCGGGATCAGCGCGAAGTCGAGTTTCTCGAACGGGTACTGGATGCCGGTGTAGTCCTCGAGCCAGACGACGGCGGCGGCGTGCAGGTCGAAGATCGCTTCGACATTGCGTTCGACCTTCGCCGCGTCGGTTTCCCTGTGCAGCATCGTCATCGAGCGGCCGTTTCTCTCGCGCGTGACCGACTCGAATTCCCCTGCAACGAAGGCAAAGACATAGGGGCTGATCAGGGCGGACCGCCGGAAGCGATGAGTCGTGCCCGAACCGTTCGGCGAAACGGACTCGACGGCCGCGTTCGACAGCGCGCGCCATCCGGAAGGCACGGTCAGCGTCAGCTCGAACGTGGCCTTGAGGTCGGGCTGATCGAAGAGCGGGAACGCCATGCGGGCCCGATCGGGGACGAACAGGCTGTAGAGATAGTCCGGGTTGCGGTTCAGCGCCGCGGATCCCGCGACGAACTCGATTTCGACTTCGTTGCGCCCCCGCGCCAGGGCCGCTACCGGGATGACGATGTGTTCGCGCTCGAAGCGCCAGTCGGCGGGCTCGCCGTTGCTCGACACGCCGCGAATCCGGTCGGCGCCGCCGGTGAAGTCCAGCGTCAACGGCATCGTGTCGTTGAGCAGGTCGAACGCGATGACGACATGCCCTTCTATATCCGAGTCCGGCTGCGCGGGAACGATGAAATCGAGCGCGTAGTGGAGCCCCGATACCGTCGCGGCGCGTTGCCGGGCGAGTTCCCTTGAAACGCCCGGAACGATTTCCGGTTCAGGCGCGCTGCAGGCCGTTAGCACAACGGCCGCGGCAGCCGGGACAAACCGTCCCGGGCCGAACCCGCCTGCAAGGGAATCGGTTCGACGTGTGGAATCCAACCCGATCACCCTATCTCCGGATTTGCCCGGGAAGCGGAGGCGTCCACTCCGCTCCATCCCGATGCAAAGTATCCCTTACCACGTGGTGTCATTCCAGGGGGAAGGACAACCCGGTACCTCAGAGCCTGACAGTCTGCGTGTACGTGACCACTCAGGTGATATGGCGAGCAACGAGTTGACACGCGCCTGATCATTTTCCGACAATGAATGCAGATGGTGCTGCCCGGCAGGGCGGCCAAGAGGGAACTCGGTGTGATTCCGAGGCTGTACCCGCAACTGTAAGCCGGGAGCTTGCGGCCCACAGGCCACTGGAGACATCTCCGGGAAGGCGGCCAAAAAGCGACGATCGGCGAGCCAGGAGACCTGCCATCGCGTCGTTCGTTCGTGGGTCGGGCACATTGCCCGCGAACGGGAGCGAGCACCTCGGTGCCCCTTCTCCCTGTAACGACATGAGTCGAGGTTCCCCTCCACTCGTGGTCGGCGGAACCGGAATTGTCATTACGGTGCGCCCCGATGGGGTGCGGGAGGAGTTCAATGGCGCGTCTTCACCTGACCATCCTGCTGATGTCTTCTGCGCTGGGAGCGACCGCTGTCGCCCAGACGGCGAGCGAAGACGAAGAAACAACAATCGCTTCCGAAACAACCCTGGATTCGGAAACATTCATCGATTCCGAGTCCACCCTCGAAGTGGAAACAGCCATCGACACCATCGTCGTCACCGGAACGCGGATCGAGCAGACCGCGGCGGAAGCGGGTTCGACTGTCCGGGTCATCGATGCCGAGGAAATCGAAGCTCGGGGCTTCAGTCACGCCCTGGACGCCATCGCCGGAGCGCCCGGGGTGACCATCAACCAGAACGGCGCTTTCGGCGGCGCCGCCACCGTGCGCGTCCGCGGCGCCTCCAGCGATCATACGCTGGTGCTCGTCGATGGCGTCTCCGTCAACGATGCATCGTCGCCGGGAGGCGGTTTCAACTTCGCCCGGCTGGACACCGAGAATATCGAGCGGATCGAGATCCTGAGCGGCCCGCAGTCGACGCTCTGGGGTACAGACGCCATTGGCGGGGTTGTTTCGATCATCACAAAGCAGCCCGGTGAGGGCTTGACGGGAGATGCGTTTGCTCAGGCCGGCTCGTACGGCACGTTTCGGGGCGGTGCATCGATCAGCAACGCCGGCGCCGCGGGGGACCTTCGTCTCGCGGTCACCCGACTGGGCACGGACGGCATCTCCAGAGCCGACGCGCGTAACGGGAATACAGAGGACGACGGATTCGATTCGCGCACGCTGTCCGTCCAGGGCGGCCTCAACCTGCCCGCGGGCGCGCGTATCGACGGCAGCGTGCTCTGGAACGACTCGCGAACCGAGTTCGACAGTTTCGCTTTCGGCGCGCAGGGCAACGTCGCCGACGGAGACGAACTCAACGAGACGGAAGAGCGATCAGCGAATCTCTCTCTGACTGCACCCCTGCTCGACGGAAAGTTCGACAACCTGCTGCTGATCGGCCGCTCCGGGATCGACCGGCGAAGTTTCAGTGACGGAGAGCCAAGTCATGCAGCGGAAGGCGAGCGCACGCTGTTCCGTTACCAGGGAACGCTGACCGTCGATGCCCGCAACACGCTGGCCGTGGGAGCGGAGCGGGAGGAATCCACAGCCAGACAATCCCGGAGTACGCTCGACGGACTTTTTGCGCTGTACGAGCTTCGGCCATTCGACGCGCTGACCCTGACTGCCGGTTTGCGGTCCGATGATCACGACCAATTCGGATCCGAAACCACCGCCCGCCTTGCCGCCGCCTGGCAAGCGTCGTCCAGCGTCACCCTTCGCGGCAGTTGGGGACAGGGTTTCAAGGCGCCGACGATATTTCAGACCACGTTTTTCTGCTGCGGGGCCGCCGCACCCAACGAAGAGTTAAAGCCGGAGCGGTCCGAAGGCGTCGACATCGGCGCCGAGTGGCGCTCTGCCGGAGGCCGCGGCCAGGCGGGCATCGCTATTTTCCAGCAGGACACCATGGACCTGATCGACTTCTCGTTTGCCGTGGGGAGCTATGAGAACATCGCCGCGGTCGAATCCAGGGGCGTGGAGGTCACGGCCACATGGAATCTGACCGGATCGCTTGCCCTGTCGGCGGACTACGCTTACATCAAGGCGCTGGAAGGCGACGGTTCGCCACGGCTGCGCGTGCCCAGGCATTCCGGTGACCTGGTGCTCGGCTTCGATCCGCCCGGTGGGTTTTCCGGTACCGCCCTGATTCGCTTCAATGGCCGGGAGAGCATTCAGGGTGGAGGCGAACTCGACGAATGGACGCGAGTCGACATCAACGCCCGGTACGACCCGTCTGGTAGCGTTGAAGTGTTCGGCCGCATCGAAAATCTTTTCGATACGCACTATCAGCAAGTTCTCGGCTATGGGACACCGGGCCGGTCCGGCTCGCTGGGCGCGCGTTGGCGGTTCTGACTGGCATGACGGACCGTATGCGTGTGGCAGACCAAATGCCATCCGCTAGCATCGGCACCGCGGCAAAGGTGATTTGACGTGCTGCCGACAATCCCGAATCCGTTCCGGAAACTGCTGTGGATGATGCTTGCACTGGCCGTAACGCTCGCCGGCTGCGGGATGGAGTTTCCGGAACCGGAACCGGACCCTGCCCCTGCCCCCGCCCGGGCCCAACGCATCGTCAGCCTGGACTTCTGTGCCGATCAATATGTGCTGAAATTCGTGGAGCGGCACCGGATACTGGCCGTGTCGCCCGATGCGGGCCGGGAGTTTTCATACATGCGGGATGCGGCGGCGGGGCTGCCCACCGTCCGTCCGGTTGCAGAGGACGTGATCTCGCTCAAACCCGATCTCGTCGTGCGATCCTATGGCGGGGGCCCCAGGGCGTCCCTGCTGTTCGAAAGGGCCGGCCTTCCCGTATACAACGTCCGCTGGGCCCAGGACATCGACGAGATTGAGCAGGTCATCGGGGAGGCGGCCCGGGCGCTCGGTTCGCCTGAGCAGGGTCTCACCGTTGCCATGGAGATGCGAACCCGTCTGGCGTCGTTGCGCGGCAGTAGTAACGCCAGCGGCAGCGCCAGTGGCGACACCCACACGAGCGACAGCAATGGCGCCAGCGGCAACGGCAATGCGAACACGAGCGCCGGCCTCGCGGACGTTCTCTACATGACCCCGACCGGCGTGACTTCGGGGCCCGGCTCGCTGATCCACGAAATGCTCACCGCCGCGGGACTCGAAAACTTTCAGACCCGGCCGGGCTGGTGGCCCATTCCGCTGGAGCGGCTCGCCTACGAAAAACCCGACCTGCTGGCGGTCGCGTTCCACGAAAGTCTGGCCGACCACCCCCACGCCTGGAGCGCGATCCGGCACCCGGTCGCCCGGGCTCTGCTGGACCGGGAAACCGTTATTCCGATCGAGGGCGCGTGGACGGCCTGCGGGGCCTGGTTCCTGATGGATGCCGTGGAATCGCTGGCCCGGGGAGACTCTCGGGGAAGGGGGCCGGCAGCTCTCGGCCACGGCACTCGGGATCCTTCCTCAGCGCGATGAGCGCACTCAGGCTGACCGGACTGATCCTGGCCTGCGTGGCCGCGCTGTTCGCCGCCTGTCTCCTCGGCTCCACACCGCTGGGAATCGACCGGGTTGCCGCGGCGCTGTTCGGCGTCGGCCCGCCCGGCGATCAACTGGTCGTGGTTCAAATCCGGCTGCCCAGGGCGATGACCGCGTTTGCCGTCGGCGCGGCTCTGGGCGCCAGCGGTGCGGCACTGCAGGGACTGCTCCGCAACCCCCTCGCGGAACCGGGCGTACTCGGCGTCTCCGCAGTCTCGTCCCTGGGAGCGACCGGCGCGTTGTACTACGGCTATGCGGCGCTCAGCGCATGGGCCATGCCGGCGGCCGCGATCCTGGGCGCCCTCGCGGGGACGTCGCTGATCGCGCTCGCCGCGCTGCGAACCGCATCGACCGTGACGCTGATCCTGATCGGCGTGGGGCTGTCGAGTTTCGCCGGCGCCGCCATGAACCTGATGATGAACCTGGCGCCGAACCCGTTTTCCCTGGTCGACATGGTCAACTGGATGCTCGGCACCGTGGCCAACCGCAGTTTCCTGGATCTGGCCTTCTCCGCACCCTTCCTGGCGGCAGGTCTCGGGGTGCTGTTCGCCGCCCGGCGCGGCCTCTCGGCGCTGACGTTGGGCGAGGAGGCGGCCAGCGGCGTCGGCCTGAACCTGCGGCGCCAGCGGCTGCTGATCGTGCTGGGCGCGGGCCTTGCGACGGGCGGGGCGGTCGCCCTCGCAGGCGTCATCGGCTTCGTAGGCATCGTAGCGCCGCATATCGTCCGCCCCATGGTGGACCATGACCCGGCCCGTTCCCTGTTGCCGTCGGCCTTGCTGGCCGGCCTGATCCTGGTCCTGGCGGACATCGGCGTACGGCTGGCGCCCACGGTCAATGAACTCAAGCTCGGCATCGTGGCCGCGTTGATCGGTGCGCCGGCCTTCATCTGGATCGCCATGCAGAGGCGCAGCGTGCATGACTGAGCAGAGCTCCATGACGGCATCGCAAACCGGCCCCTCGACTGGAGTCATCGGACTGGAGGCCCGGAACCTGACCGTCGCGGCAGGTGAAGCGACGCTGATCGAAGCAGCTTCTTTCTCGCTGCAGGCCGGGGAACTGGTTGCCTTGCTGGGTCCCAACGGCGCCGGCAAGACGAGCCTGCTGCGGGGCGCCATCGGGCTGACTCCGCCCGCCGAGGGTTGGGCGCGAATAGACGGCGAGGACACCGTCGGCATGACCCCTCGGCGGCGCGCGCGGCGGCTGGCCTATCTGCCGCAGAACCGGCCGTTGGCCTGGCCCAATCCGGTTCGTGACGTGGTCGCGCTGGGACGCTTTTCCCACGGCGCGGCGCTGGGGCGGCTGAGGGGCGCCGACCGCCGGGCCGTCGAGCGAGCCCTGGCCGCGTGCGATCTCGATCGGTTGGCGCGGCGGTCAACGGCGACGCTGTCGGGAGGCGAGTTGGCGCGGGTTCACTGCGCACGCGCCTTTGCCGCCGAAGCCCCCCTGCTGATCGCGGACGAGCCCACTGCCGAACTCGATCCGTACCACCAGTTCCGCGTCATGGAGTTGATCAGGAGCTTCGTGGATCGGGGCGGCGGCGCCCTGGTCGTGCTCCATGACGTGGTGCTCGCCAGACGCTACGCCGACCGGTTCCTGTGGATGAAGGGCGGGCGCATCGTCGCCGATGGGACACCGGCGGCGACGTTGAGCGCAGCCCGGCTTGCGGAAGTCTACGGCGTGCGTGGCCGGGTCGAGGGCGCGCGGGTTGAAATAGAGGGTCCGCTATGAGTGCGGCTGCCGAATCGCGCGACCGGCACGGCCACCGATTGGAACGGTTGCGCCGCCAATGGACCGCTGTGAATTCGGCTGCCGGCCCGCGCGACCTCTGGCGGTGACCGATGCCGGCCAGGGTTCTCATGTTGCAGGGGACCGGCTCCGATGTCGGCAAGTCACTGATCGTCACGGCGCTGTGCCGCATCGCGCGCGGGCGTGGGATAAGGGTCGCGCCGTTCAAACCCCAGAACATGTCCAACAACGCCGCTGCCTGCGCCGGTGGCGAGATTGGACGTGCACAGGCGGTCCAGGCCCAGGCGGCCGGGCTCGCGCCGGAGGTGGACTTCAACCCCGTGCTGCTCAAGCCGGAGACGGACCGCCGTGCCCAGGTGGTGGTACATGGAACAGCCGTGAACAGCATGGATGCCGCGGACTACATGGCTCGCCGCGGCGCGCGCATGCAAGCGGTTGTGGAGAGCTTCGAAAGGCTCGTTAACGCGTACGAACTGATCGTTGTGGAAGGTGCCGGCAGCCCGGCGGAGATCAATTTGCGGGCGGGCGACATCGCCAACATGGGTTTCGCCCGTCAAGTTCACATTCCCGTCTGTTTGATCGGGGATATCGACAAGGGCGGGGTCATCGCCAGCCTGGTCGGTACCCAGGCCGTGTTGGCGCCCGAAGATGCGGCGTTGATACGGGGCTTTCTGGTCAACAAGTTTCGCGGCGACCCACGGCTGTTCGACGCCGGCGTCGCCGCCATCGAATCGCGCACCGGATGGCCCTGCTTCGGCGTGATTCCCTGGTTGGCCGGCGCCGCGAGCCTGCCGGCGGAGGATGCAGTGGTACTGGCCGACGGGTCCGGACCGTCTGATGGGTCCGGTCCGTCAGGCGGATCGGTGCCGGCCGGCGTTGGCGACAGCGAGAATGACTATTCCAATGCCGCGGGTGCCGGAGGGCGCAGTACCGGCGCCAGGCTCAAAATCGTTGCGCCCATGTTGTCCCGGTTGGCCAATTTCGACGATGCCGATCCGCTGCGGCTGGAGCCCGGCGTCGATTTTCGCTGGGTACCGCCGGGGCAGCCGCTGCCGCGCGACGCCGACATCGTCATCCTGTTCGGCACCAAGTCGACGCTGGGCGATCTGGCTTTCCTGCGCGACCAGGGCTGGGACCACGATATCCTTGCGCACGCCCGCGGCGGTGGCCGCGTGCTGGGGCTGTGCGGGGGCTACCAGATGCTCGGCGCCGGCATCGTCGACCCGGACGGGGCCGACGGCCCGCCCGGAGAGGCGCCCGGCCTCGGCCTGCTCGACGTACGCACCGAGATGACCGGTCCGAAGACCGTGTGCCCCGTTCAGGGACGCTGCCTCGCCACCGAATTGCCCGTGACGGGGTACGAGATTCACGTGGGTCTTACGACCGGCGATGATTGCGCGCGTCCGTTGTTCGATCTGGATGGGCGGGCTGACGGCGCACGCTCCATCGACGGCCTGATCGAAGGCAGCTATGTACACGGCGTATTCGGCAATGACGAATTTCGCCGCGCCTGGCTGCGGCGCGCCGGCGGCGGCGGTTCGAATCTCGACTATACGGCCGCCGTGGAGCAGGCCATCGACAGCGTGGCTGACGGTGTCGGCCGGGCTGTCGACATCGAAGCCCTGCTGGATTGCGCGGCTCCGCCATCGGGTTTGCCGAACGCTGCACCTTGAGTTGCCCTCGCTGATGTGTGTCCGTTGCTCTAAGCTTCGACGTTGACATGCAGGTTGATCTCAAAGTGTTGACGGCATTCGGGCTCGGCGACGGCCAACTGACGCGCCTCGAATCCGGACTGATCAACGCAAGCTGGCGCGTTGACACGCCGTCAGGGAAGAGCTTCGTCCTGCAGCGTGTCAATCCCATGTTCCCCGCGACAATCAACAGCGACATCGACGCGGTCACCAGGCATCTGCGGGACAAGGGCATGCCCACTCCCCTCATCGTGCCGACCACGGAGGGCGCACCGGCTCTGCAGGCAGCGTGCGAGGTCTGGCGCGTGTTGACGTACTTGCCGGGCGTATCGAGAGACACCCTGAAGAACGCCCGCCAAGCGAGCGAAGCCGGCGCCCTGCTGGGGCGATTTCACAGGGCCGTGAGCGATCTCGATCACACGTTCTCCAATCCGCGCCTGGGTGTTCATGACACCGCTGCACACCTCGCGAATCTCCAGAGCGCACTCAATGCTCACGGGGACCACCCGCAATTCGACATGGTCGAGCCGATTGCCGAACGGATCCTCGAGATGGCCCGCCGTCTTCCGGAATTACCGCTGGCCCGCGAGCGGATCGTGCACGGAGACCCGAAGATTTCCAATTTCATCTTCGAATCGGACACCGACGAGGCCATCGGCCTGGTTGACCTGGATACGGTGGCATCGATGCCGATCGTCCTTGAACTGGGCGACGCGTTCCGCTCCTGGTGCAACCCCCTGGGCGAAGACACGACAGAGACGACGTTCTCCGTGCCGTTTTTCTGTGCTGCCATCGGTGGCTATGCGCGCGGAGCGCCCGATTTGCTGTCGGCGGATGAGTGGCAGGCCCTGCCGGACGCGACGCTCACCATCGCCCTCGAACTGGCCGCGCGGTTCGCGGCCGATGCCCTGCAGGAAAGTTACTTCGGCTGGAATAAAGCCCGCTTCGACAACGCCTCGCGACACAACCAGATTCGGGCAGCGGGCCAACTGTGCCTGGCGGAGAAAATCCGCGTCGAGTGGGAGGTCCTGCAATGCGCGGTCAGCGACACACGCGATACGAGGGGCGAGCCAAGGTAGTCTGCGGGGGGCGATTACCTTCGATCGAAGAAATACGCATGGGTTTGCGTCTTGCCTGGAGAACGTATGTTGCAGGCTTTGACAATTCGAACCGTGATAAATGCCTGCTGAGTTTGGGGTGTATTACACTTGGCAGGGTACCAGAGCACCAGAAGGGAGATATTCCCATGATCCGAATCAGCGCGTTCTTCTTCCTGTCAATTCCCCTGGCTGCTAACGCTCATCATTCGATAGCCGCATTCTACGAACCGGATGCCTCCGGCGAGGTCGCAGGGATCATCACCGAAGTCAACTGGGTGAATCCGCATATCAGTTTCACGGTGGAATCGCTAAACGACAACAATGAGGTGGAAACCTGGACGATCGAATCCGGCGCCGCAAACGGCATGACCAGAAACGGGATCACCCGGGATGTGCTCGAGGTGGGAACGGACGTCACCGTCGTCGGACGGCCCTCGAGTCGCGGCCAGATGGCGTTGTACGCTTCAGCCGTGCGCCGCGCGGACGGCGAAAGCGTTGCCTTGCGGGGGGTTGGCTCGCGTCCCGACCTGCTTCAGGCGTCGGCGGGACCGGAGCCTGAAGGCATTTTCCGCGTCTGGTCCCGCGGGCGGGCCTATGGCGATCATGTCAATGACTCGGCCACCGGCTTCGAGCTCCCTTATACACCGGCGGCCCAGTCAGCCCGGGAAAGTTACGATCCGGTCACCGACGATACCGCCCTGAGGTGCATTCAGCAGGGCATGCCCGGCATCATGGACAACCCCTACCCCATCGAGTTCGTTGCAGCCGGCGACGATATCGAACTGCGGGTGGAAGAGTGGTCCGTGGTGCGCACGATCCACATGGCCGGTTACGACGATCCCGAGAGTCAGGTGTTTACCCGCCAGGGCTATTCGGTCGGCCGTTGGGAGGGGGACACGCTCGTTGTGCAGACCTCGAAGATCGACTGGCCGTTCTTCGACGATGTCGGAACACCGCAGAGCATGGCCGTGGACATCGTCGAGCG
This sequence comes from Gammaproteobacteria bacterium, assembly GCA_022820625.1. GTDB lineage: Bacteria > Pseudomonadota > Gammaproteobacteria > Steroidobacterales > Rariloculaceae > UBA6522. The sequence goes on along the minus strand of JAJEFE010000011.1, from coordinate 68,128 downwards.
CTTCGCGCTGAGCCCGGACGCAAGCCGCCTTGACTACGAGATCACGGTCACCGATCCGGCAACCTTCACGGAGACCATCTCGCTGGACGGTTACTGGACCTGGGTTCCGGGCGAGGAGGTCAAGACTTACCAGTGCACGCCCTGGTTCTGAGTGTGCTCTCAGGCGCCATGTTCAGGGCGAAAGCGACTACGAGTAGCTGTTCACGAACGCCTCGCTGATGCTGACACTCGATGGCGGGCGCCCGAGTCACTCCAGGGTGATATGCCTCGAGCTGGCCGCCGGATCGCATGGCACGGGATCGAATTCCCGGTCGGTGTTCTTGTGCACCGTAAATGACCGGCTCAGTGGCTCGGTCAGGTAGACGGGGTCGGTCGTAACGATGGTTACGTTCAGCCTCATACCATCTTCCGCCAGTTCGAAGCGCCCATCGACCACTTTCTGATCGCTGGAATCGACGCCACGACTGATCCCCCACCTGGACGGCGCGAAGCCCGTCGTTTGCCATACCAGCGTTCGCTCATCGTCAAAATGGCCGATGGTCAGGCCAGTGCGATCGGGTACATGATCCCCCGGCGCGTTCTCCTCCCCCAGCCAGATGGTATAGACGTTCGTATGGCTTTCCTTGGTGATTTCCATTCGATTGTCGAAGCGCTCGATGCGATTGTCATATGGTCCGTTCATGGCGCCGGCAAAGTTGCTGCCGGGCAGACACTGATAGGCCGGGTTGTCCTCGTCTCGATAAGCATCCAGAACAGCCTGGCCGGCCACGGTCAACGGCAGATTGCGAGCCGGATCGAACACGCCCGTCGCGAGGTTTCGCCCTCTGAGGTCCGCCGCCCAATTGCCGCTCATGTCCGTCGATGGCTGCGCGTTGGGGTTTCCGGGCGTGCGATCCGCCCCTGGACGACCGCCGCCCGGAGCGCCCATTCCCCCTTGGCCACCCATCCCCGCAAGCCCGCCCGGGGCACCCGGACCCTGCGCAGCGCCGGGGCCGCCCTGACCCGCTGAAGCGACCCGATCCTGCAGGACATCCTCCGGGATCTGCCCTCCCGGCATGGCCCGCTGGGCGACGCCGTCGCGGGTGATGATCCAGTTCATGAGCGCGAACTTCTGGTCCGGGTCGAGGGCGACATTCGCGCCTATGGTGATCTCGTCTCCAGCCCGCACTGTGTCGCGAGTCCAGCCCAAACCCTGGGCGCCGGGAACCGAGTGACCTTCAAACAGCCAGTTTTCACCATTGTCGAGATCCACTCTCATGTAAATGTGGGGATTGGCCCAGTTCAATTCGGTGACCGTACCGCTCAAGCGGGTCTCATTGCCCAAATCGAAGCCCGCGCGGGAATGGTGTGCCGAAGCGGACTGCCAGACCGCTATTGAAGCCATGAGCATCGGCAACCACTTCATGATGGCTGTTGGGTCAGACATTTCGACGATTCCTCTTGCAAATAGGCAGACTTCGTACCTTGCCAAACGCACGGGCGGCACCCTCGGGCGAAGCTATTCGGACCGCGCCTGAAGCAACTCCATGACGGCTCCGTGCGGACCTGTAACGTAAGCGAACTGCGCCCCGCTCGCACCCGGCCAGCGCGACCGCAGCCATGCAAAGTAAAAAATGCGGGTCGCGACTCATTCATTTCTGGACGAAGATTGATTCGCTCCACGTATTCATCGAACTGGAAACGCTCGTTTCAATCTCCCCTGTTGATACGCTCGCCTGCCTGCTGAAGCGTTCGAAGGATCTCGGGCTCGGACGCCGTAACGTCCTTGTACATGAAGTTGTCGGGATTGATCTCGAACAGGGTGTCCTCGCCGTTCAGCCGCATGAGCATGTGTTCGTGGTCGCGAACGGACCAGCCGGACGTTGTGCCGGCATCGGTCGTCCGGTCGATGTCCGAAAACGCATAGGGACGGTCGATCCCCTCCTCCGAAGACAGGTAACCTGCGAAGCTAAGGCTGTCGTGAATGGTTCCGCCGAAGTCCGCACCGGCGATTTCGCCGACGGTCGCGAAAATGTCGGTAATCGTGACCAGTCGATCCTCGCGCACGCCCTTGCGGGTGACGCCCGCGCCCGAGGCGAAGAAAGGCACATGCAGGCCGCCCGCGTACAGAGTCGACTTGGCCTGACGGTCCTGAATGACGGTGGGCTCGCTACTGCCGTTGTCCCCCGAGAAAATGATCAGCGTATCGTCGCGTTGCCCCAGTTCCTCCAGTCTCGAGAGCAGCTTGCCGACTTCGGTATCCATCGCCTCGACCATTGCGTTGTAGCACTCTTCGTCGTCGACGCTGCCGGCCGCGCCCCCGGCGCCCATGGCGCCCATGGCGCCGCCACCGCACATGTCACTGGTGAAGTGCTTTTCGGTCCGCTGCTGCATGCCGTGGAGGCTCTCGTCCGGCCAGTGCCTGGGGCCATGCGGGGCGTTGTATGCCAGGGTGACGAACCAGGGCGAATCCTGCTTTTCGATCCATTCCTCGGCCAGCCGCGTGAGCTTGCTGGTGTTGTACTCCGTGCTGACTACCCTGACGGTTTCCGTCTCCGGCGAATCGATCGTCAGATTCCAGCGGTCGTAATTGCCCTCGCTACCGAAATTCCCTTCGATTATGCCCGCGAAATACGGTACGCCATTGGCAACCGGATAGGACTCGCCGCCTACTTCGTCTTCCCCGACGTGCCATTTGCCGATGAAGGCTGAAGCGTAATTGCTGGTTTCCTCGTTGTCGCTCAGGAATTCATAGAGCGTCTGATCCTCAAGCTGGATGGAAACGCCTCCCGTGAGGACGCCGTTGCGCGTTCCGTGCAGGCCGGTCAGATAAGCGGCACGCGTCGTAAAGCACATGGGCGTCGCCCAGGCGTTCTCGAAGATCACGCCCTCGTTCGCGAGTGCCGACAGGTTCGGTGTGTGGGGAGGGCTGGGATCGTAGTGATACTCGGGTGAGTCCACGACACCCTGATCGTCGGAGATGATCACGAGAATATTGGGCTGATTCGGCGCATTCTTCTGCGCGAGTGCGGGCAGGCCGAAGAACGTCAGGACAGAAACCAATACAACGGGCGCGAGTCGTCTGATCATATCTTCACCTCCATTGTGGATCGGCACACCGTTTTCCGCTATTTACGAAGGGCGCTCCGCTCCGTGTGTTAGCGAGACCCCTGTTACCCGCTCCATCGGCCGATAATCTCTCTCTGGCCAGCACACGCCGTGAACCATGAATGACTTAATCTTATCAAGCCCATGGAGCCCTGATTCCCGGAAGAGTGCGGATATGGCGGAATTTTCCGTACTACCCCATGAATATTGAGGTGGGAATCGGCAAGTCTCGTACCTTGGAGTATTACCTTGACTTGTAGTTTCGAGAGCATCTTGGGAATGCGATCATGAAGCAACGACTCCTTGCAGGACCTTTTGTCATGACGCTCCTTGCGGCGAACGGGAGATACGTAAATCAACGTGGGAGTGAGCAGTGGCAGCGGACATCATCATTGTCGGAAGCGGGTTTGGCGGATCGGTGTTGGCGTCGCGCCTGGTGGAAGCTGGCAAGAAAGTGGTCGTCCTCGAACGCGGCCCGTGGCGCGATACCGTCCCCGTGCGCGCCGCCGGCATTGAAGCACGCAAGCCCCTTCCGCGCACGGGCGGGTTGCTGTCGGTGCTGCGGTCGCTGCGGGCTCCGAAAGGCCCCAAAAGGGGCATTCGCCTCAACAAGCATGGCTATCTCGAGCTGTGGATCGGCGACGGCATCAAGGTGCCGTGCACGTCGAATGTCGGCGGAGGAAGCCACATCTGGGCCGCCCTGCTGGAGCGCGCCACGCTGTGCCGGAATGCCTGAACCACGTCACCGGCTGCCGCAAAACGTGCGGAACGGCTCATTGCTGGGCCTCGGGCGGTTCGATTGCCAGCGGCGCGTCGTTCACCTCGAGACTCCTCAGCGATCCGACCGTGGGGTCCAGCTTGTGCGGGACAAAGGTGACCGTGAGCTTGTCACCCGATCATGTCTCGCCTCCAACCCATCTTGCGGAGCACGGTGGGCGTCCAGCGTATCGACATTAGGAGCAGGTTTTTCATGCGCAGCATCCGTGGAGACGTTAGCCAGATTCTACCCAACGGCCGTTGTCGGGGAAACGGCCCGTCATTGACACGGCCCCTCATTGTCTGCGGCAAGGCGGCGAGCGAGCGTCGGTCCCAGGGAAATTACGCCAGTGGCCGCACTGGTGGAACATTGCCGTCAATCACATTAGTCTTCGCGTAGAGGGGGACGTCTGAAGTCGACCCAAAGAAGGCTGTCGTCCTCAACCCCGCGGGTGCAAAAAGGAGATCGAATGAATAGTCAAATCAGGTTTGCAGCGGTTGCGCTGTGTGTATCGTTTTCGCTTGGCGTTGCGGCCCAGAACATTTCTCCGCCGCAGGAACGGTTGCTGAACAGGGCGGACATCGAGGCCGCCATCCCATTCGAGGGTGTCTACAGCAAGCGTCTGTACACGGACACCGTCTACATCACGATGGTGACGATGGAGGCCGGGAAATCTTCCAGTCATCACAACCATCCCGACGAACAGACCATGCTGTTCCATACCGGCAGCGCAAGAGCGTTCGTGGGCGAAAACGAATACGTGGTCGGACCGGACGACATACTGATCATTCCTGCCTACATTCCGCATCGTATCGAAGCCATCGAAGACTCGACCTGGACAGAGGTCCATGGACCTGGTTTCAACAACGGTCCGCGGTGGGAGAACCAGTAAGCGAACGTTGCAGCGAACGGGTACCGGTGCGATCTCTGGTATTTCATTATAGAAGCGACCCTGGTGGTTACCGAGCTCCATTTGGGCGCCGCGCATGATCAGTTGGTTGCAACCGACAGCGAAGGCCAGACCTGGGATTTGGTGCTGGCAACACCCAATCGGAACCGCCGCCTTGGGTTCAGCGAAGACACGCTGTCGGTGGGTGACGAAATAGAGATCCTGGGCCGTCTGCACCCCAACAGGCCGGAGATCAAGGTTCACTGCATCTACATGAACGGCGAAGCGACCTATACCTATTACGACTTCGACGGCACGACCAGCCTCTCCAAGCACAGCGACAGGGATCAGTGCTAGCTCGATAGACCTGGCGGAACCGCAGCCCGGACAACGGCTGCGGTTCCGATTCGATTGACACCGGCACAAGACCGGGCGAGCTACTCCTCGAGCGTGCAGTCGTAGCGGTCGACGACTTCGCCCGGACGCCAGATCCAGCGGCCGTTCCAGACGTATGGCTCTGTCAGCGTGCCCGGATCGGTCACTGTCAGTTCGTAAAGCAGCGTTTCATCGCCGTCGGCGAGCTAAAACCGTTCCCGGACCTCGACAGCCTCGGTCTGACGGACCCCGAGGCGGTTGAAGTAGGGCCAGGTGATTCGCGTGGTCGAGACGACGAGGGCGCCGGACAGTGCGGCGAGCAGGGCGCCAGCCAAAAGGTTCTCAAGGGCTCCGATCAGCTTCATGTGAGTCTCCGGATGTGTGCTCGGGCAACAATCCAGTGCCATGGATCCAGGATTCGACACCATACCGAAAAATTCCGACGCCTACAGCTACTGGCCCATTTATCGAAAACAGGCTGGTAGCCATGACTTCTGCGATGAACTGGAACCCAAGCGCTCGTGCTGCGTCTAATCAGTAGTCTGGTTTACCATCAAGCTCATGTCTCGACTCAACTCACTTGGCAATTCGCCCTACGCCTTCTGGACCGGTGCGCTGCTCTGGCTGCCGGCGGGAATCATGCTGACGGCTGTCTTTCGTTTTCCCGATCAACTTGCAGGCCCCGCGGGATGGCTGATGCTGTTCGGCGGCCTGGCCTCGCTGGTACTCGTTGCCCCCTGCGGGCTGCCACTGGCGTTCGCATGCCGGCGGTTGTGGCTGTTCGGTCACCGCGAGGCCGCGTGGGCCACGATGGTCGGGCTGGGAATACTGACCGTTTGGGCAACGCTCCTGGCCGGCCTCCTGGGACCCATCGCGATCGCCGTGTACGCGATCATCCTCAGCCTGCCGGTTTGGATCGCAGTCTTGATTATTGGCCGCAGGCAAGCAGGCAAGACCGGCTGACCCGGTCAGGATCAGCGGCGAAGCCCGTTCGGTTGGCCGCGTCTCACGGCCGATCGGTCTACTCGGCGGTCAACTGCTCGAAGACTCCCTGAACGTTGAGCGCCCGCCAGGCGTCGTACTGCGCCCAGCCGCTGTAGTCCTCCATGAGCACCGCCGCCTGGGCTTCCTCCAGACTCATGCCGGCATCGACCGCCTCCGTCACGGCTGCCAATAGCTCCTCAAGGTAACGGGTCGTGTCGTCGACGTCGGCCTTGGTCCCCACCGGGCCGTGACCCGGGGCCATGATGTCATAGTCCACCGTGGACTGGAGGTGGCGATTGGCCTCGATCCAGGTCGTGACCGGCCCCCAGCCCGACATGGTCTGGAACGGCACGCGCTGGACGTTGACGAAGTCCACCGCGAAGACGGCCCGCTCGTCGGGGAAGCGGATGATCGATGAATCATTGCTGTGACTCGGCATCGCGTGGATCATCTCCACCGTCTTGCCGCCCAGCATCACGCTGGTGCTGTCGGAGTACGTCGTATCCGGCGCGCGGACTTCCGCGAAGTCTTCGTTGCCCTCCTCCGCCGCGAGATTGACGGGCATGTTCTCGTGGCCGACGAATTCAGCGGTGTCCTCGAAGACCGCCCCGCCCGAGGCGTGGTCGTCATGGTAGTGACTGTAGAGCACATACCTCACCGGAACGCCAAAGCGCTCATCCAGTTCGCCCTTCAGCCAGGCCGCAAAATCCGTGCCGATGGGATCGGTAAGAATGATCCCCTCGTCAGTCACCAGGAACACGGTGTGGTGGGCGTTGTTGGTGGCCCGATACAAATCCCCCGTGATGTTGACGATTTCCCTGAACGGTTCATCCTGCGCCAGTGTCATCGGCATCGACGCCAGCGCAAGGGCGCCCACTGCAATTGAGGTTAGTTTGGTATTCACGCAGTCTCCTCCATTCTTCAATACGGTTGTCATTTCGCGGGACAGCCACCTTAGTGTACCGCGTCCCAGTGTACGCAAAAACCCGCAAGGCTCCAGCGAAAGGGCACTCGGCGCGGGCGGGAGGTCCGCGTGGACACGGGGAACCGGCGATTCGCTGTGACACTCCGGTGACAATTCCAGCGGCCTGATCCCTAACCTTGACGGCGTGTTGGAAGAACTGGGCATCGTCGGGATTTCCTGGCGCCAGGACGGCAGCGAAGCGCTGGCACGCTTCGCGCTGCCACAGGCCGGGCGTGATGATCGCCTGCGCGGGTTTGCCCGGGAGGCGGGTCTTGCGGAACTTGCCTACCTGGATACCTGCAACCGTGTCGAGATCATTTTCGCGCGAACTATCGACGCCACCACGGACAATGGGCGTCAGAGCGACATAAGACCGATGGTCCATGAGTTCCTCGTGGGTCGTCCCCCCGCGCCCGGCGAGGCGGAACGCACGCTCAAGGCATGGCAGGGCGAGGGCGCCTGCGAACACCTCTTCATGGTGGCGGCCGGACTGGATTCCGCCGCGATGGGAGAAGTGGAAATCGTCGGGCAGGTTCGCGCATGCCGCGATCTTGCGGCCGAACTTGGGTTGAGCGGCCCCCGGTTGGAACTGCTCTTCGACGAGGCCCTGAGCATCGCGGCACAGGTACGCGGCGCAACCCGCCTCGGCCAGGGACGCGTATCGCTGGCCGAGGTGGCGGTGGCGAAGCTCCGGGAGCGGCTCGAGCGAACGCCCGGAGCCGTGGCGCTCGTGGGCGTCTCGGCCATGACCGAACGCACGGCCCGCTCGCTGGCCAACGCGGATACACCGCTGATCTTCGTCAACCGTACCCTGGCCAAGGCCCGGGCGGCCGCGCAACCCTACTCTGCCGAAGCCATGTGCCTGAAAAATTTTCTGCGCGATCCGCCGGCTGCGGAAGCCGTCCTCAGCTCGGCCGGCGCCCCCGAACCGCTCCTGGCTGAACCCGCGCTGGAACGGATCGCCGCGAAAACGCCCTCCGGGCAGGCGCCGCTCTTCATCGACATGGCCGTGCCGGAAAACATCGACAGCGGCGCCTGCCGAAAGCTCGGCCTGCCTCGCATCGGCATGGACGAGATTGTCCGTGAGGCGCAGATCAACCGGGAGGCCCGGCTACTGGAGGCCGCCCAGGCCCGCGAGCTGGTGGACGAGGCCCTGCCGCGACTTCGGGATCGCTTTGCCGAACAAGTCTACGGACCGCTGTTTGGCGCTCTGCAGAACCGCTACCGGCACACCGCCCGGGAAGGGGTGCGTCGGCTGCTGAAGAAGGACCTCAAGGGACTCGGGGACGCGGAACGGCAGGCCATCGAAACCTGGGCGGAGGTGCTCGCGCGGCGTTTCGCCCATATTCCCACGCTCGGCCTGAGAGGACTCCTGCACCACGGGCCGGACGGCTCGCTGGAAGCCTTTCTTGAGGGCCTCGACCCGAAGTTCGCCGAGGAGTTGCGCCAAGCCCTGGACCGCGCCCCGAGGCGGGATGAGAGGCGGGATGACCTGCGAGACGATCCGGGACACGACGCCGTCGCTCGATCGAAACGACGCAGCACCGTCAGTCAGGGTACCACGCGATGAAGCTCCGCATCGGAACACGGGGATCCCATCTGGCGCGCACCCAGGCGGCCGGAGTCGCCGGAATAATCTCTAAACTCGGTCACGATGCCGATCTCACGATCATCAGGACCGCCGGCGATCGCTCCACGGCCACCTCGTTCGGGTCCATCGGCCCCCAGGGTGTGTTTGTGCGTGAAATCGAGCAGGCCATGCTCGCCAATGAGGTGGACATCGCGATTCATTCCTACAAGGATCTGCCCACGCAGTCGCCGGACGACCTGACCATCGGGGCGGTGCCGGAGCGGCTCGATCCGGCCGATGTACTGGTGATGACACGCGCGGCGGCTGACGCGTCGGCGGAGGCGTTGCCGATCATCGGCGGCGCCCGCGTGGGAACGGCTTCGGCGCGGCGCCAGGCCTGGATAAGACATCTGCGGCCGGATATCAGGATCGTGCCCATTCGCGGCAACGTGCCCACGCGCATCAACCGGCTGCGGGCCGACCTGGACGGCGTGGTGCTTGCGGCGGCGGGCATCCAGCGGCTGCGCCGGAGCCCGCTGGACGGCGTCACCGATCCCGTCACGGATGAATTGGAGGTCCACAGACTGCGGCCGGTGGACTTCGTACCCGCGCCGGCCCAGGGGGCGCTGGCAATCCAGTGCCGGCGGGCGGACGAGGGCATATGCGAGCTGCTGGAGTCTCTCGACCACGCAGCGACCCGTCAGGCGGTGGCAGCGGAGCGCCGCCTGCTGGCACGGGTGGAAGGCGGTTGCGATCTGGCATTCGGCGCCTGGTGCACCGCAGACGGATCACGGGCGCACCAGACCGGGGACATCGCGTCGCCCAATGGCACCGCACACGCGTCGTCGAACACTGCCGTACGTGCGCCGTCGCCGGGAACGGCCAGGCTCATTGCCTGGCTCGAGCACGACGGCGTGCTGCACAAGGCGGACGCGCGGGAGACGAGCACCGAGGCGCTGGTGGACTCGGCATGGGCCGAACTGGAACGACGATGGACCGGATGACGGGCCAGCGAGTGCTTGTCACGCGCGCCGCCGAAGACTGCGCCGCCTGGGCGTCGCGGCTGGCGGACGCTGGCGCCGTACCGCTGATGCTGCCATGCATCGAGTGCCATCCCATCCGCGAGCCGAACGTCAGGGCGCGGCTGGCCGAGGCGCTGCCCGAGACCGATTGGCTTGTGTTGACGTCCCGACGCGGAGCCGAAGCCTTGCGCCAGATGATCGACACCATTGACTGGAGTCCGCCGGACAAGGAAGCAATGGCAGCAACTCTTATAGCAACGGTGGGGCCGGCGACAGCGGCCGCGGCAGCCTCGCTGCCCGGGCAGGTTGAACTGGTGGCGCCGAGCGGCACCTCAAGTTCGTTGGCCGAGGCACTGGCGGGTCGCCTCCGTGCCGATCCGGCCGGCGGTCCGCCGCATGTCAGGCCCCGGTGCCTGATCGCCGTGGCGGAGAACGCCGGCAACGTCCTGGAGGAAACCCTGGAGCAGGCCGGAGGCGACTGTCTGCGGCTCAATGTCTACCGCACGCAACCGGCCGCGCCGACGACTCGAAAACAGGCGCTCTCCGAACTCGGTGCGGATAAAATCCTTCTGGCAAGCCCCTCCGCGGTGACGGGTCTGGTGAACCGGCTTGAACTTGACGCAGAGGCGGAGATATTCACGATCGGTCCTTCCACCACCCGGGCGGCCCATGCCGCCGGACTGACCGTGACCGCGGAGGCGGCGAGACCCAGTCTGGAGGGACTGATGGAGGCCATGCAATGAGCGAAACGACCGTAACCGTGCCGGGGCGGGTACGCCCCCGACGACTGCGCCGGAACCAGGCGATACGCGATCTGGCGGCTGAAACGCACATCGCGCCGTCGCAGTTCATCGTGCCCCACTTCGTGCTGGCCGCACGAAAGGCCGAACGTCCCATCCCTTCCATGCCCGGCATTGCGGAACTGGGCCTGGACAACCTGCTCGGCCGGGTCGCGGCCGACCTGGGCCTGGGCATCCGTTCGGTGCTCCTGTTCGGCCATCCCGACCACGAAGGGCACAAGACGCCCGACGGCCTGGCAGCGTGGGCGGACGACGGGGCGGTGCAACGCGCGGTTCGGCGCCTCAAGGCCGAGTTCGGCGACGATCTGGTGATCATGACAGACGTCTGCCTGTGTGCCTACACCGATCACGGCCACTGCGGGATCGTCGACGAAGGCGGCGTGGTCAACGACGCATCCCTGGTCCCGCTGGTGCGCACGGCTCTGAGCCACGCCGAAGCCGGCGCCGACGTGGTGGCGCCCTCCGACATGATGGATGGGCGGGTCGCCGCCATCCGGGACGCCCTCGACGGGGCCGGGCACGAGCGGGTCATCCTGCTCGCCTACGCGGTCAAGTACGCTTCGGGGTACTACGGGCCGTTTCGCGACGCGGCGGACTCCGCACCGTCGTTCGGGGACCGGCGCAGCTACCAGATGGACCCGCGCAATGTCCGCGAGGCGGTCCGCGAAGCCGAACTTGACGAGCAGGAGGGCGCGGACATGCTGATGGTCAAGCCCGCGCTGGCCTACCTCGACGTGATCCGGGCAGTGCGCCGCGCCAGCAACCTGCCCCTGGCCGCATACAATGTGTCCGGGGAGTACGCGGCGGTCAAGGCGGCGGCGGCCAACGGCTGGCTGGAGGAGGCGCAGGTCGTGCGGGAAAACCTGATGGCCATGCGCCGCGCCGGCGCCGACCGGATCATCACCTATCATGCCCGCGATGCAATCGAGGGAGGCTGGCTGTGAGCGAGGAACGCACCGGTACGCAATCAACGCAATGGTTTGACCGGGCGCTCGAGGTACTGCCGGGCGGGGTGAGTTCCCCGGTACGGGCGTTCAGGAGCGTCGGGGGCACGCCGCCCGTCATTCAGAAGGGTGACGGAGCCCACGTATGGGATGTGGACGGCAACAGGTACCTGGACTTTGTCGGTTCGTGGGGTCCGCTGATTTTGGGCCACGCCAACCGGCACGTGGTCAAGGCCGTGGCCAACTCATTGAAACGCGGCACGTCCTTCGGCGCACCATCCGCGGTGGAAATCGAATTGGCCGCGGAGGTTGTCGCCGGCTATCCGGGTATCGAACAGATCCGTTTCGTATCCTCCGGCACCGAAGCCGTGATGAGCGCCGTACGCCTGGCCCGGGGCGCCACTGAGCGCGACATTATCGTCAAGTTTTCCGGCTGCTATCACGGTCACGTGGACCACCTGCTGGTGGCGGCCGGGTCGGGACTTGCGACATTCGGCGCCCCATCGTCGCTGGGTGTGCCCGAACCGATCGCGTCGCTGACGCGCGTGCTGCCACTCGATGACGACGACGCGTTGACTGCGCTCTTCGACCGGGAAGGCGATCGCGTCGCCGCGGCCATCATCGAGCCCGTGCCCGCGAACAACGGCCTGCTCCTCCAGCGCCCCAGGTTCCTCGCCACCTTGCGCGAACTCTGCACGCGCCATGGGGCGCTGTTGATCTTCGACGAGGTCATATCCGGTTTTCGCCTGGGTCCGGGCGGTGCGGCCGCGCTCTATGGCGTACAACCGGATCTCGCCACATTCGGCAAGGTGATCGGCGGAGGCATGCCGGTGGGCGCATTCGGTGGACCACGAGACATCATGCGGCACCTTGCACCGACCGGTGGCGTCTATCAGGCCGGCACCCTGTCGGGAAACCCCGTGGCCATGACGGCGGGCCTGACGACGCTCAAGTACCTGCGGCGCTACGACTGCTGGCAGGGCCTGGAAGAGCTCGGTCAATACCTGAAACAGCGTCTCGGAAGCGTCCTGAACCGATCGGGCGTTCCGGCGGCCGTGGTGCGGATCGGTTCGATCTTCTGGATCGCGTGGGGATCGACCGCGGCGCCGGCCTCGGCAGAGGCGATCCACCCGGATGCCGCACGCATCTACCGCGACGTGTTTCACGGCCTCCTGGAACGCGGAATCGCGCTGGCGCCGTCCGCCTATGAAGTCGGTTTCCTGTCGCTGGCCCACACTCCCGAACATATCGACCGTCTCGCGGATGCTCTTGGGGAAGTCCTGGACAACCTGAATTCCGAAAGCGCTTCGACGGACCGGGCAGGCAACGAACCCGAGGGGAGCGACTCATGATACTAAAGCGCGATCCCAGCAAGGCGCTGCAGCTTGGTTTCCTCGCGCTGCTTGCCATATCCACCGCACAAGTGGCCTGGTGGGTCGCCGACCAGAGAAGCCTCGCGCGCCAGGAGCGGGACCGGGTCACGGCGCTTTACGAAGCCGATGCGCTTGCGGTGACCGCGGCTTTCGCACAGGCCACGCCTCAACTGCCGGAATTGATGCCGCACCTTCAGATCGACCCGGAACTGGGCACGGCCACCGTGCGTCCGGAATCCGTGGAGGCGCTTGTGGCGGATGCAGACTCGCGCATCAACCGCTATACGTGGGAGGGCGGTTTCTTTCTGCTCGTCCTTATCGGGGGCATGACCGTGCTGACGCGAACCATCCGGCACGACGCACAGCTCAGAAAGCGCCAGCAGAACTTCCTCGCGGCCGTCTCCCACGAATTGAAGAGTCCGCTGGCCAGTATTCGACTGGCCGCCGAAACGTTGATCAGACGGCCGGACCACGACCACACCGAACGGCTGGCCCGGCGGATGCTGGAAGACGGCGAGCGCCTGCTGCGCATGGTGGAAAACCTCCTGGATACCACCCGGCTCGAGGAAGGCCGGATGGAACTGAAGGGAGAGGCGCTCACCCTGAGCAACGCGGTAACCTCGGGCGTGGCCCGATACCAGGAAACCGCCCGCTCCCACGGTATCGAAATCCACGACGATGTCCCTGACGAATTGCGAATCGAGGCCGATCCCGTCGCCATCGAAACGGTGCTGCGAAACCTGCTGGACAATGCCGTCAAGGCGTGTGTTGCCGGCCAGGGGCGGAACGTCTGGATCGACGCACGAGCGAACGACGGTGTCGTCCGAATCAATGTACGCGATGACGGCAGCGGCTTTGCTCCCGATGACGCCGCCATGATTTTCGAGAAGTTCTATCGCCTCGGTGATGAAATGCGCCGGTCCACCTCGGGTACCGGCCTGGGGCTATACCTGGTCCGGGGCCTCGCGGAAATCTCCGGCGCACGCGTGAGTGCCGCGAGCGAAGGTCCGGGGCTCGGTGCGACCGTCACCGTCGAGTGGCCGGCTGCGAGTTCGCCCGCATGAATGCAACGGCCAATCCGGCCCGGATCCTCGTGGTGGACGACGAGGAGCACCTGGCCGACGGCGTGTGCGAAATCCTCCAGTCGGAGGGCTATTCTGCGGAAGTGGCCCACGACGGAGAGGAAGGTTTGCGCAAGGCGCTTGCGCAGCCCTTCGACCTGATCCTGCTGGACGTGATGATGCCGAAGATGGATGGGCTCAGGACCTGCGAGGAACTGCGCCGCAACGGCCTGCACACGCCGGTGCTGTTCCTGACCGTCAAGGGCGCCCCGGAAGACCGGATTCGCGGACTTGAAGCGGGCGGGGACGATTACCTCGCCAAGCCGTTTCATCTCAAGGAACTGCTGCTGCGGGTCGCCGCCATCCTGCGCCGCAGCCACTGGTACATGCTGGCCGGGCAGACGCTCAGCTTCAACGGCAACACCATCGACTTTCTGACGTATCACGCCACGGCATGGGACGGCGGCGAGCACACGCTGACCCACAAGGAAGCCATGATCCTGAAGTTCCTGGCCGAACAGGCCGGCGCGATCGTGCCGCGGGAAGACATCCTGGACCGGGTCTGGGGTTACGAGGTGTACCCCTCGACGCGCACCATAGACAACTTCATCGTGCGGCTGCGCAGGCGTTTCGAGCGCAATCCCGAGATGCCCGAGCACTTTCATACCGTGCGTGGCGTCGGGTACCGGTTTACCCAGGAAGCGGAGCGTTCCCAGTGACCGACGAACGCCTGCTGCTGAAGGCCATACGCGGCGAGGCCGTCGAGCGGCGTCCGCTCTGGATCATGCGCCAGGCCGGCCGCTACCTGCCCGAATACCGCGAACTGCGCCGGTCCTATCCGTTCAAGGCCGTGGCCCAGTCCCCGGAACTGGCTGCCCGGGTGACGCTGATGCCGATGGCCCGCTTCCCGTTCGATGCGGCCATCGTTTTCGCCGACATCATGAGCCCCCTGCCGGCGCTGGGCGTTGAATTCGATTTCGACCCGGGCCCGGTGGTGGAAAAGCCCATCCGCGACAGGGCCGGCGTGGATGCGCTGACGTCGCCCGATCCCGACAGGCTCGGCCCCGAAGTGCTCGCCGCGCTTCGACAGACCCGTGACGCCCTCCCGGCCGAAACGGCGCTGCTGGGTTTCTGCGGCGCACCCTGGACGCTGGCCGCCTACCTCGTCGAGGGCCGTGGCAGGAAAGACTTCCCGAGACTGCGAACGTTCGCCGCCTCCGAACCGAAACTGCTGCAAGCCCTGCTGGGCAAGCTCGCCGAGGCCATGGCCACCTACCTGATCGGTCAGGCACGCGCCGGCGCCGACGCCGTGCAGGTGTTCGATTCCTGGGCCGGTCTGCTGTCGCTGGCCGATTGGGAACGGCTCATTCGCCCTCACCTGGAAATGCTGCTCGAGACCGTGGGCGAGGCCGGCGTGCCGAGAATCCTCTTCCTCCAGAACGCGCCCCACCTCCTGGACGCCTACGCCAACCTTCCTGCCGAGGTGCTGGCGGTGGACTGGCGGGTGGACATCGCCGACGTACAACGACGCTATCCGGCACGAGCCGTGCAGGGCAATATCGATCCGGCCGTACTCCTTGGCGGCGCCGCTCCCACCCGTGCCGCGGCGTCTGCCCTGTTGCAACGGGTCAGCCCCGAAGGCCACATCGTGAACCTCGGCCATGGCATCCTGCCGCAAACCCCACTTGAAAGCGTCGCCGCCCTGGTCGACGCCGTCCACGAGGAGCGATCAGCGTGACCGAACCCGCACGAGAGGCGATTTCCGTGGATCTGAGCGAGAAGGGAACGCTCAAGGGCCAACCGATCTCGCTGGATCGCCGACTGTTCATGAAGTTCACCGCGTTCAATGGCTGCGAGTCCGGGCAGGACACCGCCCAAGCCCTCGCCGAAGCCGGCGTGGAGGGCGCAATGTACGTCGACACCAACGATCCCACGGGCATCGGCGTCATGGCGATGACCGAAGACCCGGAATTCTTCGCGACGACGCTGCGCGACACCTTCAACCGACCGCCCTTCACCGGCATGAACCACAAGGGCGAGTTCGACATGCTGGGCCGCACCTACTCCATCGGCTACGAACCGGACCTCGAGGACACTTTGCTGGTGAAACCGCGATCCAAGATCCTCAACCCGTCGTTCACCTGGGCCGTCTGGTACCCCCTCCAGCGTTCCAAGAGCTTCTACGTCCTGCCCCAGGACAAGCAGCGCCAGATCCTCGCCGAACACGGCTCCATCGGCCGCCGGTACGGCGTTGCCGGACTCGCCGCGGACGTCCGCCTGGCCTGCCACGGCCTCGACAAGCACGACAACGACTTCGTCATCGGCCTCCTCGGGCCAAACCTGTTCCCGCTCTCCGCAGTCGTCCAGGAAATGCGCAAGACCGAACAAACCTCCCAGTACCTCGACAGCCTGGGCCCCTTCTTCGTAGGCCGCACCGTCTGGCAAAGCAGCAACCCTTGATCCATGCCCCCAATACCCCATCTTCATACCCGCCTCCCCATTCCCAGCTCCCAGGGTGCGTGTGGAGGGCTCTCGCACGCGTCGTGGGAGCGGCGCGGGGCCATGGATGGCCAGGAGCGCCGCGACCCGATCCGAGCCCGCCAGGGATGGCGGGCGAGGTTTAGCGTGCGAGAGCCCTACACACGCACCCGACGACGCCGACTACTGGCGCCACTGAGCCATGACCCTCTTCGATAACGACGCAAGGAACTACGACGCCATCCTGATCGTCTCCTTCGGCGGCCCCGAAGGCCCCGACGACGTCATGCCCTTCCTGGACAACGTCCTCGCCGGCCTGCGCGTACCGCCCCCCGTCAAGACCCGCATCGCCCAGCGCTATCACCGCTTCGGCGGCGTCAGCCCCATCAATCGGCACACGCGCGAATTCATCTCGGCACTGGAGCGTGAACTGGATAACTCCGGACCCAGGCTACCGGTGTACTGGGGCAATCGAAACTGGCACCCCATGCTGGACGATACGCTGGCCCGGATGACCGAAGACGGCGTCACCCGTGCCATCGCCTACGTCACCAGCACCTTCAGTTCCTACAGCGGCTGCCGCAAGTACCGCGAAGATCTCTACGCTGCGGTGGATGGCCTTGACGGTGCCCCCCACATTGACAAGCTGCGGCTCGGATACAACCACCCCGGGTTCATCGAAGCGATGGCGGACCGGCTCCGTGATGCGTTCTCGCGCCTACCGACGACAAAGCCGCAACCGGCGCTGCTGTTCACCGCCCACAGCCTGCCCCATTCGATGGCCGGGGCGTGCGACTACGTCGCCCAGTTGCGCGAGGCTTGTTCCCTTACCGCGGAGATGGCCGGCGCCGCGCGGTGGGAACTGGTGTACCAGAGTCAGAACGCATCCTACGGCGAACCGTGGCTCGGGCCAGACATCTGCGAGGCGTTGGAATCCGTGCATGCGGCAGGCCACGCCGACGTGGTCGTCGCACCCATAGGCTTCGTCTGCGATCACATGGAAGTGGTTCTGGACCTGGACGTGGAAGCTGCAGAAAAAGCAGACGAACTCGGACTCAACATGGTTCGCGCCGGCACGGTGGGTACCCATCCCGCCTACGTGCGTATGGTGCGCGACCTGATTGTCGAGCGAATGACGGTCGATCCGGTGCGTCCGGCGCTGGGCAGCCTTGGGCCCAATCATGACTTCTGCCCCGTCGACTGCTGCCTCTCCGGCCGGCCCGGCGAGCCCGTTGACGCGCTCTGCGGAGTGGAGTTGACGTGACGAAAATTCATCGCTGCGAGGCGGTGGTGATCGGCGCGGGCCTGGCGGGACTCAACGCCGCCGTTCACCTTGAGGATGCCGGCGTCGACGTGCGGGTTGTCGAGGCTCAGGATCGAGTGGGCGGACGGGTGCGGTCGATGCGCGAACTCGGCGGCAACCTGGAAGCCGGCGGCACCTACATCGGCGCGGCGTACGGGCGCATGATCGCTGCAGCCGCGCGCCACGACGTCAGGCTCATCGACGTCACGCCCTCGCTGAAGTTTTTCAGGGAGCAGGACCTGGCGCTCGACGGCGCGATCATTCGCCAGTCCGAGTGGCCGGCTCACCCCGCCAACCCGTTTCCGGACCCGTACAGGGCGCTGATGCCCTGGACCTTCAGCCGGATGCTGACCGCCCGGGAGAACCCGCTCAAGGAACCGCAGAACTGGCTGGACCCCGAGCAGGCCGTGCACGACGTCCCAATGTATGAATGGATGCGCGGGCTTGGGCTGAATGACCAGACAATTCGGCTTGGTTACGGAATGAATGTCAGTTATGGAGAGGACGCCCACGACATTTCGGCGCTCCAACTGTTGTTCCGCGCGGCGTTCTCCAGGGCGCAGGCGGTCTCGTCTGAACCGGCGGCAGACAGGTCAGTTGGCAAGTCGCTTCGGTCACGGTCCTCGACGACCTCGTCTACGGGTGCAAGGGGCTTTACGGCCGCAGACGGCGTACAGCGAATTCCCGAGGCGATGGCCGAGTCGCTGGACCGTCCGGTGCATTTCGGTCGTGCGGTCAGGCGGATCGAAGACGACGGCAGGATGGTCACCGTAGGCTGCGCAGACGGCACCGAATTCAGGGCTGCCTACGCAGTGTGCGCCCTGCCCTTTACGGTTCTTCGTGGTATCGCGTTCGACCCGCCCCTGGCCGGTTCCCAGCGGGAAGCCGTCGCAAGCCTGCCCTCTCAGTCCATGACCCAATTGTACTTCGCTCACAACTCTGAATTTTGGGAAGCGGACGAAGTCGCCCCTAGTCTGTATACGGATACCGCGACCGGCATGTTTTCCGCGATACGCAACGGCAGCGATCCCGGGGAAATCACAGGATTCTCGGCCTGGGTGATGGGCCGAAACGCGGCGCGGCTTGATGCGCTGCCGCCCGAAGCGGCCGGTGCCCGGGTCATTGCTGAAATTGAAGCCGTGCGTCCGGCCGCACGGGGGCAATTGGAGTTCATCGGGCGGCAAAGCTGGGGAGCGGATCCCTTCGCCCGCGGCGCATGGGCCTATTTCCGTCCTGGACAGATCACCCGCTTCGCCGCCGCGATGGGCGCACCCCACGGCCGGGTCCGATTCTGCGGCGAGCACCTGGCCCAGACCAACCGCGGCATGGAGGGCGCCATGGAATCGGGCGAGAGCGCCGCGATGGGGATCATCGCCTCGCGCCAGTCGCGCGAAGCCGAGCCCTAAAACCAACCGGAACGGATCCGAAACTAACCCAGCCCCGGCAGGCGCGGCGGGAACAGAACCGTCAACGCGCCCACGTAGAAAACCAGCCATCCGGCCGTCACCAGGACAAAATAGGGTTCACTGAGCACTTTGGCACTGAACCATCGCAAGACGATGGCCGGACCGGCATAGAGCGCAACACATACCAGAACGCGTGCAGCGGTGCCGACCGGAGCGTTGGCATCCATGAACGCACCGCCGGTGGCGTTTCGTACCAGGAAATCCGAGCCCATCGCAATGACGACAAACAGGACCGTCCATGGATCGCGCAGGACCAGATCGAAAATGAGCCAGACACCCGCCACGATGAGGCAGTCCAGCCAAAGCGTCCAACCAGCGCGCATGTTCATCGATTTGCACCTGCAACCTGCAACCTGCAATCCATCCACGAGCAGGTTACGTCAACCCACCGCGAAGGTATTCCAGCGGAAATACTAGGTTATATTGCTCGCCTGCGGCTACGGTTCCGCGCTGGTGAATCACGGGAGACCCGCCATGAAGCCAAATCGCGTCCTGACGTGCATTGCGTTCGTCCTTGCCGCCGCGCTGGCGCAGGCCGCCCAGGCCCAGGAAAGCGACCGCTCCTATCGGATGACGGACGACTGGGCGCAACTGCCCGAAGGTGTGGTCTGGGGCCAGATCATCTCGGTGGAAGCCGACGAACCGGGTAACGTCTACGCGTTCCACCGGTGTTCCTCGGACACCTGTATCGACCGGACCGAACCGCCGCTGCTCAAGTTCGATCCATCCGGGAACCTGCTGATGACCTGGGGCGAGGAGTTGCTGGTGTGGCCGCACGGCTTTCACCTGGACGGGGAAGGCAACATCTGGCTCACGGACGGGGAATCCCACGAGGGGCGCGGAAACCAGGTCTTCAAGCTCAGCCCGGACGGCGAGGTTCTCATGACCATCGGTACCGCAGGCGCCACCGGGGACGGTCCCTACACATTCGACGGCGTGGCGGACGTTTTCGTTGCCGGCGACGGCAGCATCTTCGTGGCCGACGGTCACAACAACAACCGGATCGTGAAGTACTCGCCCGAGGGAGAATACCTCCTGGAATGGGGCCGGGCCGGTGCGGGACCCGGTGAATTCGACACGCCCCATTCGCTTGCCATGGACTCCCGGGGCCGGCTGTTCGTGGCCGACCGCGGCAACCTGCGGGTCCAGGTCTTCGACCAGCAGGGCAACTTTCTCGACGAGTGGAAACAGTTCGGCCGGCCCAGCGGCGTGACGATCACGGCCGACGACACGATCTACGTCGCCTCCCAGAATGGCGAAAACAGCGAACTGAACCCGGACTACGAGACGGGCATCTACGTGGGCGATGCCCGGGACGGCTCGGTGACCGGGTTCATCGGCGGCATCGATACGGAAAACGCAGCCGAAGGACCCGACGGCATCGTGTACTCGGGGCTGGTCATCGATCGGACGCTGCGGCGCTACGAACCGGAGCAGCCCTGATACCCGATGCATGGTGATCCCATGGACGCGACCGGGTACGTTCGCGTCCTGGCTCGTAAAAGAAAGACGGGATCGGGTATCCTTGGGCGACGGCTTTTTCGGGGGAGCATCAAGGTGTTCAATTCCGGCACAATTCAGACTTTCGCCATTTTGCCGTTCTCGTTCCTTGCGGGCACCGCATTCGCACACCACTCGCTGCTCACTTACGATCCCGGCGAGATCGTCGAATTCGAGGGTGAAGTCACGAACGTATTCTGGCGCAATCCCCACGTGCAGCTGACGGTCCGGACCGTGGACGAGGACGGCGGCGAGCGGATCTGGACCGCCGAAGGTTCTCCCGTCAACGCGATGGAGCGTGCGGGAATCAGCGAGGCGGTGGTTTCCGTGGGGGAACGCGTCAGGGTGACGGCTAACCCTTCCAGGCTTGTCGAGGATGAGGCCAGACTCGTACTGCTTACCCTGACCGATGGACAGTCGTTCGTGTTGAACACGGAGGCGGCCGCAGCGCTCGGCCTCCCGGCCTACACGTCACAGGCTGTCCCGGCAGGCGGCGCAGCAGTGGCCGGCGCCGAGGGCTATCCCGAGGCTACCGGCATCTTTCGAGTCTGGACGAATCGCGACCGGCACTGGGTTGCGCGCGATGTCCGGGAGTGGTGGGCCAGGACCCACCCTCTGACGGAATCGGCCCAGGCCATGCTGGATGCGTGGGACCCGGTGGCGGACGATCCTGCAAGACAGTGCATTCCGGCCGGGATGCCCGAAGCCATGCTCATGCCCTTTCCCATCGAATTCATCGACCAGGGCGAGACCATCGTCCTGAACATAGAAGAATGGGACAACTCCCGGACTATCCATCTGAACGCGGATCCCGACGCGGAAGTGGAACCCTCGCTGCTCGGCTATTCCGTGGGCCGATGGGAGGGCGACACGCTGACCGTTGAAACGAGCCGGATCGATTACCCCTACTTCAACGATCAGGGCATACCTCAAAGCGAGGACCTCGAGATGGTCGAGCGGTTCACGCTGAGCGAAGGCGGCACGAAGCTCGACTGGACCGCCACGGTGACCGATCCCCAAACCTTCACGGAACCGATCATCATGCCGGAGTTCCACTGGGACTGGATTCCCGGGCAGGAGATCAAGCCCTACAACTGCGTCGTAGCAGAGTAACCGGACCCCGACAGCGCTCAAGGCACGATGGAATGGCCGAAACCGCCGGCATCGACCATTCCGCGTAGCGTTGTCAGTCTGCCGCGAAGCAATAGAACAGCCCGTCGCCGCCCGTGCCGATCAGGTCTTCCTGGCTGCAGCCGCGGCTGCTGTGCACGGCATTCCAGGACGCGCTCGGTCCACCCAGGCGATCATGGTGGCCTACCATGGCCCGGCCCTCGCCGTTACTGGTCCAGTTGTTGCAGGTGGTGATGTCGGCGGCACCGGGCGCTACCCGACCCATGGAGTCCGATCCGGTCAGAATGTCGTGCCGGTTGGGCTGGTCGCCCGCGCCCGCCACTTCATCGCCGTTCTCGTCCACGGCGGTGGGCTTGCGGATGTTGTTGCGGTCCTCGTGGAGGCCGTCGATGTCCCATGCTATGTAGACACCGTTGGCGTTGTACCAGGGTCCGTCGCCGATGCGGTCGCGCGCATTGACTTGCGGCGCGCCCATGCCGGCGGCCTGGCTCAGGTAGGCGCGCCAGGTTGCATCGCCGCGGCCAACTTCGGCCGCGAGCGCTTGGCAGTGCGCGTCGGCGCCTTCGAGACCACCGAGATTGGCACCGTCGCCGGGACCCACGCTGGTAACGAAGAAACTCATCGGCGGCTGATCCTGGGCGATGCCCAGCATGGAAACCGCAGCCAATGCCAATCCGGCAAGCAGAACTCTTGTCGCTTTCATTCTCATCTCCTTGAATTTCACCTTTGCTTGAACCGCAGCGGGTTCATGGTTTCGGCAGTGCCGTCTACAAAAACGTTAACAGACCCTACATCATCCGGCTGATGATCCTGTCGCCCTGTTCCTTCGTCAATGCCTCGGACCGGTGGGCAATGGGACCGCCCTCGTCCAGCACCGGTTCGGCGGCATCCAGGGACGGACGGTCCTTGACGTGCAGGAACAGTCCCGTGTAGATCGTGTCGTCCCAGACCATGGCCTTCTCGCAGGCCGTTTTCCAGTCGCCGGTGTCATGGTTCTCGTCTTCGAGTTTCTTCACCCGGCGCTTGAAGAACTTCACTGTGTTGTCGTGGTTGAAGGTGATGCAGGGACTGAAGACGCTGATGAGTGAGAAACCCTTGTGCTCGATGGCCTGCTGCATGAGCATCGACAGGTGGCGGGTGTCGGAACTGAATCCCCTGGCGACGAAGGTGGCGCCGTTCATGATGGCCGAGGTGATCGGGTTGAACGGAAACTCGATGCTGCCGTGGGGGGAGCTCTTGGTCTTCATGTCCAGCGAACTGGTGGGCGACAACTGGCCCGTGGTCAGGCCGTAGATTTCGTTGTCCATGACGATGTAGGTGAGATCGACGTTGCGGCGGGCGGTGTGGGTGAAATGGTTTCCGCCGATGCCGTAGCCGTCGCCGTCGCCGCCGGTGACCACCACGTTCAGTTCGTGGTTGGCCATCTTCGCCCCGGTCGCCACGGCCAGGGCGCGCCCGTGCAGGGTGTGCATGCCGTAGGAATTGAAGTAGCCGGGGAGGTTCGACGAACAGCCGATGCCGCTGATGGTCAGTATTTCGTGGGGCTTGAGTCCCATGTCCAGGCAGGCCTTGCGCATGCTGTTGAGGACGCCGAAGTCGCCGCAGCCCGGGCACCAGTCCGGATCCACCCTGCCCTTGTAATCATTGGCAGTCTGCGGATCGAGTACAAGCTGCCTGGTGTCGATTCCATCCATAGTTGATCCCTCTAGACCATGATTTCCTGATACGGAATGTAGTGATTCGTCTTGCCGGCCACCTGCTCCAGCACCCCGTCGACGATGTGATGGGGCATGAACGGCTCGCCGTCGTACTTGCGGATGTGGCCGTCGACGCTGAGCCCGGTCTCGCTGCGCAGGTACCGGTAGAACTGCCCGGAGTAGTTGTTCTCGACAATGATCGTGCGCTTCGCCCGGCCGACGGCGTCGATGACCGCCCGGGCATGGAAGGGCACGATCCAGCGAATCGCGAGCTGGTTGGCGGTGATGCCCTTGTCGGCCAGTTGCTCGATGGCCTCCCCGATCACGCCCTCGGTCGAGCCCCAGCCGATCAGGGTGACATCGGCATCCTCCGGGCCCTGCAACTCGGGCGCCGGGATCTGCTCGATGATATTGGCGATCTTGCGGGCGCGTTTCTCGACCATGCGGCGGCGCTTGTGGGGGTCGGTGAATTCGTCGCTGATGAGCACGCTGTCCTGGTCATGTTCGTCCGTGGCAACCACGTGGGCGTACCCGGGAACGCCCGGCAATGCTCGTGGCGACACGCCGGTTTCGGTGTCTTCGTATCGTAGGTATTCGCCGTTGGGAGCCTCTCCGTTCGTAATGATCTCCCCGCGGTCGATCTCGGGATAGAGGTTGATCTCGTCCGGGTCGGCGCTGAAGGTGCCCTCCGAGATCAGCAGGTCGGTGATCACGATGCCCGGGCACTGGGCCTGGTCGCAGAGATTGAACATTTCCGGGATCGCGTTGAACGCGTCCAGGGCGTCCGTCGGCGCCATGATCAGGCGTTCGAAGTCGCCCTGGCTGGCGCCGAGCGCCTGCCACAGGTCGCCCTGCTCGGTCTTGGTGGGCACGCCGGTGGACGGGCCCGCGCGCATCACGTTGATGAAAACGGCTGGAATTTCCATCATGGCGGCGGAACCCACCGCCTCGGTCATGAGTGCGAATCCGCCGCCGGAGGTCGCACACATGGCCCGGGCGCCCACATGGGCCGCGCCGACGACCATGTTGGCCACGGCGATCTCGTCTTCGGCCTGGCGGACCATGATGCCCAGGTCCCGGCCGTTTCGGGCCATCCAGTGGAGCACGCCGGTGGATGGGCTCATGGGATAGGCGGAGTAGAACTTGACGCCGGCCGCGGCGCCGCCCATGGCCAGCGCGTCGTTGCCGGTCCACAGCGCCAGGGGCTTCGCACCCGCGGGCAGCGGCTCGGAGAGTGGTTGGAAATTCTCCACGGCATGATCGTAGCCGGCCCGGGCCGCGGTGACGTTCTCGTTCACCACCGCGTCGCCCTTGCGGCCGAACTGCTGCTTGAGCGCCTGCTCCAGGACATCGAATTCGAGACCCAGAAGGTACGTGATCACCCCAAGGGCGATCGTGTTCTGGATGACCCTGTTGCGGCTTCGGTTGGAGAGCTGCTTGACCGGCATGGGGCAGAGTTGCACGCCGTCCGCGGCTTCTCCCGGCTTGATCGTGTCGCTGTTGTAGATCGCCCTTCCCCCGGCGCCCAGCAGCCCGAGATGTCGGTCCATGGTGTCCTGGTTCAGGCACAGCAGCATGTCCAGGTTGTCGCCGTGACTGTGGGTTCTCCGGTCGCTGATGCGCATGGTCAGGTAGATGTGCCCACCGCGGATGATCGACTGGTAGGCGTTATAGGCGTAAAGCCAGAGGCCGCGGCGGGTGAATAGCCGCGCCAGAATACTGCCCGGGGTGGCGATGCCCTGCCCCGCGGCCCCTCCGATGGCGAGCGTGAACTCGAATTGCCCTGAACTCATTACAAATGCTGCTCCGTGTAGTGCCGGGCGTATGCGGCGACGCCGCAAACGAAATTGTTATGCCCGCAGGGGGTCCCGGCGGGAGCGCGCTATTCTACACTTTCCGCAACGGCGTTGTTCGAGCGCGGAGTGCCGATTGCCGCGAATTAATGTCAACTCCCGCTGCGAAACGGGCAATTTGCGAAACCGGAAGGGTCATATCGACCTGAAAATGGGTCAATCCGCCGTCAGCGTCCCAGTCCGGGGTGCGTGCAATCGTATTGGCGGGGCACCTGGTCGGAGGCAGCGAATGTTCGGGTATCCGCAACGGGTGCGGTGTAATAGAGTGCATCGTCGCTGACAATGGTCAGTTCGAAGGTGTCGCCCGCCGGCCCCAGGGTCAGCCGTTCCACGGTGTGGAGTTGGTTGCTGTGCGGCATTCCGGGATGCTGCGCCAGCATCCCCGCCTCGTAACCGACGGTATCGATCACCAGCGTCGAGCCTTCGTACCAGCCGATGGAGTGACCCAGGACGCGCTCGTCGAGATCCGCAGGATGCTCGTCCATGTCCAGGCGGACCTCCCGCACGGCGTCCATCCACTCGTGCCGAATGACGACGCGGTCGTCGGTCTGCTCGATCTCGGTGAGGTCGTTGTTGCCCCAAAGCCGCCGGATACTCACCGGGCTGCAGGTCAGGGCGGGATCGTCCAGCACCGGATCGTACCGTGCCAGGGCCTCGCGGCCGGCGTCGTTGAGCACTGCAGCGTGGCGGTTGGAGCCACCGAGTTGCGGACCGCCACCGCCGCCGCCACCGCCGCCGGACCGCTGCCAGACCCGGCTGAAGTCGGGCACATTTGCCGGAACGGCCGCACGGGCAGCGCGGGGGGCCGCAGCCGGTACTTCGGCATCGAACGTGTCGCCGAGTGCGATCACCCGGCCGTCCGCATACTCCGCGGTGTCGAAGTAGCACTCGGCGTCGTGACGCCTCGCCGCAAATCCCTGCACGACGATGTCGTCGCCGGGCCGGAAGACGTCGCGCGTCCATCCGCGCCTCATCAGGCCGTTGGATCCCGACAACTCGCAGTCCCAGGTCACCACCGATCCGTCGTCCCCGGTGACGTCGATCAACAACCGGGCATGCGGATTGATGAAGCGGAACAGCTTGACCGTCCCGCTGACGGTGACACCCACATTGCGGTCGAAGTGATAGTCGTTGGAGTGGTGGGCATGGGCGGTCCCCGCGGCCATGCCTGCCACGAATGCTGCGGTGATCCGGTTCATGATTCTCCCCTCCGTGTATTTCGAATCGCCTGGGAATCAAGGGCCGCAGAACGATTCTACCCCAGCCCGGGTTTCCGTCGCTGGCGCGGCTGTATCCCCAATGATATGTTGGTCACCCTGACCAACCTGATCGAACTCCGGGGAGAGACATAACATGAAAAGATCTGGCCTGGCACGAACTCTCGCATCCCTGACCGTTGTTTCGCTCCTGCCGATGGGAACCGTACTGGCGCAGAGCGTCTTCACCCACGCTCACTACCGGGTCCCGGAGGGGCAACAGGAGGCGGCGGCGGAATGGTACAACCGGGTGCTGGGAGGTGAACCGGGTGAAACCGGCCCCGGGCCGGGCATTCGCCATCCCAACGGCTTTGTCGGCACCATGCCCAACGAGGGCATGGCGGGGGACGGCGCGGTCAATGTCCTCGATCACATTGGAATTACCGTGCCCGATGTGCAGGCCGCCGTGGACCTGATCCGGGAAATCGGCGGGGACATACGGACCGAACCGCAGGAAGGCGTCACCGCGCCCGTGATCGCCCACGTCACGGATCCCTGGGGCGGCCGCTTCGAACTGCTTGAAGACCCCGACTATCCGGGTATCAACCACGCGCATATCTTCGCCTCCGATGCGGACGCGACGCGGGACTGGTTCCTGCAGGTGTTCGGCGGCGAATTGAACGAGGCACGCGGTCGGGGCCGTTTTCACACCATTCTCTACGACAACGTCTGGATCCACATCAGCCAGGCGCCGGAGGACGCACCGAGGATGTCGAGCCGGTTCCGGGCCGCCGATCACATCGGTTTCAGGGTCCCATCGCTGGACGAATTCCGCGAGACCTTGCGGGCGTCCGGCTACGAGCCCTATCTCGAACGCCCGAACCCCCCCGGCGCGGACCTGATGTTCCTGGAGGGTCCTGACGGACTGCACATCGAGATGACGGAACCCCTGTCCCAGTAGCATCCCGGGACTACGGTAAACGGCTCCCTCCGGAAACGGATTCAGGTAACGGCTTCGCAATCATCAGCGAATCGATTTCGGCAAATGCATCGAATGAAGACTCTTGAGAGGCAACCAATGAAACGCTGGCACGTATCGCTTTTCGCAGCCGTCGGCACAGTTGGCCTTTTCGGCCTTGCCGGCGCACATCACTCCCGCGGCAATTTCGATCTCGACGACGTGATCGAACTCCACGGCACGGTCACCGAATACACATGGCGCAATCCGCATACCTTCGTGACACTGGACGTCGAAACCGATGCCGGAGAAGTGGAAGAATGGCTGCTGGAACTCAACTCCATCGCCGTGCTCACCGGTACCGGGTGGACCCGCGACACCATTCAGGTGGGCGACAGGGTGACCGTATTCGGCAATCCGGACAACGACCGCAGCAAGAAATTCTTCTTCTCCAACTATTTCGTATTGCCCGACGGCAGCCGCATGGTGTCGGCGCCGAACTACTCTCGCGGCGTGCCCATCCAGCGCCCGCCCGAGCGGGAACTGGACACCACCGCGAGTTCCGGCGACTTCACCGGCATCTGGCGGCGGGAAGGCGGCATGGGCGGCGGCATGGGGATGGGAGGCGGCGGTGCACCCGCGGCCGGACCTCCGCCGGCAGGCGCCAACATCTCCCTCGGCAACCAGACGCCTGCCGTGGGCCTGCCGGTTACGGCGAGAGGTCAGGCGGAGCTGGACAACTGGGACGTGCGCGACAACCCCTGGTTCCGGTGCGAGCCGAGAACGCTTCCCGGGGTCGTCAGCGGCACCCAGGAGATTCTCCGGCCGACCGAAGACCGGATCACTTTCCGCTACGAAATCCTGGAGGTGGAGCGCACCGTCCACCTGGGCCTGACCGGCCATCCTTCCGATGTCGAGCCCTCCCACCTGGGCCATTCCATCGGCTGGTTCGAGGACGAGACGCTGGTGGTGGACACCGCATTGTTCTCGCCCGCGGACTGGGGCATCGGCGCCGGGGTGCCCTCCAGCGACCTCAAGCACGTGGTGGAGCGCTATACGCTGCTCGACGGCGGCAGGCGCATGCAGGTGGACTACACCTTCGAGGACCCGGTCTACCTCACGGAACCGGTGAACATGTCAGCCACGTTCTTTGTGGATCCGGGGTACCCATGGGCGGAGTACGACTGCGATCCCCATGCCAGCAGCCGGCATCTGGATGTCGAGTAGTTGACTGATTGGAGGAGAACCAAGATGACAAGATTGTTGACCGCCATAACGGCTCTGGCGCTGACGCCGCTCCTGGTGGCGCAGGATTCCAGCGAGAGTTTCGTGCGCATCAACCCGGAGGAACTGGAGTGGACCGTACGGCCCGGAGGCTCCGAGTTCGTCT
This sequence comes from Gammaproteobacteria bacterium, assembly GCA_022820625.1. Lineage (GTDB taxonomy): Bacteria > Pseudomonadota > Gammaproteobacteria > Steroidobacterales > Rariloculaceae > UBA6522. Next base: position 39,330 of record JAJEFE010000011.1, on the reverse strand, counting down.
ACCTGCACGGCGACTCGCAGGCCGAAGGGCTCTACATCATGCGCAACAAGTTCACGCCGGGAGCCTTTTCCGCGCCTCACTACCACGATCAGGACCGTTTCATCACGGTGATTTCCGGCGTCTGGCATACCGGCACCGACGCCAGCGGCGACCGTGACAATACCGTGCCACTGGGCCCCGGCAGCTACATGATGCACCCGGCTGGCGCGGTTCACTACGATGGCGCGAAGGACGAGGAAGTGATCGTTGAAATCAGGGGCATGGGTCCGGTTCAGACCATATTCCTGGAAGAATGACCCCGGCAGCCGGGCGCCTCGCCGGCTTCGGTGCGAAGCGGGATTCCCGCCACTTGCATCCAGGCCCGGTTCGCGCCGGTCCGGACCTCAGTTCGCGCCCGAATAAACCCGTACGTAATCGACTTCCATCGTGACCGGGAACACCGTTGCCGGGCTCGGCGCGCCCGGAAAGCGGCCACCGACGGCGACGTTAAGCAGTATGTGGAAGGGCTGATCGAACGGCGCCGGATAGTCCGCGGACGCGGTATGCCAGAAGTTCTGCATGGCATACAGGACGTCGTCCACGTACCAGCGGATCTCGGTCGGGTCCCATTCCAGCGCGTACAGGTGGAACTCGTCGGTGGCACTGCCCGGCACGACATATTCGTTGCCGCTGAACACGTTGTCCGGCGACTCGCCGCCGTAGTGGAGCGTGCCGAATACGGTGTTGCCGCCCGTTACGCCGAGGTTGATCGCCTCCATGATGTCGATTTCTCCTGACGCGGCCCAGGTGCCGTACGTATCCTCCTGGGGCAGCAGCCAGAACGCCGGCCACAGGCCCTGCCCGCCCGGCAGCCGGATGCGCGCCTCGATGCGGCCGTAGCGAAACGCAAAACGGCTGCGCGTGTGCAGCCGTGCGGACGTGTAATCGTAGCCGTTTTGCGATTCCCGCCGCGCAGTGATGACCAGGCGTCCGTTTTCGATGAGCGCGCTGTCCGTCAGGTACCACTGCAGTTCGTCATTGCCCCACCCGACCAGCGAATACTGACCGCCGTCGCCGGTTTCGAAGAACCACCGCTGGGGATCCAGCCGCTCACCGTCGAATTCGTCGCTCCACACCAGCGTCATGGTGCCCCCGGAAGTGATCGGTTCGTTGAGCTCAACGGTCAATGTCGGGTTGTCGATATTGACGTTGATCGGATCTGGCGGGGGCGGAGGCGGCGGTGGTGTCACCGTGACTGGAGGCGGCGAAGGGCTTTCGGTATTGCCGGACGAGTCGGAGCCGCCACAACCGGAGAGGATGATCCCAAGCAGTAGCCAGACGGCAAAACCCGAAGCGGGCAGGGACGGTCTGGACATCGCTCTGCCGCACCGGCTCACGGCGGCGCGGATAAGCCTGCGCTGGTTGCCTGCGCCCCACATCACGGTTCGCCCTTGAGCTCGAAATAGTCGAAATCGGCATGCCGGCGCGCCCCGGAGAGGTCGTTGCAACACAGTCCGACGAACGTACCCGTAAACTGGATTCGGCTGTCGCCTCCGTATTCGTCGGAGAGAAATTGCATGTCCAGGATGCGATCCAGCGCGTACCAGTCGGTACCATCCATCGACCAGGAGAACGCGAGATTCGGCCCGTCAATATCGGCGCGCAGGTAGACGCGGCCGGTTTCCGGAAGCGCCACCGGCCGGTCACCGAGCGGATAGACGACATCGAGACTCTGCTCGGCTTCGCAGCTCATGATGCCGAGATGCCGTTCGATACCGTCTTGCGTGGACAGGTACAGGTAGTGGAACTTGCTCGAGTTGTAGTAGACGATCAGTCCGGCGAGTTGCTGAAAGTTGTCGGGCTGAAACTCCACGCAAGTGGTCACGCGGCACCGAAGCGAGGTCAACCGCCTCGCGATAAGCGCCTGCCGATACAGGCTGCCGGGCGATTCCATGCCATGGAGCCGCAGCCATCCGGGACGCTCCTCCAAGCTCATGAACTCCTCGGGCCACGGTGTGCGTAACCACTGGTATTCGGGATCAAGCCGCTCGTCGTCAAAATCGTCATGTTCCAGTGCGAGCGACCGTTTCCCATGCGGAGGTGCGGACGAAGCTATCGCCCGCGGCAGCGCCGGCGTTTCGGTTTCAAGCCGGGGCAGGATATATCCGTCCGCCAGTCGAAACCAGCCGTCGGCCGTGTAGTCCAGTTTCTGGATGGCCGTCTCGCGCCCCCGCGGACTCAGGCGCGTGCCCGGCAGCGCCCGGCTGGCGAGATGGACCATGAACAATCCGCCGTCCCGAGTCTCGACCAGGTCTGCGTGGCCGGCCCGCTGCAGCGGCCAGGCGGGATCATGCCGGCTGGTGATCACCGGACCCGCCGGATCGGGTTCATACGGCCCTCCGATCGACACCGAACGCGCCATTGTCACCGCATGGTCGTAGCCCGTGCCGCCCTCGGCCGTAATCAGATAGTAGTAGCCGCCTCGCTTGTAGAGATGCGGCCCCTCGGTGCAGCCGAGTCCGGTGCCGGCAAAGATGATCCTGGGTTCGCCGATCAACCGTTGCCGTGCGGGCGAGTATTCCTGCAGCGCGATCCCCGCAAAACGGTTGTGGCCGGGGCGATGGTCCCAGACCATGTTGAGGCACCACTTGCGACCGTCATCGTCGTGGAACAGCGACGGATCGAATCCGCTCGAATTCAGGTGAACGGGATCGGACCACACGCCATCGATGGATTCGCATGTGGTCAGGTAGTTGTGCGTGTCCTTGAAATTGCCGTCGTAGCGCTTGACGTCGGTGTACAGGAGGTAGAACAGCCCGTCGCAGAAACTCAGGCAAGGCGCCCAGACTCCGCATGAATCGGGATTGCCCAGCATGTTCAGCAGTTCCGGGCGATCGAGCGGACAATTCGCCAACCGCCAGTTGCGCAGATCGCGCGAATGATGGATTCGCACGCCCGGATACCACTCGAACGTCGAGGTCGCGATGTAATAGTCATCGCCCACCCGGCAGATCGACGGGTCGGGGTTGAAGCCCGGCAGAATGGGGTTGCGGATTGCTGTGGCGGCCACGAATTTCCTCGTTGCTGGTGACGCGCACACGTGCTCGGGTGCCGTTTCGATGGGCGCGCTTGATTGCGTGATTGTAAACGCTTACATTGATCCGCGAAAGACAGGCACGGACAACAAAAAACCAAAATAAGTCAATAACATAGATCGAGATTTGGAAAGGGTGAACGAAATGCGCAAATATGCGGCCAAACTACCGCACAAAATGCCGATGGCAGCATTGTGTACGGTGCTGTGCATGTCCCTCGTGGCTTGTGGCTGGAGCGGGGCTGGCGACGACGGTGTTGCCGCAGATTCAGGTGAGCCGACGGCGATCGCCGAGGGTCGTCCGAAACTGCTGATCATCGGCCAGGATCTCGGCGCGATACGCGGCTACATGGCGAGCGACTGCTGCCCCCGACCGGACGGGCTCACCGCCTATATCGACTTCTACGACATGTTTACGCCCGACGATTTCGGCGGCCTGGGCCTCGACGCGGAAGGTGACCCCATTGACCTGGAATTCGACTGGGACGCGGGTCCCGTCAGCGCCTGGAAGACCGCGACCGAATTCGGCATCGACGGACTCGCCATCGGCTTGTCGATTACCGAGAACGAGCACCCGGGCGGTCTCGACCGGCTCGTGTCCGGCGAACTGGACGACCACATTCGTCAGCTCGGCCATTTCTTCTCGATGATTCCGGGTCCCGTCTACCTGCGCGTAGGCTACGAATTCGACGGCGCCTGGAACCATGGCTACGAGGATGCCGGGCGGTTCGCAAACGTGTTTCGCCGCATCGTGGACGTGCTGCGCGAGCAGGGCGTCGACAACGTGGAGTACGTCTGGCAGGGCGCCGCGGCCGTTGCCGACGAAATCATCGATCAGCGTCACGAAGACATCAGCCTGTGGTATCCCGGTGACGATTACGTTGACTGGATGGGCCTGTCCTGGTTCATGAATCCGGACGAGACGATCCGGATCGAGTCGCCGCCCTACGTGCCGCCGACGCCCGGAGAATTGGCGGATGAAATCCTTGAATTCGCCCGCGAGCGGGGAAAGCCGGTGATGATCGCCGAGGCCGCCCCGCAAGCCATGGATTTGCTGGACGGCTTCATTGCCGATCATTCGCCGATATGGGACGGCGAGCCCGCCGGAAATCGCCTCGACATGAGCGATGAAGAGATCTGGGATTACTGGTTCGCGCCCCTGTTCGCGCTCATGAACGACAACGACGACGTGATTCGCGCGCTCGCCTACATCAACGCGAACTGGGATTCCCAGGCCATGTGGGGACCGCCCTACGAGTCCGGCTTCTGGGGCGACACTCGGCTTGAAGTCAATGACGAGATCGCGGCCCGCTTTACGGTTGCGATCGAGTCCTGGCGCGGCCGGTAACGGCGCCACCATTCCTGTTGCGGCGTTCCGGACCCCACGTAAGGAGGCACTGCGAGTTGCGGGCAACCGATCGCAAGGCGCTGACCTATGCTGCGGTCATCGCGCTGGGCGGCTTCCTGTTCGGTTTCGACGCTGCCGTCATCTCCGGCGTCGTCGGATTCGTCACGCCCGAATTCGGCCTCGACGACTGGCAGGTCGGGCTGGTGGTCGGCGCCCCTACCCTGGCCGCCATCCTGGCCGCCCTGACCGTCGGCCCGACCGCGGATCAACTCGGCCGCAAGAAGGTCATGCTGGCGCTGGCGTTCCTGTATGCCCTGTCGGCCACCGCCTCCGCATTCGCGCCGGATGTTGCAACGCTCATCGCGGCGCGATTCATTGGCGGCCTGGCGTTCGGCACCCTGATGCTCGCCCCCATCTACATCGCGGAACTTTCGCCCGCGCGGCTGCGGGGCCGCATGGTCTCGGTAAACCAGCTCAACATCGTCATCGGATTCTCCGCCGCCTATTTCGCCAACTACTACCTGCTCCAGGCGAGTCAGTCCGCGGAGCCCTGGGTACAGGCCATCGGACTGGATCGGTTTGCGTGGCGATGGATGCTGGGTATCGAGGCGCTGCCCGCCGTCGCGTACTTCGTGTGCATGCTGTTCGTACCGGAGAGTCCGCGCTGGCTGCTGCTGCGCGGCCGCAAATCGCGGGCTCGCTCAATCCTTGCAAGGATCACCCCCCGGCGAAGAGTCGACACGAAATTGTCGGAAATCGAGGCAACCGTTACCGAGACTCCGGAACGGCTGACAACGCGGGTCCGGCAGGTATTCAGGCCGGAGTTGCGCCTGATCCTCGTCATCGGAGTCGTCGTGGGCATCTCCCAGCAGATCAGCGGCATCAACTCGGTCTACTTCTACGCGCCGACGATCTTCGAACAGAGCGGCGTGGGCACCAACGCCGCGTTTGCACAGGCAACCTGGATCGGCATCATCAACGTTATCTTCACGGTTATCGCGATGCTGACCATCGATCGCTTCGGCCGCCGGCCGCTGATGATACTGGGACTGGCAGGCGTCGCCATCAGCATGTCCATATCGGCCTACGGGTTCCACCAGGCGCGGTACGAACTGCCCCTCGAGGCCGCTGCGGAGCTTGGCGTACAGCTTGACCTGGATGAGCTGGGCCAGGTTGCCGGAATCCGGTTCGAAAACGATCTCGAATTCAAGGGCGCCGTGGCCGCCGCCATCGGAGACGCGGCCCTGACAGCGCATGAAGCGGAACTCATCGGGGCGGCCATCCAGATGAATCCGCGAATCGTGCTGGTCGGCATACTGGGGTTTGTCGCTTCGTTCGCCGTGTCCCTGGGCCCGGTGATGTGGGTGCTGTTCTCGGAGATCTTTCCGAACGCCATTCGCGGCGTGTGCATGTCCATCATGGGCGTCATAAACAGCGGCGTGAGTTTCCTCGTGCAGTTCATTTTTCCCTGGGAACTCTCGAACCTCGGCACGGCCACCACGTTCCTGTTGTATGCGATTGCGGCCGGCATCTTCCTGGTGCTCGTGATCTGGCTGCTCCCGGAAACCAGGGGCCGCACGCTGGAAGAACTGGAGGGCGAGCTGACCGCCATGCGCAGGCCCAACGTTTTGCGGACTCGGGCTTCAGGCCATGGCTGACGTGCGCTGGGGCATCGTGAGCGCCGGCAATATCGCCGGCACGTTCGCGCGGGACATCGCCTATGCCGAAAACGCGCGAGTCGGCGCCGTGGCGGCCCGCAGCGGCGATGCCGCGGCGCAATTTGCCGCGGCCCACGGCATTCCCAGGGCCTGCGAGGGTTACGAAGCCCTGTTTGCGGACCCCGACATCGACGCCGTCTACGTCGCCACACCGCATACGCTGCACCTCCCGCATACCCTGGCGGCCTTCGATGCGGGCAAGGCCGTGCTCTGCGAGAAACCCGTCACCACCAGCGCCGGGGACTTCAAAACCATGCGGGCGGCGGCCGCCAGGACGAATCGCTACCTGATGGAAGGGATGTGGACCTGGTTCCTCCCCGCAGTCGTCAAGGCGAAAGAATGGGTTGATTCAGGCCGAATCGGAGAACTTCGGCATGTCAAGGCGGACTTCGGCTATCCGATTGCCTACGACCCCAAGAAACGCGTGTACAACGCCGAACTGGCCGGCGGGTGCCTTTTCGACATGGGTATTTACCCGGTAGCGCTTGCCCGCCTGTTCACGTCGCGGGCGCCGTCGACGATCGAGGTGGTTTCGCGCTTCGCGCCCAACGGCGTCGATGACGACGTGGTCATGCTCTTCAACTACGAAGACTGTGTGGCCACGCTGGCAACATCGTTCCGGTGCAAGCTGCAGAATACCGCCTACATCGTCGGTACCGAGGGTTACATCGCGATTCCGGACTTCTGGCGTGCCCGCGAGTGCAGCCTGTTCGTACTGCATGACGTGGTCGACACCTTTGCGGACGATCGCGCCGGATCGGGCTTCGAATTTCAGATTGCCGCCGTAAGCAAAGACATTCTGCGGGGACGAAAGGAGTCACCGGTGGTCACCCACGCGGCGAGTCTCGCCTTTCAGGAGGACATGGACCGGATCAGGGCGAAGTTCCGGCCATGACGTCGCCAGCCTGATCCGGACGGTACGTGCTGACGCCCGCACGGCCCGCGGGTGCGCGTCATTTTTCGTTATTCGGCGATCCGCTCTTCAATAATCCGTGACGTGGAGAACCGGTAACGCATATTGCGGTAAACGCAGACGTCCGTCAGGTCTTCGGTCGATCCCGCAGGCCCGGCACGGTAGTTGACGGAGAATCGGCAGGCGCCCGTGATTGGCAGCACGCGGTGCCACGAATGCCCATGAATCAACACCAGCGTACCCTTTCCCGGCTTCAGAACGACCTGATCGTCAAACTCTCCGACAGGATCACCGGCCGGCAGCAGACCCCGTCGGCAGGATCCCCGGACAACGACCGTCTGGCCGCCGACCTCGTCAGTAATGTCGCGGGTATAGACCAGCCGATTGAGATTGAACAGGCTTGAATCTTCCGGCGGGCAATCCTGGTGCCAGGCCTGCCCCGTGGTCCTCTTCCTGGAAAACATGACCATGCAGTAGTGGCTGGCCCAGCCATCGCCGAGAATCGCCCGGGTCAGTTCGCGCAGCCGGGGATCCTCGTCGATGACGTCGAACGCGCTGACGCCGTCGTTCTGCGGAAACCACGGCACGACTTCGGTCTGCGCCGCTTCGAGAAATTCTTCATTGTGCCGGAAGTCCGGTTTGTCGCCGAAATAGCCCCGGATCAGCCCATCGAGGTCATCCATGAGCCTGGAGTCGAAGAAGTTCTCCACGACAACGAAGCCGTCGCGTGCAAAAGTCTCAACGATGCCGTCGATGTCGCCTGGCGCCGTCATTCGCCCCGTCATTCCACGTAGAAGGGAATGTTCGCATGGCCGGCGTTACCCTGGCCATCGTAGACGTAGGCGAACAGGCGGTAGGCGCCCGATTCGGCCGGCGCAGTGACGCGGATACGGTCACGTCCGGGATCGTCGACGAGCCCATCGATCTGTTCCGGCACTTCCTCAAGATCGCCGCCTTCCTGGGTGGCCTCACTCTCCCTCATGATCTCCCAGAGGTAAGTCAGGGCGTCGCCGTCGGGATCGTCGGCATGAATCCATGCTTCGTAGTTTGCACCGGAGGCAAGTACCACGCTGTCGTGGGCGCTCCTTTCATCCAGGAACAGGCCGTCCACGCTCGGCGAGCGGTTGTCGGGCCATTCCCCGTTCCAGATGTAGTGCATCACGTCGATCGCTTCGGTCTCGGCGCCGTCCTCAAGGAACAAGCCGTACCAGGTCGGTGTTCGTTCCTGTTTCTGGCCCCAGAGGAATACGTAGGAGCCCATGATCTGCCGCGGATTCGACCCGATGGCGATCTCGTAGCTTTGCAGATAGTTGGCCGCCTTCTCGCTGCTGTTCTGTTCGATCGGCGCACCCCAGCTCGTCTGCGCCACTTCCCAGTGACCGATCGCACCCCATTCGGTGACGAACAATGGCGCCTCCCAGTCACTCGCCTCAAGAATGGCCGGCAGGTGAACGATGTCGCCGTACATCTGGATGCTGACAAAGTCGAGTTCCGGAGCGCGTGTCTCGATCAGGCCGGCCAGTTCCGGGCTGAACCCGGCCAGGGCCGTGGTCACCGGATGCCGGCCATCCACTTCGTGAATCATCCTGGCGATGTCGTTGATCGCATTGAATACGCGGGGATTCTCGAAAAACAGGTTGGCCTCGTTGCCTACCATCCAGGCCAGCAGGGCCGGATGATCCTTGTACTTCATCACTTGGCTGCGGGCGTACTCGAGCTGCTCCGCCACAGCCGCCTCGTCGTCGTAGTCAAACCCCAACCGCTCTCGTCCGATCTCGATGCACATGACGACGGTGACACCGTACCTGGCCGCATCGTCAAGCACTTCCTGGCCATTGGAGTAGTGGCTATCGGTTCGCCATGTGCGGAGCGAATTGCCACCGTGGGCAGCGAAATTGCCGACGTCGGCAAATTCGATGCCCGCGCCCTTGATCGGGTACGGTTCCCCGCCGCGCAGGAGCGTGTAGCGGCCATCCAGCATGACGACCTCCACAGGAACCACGTCGCCAGTCGAACCATCGTCAACAGTCGAAAGCTGGTGGCTCGTATCGTTCCCGTTACCGGCCGCATCTCCATCTAATGCCGCCGGTGGCTGGCATGATGCGGCGAGTATGAACAGGGGAAAGGCTGCGAAAATTCTGTTCAACGACATTCCGGCGCCTCCTTTCTAAACCTTCACCAGCTCTGCCTGGAGTTGCTCCAGGCTCCGACCCTTGGTCTCGGGCACCAGGCGAATCACGATGACAAGCCCCACGATGGCGAATACGGCGTAGATCAGGAACGTCAACGAATTGCCCAGGTTCTCCAGTTCCCACGGAAACACGAGTTGCACGCCGAAGCTCACCGCGGAATTCACCAGGCCGACGAATGATATGGCCAGGCCGCGCACCCGATTGGGAAAGAGTTCCGAGAACAGCACCCACATGACGGGACCCAGAGAGATTGCGAAACTCGCCACGAACCCGAGAATGCCCGCGAGAATCAGCGCCGGGTTCATGCTGATCGCGGCGCTGACCAGCGCCGACCGATTCTCGTCGTACGCCTCCGGACCCACTGCGCCCACCACCGCCTGCCGGAACGCCACGTCGCTGTCGTATGTTTCATCCACCAGCGGCGCGAGGGATTCGCGCTCCAGGGTTTCCGGCAACGTGGCCACGCCTTCGTCGTCCAGCGCATAGATCGCCGAACCGAATCCGTACGACAGCACCAGCATGCACACGGCGATGCCGGTCAGGCCGAACATGAGCAGCGGCCGCCGGCCCAACCGGTCGATGGTCAGGATGGCCAGCACGGTGAAGACGAGGTTTACCAAACCGACGAGGACGGCCTGGAGGAACGACGCGTCGGTCCCGATCCCGGACTGCTCGAAGATCATCGGCGCGTAGAAGAAGACGGAGTTGATGCCGGTGATCTGCTGCAGGATCGCCACGGACAGGCCGATGGTCAGGACCAGCCGCATCGCCGGTTGAAACAGTTCCCTGAAGGCCGCCTTCTCCGCGTTCGCTTCGGCGCCCAGCGAATCGCGCACCGCGTGGAGGCCGGCGCGAGCCTGCTCTGCGTCGCCGACCCGCTCCATGATTTCGAGCGCCTCGTCGTCCCTGCCATGCATCACGAGCCATCGGGGACTTTCGGGTACCGCGAACAGCGCGACGAAGTAGACGATTGCCGGAATCGCCTCGACGCCCAGCATCCAGCGCCAGTTCCAGTCAGCCAAGTTGAGTGCCTGCGCCCAGCCCAGGTCCGACGCGCCCAGCCTCAGGATCAGGTAGTTGCTGAAGAACGCGGCGGAGATGCCGATGACGATGTTGAGCTGGTTGAAGGACACCATGCGGCCGCGAATCTTCGCCGGCGCGATCTCGGCGATGTACATCGGCGCGATGATCAGTGCCGCGCCGACACCCAGACCGCCCAGCATCCGGGCTGCGACCAGCCAGATGAAGTCCGGCGCCATCGCCGAGGCCACGGCGGAAACGGCGAACAGCGCGGCGGCGATCCTCAGCACCGGCCTGCGGCCGAGCCGATCGCTGAGCGGGCCCGACACCATCATGGCCAGGGTCGCCGTCAGCGTCAGCGACGCCACCGACCAGCCGATCTCGATCCGCGTCAGATCGAACTCCGGCCCGATGAACGACACGACGCCGGAGATCACCGAGGCGTCGAACCCCATGAGGAAGCCGCCCAGCGCCACGATGAGCGCGACCATCACCATGTAACGAAGGTTTACTGTCATTGGGGCATGCCGCAGTGATTCAATAGGCAGTCGTTCGTCGGCGGGTGGCCGCTCGTTGTCAATCTCCGATTCTCGATCTCGTGTCTTCGATCTTCGGTCGTCAGTAGTCAGCCGTCAGACTTCATTCGTGGTGCGTTCGCCGTGAGTTGCTATTCGTCAACGAGCGTAAACGACGCCCGCAATTCGGTGTCGGAACTGCCCCCGACCCAGACATGGAACTCCCCGGGTTCGATCATCCATTTCATGTCCTGGCCGTAGAACGCGAGATTGGCCGGGTGCAACTCGAAGGAAGCGGTGCGGCTTTCGCCCGGCTGCAAGCGTATGCGCCGGAAACCCTTGAGTTCCTTCACGGGCCGGGTCACATCGCCCACGAGATCCCGGACGTAGAGTTGTACGACTTCGTCCGCCTCCATGTCCCCGCTGTTGGTCACGACCGCCTGGACCGTCAGGGAATCGCTCATCCCCAGAGTGCTCCGGCTCAATTCGATGTCGGAATAGGTGAATCTCCCATACGAGAGCCCGAATCCGAAGGGAAACAGCGGCGTGTAGCCCGCGTCCAGGTGGTGGGATGTCATGCCGAAGGCAGCCTGCGCGCCGCGCACCGGCAGGTCGTCCATTTGCACGTAGGTATCGGGTGTCGCCGGCTTGCCCGTATTCTTGTGGGCATAGTAGATGGGAATCTGTCCCACGACTCTGGGAAAGGTCACGGGCAATTTGCCCGACGGCGATTCAACGCCGAACAACACGTCGGCGATGGCCGGCCCGCCCATGGTGCCCGGGTGCCAGGCGAAGACCAGCGCATCGACGTCTTCCAGGATGTTCTCGACGGTCAATGGCCGGCCCGCAAGAATGAAGGCGATGACGGGCTTGCCCGCCGCGCGCAGGGCACGCACCAGTTCGACCTGGGCGCCGGGCAGGTCGATGTCCGCGCGCGAATGGGCCTCGCCCGAAAGGATGGACTCCTCGCCCAGGAACAGGACGACGGCATCGGACGCGCGGGCGGCCGCAAGGGCCTCGCCAAAACCGCCGGTGTCACGGCTGCGGCTGGTTTCCAGCGCGCGTACGTAGTTGATGTCGGCCCGGTCTCCCACAAACGCCCGAATCGCCTGCAGCGGCGTCCGGCTGAGTTCCGGGTCGCCATCAAATATCCAGGTTCCCAACTGCTCGTATGGATCGTCCGACAGGGGGCCGATGACCGCGATCGAATCCAGCGCGCCGACATCCAGCGGCAGCGCGTTGTCCTCGTTCTGCAGCAATACGAGGCTTTGCAGGGCCGCTTCGCGGGCCACGGCGAGGTGATCGTCATTGCCGGGCTCGGGAAACTCGCCGGGTTCCGTATAGGGATTCTCGAACAGTCCGAGACGAAGCTTGATGCGGAGGATTTCGCCGACCAGTTGATCGATGCGTTCCATGCCGGTCTCGCCCTGTTCGACAAGCTCCGCAAGGTGATCCGCGTACGTGCGGCTCACCATCTCCATGTTCACCCCTGCGGTGACCGCCTTGAGCGCCGCGTCCCGGAAGTCGGCCGCGAAGCCGTGATCCGTGAGCTGGTCGATGGAATCCCAGTCGCTGACCACAAAGCCGTCGAAGTCCCACTCGTCGCGCAGCACACTCTGCATCAGGAAGCGGTTGCCGCTGGCGGGTACGCCGTCGAGGTCGCTGAACGAGGTCATCAGTGTCGCCACGCCCGCATCGACCGCTGCCTTGAACGGCGGCAGGTAAACGTTCCGCAGTTCATTTTCGGGAATGTTGGTGGTGTTGTAGTCTCGCCCCGCCTCGCTGGCGCCGTAGCCGGCAAAGTGTTTCGCGCAGGCCGCGATGGTCCCCGGCGCGGACAGTTCGTCACCCTGAAAACCCTCGACCATGGCGACCGCAAGCCGGCTCGTCAGGTAAGGATCCTCGCCGAAGCTCTCGGCAATGCGGCCCCAGCGGGGATCCCGGGAAATGTCGATCATCGGTGCCAGGACCCAGTTGACGCCGGTGCTGGCCGCTTCCAGCGCCGCGTTGCGCGTGCCTCGCTCGACCAGTTCCGGGTTCCAGGTGGCCGCCTGCCCCAGGGGAATAGGCAGCACGGTCCTGAAGCCGTGAATCACGTCCCGGGCCAGCAGCAGCGGGATACCGAGGCGGCTTTCCTCCGTGGCGATTCGCTGCAATTCGTTTGCGACGTCCACATCCACCACATTAAGCAGTGAGCCGACCCGACCGGCCTCGATGGCGCCGCGCAAATCCCCCGAGACTTCGCCCGGATAGTGGGTCTGGACCATCTGGCCGATCTTTTCCTCGATGGTCATCCGGCTCACGAGCTCAACAACCCTCGCCTCGATCACATCGTCCGCCAACGGCGGCTGCTGGGCCAATGCGGCAAATGGTGCATTCATGAAGAGAAATCCCCAGAGCAAATGATGTGTCAGTCGAGCGCGTGCAGAGTCCACGAGGTCATTTCCCCGGCGCGTCATCGCGACTCCCTTCAGCGGTGATCGCCGATCCACGAGGCACCAGCGTGGGCCTGAAGACATGACGAATTTCAGCTTCGCTGTCCTTGTAAACGTTTCGCAGCACCCAACGCGCCGCCATCCGCCCCATTTCGGCGATCGGATAGTTGACCGTCGTGAGCTTCGGGTAAAGGTAGCGGCTCAACGGCGCGTTATCGAACCCGACGATCGAAACATCTTCCGGAATGGACAGGCCCCTGGCCCGAATCGCGTCCATGGCGCCCGCGGCCATTTCGTCGTTGGCGCACACCACGGCCGAAAAGGACCGGCCCCGCCGCAAGAGTTTCGACATGGCTTCGCTGCCGCCGAATTCCTTGAAGTTGCTCTCCACCAGCAGGCGATCGTCGAAATCCTGGCCATACGCCGCCAATGCCCGCCTGTGCCCTTCCAGCCTCGCACTGGCGTCGACCCAGGCCAGAGGGCCGGAAATGTAGGCGATGCGGCGATGTCCCATCTCCAGTAGCGTCCTGGTTGCCTCGAAACCGCCCCGCTCGTTATCGAGGCTGATGCACTTGTCTTCCAGGCCGGGCACGACACGATTCATGATCAGGAACGGAAGCGCATCGTCCATCTGCTCCTTGATGAACTCGTCGGTGAGTGCGTCCACATGCATGATCAGCGCATCGCAGTTTCGGCTGATGAGAAATCGAATGGCCTCCTGCTCCTTGATTTCATCGCTGAGGCCGGTGGCGAAGATGGTGAATTTGCCCGCGTTCCTCAGTTCTTCCTCCGCTTCGCTCAGCATGGACGCGAAAACCGGACCGTGGACCTGCGGCACGAGGATTCCCACGCTGTTGGACCGATTGGACGCAAGGGATTGGGCGATCGAGTTGGGCCGGTAATTCAGCGTTCGCATGGCGGAAAGCACTTTTTCGCGAGTCTTTTCGCTGACGCGGCTACTGCCGTTGATGACCCGGGAAACCGTCGCCACGGATACTCCTACCAATTTCGATACTTCGTAGATCGTCGCCATTGCGTCAGCCCGGAAAGTCTCGTCGACCGGCAATCCGATACCCTGATTCGGGCGCCGGATTCAACGGCCAAAAAAATGTCAAATGTTTGAGTTCATCGAAATGAAAGCGGTTACATCTTACTGTCTCGGGGTTCAGACAAGCAATGTTTATTCCATCGGGACAAAACCTCAGGCTCGAAGTCAACACGCATCGGTCAGCCATGTTCCCGGCAGGAGCGTGAGCGCGCCGCGCCGGTGACTCAGGCGGACGACACCTTGCAATAGTGGTCAATAAACCGTTGATGCGTGGGAAGCTGGCTGACCCGTTGCGCGACTGAACCGTGTATGCCGGTCAGGAATCTGTTCAGTTCCTCATCGCTCATCATGTTCACGATCGGATGGTATTGCTCAGGCAGCAATCCCTGACCCAGCATCACCTGGATCCACGAATTCTCGCCAAACAACTCGGTCGGTACCTTGAAAACGCGCCCCGCCTGCTTGAACAGTTCGATGCGATGCCTGAGGGAGTCGGGAATGTCCATGGTCCGGCACTGGCGCCAGAATCGCGTATCCGTCCTGTTGGTCACGTAGTAGTGCAGAATGATGAAATCGCGAACATTGTCGATCTCGAATTTCATCTGGCTGTTGAACTCATCCACATCCGGCTGTCGAATGCCATCGTAGGGGAACATCTGCATCAGGCGAATGATGCTGCGCTGGATCAGGTGGATGCTGGTCGACTCCAGCGGCTCAATGAAGCCGGACGACAAGCCCATGGCGACACAGTTCTTGTACCAGTGCCTGCGCCTCTGGCCGGCATTGAAGCGGATCACCCTGGGTTCGGTGAGCACCTTGCCTTCGACATTGTCAAGCAAATGTTGAATGGCTTCGTCGGCGCTCCAGTGCCTGCCGCTGAACACGACCCCGTTTCCGACCCGATGCTGCAACGGGATGCGCCACTGCCAACCGGCTTCACGTGCAATCGACCGGGTGTAGGGGATCGGCTCTTCAACGGATTCGGTCTGAACGGCAACCGCGCTGTCGCAGGGCAGCCAGTGCGTCCAGTCGTTGTAGCCTGCATTGAGGGTCTGCTCGATCAGAATCCCTCGAAAACCGGTGCAGTCAATGAAGAGGTCGCCCTCGATCACCTGCCCCGACTGCAGGCGCAACGCGGTAATGAACCCGCTTTCCGGGTCCTGTTCCACAAACTCGATCCTGCCCTCCCGACGCACCGCGCCGAATTCCTCGGCGATGCCTCGCAGGAACCCGGCATACAGCGACGCATCGATATGGTATGCGTAATTCAGTCCCTGACTGGGCAGTACCGCGAAACGGTTCTGCACCGCGGCAAGCCACTCATTGCAGTATTCGCCGAACTCGCGGCTGATACCCCTTTTCAGGCCCTTGAGCCAGAAATGCTGGAATCCCGCCGCCCAGCTGTCCTTGCCTGTCCAGCCGAAGGAATGGATGTAGTCTTCTTCCACATTGCGCCAGCTCTCGAACTTGATGCCGAGCTTGAAGGTGCCCTGGGTCGCCCTCAGAAAGTCCTGCTCCTTGACCTTGATCAATTCGTGAAAGGTGAGCAGGGTCGGAATGGTGGCCTCGCCGACACCGACCGTGCCGATCTCCTCGGATTCCACCAGGGTGATATCCAGGGTCTTGCCCAATAGCCGTGACAGGGCCGCCGCGGCCATCCAGCCCGCGGTGCCGCCGCCGGCGATGACTACCTTGTGAATCTTGCGTCGTTGCATTGTTGATCAATCCGCCATCCGGTTTCGTCAGAGGACTCGCGCTTCGTCAAAGGCATATTGTCCAGCCAGTAGAGAACACCGTGCCGTCAGAAGTTGGAGCCATTCCCTTAACGGTTCAGCCTGTTCAAAATATCGGCATGCAGCTGCTTTGCCCTTGCCTCATCCAGCGGGGCGAGGCAGCCCCTGCCCGGCTCGGGTATGTGTTCGTAGACGGACTCATTGGCCTCGAATACGTAATGATCGAAAACGCCCTGCCAGATGCGCCGCTGCCGGGGCGGCAGATCCTTCAATGCCAGAATCGCGTGCAACAGAGCGGTGCCCGGCGAACCCATGTAGTCGGGTGAGCTACACCACCAATAGTTCAGGAGCATGTTGAATGAATCCGTCGACCGGACGTGATGCCACCACATGCTCGGGATGTAGATGGCGTCTCCGGGCCGCAGCAAGGCGGTCTGCGCATGTTTGACGGCTTTGGCGTATTTCGGGAATCGATGCAAATCCGGATTGGCGATATCGACCATGCTGATGGCCTGTCCGGATGGGGTCTTGTCGACGGGTCCCACATACAGATTGCCGATCTGTTCCGGGGGGAACAGAGTGAACTGCCGCTCGCCCGCGACCACGCACGCGATGTTGTCGGGAAAGTCATAGTGGGCGGATACGGTGACCTGATTGCCCAGCCAGAAACTGGCCAGGGCATCTTCCGCCGGCAACTCCACATCGTTTTGAGACCGAAAGCCGGGCATCCACTGGTCGACCGGAGTCGATCCCACATAGAGGGTCTTCAGGCGGTCCTCGCGCTCGGGTTCGGCGAGCTTGGCGAACACCTGCGGCAATGTGGCTTTGCCGCTGATGAAGTTGAAGTCCGTGAAATCGCTGTTGTAGAAGAACCTTCCATCGATCGAGGAGTCACCTACATAAACGGTGAGCGGCTCCTCCCGCCAGAATTGGGAGAGGTAACGCGCGGCGGCGGATATGGACTGGCTACATCGCTCTACGGCGGGCCAATGGCGGA
The DNA here is from genome assembly GCA_022820625.1 of Gammaproteobacteria bacterium. Taxonomy (GTDB): domain Bacteria; phylum Pseudomonadota; class Gammaproteobacteria; order Steroidobacterales; family Rariloculaceae; genus UBA6522. The sequence goes on along the minus strand of JAJEFE010000011.1, from coordinate 22,338 downwards.
CCAGCCCTTCCAGCCGTACGGGTTGCGTGGAGCCGAATACCCGCTCGGGGATGGCGCCGCCGCTACATTCGACGGAATTGACGGGCGCCGGTTCAGGCATCGTTCGCGCCCTCGTTGCTGCTCTCGAGTGTCGCGTTCTTCAGCTCGGCAAGTCGCTGAAGGTTGCCCATGGAAGCCAGCACCATGAACAGAGGCATCAGATAACCGCGTTCGTTGAAATCTCCCAGCACTTCCGCCGGCAGCGCCTGCACTTTTTTCTCGTCCAGGCAGTGGAATCCGATGAGTTGGTTGCGGGACCCATCGTTCAATTCGATCTCCAGTGTCATCGACTCGATCAGGTCATGCTCCTGCAGGACTCCGATGAAGGACCTGTTGTGCTCGATCCCGGCATAGATCGTTTCCAGCAAATTGGCAGCGTCTTCGAGAAACGGCGTGCGTCCTCCCAGCGGCTGGAACAACGGTTCGCCGTGTTCGGTGTTGACGCGGGGATGGTCCATGTCTATGGAAAGCACCCGGGTGCGCTCTGTTTCGCCCTGGGTCTTCGGGTCCTGATAACCAATGAGAAAGGGCTCGCGCCGAACCATGGCTGGGATATAGGGCGCCTGCCAGCCGGACTCGTCGAGGAACAGGTTTTCTTTATCCTGAAAGCCGAACAGCGCCAGCGGATAGAAGCCCCCCTCGCGGTGCTGCTGAAACAGAATCGGGTAGCTGGCCTGAACGTTTCGGAATTCAAAGGGGAAAACAAGCGCCTGCATGATGTCATCGCCGTACCGGGCAGACCGGTCGGTAATGATCCTGACCTGCGCATGATCAACGTTGTTCAGCAGTGCGTAATCGGCCATCGCAGCCCTATCCGGCGGCCCGGCGCGCAACGGCGCCGACCAGTTCTCTCGTAGAAGGCAGCAGGCGAGCCATCTGTTGCGCTTTCATTTGCGTACCGTGAAAAACGTCGTCCGCGCGCTTGCGCATCCGCTCATGGCGCGCGTTACCGGCGAGGGCATAGCGTGGCCTGAATCCCATCCCGTACAGTACATATTGATAGCTCGCCGAGGGAAACAGCTCGTCCATACGCGGCGCATCGTCATGCCAGGGCGGTTGCTGCTGCCACAAGGTCATCCTTTGACGCAGGCTTTCCGGCCAGGAAACCTGCTCGCGGTTTTCCTTCCAGTAGTCGCTGTCCTCGCGGACACTAGTCGCATAGTGCAACTTGAGGAATTCGGCAATGCGCTCCCAATGGTAGCGCATCTTCGCATTGAATCGGTCGGCGACAATATCCATTATCTCCCGGTTGCGCGGCAGTTGCTCGCCGATGATCGCCGCGGATTGTTCTATCAGTACGAGCGCCGAGGCTTCCAGGGGCTCGATAAATCCCGCCGACAGGCCGACGGCAACACAGTTTCTGACCCAGAATGTTTCGCGGCAGCCCGGTTCGAACGGGATAGTCCGGTAGCTCAACCGCCCGAGGTCGACGCCTGGAGCGGTTTCTTCCAGATATTGTTTGAGCACCGATAGTGCTGTGTCTTCATCGGCATGGGCACTTGAGTGAACGTATCCGATCCCGCGGCGGCTGCCGAGCCCTATATCCCAAATCCAGCCGTGAGGTTGGGCCGTCGCCACGGTCGCGGACGCGATCGGGTCATCCGGGTCCGCGTAGGGCGCCTGGACCGCGATGGCCTTGTCGTTGAACAGCACATCCTTGAGCGAAACGAGGCGCCGCCCGAAATGGCCGCCGATCAACAGGGCCTTCTGGCCGGTGCAATCGACGAACAGGTCGCCATCCACGCGTTCTCCTGAATCTAGTAATACCGCCGCAACGTCTCCGTCCGGACACGATTCAATTCTTTGGACATTGCCGGAAATGTACCGAACTTCCAGTTTGTCCACGGCATGGCGATGCAGCAGTGCCGCGAACTTGCCCGCGTCGAAGTGATAGCCGTAGTTGACCGTGAACGCGTATTGCGGTGCATTGACCTGCTTGGGTGCAAGACCCATTTTGATGACGCGCGCCTGAGGAGTGACCAGATCGGCGTAGGCCGTTCGGCCGCGATGCTCGAGCCAGAAAATCGCGGGATTCAGTTCAGCGTAATCCGCCGGCAGACTGAAGGGGTGAATGTATTCCGCCGACTCCCCGCGGCCTGACCAGTCGCGGAATCGGGTGCCTTGCTTGAAACTGGCGTCGCATTCGCGCACCAGAGCGTCTTCCGACAAACCGATCCGCTGAAGCGTAGTACGCATCGACGGCCAGGTGCCTTCCCCGACGCCGACAATGGGTATATCCGGCGATTCGACAAGCACGACCTCGACTGCCGTGTCGCCACGCCCGGAGGATTCGGCCGCTACCATGCCGGCCGTAATCCAGCCTGCGGTGCCGCCGCCGACGATCACTATCTTTTGAATTGGCTGATCCATCGACTCATCCACCTGGCTGTGCACGGTCAGAGTCGAAATACCGCCCGGCCCGTATCAGGGGGGGGATGATACCAACAGAGGCTGCCCGGACAGGCAGCCTCTGCCGGATGTGCCGCTTACAACTTGTACCGGAAGCCGAAGTTATAGCGCGGGCCGGACTGTCCGGCGAAGAGCGTCTGGATCGGGCTTCGACCGTAGACATGAGTCGTTTCGTCGGTCAGGTTCAGCCCGTCGAAATAGATGTTCATGTTGTCGTTGATCCAGTAGTTCGCGCTCAGGTCCAGTTGCTTGTATTCGCCCACGTAGGTCGGAGGCCCGGCGCCCACGTTGTTCTGACCGGTACCGGCAAGGAAAGCATCCCGCCAATTGTAGGCCAGCCTCACACCGATTCCGTCCCTGTCGTAGAAGGCGATGAAGTTCGCCGAGTCGCTCAGGCCCGTAAGTACGAACTGCTGGGCGAGGCTGAGGTTGTCGTAGCCGACATCGGCGTCCACCAGGGTGGCATTGGCGATCAGGCCGAACCCCGTGTCGCCGAAGTTGTGCTGGACAACGACTTCCCAGCCTTTCATGGTCGCCTCTTCGATATTCACAGGAACGGTGAGATTGAACGGCGCTGCGGGATCCCGGCCAGCTACGCCGGTGATAATCCCCGTGGCGGTATCTACTCCCTGGGCATCGGCTCTGTTCTGAAGAATCCAGCCATACAGGGAGCCGGCATCGGAACTTCCGGTGGCTGCCCGCGCTTCCTGGGCCAGCGGCCCGAGTCCCGGATGCGGCAACCCGAACGTTTCTTCGACAACCGACGAGGTCCCGATAAAGTTGTTCACGTCCTTGAGGAAATAGCCGAGAGCCACGTAACTGTCGTCGTTGTAGTAGTACTCGACCGAGAAGTCGCTGTTCTGCGATTCGAACGGCAATAGCGCCGGATTGCCACGATTGCCGGTTCCCCCACCGATCCGCACAGGATTGTTGATGGTCTGGCCACCCTGTATATCTCCGTAGTTGGGCCGCGTGAGGGTCTTGCTCAAGGAAACGCGCCCGACCAGATCCGGCGTCAGGTCGATCCTGAAGTCGAAATTGGGCAGCACGACATCGTATTCGCCTTCCAGAGCGGAGAAGTCAGGATCGCCCTGCACGGCGGTGAACTCGTTACCCGCGACCCAGTCGAGCCGCGTATAGGCTGGCGCAAGCGCCTGAGACGAAACGTCGGTCGTCTCGTAACGCACTCCCAGCCGCATATCCACCGGCATGGAGCCGAATTCGGTGGACATGTTCAGCTGAAAATAGGCCGCAACAGACTCTTCCTGAGTTCGCCGGTCATCGGTAAAACGGCTGGATGTACAAAGTCCCGTGCCGCAGTCACCCATGTCCGGAATCATGTGGATATTCGCCTCACCCGACGCCATCAGCGACTCCGTTCGGGCTATCAGGTCCGACATGTCAAACCGGTAGAAATCTGTCTGACGGCGCGGGTCGGCGCCACCGGGCACGTTGGAAAATGCGTCAGCGGCCGAAGCAGGTTCGAGAAGGTCCGCGATCGCACCGCGCTCAGTCTGGGCACTCCATGAATCGCGCTGCACGACGGAGCCGGCGGAACGATTGTTTACCTCCGTCATCTGGATACCGAAATCGACACTCTCCACGAAATCGACATCGAAGTCGAAGGAACCGGACAACCTGGTCTGATCGATATCCATACGGGACAGATTGTTGGTGAACACGCTGCCGGTAACGACCATGTCGTCGGGCGAGAGCGGATCGTTCAGCCCCAACTCGAGAACAGGCAGGTGGTTTCCGAAATAGCCGGTTGTCCGGTCGCGGCTGTAGGCCGCGGTGGAAAGCAGGGCGGAATCGCCGAACGGGCTGTTCGGCGCGCGTTTCGCATTCGAGTCGTGATAGTCGAATTCAACGGTAAACCGATCGGAAACATCCCATAGCAGGTTCAATCCTGTGGAACCGTTCTGCGTACGCCATGCATCCTCGCCTCCCCCCATGCTGTAGTCGGAATTAACCGAGTTTTCGGTGTAAGTGAGCGGGCTGGCCTGGGGACCATCGGTCCAGAGCGTTTCCTGGCCACCGAAGTTGAACCAGGCCGACAGGTTGCTGTAAGTCCTTGTCAGCTCGACTTCCGAATACGTGTAGTCCAGTGTCGCGCGCAGGTTATCCGCCGGCTGCATCTGCAATGTAAGCTGGCCGTTGGTTCGGACACGGTCGTATTCAGCCAGTTCATAGCCAATGGCCTGGGGCACCGAATACAGGTCGCCTGCCCCGGGCCGATTCTGCTGGTTGGGATCGGTATGAGGCGGAATGCCGCCCCACTCGGATGGACCGATTCCGCACCAGCAGTTGTCCGTTTCGCCGGGGAAGGTGCGCCAACCGCCGACGCTGGCGGTATTGGCGCCGTTGTTGCGATCCTGCCGCACGGCGCTAAGCGCGATGCCGACCCGATCGTCTGCGAAGGTATTGGAAAACAGAGCGGAAATTTCCGGCGTGAAGGAGTCGCCACGCTCGGTCGACTGGTCGGTCAATCCACTCGCGGCAGCGGTTAAATTCATTCCGGGAGCTTCGAGCGGACGAGTCGTGCGGATATTCAGGGTGGAACCGATGCCGCCGGTCGGCACATCCGCCTGGCCGCTCTTGTAGACCTCCACGGCGGAGATGCCTTCCGAAGCCAGATTGCCGAAATCAAATGATCTATTGAGTCCGTCCGTTGTCGGCATCTGCCGGCCATTCAACAGCACCAGATTGAAGGGAGGCCCGAAACCTCGAACCGTGACGCTCTTGCCTTCGCCGCGTTCCCGGTCGATCGAAACGCCCGTGATGCGCTGCAGGGATTCCGCGAGGTTGCTGTCGGGGAAGTCGCCGATGTCTTCAGCCGTAATGGCGTCCACGACCCCATCCGCGCCACGCTTGAGGTCCATGGAAGCCCTCAGGCTCTGGCGGATACCGGTTACCACGATCTCCTCCATCGCCTGCGCGCCCTGTTGGGCCTGTTGTGCATACGCCGCCCCGCTGGCCATGGCCACGGAAACTGCCGCTGCGACCGGAGACTTTCTGAATACCTTTGCTGCCACCTTGAAGCTCTCCTCCACCACGCCGAGGCGTGGTTCTGCAACTCGCCCCGGTTAGTGATTTTCGACTTCCCGCCCATGCGGCGAGAAAAATGTAAGCGGTTTCATTCGCGGAATTTACTCGCCTTCGGGGCGTTCGTCAACACCTTTTTGTGGTTTTTGCACGAAAAAGTGTAAGCGGTTTCATTTTCATGCGTCAGTTGCGCACATCAAGACGCTCGGATCGACCGGGAATGTCGCCCGGGCCGGATGCAAGTACGGGCCTAGCGCGGCTAAGAAGCGAGGGGAATTTGCCTATTCCGAATTCGCGTAACTTATGCGTCTTCGGTATTGAGGCATGAAATCTCGGTCGTTCACCTTCCGCCTCGCTTGCATTACTGTCGCGTTCCCACGAGAAAGCGAACGAAATGAACGCCGTCGCGACAGACCTGTTCCCGCCCTGCTCCCCTCCGGTCGCCTACGACGAGGACGAGAGCCGCAAGGCCACGCACGGCCACTGCGAGCGGGAGTTCTCCCGCATGACGGCGGAAGAGCGTGTGCACTGGTCGCTTGAACGGCTGCCGGGTAACCATGTCCTGAGTTCCAGCTTCGGCGCCCAGGCCGCCGTTTCGCTGCATCTTCTGGCGCGGGCCGCGCCCGGGATCCCGGTCATTCTCGTGGACACCGGCTACCTGTTCCCCGAGACGTACCAGTTCATCGATCAGCTCAGCGAGCGGCTGAACCTGAATCTTAAAGTCTATCGAAGCGAGTTTTCGCCGGCCTGGCAGGAGGCCCGTTTCGGCAGGCGGTGGGAACAGGGGCTGGAGGGAATCGAAGCCTACAACCAGGCCAACAAGGTGGAACCCATGCGCCGCGCCCTGCGGGAACTGGGGGCCGGCACCTGGTTCGCGGGCCTTCGGCGCGGACAATCCGGTTCGCGCGCGAACATCCCCTTCCTGGCCATCGCCGGCGAGCGCTGGAAAGTCCATCCCATTGCCGACTGGACCGGTCGCGACGTGGGCCGCTATCTCCGCAGGCACAAACTCCCCTACCATCCGCTGTGGGCGAAAGGCTACATTTCCATCGGCGACCGGCACTCCACACGGCGGATCCACGAGGTCGGGCACATCGACGAGACGCGATTCGGTGGCCTGAAGCGCGAGTGTGGCCTGCACGAGATCGATCTGTCGAAAGTCTAGTGCTATTGAGCACCTGTCCGAAGAATGCTTATAGTCACGGATGCCCAGACTGGCACGGGGCCGGTCGCGAACCAAAATCGGAGGAACGAATCAAGATGACATCGTTGGTTACGGAGACACCGGCCGCCGCGCTGGCCCACTTCGAAGCCCGGCTTCGATTCGAAACCGACTGCTGGGACGTGCATGCGTCGCTCGCGGGCGGCGCCCCGGACTTCGTGCTTCTGGACGTGCGCTCGCCGGAGGCCTTCGCCAAAGGGCACGTCGAAGGAGCGATCAACCTGCCGCACGCGCAGATCACCGAGGAACGCATCCGCTCGTTCGTACCGAATTCGACCTTCGTGGTCTATTGTGCCGGACCGCACTGCAATGGCGCCAACAAGGCTGCGGTACGCCTCGCCCGGCTCGGATACCCCGTGAAGGAAATGATCGGCGGAGTCACCGGCTGGCTGGATGAAGGATTCGGGCTGGCTAACGGGTCGTAGCCAGTACGGTCCAGAACCCCCCGCCGCAGTCGAGCTTCAATCCTGATGAACAGCGAAAGGATTGTGAATTCTGACCGTCTCGATGACTTGTCCTGAGTGCATGTCTTCGGTGTGCAACCGTGCGCACGTGCCTTTCAGCGCAGCGCGGACAATAAGCGAATCCCAGAACGACCAGCGGTGCAACCGTTGCAGGTCGATCGCGGCAAGGACATCTGCCGGGACGAGCGTAATCACCTCGAACTGGATATAGTGGATGATTCGCGCCTTCGCCGCTTCGCCTGACATGGACAGCTTGCGCGTCGCCGCCGAATAGAATTCCTGCAGCACCTGAAGCGAGAGCACACCTCGCCGTTCACGCATGAGCCGGGCAATCAGCTCGCGGGCAGCAGCCTGCTTGGCCAGATTGCGGCCATCGTGTGCGTAGACGAGCACGTTTGTGTCGATGAACTCACGTGCGCTCATGAAGTTCATCGCGCGTCCAGGGCCCGGTTGAGGAAAAAGTCTCCTCGTCCCAGAGGGCCTGCAACTCCACGAGCGTTTGCTCGGGGTTTTCTCGATGAGTCAATCGATGAAGATAGTCGCGAACGAGTTGATTCAGGCTCGTTCCGCGAAGCGCGGCAATTCTTCGCGCCTCGGCGACCACCTGCTCATTTACGGATAGCGTGATGTTCATGTCGCACATACTATGTGCGCACATTATACGTGTCAATTGTTCCTTCAAGAGGAATCCACGTATTCGGTTTGAATCCGGGCTTTTCTTGGATAGGGTATAACCTGAGCAATCATCCAAGCGACAGGAGAAATTCATGAAAAGACTCACGTTTGCCGCGCTAACGCTCCTGCTATCCGCCAACCTGGCATTCGGGCAGGACCTTCCCGTGCCGGGCGTCAATCCAACGCGGGACGTACCGGGCGCCGCCATGCTGCCGGATCCCGAAGCGACGCATAAGGTCGTCATCGACATCGTCCAGAGCGCCGAGAACATCGAGGATGTGAATCCGTTATTGAGCGCCACGGCACGGTACGTCAATACATTAGCGAAGCACGGCGTCCCGGCCGAAAACCGCCAGATCGCGGTGGTGCTGCATCAGGGATCCACCGAGATCATCCTCCAGAACGAGGCCTTCAAGGCGCGCAACGACGGACACGACAACCCGAATATCGAGATGATCCGGACCCTCTCCGAGGCGGGCGTCAAGTTCCACGTCTGCGGTCAGGCCGTTACGGGGCGGGAAATCGATCCGGCAACCATCCTGCCGGAAATCCAGCTTGATCTATGGGCGCTGACGACGCTGATCGATCTGCAGAGCCAAGGCTACGTCCTTGTGGGCGGCTAGTCCGCAGACCAGGAGGGAAGTTACTGCCATGTCTGAAAGTGCAAAACGCCTGATGGCCGTGCTGACGGTTTCGTCACTCGCGGTTCTTGCAGCCACAACTGCGGTATCGCAACAACCCGTTCCCTACGTGCCTCCCACGCGAGTCACGACTTCTCAGGTGGGTGCATTCGATGAGCACCTGGAAGCCGCGCGCGCCAGCGCCGGCACAGAGTGGCTGGGGGTTGTCGACCACATGTGCACGCGAGGGCCGGTCGTCACGGGCAGTGCGGACGACCCACTGATCGAACCGGTCCGGATATTCGACAACGTCTACGCCATTGGCCGGACTTCGACCGTGGTCTACGTTATCGCCACGACCGAAGGCCTGATGCTGCTCGACTCGGGTTATTCGGATCAGGTTGATTCGGTATTGCTGCCAGGGATGGCGCAACTCGGTCTCGACCCGCAGAACATCCGGTACGTCGTCGTCCTGCACGGGCATGCCGATCACTACGGAGGTTCACCGCACCTCCAGCAGCGCTTCGGCGCCCGCGTGGTTGCGTCCGAGGCGGACTGGGGACTCATGGAAGCATGGGATCCCGATAGCGGCAGACCGGCACCGCCGGTGCGGGACGTGGTGGCGACCGAAGGCGAAGCCGTTCGGCTGGGCGACGGCACGGTGACTCCCTTTCTTGTGCCGGGACATACGCCGGGCGCCATCAGCGTCGTGTTCCCGGTTCGGGACGGCGAGGACACGCATACAGCCGCCGTGTTCGGCGGCACCGCGCTCACGGTGCCCATGCTGGGCGATGCGCTGCCCCAATACCTCGAGTCCATCGACCGGTTCGCGGAGATCGCCACGGAATTGAGCGTAAACGTAGTGCTGCAGAACCATCCGCTGTTCGACGGCATGCCGGAAAAGCTGGAACGCCTGAAGGCCAGAGGTTCCGGGGATCCGCATCCGTTCGTGCTTGACGCCCCGGACTCCTATCGGCGCTTCATGGAGACGCTGTCGCGATGCTCCCAAGCACAAGTGGCGACTGCGTCTGATAACGACGGCTAGGCCGCAGCCGCCGTATCGTCCTCGCAACCGCCCCGCTCCGGAAGGATCACGTCGCCGATCAGTTCGTTAACCTGCTCCTGGCTCTCCAGGGCGGCGGCTTCGCGAATCGTGCGCTGCGAGTAGCCCGGTGCGAACAGGTGGATGAAATCCACCATGTAACCGCGCAGCACGCGGTCGCGCGGGAATCCGAGCCAGGTGGTGATCCTCGGGAACAGCCCCTTGGCGTCGATGGCCTTCAGATCCTCCTGGTCCTTGCATTCGTAGGCCATGGAAGCGAGTACCCCGACGCCCATGCCCATGCGCACATAGGTCTTGATGACATCGGCATCCCGCGCCGTGAATACCACCCGGTAGTCGAGGTCCTGGTCGGCAAAGGCGCGCTTGAACGAGGATTCGCCGGTCAGGCTGAACACGTAGGTCACCAGCGGGTAGGCGGCGAGAGTCGCCAGATCCAGCGGTTTGGCGCCGCGGCTGAGCGGATGCTGCTTGGGCGCCAGTACGATCCGGTGCCAGTGATAGATCGGCAAGAGCGTGAGATCGGCGAACATGCCCTCCGAACTACTGGCAATGGCGAAATCCACCTGCTGGTTGGCCACCAGTTCGGCGATCTGCTCGGAGGTACCCTGGTGCAACTCCAGGTCGACGCGAGGGTAGCGGCTGCGGAAGCTCTTGATGACTTCCGGCAGGACGTATCGCGCCTGCGTATGCGTGGTGGCGATGGAGAGCGTGCCTTCCTGCTCCGCGGTGAGGTCGCTGGCGAGACTGGCAATGTTATCGACCTCACGCAGGATCTTGCGGGCCCTCTCGATGACCTGATGCCCCGCCGGCGTGATCGCGGTGAGGCTCTTGCCCTTGCGCGTGAAGAGTTGCATGCCGAGCTCGGCTTCGAGCTGCTTCAACTGCTTGCTGATCCCGGGCTGGCTGGTGTACAGCCGTTCCGCGGCAGCAGTGATGTTCAATCCGCTGTCGGCGATTCCGATCAGGTATTTCAGTTGCTTCAGGGTCATTGTTGGCTCGGGGTCACGTCGGGCGCATTCCGACGATCGTGCACAAGGCAAATTCTAACCCGCTTCGCCGGCCGCGCGACAGCAGAGTGCCCGCCACCGGGAGAGAAAATTACCCCATTTTCTGGTCATTCCGGCCAGAAAGTCAGCGTTTCACGCCGTGCCGCAGATGCTATCGTGAGCTCATTTCCATGAAACCACGGCCCGCCCGGCGGCGGACCGCAGGAGACCGGTCATGGCCGCCACGGCATTTGATACACTGGACGCTGCCCGCAGACTCAAGGCTGCGGGCATTGAAGCCGAACACGCCGAAGCCATCGTCGAAGTCATGGGCCAATCCGTCAATCAACTGGTGACCCGGGAATATTTCAGCACGGAACTGCGGCTGACCCGCGAGCACTTCGACGCGGAACTGCGGCTGTCCGGTGAGCACTTCGACGCGGAACTGCGGCTGTCCCGTGAGCACGTCGATTCGGAACTGCGGCTGTCCCGTGAGCACGTCGATGCGGCGATCGCCAGGTTGCGGACGGAAAATATGCGCACTCACCTGATTTCTGTGGGAGTGTTGATTGCCGCCATCGCGTTGGCGACGACGATTCTCGGCATGATGCTGACCCGCGGCGGCGGGATTTAGCCGGGGCGCTTGCTTCCGTGCCAGCCTTTCTACATGCAACATCTCCCTCTCTTTGCCCGACTTGACAAGCGCCGCTGCCTGGTCGTGGGTGGCGGCGACGTAGGTGCGCGCAAGGTGCGGCTGCTGCTCGCCGCGGGCGCTGAAGTGACCGTGGCCGGCCCAGCCCTCAGCGACGAGCTGAGGGAACTGCGGAATGCCGGGAAGATCCACCATCTGGACGGAGAGTTCGTGCCCGGAGACTACGGCGATGAAACCGGGGGCGGTCCGACCGGAACCGGGAACGCTCCAGCCGGTCCCGGCGACATCCGCCCCTACTGGCTCATCATCGCGGCCACCTCAGACCGGGAATTGAACGCCGCCGTTGCCCGCGCCGCCGAATCCGCCAACCGATTCTGCAACGTGGTGGACGATGCGGATCTGGGCAACGTCATCATGCCGGCGATCATCGATCGTGCGCCTGTGACCGTGGCCGTCTCCACCGGCGGCAGTTCGCCGGTTCTGGCGCGGTGGCTCAAGGGTCGCATCGAGTCCATGCTGCCCATGGGGCTCGGCGCGTTCGCCGGGCTCGCCGGACGGTGGCGGACGCATGTCCGCGACAACATCGGCGATCTGGACCAGCGCCGCCGATTCTGGGAGCGGGTGCTCGAAAGCCAGGTACCGGAGTCGGTCTACGCCGGACGTGAGGCCGAAGCGGAGGCCACCCTGGACCGGCTGCTCGCGGAGTGGCATTCCAGGAATCCCGAGAAAATGGGCGAAGCCTGGCTGGTGGGCGCCGGGCCGGGCCGGGCGGACCTGATCACGCTGCGCGGCCGCCAGTTGCTGAGCCAGGCCGAAATCGTGCTCTACGACCGGCTGGTGGGCGAGGAGGTGCTGGAGTTCGCGCGCCGCGACGCCGAGTTGATCTCGGTGGCCAAGACCCCCCGCAAACCTTCCATCAAGCAACCCGACATCAACACACTGCTCATCAACCATGTCCGCGCCGGCAAGCGCGTATGCCGACTCAAGGGCGGCGATCCGATGATCTTCGGCCGCGGCGGCGAGGAGGTGGAGGCGCTCGTGGAAGCCGGACTGCCCTTCCAGGTGGTGCCTGGCGTGTCCGCCGCTCAGGGCTGCGCCTGCTACGCGGGCATTCCGCTGACGCTCCGCGGAGCAGCCCAGTCCGTGGTACTCACCACCGGCCATACCGAACGGGGCATCGCCGAGGTTGCGGATTTTTCACCGGGCCAGACCCTGGTCCTGTACATGGGCGTCGCGAAATACGCCGTTCTTGCCGAACGCCTGATTCAGCGGGGTTACGATCGGCAAACACCCGTAGCCGTGGTGGAACGCGGTACAGCAAGGGACCAGCGAGTCATTTGCACGATTCTCGAGAAACTTGCCGACGCTTCCGAAGCGCACGCTGTTGAATCGCCGGCGTTGCTTTTCGTCGGAGAAACCAGCCAATTCGCCAAAGATCACGGTTGGTTCGCCCCCGACCGGCTCATCATCCATCCCTAGTCGCGGAGACTTGCATGCTGACATTCGCCATAGCCGTTGCGCTGGCGCTGGTAGGTTCCTTCCTTTGCTCGATCATGGAGTCCGTGCTGCTGTCCATCGGCAACGCCGATGTGGAGGCGCTGGTCCAGGACGGCAAGCGTTCAGGGCAACTCCTGAAACGCTTCAAGCGGGGGATCGACGTTCCCATTGCGGCGATCCTGATCGTCAACACGGTGGCGCACACCGTGGGCGCCGCCGTGGCCGGAGCGAGCTACGAGGATGCATTCGCGGCGGAAACACTTTGGGTCTTCACCATAGTTTTCACCATTTCCGTCCTGCTGCTGACGGAGATCATTCCGAAGACCCTGGGCGTGACCTACTCGAGGGAATTGGCGAGCCCCGTTGCCTGGGGCATTCAATTTCTCAGCGTGTCGCTCCGCCCGCTGGTGGCGTTGAGCGAAATGGTCTCCAGGTCCCTGCGCCCCGACAAGAGACGACCAACCACTTCCGCCGAGGAAATTCGGCTACTGGCCGGGCTCGCCCGAAGCGAAGGCGCCGTGGGCCCCCGGACCGCGAGCATGATCGTCGGAGCCACGCGGCTGTCACAGCTGTGCGTCCATGACGCCATGGTTCCCCGGCAGAACATCCAGTTCATTTCCGGCGAGCGCTCCTGGGCGGAAAACCTCGAAACCATACGCGAATCCGGCCACAGCCGGCTGCCCTTCTCCACCACGGACGACCTGGACCACGTCACGGGCGTCGTGCTTGCAAAGGAGTTGCTGTTTCACATTCATGAGCATCCGGGTGAAGCCATTGACTGGAGCGCCCTGGTCCGCCAGGCCCTGACCATTCCCGAGAGTCGCTCGCTGGTCAGCCTGCTGCGCGCCTTTCAGGAATCGCGGAGCCACATGGCGATCGTGGTGGACGAGTACGGGGGCGTCGAAGGCATCGTCACGCTGGAGGACATCCTCGAGGAGATCGTCGGCGAAATCGACGACGAGAGCGACCCCTACTCGGAGGAAATGTGGCCCCAGGCGGATGGTTCGGTGATCGTCGTCGCGTCCGTGGAGATGAGAAAGGTCGGCGAGCATTTCGGGTTCGAATGGCAGCCCGATGCCGATATCACCAGTCCCGCCGGCCTGATTGCCGAGCAACTCGGGCGCATCCCGGTCAAGGGCGATGCGGTCACCTGGGAGAGTTACCGCCTGGAGGTCCTTTCCGCCACGGAGAAGCGCGCGGAACGCATTCGTATCATGCCGCAGGAGGAGAGCGTCCCCGGCGATACGCCATGATACCGGAAACGCGGTCGGGTCAGAACGATACCGAAGCCCTGGCGTAGAGCAGCCGCCCGCGCGGATCGTGCACCTTGGAGTCGAACCCACCGTTGGTAGCCACGGGTGGCGGATCCTCTCCGGTCAGGTTGAAGCCGCCGAACGAGAGTGTGACGCCGCCGAATCGGTCCAGCGCGACGTTGTATTGCGCGTCCACGGTTGCGTGGCTTCCAATGGGCCGAAGTGCGCCGGACTGGCCGTCGTCCAGGTACGAGTCGATGTGGTGGATGTAAATGTTGACGCCGTGGATGTCGCGCTGCCAGTTCATGAACACGTTGCCCCGCAGTTCCGGCACCGAAGTGGCGAAATTCGCGAAGTTGCGCTTGCCGGCGCCGTCGATGACGCCGGCCTGGGGATCCGCCAGATCGTAGGTTGACACGGCGGTAGCCTGAGTGCCCAACCGCAACGTTCCGGCAGCCAAATCCATCGTGTAGGCGATGGAGAAGTCCAGGCCGTCCGTCTTGAGCGACGAGGCATTGTCGTAGAACGAGTTGACCCGAAGCAGTCCACCCGTGGGACCGCGCTCGATCTGGCGCGCCGCCGCCGTGTCGCCGGCGACCGCCGCGTCCAGCAGCGCCTGGGGATTCTGCTGGATGATGACGTCGGTGTAGTCGAACGACCAATAGTCCATGCCGAGTTCCAGGTTGTCGCCGGGCGAGAAGGTGAACCCCAGGTTGGCCACGTCGGCGGTCTCCGGCCTGAGTGTCCTGCCGGACAGGTTGGGCTGGGTCCGCACCGGCAGGAATTGCGTGGCGCCCGGAACCAGCGGGTCGGTCAATTCCTCCAGCGTCGTCTGCGTGCCGAATGCCTGAAACATCGACGGCGCGCGGAAGGATGTCCCGACGGACGCCCGCAGCGCGAAGGCGTCGGTGGGACGCCACAAGGCGGTCAGCTTCGGGTCCGTGGAATCGACGCCGCCCCCATAGTCCTCGATCCGCGCGGCAAGCTGCAGGTCCAGTTGACTGCTTACGGGCAACAGCAATTCCACGAACGCCGCCGTCACCTCCCGGCTACTGGCGAAGTCAGGGTTGCCCACGACGAACATGAAGGCGTCCCGGTTCGCAAGCTCGCTGTAGTCCGAGCGGGTCTCCTCTTCCCGGACCTGGGCGCCCACGGCGATGCCCGCCGGTCCGCCGGGAAGCGCGCCGAAATTGCCCGTTACCACGCCGTCGAACGTCGTAAGCCTGGTGTTGGCGTCGATGGTGTACGGACCCTGAATGTGGTCGATGAGTTCCGGGGTGTTGACCGTGCCCGTCCCGGTCAGTGAGCTGCCGAAGGGATTGAAATAGCGGCAAGCGCCGATCCCCGGGGCGCCCGCGGCCGGATCGCAGTCCGGACCGCCGAATCCGATCAAAGCACTGTAGAGTCGGTCCTTGACGGTGTCCTCCGCGCCGAGGAAGAATTCGTTCCGGCTCCGCTGGAAGCCCACGTCCCAGCCCCAGTCGTCGTTGAAGTCTCCGGTCAGGCTTCCGGCCACCCGCCAGGTCCGGGAGTCGTGGACCGTTGGGCCTGCGGTTCCGCCGCCGCCGATGACCCGGCCGATCCACAACACGTCCGTGCCGAAGGGATTGTCGGGGTGGTTGACCGAAATCGGGTTTCGCTCGGTGATCGGAAAGGACGGCGAATTGTTCCGCAGCGCCTCGTTGTCCGTCAGGTGCAGTTCCAGCCGGCCGTCCGGCCCGTCACCGAAGGCGTGATTCAGTTCCACGTAAGCCGACACGCGCTCTTCCTCGGGGACCAGGCTGAAGTAGGAACCGAAATCGAACTGGCACAGGCCGATTCCGATGTCGCCCGAGGGACTCGGCACGGACTGCAGGACGCCTGGCACGACTTTGGGATCCTGCGATGCGATGGCGTTGCAGTCGGGGTCCACGAACAACGGAGTCAGCGCGCCGGGTACCGGCGGCAGGCCCAGGGTCGGTTCCACAAGGTCGGCGACGCCATTGAAATTCGTGTCGAAGGCGGCCGTCCACACCGGCGCATAGGCGGGATTGCCGGGCAGAGCCGTCACCAGGAAACTGCCCGGGTTGCCGACGGCGCTCAGATCGTCGGCGGCCGTGGAGAGGCGCTTGTCCGTCGTGGTGAGCGGTTTGCGGTCCAGCACGCTGAAGGCCAGCAGGACGTGCGTACGGTCGGTGCCGCCGCCATACAGCAAGCTGAACTGCTGGTCGTCCTGCGGGTATCCGGCGACCGTCTGGACATCAAGCTGGACATCGAGGCCCTCGAAGTCGCTGCGGGTGATGAAGTTCACCACGCCGGCCACCGCGTCGGAACCGTAGAGTGCGGTGGCGCCATCCTTCAACGTCTCGATCCGGTCGAAGGCGATCATCGGCGGCAGCGCCGAGGTGTCCACGAAGTTGTTGCCGCGGTTCGTGGTCACGGCGCTGTGCACCTGGCGGCGTGAATTGAGCATCACCAGCGTGGAATTCACGCCCAGGCCGCGCAGGTTGATGTTCGTCGTGCCGGTGCTCGCGTTCTGGGTGAACGCGTCGGGGTTGTTCTGCGAACCCGTGTTGATGGTCATCCGCTCGATGATGTCGCTGATCTCGTTGACCCCAAGGTCGGCGATATCCTCGAAGCCGATGGTGGTCAGCGGCGAGGGCGAATCGAATTGCGACGCCCTGCGGATGTACGAACCCGTGACGACGATCTCCTCGATCGCGCCCGGGCCTGCGGCGGCGGGAGTTTGCGCCGGTTGCTGCGACAGCCCGCCCATCGAATACCCACAGAGGCAGCAACCGATGACGATTCTCAATTGTCGATACTTCCTCATGTTCCTGCTCCGCAACGGACTCCGTGCCGGACTTCGCATCGGAGCCCGCACCGTACGCCGTACCGCCGGGTGCAACGGTTTCCGCTCCGCCAACCACACCGGGCGCCGTATCCGAGGCCGCCGCCCGTCATTCGACGATCTCCGAATTGCCGACAGGGAGGAGGGTTCCTCCCGAGGCCGCGAATGCCACTGCCTGGGTCTGCATCTCCACGGTGACCGCAAGGTCGGCCGGGTTGAGGATCGCCCCGTGCCCACCCCTGTTGAAGCGCACGATGCCCCGCACGCCCGCGGGATCCACGGTGGTCGCCGAGATGTCCGACAGCCCCATGTAGTCGGCCACGTTGTCGATCAGCGACATCGGCACCGAAGTATCCGATCGGACGCCGACCATGTGAATGGGATGATGAGACGCCGCCGAGGCAGCGTAGTTAACGGGATCGATGGAATCCAGCACCGTCTGCAGGTCGCGGACGAAGTTCTGGAATCCGACGGAGCCGAAAGGCAGCCCTGCCGCTTCCACGGCCGCGCGGATCGGCCGCCCGAAAGTGATCGCCATGGGGTCCGTGAGAAAGTGCGAGTACGGTCCTCCCGCGCTGGACACTGTCGCGGTGGAAAACTCCTGGTTCAGCGCAAGAAACGGCGTCGAGAAAATCGCGCCCAGCGAGACGCCGACGAAGTGGATGCGGTCGCCGTTCAGGTCGGGAACTCCGTCACCGCTGACGTCCATGACGGGGATGGTACGAATCAGGTGAAACAGGTCCGATACCGCTTGCCGGCCGTGGTCCCTCGCGTTCAACGGATTGCCCACGTTGAAGATCTGCCAGCCGTTGTCCACCTGGCCGTCCGGCTCCAGGCTGCCCAGGGCGCCTACATTGTCCAGGTTGAAGTGCCGCTCGTTGTCGCCGAAGGGACTGCCCGCCCCCTGGTAGAAAACGCTGCCGGTGTCGGTCACCCCGTGCAGCGGCAGGTCGATGGCCACCATGGCAAAGCCTTGCGACGCAAAGGCATCGGCGATGGCGATCATGGAGGTGCGGTTGCTGGTGACGCCGTGCTGAAACAGCACGACGGGCCATCCGCCGGGAGGAGCCTCTCCGAAACTCGGCGTCGCCGCGAACACCGGGACCCTCAGCAGCCCGCCGCGGGGCAACGGATGCGGATTGGCCGCGGTGGGCGGCACGAAATCGGAATTCACCCAGAAGCTGCCCAGGACGTCATTGGGATCCCCGTAATAGGGAATCTGCATCCAGCCCGCATGGAGGCTGGCGGCGCCGGGCAGTCCCAGTCCGAGGTGGGCGGTGGTGATGCCCATGGGCGCGACCTGGTGGGGCATGGCCACGGCACTGGCTTGCACCGCCTCCAGTACCTCCGAGATGGATTGCGTGGTGGCGCTCCAGGCCACCGCGATGGCGCCGCCGGGAATCCCCAGCAATCCCCTGGCGGCATCGATCAGGGGGGTAATGGCCGGAAACAGCGGATCCAGCTCAGGCGCGCCGGGAACGCTGTCGAGACCTGCCAGGTGCGCGTTGCGAACGGCGCCAAATACCTGGTCGGGCGAGGCCGCCGCGCCCAGGTTGCTGGATATTCCGCTGGTGAGGACGAACAGGTACGTTGTTTTCGGCGACAGCGGCCGCAGCGGGGTGATTTCAAGCAGCGACTCGTTGCTGCCCGTGGCGTTGCTCACGCCCACCGTGTAATGCACGCCCGGAACGAGCGGAATGCCGCGCGTCGCATCGAGCACGAACACGGTCTCGCTTCCCGTGGGCGCCAGCGGATTGAAGGGAACGAGGCTGGAGGCGTCGATCGGCGCGTTGAACGGCGCGGTGATCGACGCAACGGTCGAGAACCCGTCCAGGGTGTTGACCGCCGCCGCCAGGGGCGACGTGATCCTGACCGGGACCGACAGGGTCGAACCCGCCCCGGCCGCGACCGGGTTGTAGATGTCGTTGGGATAGGGGACGACGTCGTACGGCGGCGGCGCATACAGTGCGGCGAAACCCTCCCCGGACGGGTGCGCCGGTTCGAAGGTCACCGGCTCCGGACCCGTGGACGTACCGCTCTCGCACCCCCAGAGAATCAGGGATGCAAGCAATGGCGGTACCGGGTTGGAGCGTTTCATGTCGGGCGATTTCCAGAATTGAACGTACCGCGCTATCGGCGCGGCGTCAAAGCCCGAAACTCGACGTTTCCTCCTGAAAGGGCGCCGCCTGCAAATTGCAAATCGGTGTCCCGCGAACGGGAGAGCCGCTCCGGCCGTCGCGTTCGCCTACCTCGGCTGCGGAACGATGCGGATGTAGGGCTTGGGCGCTTCCCAGCCGTCCGGGAACCGCTCCTGCGCTTCTTCGTTGGATACCGCCGGCAGGATGATGACATCGTCGCCGTCGTTCCAGTTGACGGGTGTCGCCACCTTGTGAGACGCCGTCAACTGGATCGAGTCCAGCAGCCTCAACACCTCGTCGAAATTCCGGCCGGTGCTCATGGGATACGTGAGCATCGCCTTGATGTTCTTGTCCGGGCCGATCACGAAGACCGAACGCACCGTGGAATTGTCCATCGCCGTGCGGTCCTTCGCCGCACCGCTGGCGTTCGGATGCAGCATGTCGTAAGCCTTCGCAACTTCCAGGCTGCTGCCGTCGATGATCGGGTAGTTCACGGCATGGCCCTGGGTCTCCTCGATATCCTTCGACCACGCCACGTGATCGTCCACCGAGTCAACGCTCAAGCCGATGACCTTGCAGTTGCGCTTCGCGAAATCCGCGTTGAGCCCTGCCATGTAGCCGAGTTCCGTCGTGCAGACGGGCGTGAAGTCCTTGGGGTGCGAGAAGAGAATGGCCCAGCCGTCGCCGATCCAGTCGTGAAAGTTGATGGTTCCCTGGGTGGTTTCCGCCGTAAAGTCAGGCGCCTGATCGCCAATGTGTAATGACATGATGTTGAACCTCGCAAGGTTGACCTGAATATCCAGTTGGTTGGGGGCGGTTATTCTCCGCCGATCTCCGCGAACAGTCCAGCAACGAGCGGCTATATCGGCATGAAATCCTGCCATAAGCAGGCGTATGCAAGCGGAATCCACACAGCCGATCTGCGTCTGTCAGGGCTATCCGACAAACCTTGCCGGCTGAAACACCACTGACGGAAGCTGGCTGTTGCCTCCGGAGTGGTTAGCCTCGGCCCCGGGCACGGCCTGCCCGCCAGACGCCCAATGCCAGCAACAGCCAGCCCGCCATCATGGCGAGGCCGCCCACCGGGGCCAGCGCGCCCACCGCCTCGGGGGCGCCGAACGTCGTGGCGTAGATGCTGCCACTGAAAGCGGCGACCCCGATAAGGAGAACCCATCCTGACCACGCTACCAAACGCGAATCGGGAAACCGATCCGCCAGGATGCCGGCCGCAATAATTCCCAACCCATGGTAGAACTGGTAGTCGACAGCGACTTCGTAGGCGCTCCACCGCGCCGCGTCGACGGCGCCCTGCACGCCATGGGTACCATAGGCCCCGAGGGCCGTGGCCGCGAACAGGACCAGGCACCCGGTCGCAATCAGGGCCAGTTTTCCCGGATGCATCATTCAGTTCTAGCGGTGTAACTTGCTCGCACGCGATCATGGTTCCATTCGAATTCATTTCCATTCGAGCACGTTTCTAAATAGAGTAGCAACCGCATTTAAGAACCGAGTCTTGAAACCAGGGAACAAAGGGAGAATGTATTGGCGATAGCGAGCACTGCCGAAGTGCAGACATTACTGCCAGAACCGGACGACGAAATATCCAGGCGCCTGGTGGACGCGCGATTGAGCGCTGAACCGTTACCGGGTTTTCCCGGCCCCTTGCCGGTGACGCTGGAGCAGGCATACGCCATTCAGTCGGCATCGGTCGACCGCTGGCCCGACGAGGTCGCGGCATGGAAAGTCGCGAGGTTGACCCCGACCGACCGCGCGCGTGGACTTCGGATCATTCGGCTCGTTCGGAGTGAAATTTGAGCCGGTGGCACCGAGGCGATAGCGTGCGATCAGCTTGACGATGCCCCCGGACTCATGGCGCATTCCTTTCGTAGACGACGTTTTCAATCTGATATTCGTCGTTGTTGGCTCGAATCTGGCCCGTATCCCTCATCACGACATCCCTGATCACCGTGATGGGTTCGCCGTTGGTCAGGTACAACTCCAATGGCGCACTGCCATTCCAGCTCGAGTCTGAAACATCCAGCCTCTGCACCCCGTGAAACTTGAGCGACGCTCCGCTCTTGTTCCGTGAGCCGAGCCCGACGTTCGTGAACTCGTTTCCTTCGACGACGACGATCGGCCCGAAGGTGCTCTCATCCGTGCCGCCCCTGTAGATGTTGGCAACCGATCCCTGGATATCGGTGAACGTGCTGCCACTGATGCTGACATTCTCGACGTTGTAGATGCCAAGATCATCGGTTTCCTTGTCCAGGGACAGGATCGATCCGGTTATGTTCGACATCTCCGTATCGAAAATCTCGATCGAGTCCGCAAAAGTGCTGCGGTACACCTTGAGAAAATCGAACGTGTGGTTCACGTCCAGATTGGTGACCCTGCTGTCGCGAACCGCCAGGGAGTAGTTGCGGTTCATGGAGTACCGGCTGGTGCTGATCACGTTGTTGCCGGGCTGGTCGGGCGACGCCGCGCCGTCCATCCAGAGGTTCTCCACTTCCAGGGCGCCGCCGTTTTCCACGATGAAGAAGCTCGCTTTTTCGGACCGGACAAGCGCCTTGTCGCCGGTCTCCGTCCTTATCGTGACCGGATGCCTGATGTAGGCATACTTCGTGAGCAGGTACTCCCCTCCATTCTCGAGGAGCAGGGTATCTCCCGGGTTGCTGATAGCCAGCGCGTCCAGAATGGTATCCGTGCCTGCGCCGACCGACAGCGTATCGCCGCTCCGAAACTCCACGACGTTGTCGGTCTTGGGGTAATAGCTTGCTCCGGTGTCTTCCTTCGCAACCGGCAATATGACTTCGCCGAACCCGATCTCGTCGATCAGCGCCTGGGCCGGTACGCGCAAGCCGTGATCATTTTCCTCGACAGAGTACGGTGCTTTGCTGAATCCGCTCCCGATCGGCACATCCGCTTCTTCATTCAGCACGTTGCCCTCAAAGCTGATTCCGGAAATATCATCGTAGACGGTAAAGGGGTCCAGGTTCGTCGTGCTCATGATGATGTTGTCGTGCATTGACGAGCCGATGGGCGTTGCGGATCGCTCTTCATCGCTTCCCGCGCACAGTTGAATGTAGTCGCTGTCCACGACGATGTTGTTGTTCATGAGGGAATCGACCACCTGGTCGTAGCGATTGGGCGGTGAATTCGGGACGCCGTTCATGATCACCAGCGCGCCGCGGAACCGGTGGCCGGTCAGACCGTACAGATAGTTGTTTCTGACGGTCTGGTTCTCATTGATGACCCGAATGCCGCCGGTGTTGGGCTTTCTGTTGCCCAGGAAATAGTTGTTCTCCACTAGGAGCGTGCGCCGTAGGATGTTTCGCGGTCAGGCGAAGGGCGCAATTTGGCGATGAACCCGCATGGGCGACCGCGGAATCGGCCGATGGCTCGGCGTGGGCGCACAAAGGCCCCTGGGCGCGCTCCAATCGGCCGT